>NZ_JAAIJQ010000080.1 GCF_010820565.1 Thiorhodococcus minor | reverse complement strand
ACCGCCGGGAAACCAGGCGGCAAACAGAGAACACCAACTTCGGCCTAAACGGCGGCAAGGACCCGGCTTACTCTCCGATCCAGCACCTCGTCGTCGTTATGCTGCTCGAGGACGACGACATTGAGCTTGATGCGGCGAAAGCCAGAGCGGATGGCGGCGTCGATGCCACGCAGGGTTTGGTCCAGGCTGCCGAGGCGCGTCAGGCGCCGAAAGTGCTCCGTCCGCAGGGACATCGAGGCTGATATTCGCGCGGGTGACGCCAGCAGCTCGCAGCGGCCAAGCGAAACGCTCGAGCAGCGCACCATTGGTTGTCAGGCTGAGGTCCTCGAGTCCGGGGAGCGCCCCCAGCTGCTGGAAGAGCCAGAGCACATTCCGCCGTGCAAGTGGCTCTCCGCCAGTGACGCGGAGCTTGGTCACGCCCATCTCGGTGAGGCACTTTCCGAGTCTGGCGACCTCTTCGAGCCTGAGCAGCCGGCTGCGCGGCAAGAACCTGGGTGCCTCGGACATGCAGTAGAGGCACCTGAAGTTGCAGCGATCCGTGACGGAGAGGCAGGCTTAGGTCACCGCCCTGCCGAATCTGTCCACGAGGGCTGAGCCGGCCGGCCCGGCGGCGGTGGAAGGGGGCATGATCCGGCTCCTCGAGTCTGGCGGACTCTGGGGCCGCTCGTTGTTATGATCCCTTACTTTGTCAGGTGTTTGGCGGTGCGGCAAGCCACTGCCATCGGCGGCTCCTCCCTGAAATGAGGCCGTCGCTCAGCCGGCACCCAAGCATGCGAGAGCTTCGAATGATAGATGACAAGATCAAGGCGGCGATGGCAGAGGCGACGCGCTTGACCCAGGCGGGGCGCTTCGCCGAGGCGACCGCCCTGATCCAGCGGGTGCTCGGCGCCAGGCCGCACGACGAGGACGCGCTGAGGAAGCCACCGGTGGCCGAGCCGGACATCATCGAAGGCGACTTCGAGCGCGTTGATGATGCCGAGGCCTCGGAGCTTGGCGGCGTGCGTCATGGAGCAGGCCCCCTGGGTCCGTCCGGTCCGCCGGGTGTGCGGCCAAGCCCGGGTATCTCGCGCGGCAGCTTCCGCGATGCCGCAGGCGCCCGGGATTATCGCCTCTACATGCCGCGGCAGCTCGCGGATCCCGCGGCGCTTCTCGTGATGCTGCATGGCTGTGGGCAGAATCCCGACACCTTTGCGGACTTGACGCGCATGGACGCGCTCGCTGAGCAATGGGGCTTCGCGGTCCTCTATCCGGCCCAGTCCCCGGTCGCCAACGCCTCGGGCTGCTGGTGCTGGTACGACCCCGACAATCAGGTCCGAGGGGCCGGCGAGCCGGGCATCCTTGCGGGGATGACGGGCCGGATTCGGGATGGCTGTCGTCTCGATGCGCGTCAGGTCTACGTGGCGGGGTTCTCGGCGGGTGGCACGATGGCCGCGACCTTGGCGGCGACTTACCCGGAGCTGTTTGCCGGTGTCGGCGTGCACTCCGGGCTGCCCTATGGTATCGCGGGCGACATGGTCTCGGCGCTGACCCTGATGGCGCAGGGACCGGGCGGAGGCGAGGTGTCCCCGCCGGACCAGCGTTTACCCCCGATCATCGTCTTTCACGGCGATGGGGATGCCACTGTGAGTCCAGCCAATTCAGAGGCCCTGATCCGGCAGTTCCTGCCGGGCGCCTCTGTCGGGCTCGACAGGGTGCGTCTGGACGGTCGGAGCGATCAAGGAGTCGGGTACTCCCGAATCCAGTACAAGCGTCTCGACGGAGCACTCCTGGCCGAGCATTGGCTGGCTCAAGGCCTCGGGCATGGCTGGCTCGGCGGTCGCGCATCGGCGCCCTTTGCCGAGCCGCGGGGGCCGGACGCCTCACGGGAGATGCTGGGCTTCTTTTGGTCGCTCTCGGGGCGCTCTGTCCCCGAGGGTGCAGTCTGAGCGGCGCGGTTTCTTTGCACAAACCCATGCAATAATAAGGGTTTTCTGATTGTTTACAACGAGGTCGTCGTCAATGAGCCAAGACATCAAGGTCGAGCGGTACGGGCTCGTCGCGCAGGCTTTTCACTGGCTGGTCGCCCTGTTGCTGCTCGGTCTCTTCGTCACCAACAGCATCCGTGAAATGGTCCCGGAGGAGTCGGAGCTCTATTGGGTGAAGCTCCATATGTCGCTTGGAATCCTGGTTTTCCTGGTGACGCTCGCGCGCATCGGCTGGCGTAAGCTCGTGCCGCCGCCAGCGCTCCTCGGCGCACCCAAGTGGAGCCAGCTCGCGGCGAACAGTGCCCACGTCCTGCTGAACCTCTCGACCCTATTGGTGCCCATCTTCGGCTACCTTCGCGTAGCGTCGAAGAACTATGCCGCGGATTTCTTCGGGATGCAGATTCCATCCATCACCGGCGAGATGCATGGTCTGCACGAGCTCATGGAGGACTTCTTCCACGGCGAGCCGATGGAGATCTTCCTTTATGTCTTGATCGGGCTGCACGTCATAGCGGCGCTCTGGCATCAATACGTCCTCAAGGACAATGGCCTGCGGCGCATGCTGCCCTGGTAGTCTCGGCGGGAGCCGTGTCGGCGATGCGCGCGGCTACCTCTCGGCGGGGGGGGCGGGCGATGCGCGTGTGGCATCGCCTCGGCCCCCGGATCCCCACGCTTCCGGCGTGGCCGACGCGATGATGCTTGGCTCAATGCGCCGCCGTGCGGCGATCTGAGCGCGCGCTCGCGTTAGCCATCCCTTCCTACTGGCTCCTCGGTCGCCTTCCCAGGATCCGGTCGGGATCCGGCGCGCCCATCAGGGCAGTACTTCGACTGGCGTTCCTAGGGGCGTGAGGCGCCAGATCTCCTCGATTGCGGAATTCGAGACGGCGATGCAGCCCAGCGTCCAGTCGCCTTCGAGTGGCTCCGCCTCCGCTCTGCCATTGGGCTGGCCGTGGATCATAATCATCCCGCCGGGCGCTTGGCGCCGGAAGACGGCGCGTCTGGAGTCGCCTGGGCTCGGGTAGGAGAGGTGCAGGGATTTGTGAAAACGGCTTTTCGGGTTTCGCCAGTCGATCGCATAGCGCCCTTCCGGGGTGCGTCCATCGCCCTCCCGTCGTTTGTGGCCACGCGGACTGAAGCCTAGCGCGATGGGGTAGGCGCGAACGGACTGATCACCGCGCATGAGATAGAGTCTGCGCGCGGCCTTCTTGACGACGATTCGGTCGACGGCGCTTGTGGCGCGGGGGGCGGGCGAGACTCGGCGCTCGGACGCAGAAGGTCCCGGTAGCCAAGACATGGCGCTCGCCTCGCGCTGTAGACAAAGATGGGGCAGGCAAAGCAGGGGGAGCCAAAGCAGGGCGATGCAGAGCGCTCGCTGGCAGCTCATCGCCTGCCGTGGCCCTGGGCTGCGAAGACAGGGGCCGATCGGCGCGATCTGGCCACGCGAGGGTAGCGTCCCGGTCCAGCTACCTCGGCAGCAAGCGGGCTCCGAGCGAGCCCGCCAGCAAGTGTCGCTACCGTCACCTGAGCTACCCTGGGTGGAGCGGATTGGTGGATGGGGCGAATGGGTGGGTGGAGCGAATGCGTGGGCCTGGAAGTCGGCAAACTGCGCCTTGGTTGTCGATAGCCGCGCCGCCTGAATCGTTCGGAGGCGTGGAATCCAAGTGCCGCGGCGTCCGTCTGGCGCAGGCTGCCGCGACTAGGACGACGAGCCGCGCCGATAGATGCGCAGTGTCTCGCCGGTCCTCAGCTGATTGTCCGCCAGGTGGTTCCAGCGCCGGATATCGGCCATTGAGACGCCGTAGCGTCGGGCGATCTTCGAGAGCGAGTCGCCCTTGCGCACGCGATGGCTGACGAGATCCGGGGCGCTGTGCCGGGATGGAATGCTCAGCGTCTGCCCGGGCAGAAGCGGCTCGCGCGCCGAGACACCGTTCCACTTCGCGAGTGTCTTCAAGTCCAGACCGTGGCGGAGCGCAATGGAGGCCAGTGTCTCGCCGTTCTTGACGATGTGGGTTTGACCATCGGCCAGCGCCTTGGTGGCCAGCGGCTGCTTGCGTTCTTTGACGCGAAGCGCGACGCGCGGTGCGGTGGATGCGCCGAGCGGGACGACGCGGATCTTGCGGGAGGCGGCGCTGATCTTCTGGCCGCGGCCGGCCGGAACCATCAGCTTAGAGACGTTGGGGCCGCCGCTAGCGCTCATGCGGATGCCGGGGTTGAGTCGACGCAGCTCGGAAAGGCTGACTCCGGTTGCCGTCGCGACCCGCACGAGATCCATCGGCTGACTGCTGCGGATCATCTCCATCTGCGGCCGATCTGGGATCGCGGGCAGACGCTGACCGTATTTGCGGGACTCTGCTACGAGCTTCGCGGTTGCCAGGATCTGCGGCACATAGCTCTCGGTCTCTCGCGGCAGGTCGAGCGACCAGAAGTCGGTCGGCTTGCCGCGTCGCCGGTTCGCCTCCCGGGCGGCTTCGACTCGGCCCGGCCCGCAGTTGTAGGCGGCCATGGCCAGCTCCCAGTCGCCATCGAAGCGTCGGCTCAGCATTTCCAGATAGTCGAGCGCGGCACGTGTCGAGGCGACGACGTCGCGGCGCTCGTCGTACCCGCTGTCGAGCCTCAGCCCCATCTCCCGCGCGGTGTAGGGCATGAATTGCCACATGCCTCCGGCCGCCTTCGGTGAGGTAGCGGCGGGGTTGTAGCGGCTTTCGACGTGCGGCAGCAGGGCGATCTCCATCGGCAAGCCGCGGCGCTCGATCTCCGCCACGATGATCGGCAGGTAGGGGGAGGCCCGCCGCGACACCTTCTCCAGGAAGCGCGGGTCGCGGCGGAACCGCTCGACCGTGTGGTCGATGCGCGAGTCGGCGCGCAGATCGAGCTGCATGCCCGCTTGCACGCGACGCCAGAGGTTGTCGCCCTGCCCAGACCCGGCGGTGCGCGACCGAGCGCCGACGACGATGTCCCCCGCGGGACGCACATAGCCGTATTCGCGCGCGGATACGGCGCCTGCGTAGCTGCCGTAGTAGCCGCTCTCATCGGTCGCGGAGAGCTCGGTCTTGCCGGCGCAGCCGGCGAGGAAGGGGAGGGCGAGTAGACTCAGCGCGTACGTCGGGCGCAGGAGAAGGCTGATTCCTAGCATTGGGGGCCCCGGTAAATGTTCCTAAGTCTCTGTATGAGCGAAACATTGTGAATTTTATTCGGCCATCATACGCAAAGGGCGCAGCCAATTCCAGGCTGCCCGCGTGGATATGCCCTGCCGCCTGTCAGGACATCGGCTGCGATCACGGTTACCATGTGCCCCCGGAAGAGGCACCCGCATGAATCTCGAGCCCGAACAGGCGTCCCCCCTCAGTCAGCTTGAAGGCTGGTTTCGCTCCCCCCTGGGCGAGGAGGTCGCGCGTCTCGAGAGCGAGGCCGTTCAGCGGCTGCTCGCCAACACCTTCGGCTACTATCTGGTCCAGGTCGGTGCCACCGATTCATTCAGCGAGGCCTTGGCCTCGAGTCGCATTCGTCATCGCATCCAGCTGCCGATCGAGCCGTCGAGCGTCCGCGAGCCCGCCAGCATCGTGGGGCTTCCAGATCAGCTCCCCCTGGCTTCCGACAGCATCGACGCGGCGCTACTGCCTCACACCCTGGATTTCGCGAACGATCCCAGGATGGTGCTCGGCGAGGTCGAGCGTGTCCTCATCCCGGAGGGCCGCGTCATCGTGATCGGCTTCAATGCCTTGAGCGCCTGGGGCCTGCGTCGAGCGGTTTGGCGCTCGAAGCAGCGCATGCCCTGGTGCGGCCGCTTCTTTCTCGCGCCTCGCGTGGAGGGCTGGCTAGGCGAGCTCGGCTTCGATATCGAGGTCCGCGAAGCCCTGGTCTTCTGTCCGCCTATCGACAGTCTGCGCGGACGGCGCTGCGCGCGCATGGAGCGGCTCGGCAAGCGCCTGTGGCCCATGCTCGGCGCCGTCTATGTCATTCGGGCGGTGAAGCGGGTGGTGACGCTGACTCCGATCAAGCCGGCGCGTGCGAAGCCCAGTGCGCTGCTCGCCGGCGGGGCCGTACGACCGACGACACGAGGAACCGGGCATGCCTGATTGCGTTCACGCCTTCACCGATGGTGCCTGTAAGGGCAATCCGGGCCCAGGCGGCTGGGGCGTGCTCCTGCGCTGGAGCGAGACCGAAAAGGAGCTCTGCGGCGGCGAGCCCGAGACGACCAACAATCGCATGGAGCTTATGGCGGTGATCGCCGCGCTCGAGTCGCTGACGCGGCCGTGCTGCGTTGAGATCACTACGGACTCGCAATACGTCAAGCGCGGCGTCGGTGAATGGATGCCCCGCTGGAAGCGCAATGGCTGGCGCACCGCGGACCGCAAGCCGGTGAAGAACCGCGATCTCTGGGAGCGGCTCGATGCCGCGCTCGCCGGGCACGAGGTGCGCTGGCATTGGGTGAAGGGGCATGCGGGCCATGCCGAGAACGAGCGGGCCGACACGCTGGCCAACCTGGGTATTCCGAAGCGGGGGAGTCGTTAGATGCGTCAGCTCGTGCTGGATACGGAGACGACAGGGCTCGAGCCCCAAGAAGGTCACCGGATCATCGAGATCGGCTGTGTCGAGATGGTCGATCGCCGGTTGACCAAGAGCAGCTTCCACCAGTACCTCCAGCCCGATCGCGAGATCGACGCCGGCGCCGAGGAGGTCCATGGCATCAGCAATGCCTTTCTCGCCGACAAGCCTCGCTTCGCCGACATCGCGGAGCGTTTCATCCGCTATATCGACGGCGCCGAGCTCATCATCCACAACGCCCCCTTCGATGTCGGCTTCCTGGATCACGAGCTGAGGCTGTGGCGCGCCGATGCGCCCTGTATCTCTGACCTCTGTGAGGTGACCGACACGCTCGGGATGGCGCGGCGGATGCATCCGGGGCAGCGCAATGGCCTGGATGCGCTCTGCAAGCGCTACTCGGTCGACAACTCGCATCGTGAGCTGCACGGCGCCCTGCTCGACGCCGAGATCCTCGCGGACGTCTACCTGGCGATGACCGGCGGTCAGATCGCACTGCATCTGGGCGGCGATCCGCTGGAGGAGACGGGCGCAGGCGCTAAGCCGGTGCGTCGCGGAAGCATCGATCCGGACCGGCCGCGGCTGCGCGTCGTGAAGGCGAGTGCGGAGGAAGGAGAGATGCATGCCGCGCGGCTCGCCGCGATCGACGCCGCGAGCGCGGAGGGCTGTCTCTGGCTGCGGGAGGAGAGCGCCTAGGCGGGAGGCGGCGCTACCGCCTCGATCAAGCGCAGGGCGGCGCGCGCGCCGCTCTGCATGGCTGCTCGCCTAGCCGGGCTGCTGCTGTTTGTCGCGGCCCTGCCCGACACCCTTTACGAGGGCCTCCAGCGCGGGTAGGTCGACAAGCTGGATGTGCTTGCGATCCACCTGCATCAAGCCGTCCTCCTGGAAGCGGGTGAAGAGCCGGCTGACGGTCTCCACGGCCAGCCCCAGATAGTTCCCGATCTCGTGCCGTGACATGCTGAGGTAGAAGTCGGAGGGTGAGAGTCCGCGCTTGTGCAGGCGCTGGGAGAGGCTCAGGAGGAAGGCCGCGAGTCGCTCCTCGGCGTTTTTCTTGCCGAGCAGTAAGAGCATATCCGTATCCTGCCCGATCTCCTTGCTGAGCAAGCGATACATCTGATGCTGTAAGCTCGGAATGTTCGCCGTCAGCTCTTCCAGCCGGGCGAAGGGAATCTCGCAGATCGCGGAGGTCTCGAGTACACGCGCGGAGCATGCGTGTACATCCTTGTCGATGGCGTCGAGCCCGATGATCTCACCGGGGAGATGGAATCCGAGCACCTGCTCGCCGCCTTCCTGACTGGGTGCGAAGGTCTTCACCGAGCCCGTCTTGACCACGTACAAGGAGCGAAACTTGTCGCCTTCGCGGAATAGGGAATCCCCGCGGTGCAAGGGGCGAGCCCGCTTCACGATGTCGTCGAGCCGTTCGACGTCCTCTTGGGCGAGACCCATCGGGAGACAAAGCGACGAAAGGGTGCAGTTCTTACATGCGACCCTAATACTTTCTAGGGAGATCACTGTTCGCTGGCTCAAGTCACCGTCCTCGGTTGCATCGACGGTTTCACGAAGGGTCCACTGCTTGATCTGGGTCAAGTTTTCTTATTTTGTAACCTGATCCATGTCAGATTACAAGTGCGCGGGATTCAGGGCGTTGTGCATACCCGGTCTCTCGGGCGGAAGCTCGCGTGTCCCTCCGAAGGTATCCGAGCGAGGCTCCATGCATGGGTCTCGGATTGAGCGGACGGGGCGGTTTTGGTAACTTTGTGGGCGCACTCGGGCCACCACCCTCGACCCTCCCCCTGGTTCCTATGACAAAGTTTATTTTCATCACCGGCGGTGTCGTCTCATCGCTGGGAAAAGGTATTGCCTCGGCCTCGCTCGGGGCCCTGCTCGAAGCCCGCGGGCTTCGGGTCACCATGATCAAGCTCGACCCCTACATCAACGTGGACCCGGGCACCATGAGCCCCTTCCAGCACGGCGAAGTCTACGTGACCGACGACGGCGCGGAGACCGATCTGGACCTCGGCCACTACGAGCGCTTTTTGCGTACCCGCATGGGGCGCAACAACAACTTCACGACCGGACAGATCTACGAAAGCGTCATCCGTAAGGAGCGCCGCGGCGACTATCTGGGCCGCACCGTGCAGGTCATTCCGCACATCACCGACGAGATCAAGCAGAGCATCCGCCTCGGCGCCGAGGGGGCCGACATCGCCATGGTCGAGATCGGCGGCACCGTGGGCGACATCGAGTCGCTGCCCTTCCTGGAGGCGATTCGCCAGATGCGCGTCGAGGAAGGCCGCGAGAACGCGCTCTTCATGCACCTGACCCTGGTGCCCTTCATCCGCACCGCGGGAGAGATCAAGACCAAGCCGACACAGCACTCGGTCAAGGAGCTGCGCTCCATCGGTATCCAGCCCGACATCCTGCTGTGCCGTGCCGAGCATAACCTTCCGGAGGACGAGCGGCGCAAGATCGCGCTCTTCACCAATGTCCCGGAGGATGCCGTCATCTCTGCGGTCGATGCCGACAACATCTACCGCATCCCGCGTCTGCTCCATGCGCAGAAGCTCGACGAGCTGGTCGTGCGCCAGTTCGGGCTCGATGTGCCTGAGGCCGATCTCAGCGAGTGGGATCGGGTGCTCGAGGGCTTCGACCACCCCTCTCAATCCGTACGCATCGGGATGGTCGGCAAGTACATGGACCTCACCGAGGCGTATAAATCGTTGTCCGAGGCGCTTGCCCACGCCGGCGTGCATACTGGCACCAAGGTGGAGATCCAGTACCTGGACTCGGAAGAGATCGAAAAGACCGGGACCGACTGCCTGGAAGGCCTGGACGCCATCCTAGTCCCCGGCGGGTTCGGCGAGCGCGGCATCGAGGGCAAGATTGCCGCGGTGCGCTATGCGCGCGAGCATCGCATCCCCTACCTCGGCATTTGTCTCGGCATGCAGGTCGCCGTCATCGAGTACGCGCGCCATGTCGCTGGTCTCGAGGGTGCTCACAGCACCGAGCTGGACCGCCAATCGCCGCATCCAGTCATTGCCCTCATCACCGAGTGGCGCGACGAGCACGGTAGGGTGGAGACGCGTAGCGAGGCCGACGACTTGGGCGGCTCCATGCGCCTCGGCGGCCAGAACTGCAGGCTCGAGCCGGGCAGCCTGGCGCGCCAGGTTTACGGCCAGGCCCAGGTGCGCGAGCGCCATCGCCATCGCTACGAGTTCAACAATGGCTACCTGAATCCGCTCAAGGACGCCGGGATGCGCTTTTCCGGCTGGTCGCTCGACAGCCGCCTGGTCGAGATCATCGAGATCCCCGACCATCCCTGGTTCATCGCGTGTCAGTTTCACCCGGAGTTCACCTCGACGCCGCGTGACGGCCACCCGCTCTTCACCGGCTTCGTCCGTGCTGCTCGCGCACAGCAGGCGCGGGCCGGGGACAAGGCCGCATGATGCGGCTCGGATCCTTCGAGGTCGGGCTCGATCGCCCGCTGTTTCTGATCGCCGGTCCCTGCGTGATCGAAAGCGAGGGACTGGCGCAGGAGACCGCCGGGGCCCTCAAGGAGATGACGGACGCCCTCGGCGTTCCCTTTATCTACAAGTCGTCCTTCGACAAGGCGAACCGCTCCTCCGGCGGGAGTTTCCGTGGCCCAGGGCTGGAAGCTGGGCTCAAGATTCTGGAGTCCGTCAAAGAGCGGGTCGGTGCTCCAGTCCTCACCGACGTGCACGAGGATACCCCGCTCGCCGAGGTTGCCGCAGTCGTCGATGTGCTTCAGACCCCCGCGTTTCTCTGTCGGCAGACCAATTTCATTCGGGCCGTGGCCAGTCAGGGCAAGCCCGTGAACCTGAAGAAGGGGCAGTTCCTCGCGCCTTGGGATATGCGCAACGTCGTGGACAAGGCGCGCGCGACCGGAAATCAGCAGATCATGGTGTGCGAGCGCGGCGCCTCTTTCGGGTATAACAACCTGGTCTCGGATATGCGCGCCTTGGCGGTAATGCGCGAGACCGGCTGCCCGGTGGTCTTCGATGCCACCCATTCGGTGCAACTGCCGGGCGGACAGGGGGACAAGTCTGGTGGCCAGCGGGAATTCGTCCCCGTGCTGGCGCGTGCCGCGGTCGCGGCTGGTGTGGCGGGGATCTTCATGGAGACGCATCCGCGCCCGGACGAGGCGCTGAGCGACGGTCCGAACGCCTGGCCGCTCGATCGCATGCGCGATCTGCTCGCGACCTTGATCGAGCTGGACCATATGGTGAAAACGGCCGGTCTCGCGGAGCTGCACTAGAGTGGCCCGACCCACCTAAACTTCCTTTCGTCTTTTTTCTCTTTCTCTTCTAAGGAGAGCCAGAACATGTCCGAGATCGTCGACGTCCGCGCTCGCGAGGTGCTGGACTCGCGTGGCAATCCCACGGTCGAGGCCGATGTCATTACCGCCGATGGTGCCATTGGGCGCGCCATCGTCCCTTCGGGTGCCTCCACTGGCTCGCGCGAGGCCCTGGAGCTGCGCGACGGTGACAAGTCCCGCTATGGCGGCAAGGGGGTCCTGACGGCCGTATCCAACATCCAAGGCGAGCTGCGTACCGCCGTGCTCGGCATGGATGTCACGGACCAGCAGGCGCTCGACAAGCGCATGATCGAGCTGGACGGCACCGACAATAAAGGCCGCCTCGGCGCCAATGCCCTGCTGGGGGTGTCGCTGGCCGCGGCGCACGCGGCCGCGCAGGAGAAGGCGCTGCCGCTCTTCATGTCGCTCTCCGGCGGTCCCTACAAGCTGCCTGTCCCTATGATGAACATTATCAACGGCGGCGAGCACGCGGACAACAGCGTGGACTTCCAGGAGTTCATGATCATGCCGGTCGGCGCGCCCAGCGTGCGTGAGGCCGTGCGCTACGGCGCCGAGGTCTTCCATGCGCTCAAGGCCGTGCTCAAGGGGCGCGGCCTGGCCACGGCTGTGGGCGACGAGGGTGGCTTCGCGCCAGACCTGCCCTCCAACGAGGCCGCGATCGAGGCCATCTTGGAGGCCATCGACAAGGCCGGCTTCAAGCTCGGCGCCGACATCTACTTGGGGATGGACGTGGCCGCGTCCGAGTTCTACGAGGACGGCAAGTACGTCCTCAAGGGCGAGGGGCGCACGCTCGACTCCGACGGCATGATCGACCTGCTGGATCAGTGGGTATCGAAGTATCCCATCCTGTCCATCGAGGACGGCCTCGCCGAGGGCGACTGGGACGGCTGGAAGCGCCTCACGGATCGCCTGGGCGGCAAGGTCCAGATCGTCGGCGACGACCTCTTCGTGACCAACACCCGCATCCTTCAGGAAGGCATCGACAAGGGCGTCGCCAATTCCATCCTCATCAAGGTCAACCAGATCGGCACCCTGACCGAGACCATGGAGGCCATCGAGATGGCGCATGGCGCGGGCTATACCGCCGTCGTCTCGCATCGCTCCGGCGAGACCGAGGACACGACCATCGCCGATTTGGCGGTGGGCGCCTGCACCGGGCAGATCAAGACCGGGTCGCTGTCGCGCTCCGACCGCGTGGCCAAGTACAACCAGCTGATGCGCATCGAGGATCAGCTGGCCGACGAGGCCGTCTATGCCGGTCCGGATGCCTTCAAGTGGCTCTGACCCCGGTCCAACCTGCCCTGGGCGAGGGATGCCCAGGGCTCTGAGTCGATAGGGCTGCCGAGATGCGCTGGCTGATCGCCGCTTTGGTCGTTCTCCTGGTCGCGCTGCAATACCGGCTGTGGGTTGGCGAGGGGAGTCTTGCCGATCTCCACAGCCTCAAACAGGAGATCGCCTTGCAAGAGGCCGAGATCGAGCGCTTGCAGGCCAGAAACCAGAAGCTTCAGGCCGAGGTCGAGGACCTGGACGCCGGTCTGGAGGCCATCGAAGAGCGTGCGCGGAGTGAGCTTGGAATGATCAAGCCGGGTGAGATCTTCATACAGGTGATCGAGCCGCCCAAGCCGGAGGGCAAGCCGTGAGGGTTGAGGTGAAACTCTGGGCCGTGCTGCCGGCGGCCGGGGTCGGAAAACGCATGGGGAGCAAGATCCCCAAGCAGTATCTCGAGCTTTCCGGACGGACCGTCATCGAGCATACGCTCAAGCTTTTCGTCGACCACGATCGGATCAGTGGCGTCGTCGTCGCCCTTGGCCCTGAGGACGGCTACTGGGGCTCGACCTCCTATGCCGCCCACCCCAAGGTGCTGCGCGCGGCCGGGGGCGCGGAGCGCTGCCACTCGGTGCTCAACGCGCTATTGGCGCTGGAGGGGCGCGCCGAGGATGCGGATTGGGTGCTGGTTCACGATGCCGCCCGGCCTTGCCTGCGGCTCGAGGACCTGGAGCGCCTGATCGACAGCCTGCTCGATGACGCCGTGGGCGGGCTGCTCGGGGTTCCGGTGAGAGACACCATGAAGCGCGCCAATGGCGGCGAGCGCATCGACGCGACCGTCGATCGCTCGGCCCTCTGGCATGCCTATACACCCCAGATGTTCCGGCTCGGCCTGCTCCGCCATGCGCTGCAGGATGCCCTGGCCGCAAGCGACTTGGTGACGGATGACGCCTCGGCTATCGAGCGCTTGGGCCAAGCCCCGCGCCTCATCGAGGGTCACGCGGACAACATCAAGATTACGCGGGCGGAAGACCTTCCGCTCGCCCATTTCCACCTGCGCCAGCAGGGTCGTATCGACTGACAGCGTCGTCGCTCCAGGTCCCGCTCGGCCAGGGTCTCTGCGCCGCTGGCGGCCCTGAGCTGGCGGCTGGAGGCTGCAAACCATGTTGATCGGACAGGGCTTCGACGCCCATCGTTTCGCCCCGGATCGTCCCCTGGTGATCGGCGGTGTGGAAATTCCCCACGACCAGGGGCTGCTCGCCCACTCGGACGGCGACGTCCTCATTCACGCCCTCTGCGATGCCCTGCTCGGGGCGGCTGGGCTTGGCGACATCGGCCGCCATTTTCCCGACACGGATGACGCCTATGCCGGCATCGACAGCCGCATCCTCCTGCGCCGGGTCATGGAGAGCCTGAGCGAGCGCGGCCTGGCCCTGCATAATGCCGACATGACCATCATCGCCCAGCGCCCCAAGCTGGCGGCTCACATCCCAGGCATGCGCGATGTCTTGGCTGGCGACATGGGCTGCGATCCGACGCGCGTCAACGTCAAGGCGACCACCATGGAGCAGATGGGCTTCACCGGGCGCGGCGAGGGGATCGCGGCCTCGGCCTCCGTTCTGCTGACCGAGCACGGGGCTTGAGCGCCGACGCGCCGATGCGCATGCCCGAATGTCAGATCCCCGGCTGGACCAGCGTCCGCGCCCTGCCACGCGCGCACGGTGAACCGCTGGGGCAAGGGCGCATCCGCGCCGCGCCGGCAGATTTTGAGGTCGAGGAGATTCTAGGCTTCGAGCCGGACGGGGAGGGTGATCACCTCCTGCTTTGGGTCCGCAAGACGGGCGCGAATACGGAATGGGTGGCCCGAAAGCTGGCCGGTCTGCTGCGCGTCCCGAGCTCCGCCGTCGGCTATGCCGGCCTCAAAGACCGACACGCCATCACCCTGCAATGGTTCTCCGTCCCTCGACCGAGGAATGGCTGCCCCGGCTGGGCGAGTCTGGCTCCCCTCGGCATCGAGGTCCTGAGCGAGCGACCGCACCGACGCAAGCTCAAACGCGGCGCGCTCGTCGGCAATCGCTTTCGTCTCTTGATTCGAGATTTCTTCCCGCCTCAGGATGCCTTGGAGGCGCGGCTTGGCCGTATCAGCGACCAGGGTGCTCCGGACTATTTCGGCGAGCAGCGTTTCGGTCACGAAGACGGTAATCTCCGCGGTGCCCACGCCTTGCTGACCGGTCAGGCCAGCCGTGTCTCTCGCCATGAGCGCGGCCTCTGGCTGTCCGCCGCGCGCTCCCAAATCTTCAACGAGGTGCTGGCCGAGCGGGTGCGGCGGGGGAATTGGGCTCAGCCCCAGCCGGGCGATTGCCTTCAGCTCGACGGCAGCCATTCCTATTTTCTCGCCGACGACATCGATGACACCTTGACCGCGCGTGCCGCGGCCATGGACCTGCATCCGACCGGTCCACTCTGGGGCGAGGGAGAGCCGCCGACTGGCGGTGCGGTGCGCGCGCTCGAATGCGCCGTGGCGGCACCGTTCGGCCCTTGGCTCAGCGGACTGGCAGGTTACGGGATGCGTCAAGAGCGCCGCTCGCTGCGTTTGCGGGTCCGCGATCTCGTCGCGACTCGGTCGTCCGAAGGCCTGCGGCTCGAGCTGACGCTTCCCGCGGGCACCTACGCCACGACCGTCTTACGTGAGATCCTGGACTGGGGCTGAGCCTCGCCCGGATCGCAAGAATGGAAATGAGCTCGAGAAGTCCTCTCCACCGGCCAGCTAGCATTCCGATTCGGTGCACTCCAGACTAGAGCAAGCGATGCGTCCGGTATCGCGCTCTGCCAAGCGATGACGCGGGAAGAGGGCGACATGAGACCTGTGATGAGGCTGCATACCCAAGATCGCGCCGCGGCCACTCGCGACAGGAGTGCGGGCCATGGCTAAGCTGCTCGTGGTGGACGACGAGCCGATCAACCTGGACATCATCGCGCACTGTCTGGGCGACGAGTATCAGTTGAGCTTCGCCCAGGATGGCCTCGAGGCCTGGCAGATGCTCAAGGAGGAGCCGGCGGTCTACGACGGCGTCATTCTAGATCGCATGATGCCGCGCATGGACGGCATGGCCGTGCTACGCCGCCTCAAGGCAGACAGCCGTTTTGCCGATGTCCCGGTCATCATGCAGAGCGCCGCGGACAGCTCCGAGCAGGTCGCCGAGGGACTGGCGGCGGGCGCCTGGTACTACCTTGCCAAGCCTTACTCGCCGAAGGCGCTGCGCAGTATCGTCGCCGCGGCGCTGGACGACCGGCGCACGCGCATCGACCTCGCTCGCGTAGGGACCGAGCTCAAGGCGCTCATGCGCATGACCTACCAAGCGACCTTCAGGTTTCGCTTGCTCGACGAGATCGCCGCGCTGGCATCCGTGCTGGCGCAGCTGTGCCCGAATCCGGAGTCGGTCTCGATGGGGCTCTCGGAGCTCATGCTGAACGCGGTCGAGCACGGCAATCTCGGCATCAGCTATACCGAGAAGGGCCGCTTGATCGAAGACGGCGTCTGGCAGGAGGAGATCGAGCGACGGCTCGCCGATCCCGATCGGGCGGACCGCTATGCGACGGTCGAGCTGGAGCGCGGCGCCCATCAGCTCAGTTTCACCATCTCCGATCAGGGACCGGGGTTCGAGTGGCAGAAGTACCTCGACTTGGACCCGGCACGCGCCTTCGACAGCCATGGCCGTGGCATCGCCATGGCACGCCACCTCGCCTTCGGCTCTCTGGAATATCAAGGGAGCGGGAATCGGGTGAAGGCCGTCATCGACCTGGAAGACGCGCAGGAGACTTGAGCGCGGCGTCCCCACGCCAGCGCCTCCCTGTCAGGTCGGTCATGGCCCTGGCGTGAGCCGGGCTCAGCGCACCCAGTCGATCAAGTGCATCAGGGGATTGTCCCCGTTCTCTGGGCCGATGACGCGTCCGCGCACGCTTTCTCCAGCGTCGACAACGCTTTGCGGGTCGCCGGTGATCAGGGGGTGCCAGTCGGGCAGCGGTTGGCCTTCGCTCAAGAGCCGATAGGCGCAGGTTTCCGGCAGCCACTTCGGGCTCTCCAGAACCTGCGGGACCAGGGTGACGCAGTCCGGCATGAGGCGGGCGCGATTGGCGTAGTCGGTGCAGCGGCAGCTGTCGAGCCCCAGGAGCTGACAGGCCACCCGCGAATAGACGATGCGCCCAGTGTCCTCGTCCTCGAACTTCTCCAGGCAGCACTTCCCGCAGCCGTCGCAGAGGGATTCCCATTCGTCTGCCGTCATCTGATCGAGCGGAGTGGTTTCCCAAAAGGGCTGCGTCATTCGTCTGCGCTCTCTGTCTTGGGGCTGGCTCTTTGCATTGGGGCCCGCGGCTGCGCCTGAGGTACCCTCGCCAAAGGCGAAATTGTGAAGGAATGACGAGCGGCTTGCACGGGCGGCTAGCACAGAGCTGGTGTGGTCTTTCGCTGCGGTCGAGCCCACCTCCTTGACAGGCTCCAAGCGGCGCGGCGCGCCTCGCCGAGTTGTGCACAAGTCAGGGGATGCCCTGTCTGGGTGGGGAGCTTGGCAGGCTGCGTTGGGCTCTTCTCTGGGTGATTCTTTAAGGTTATGATTCAAAAGAATTATTGATCTTTTCTGGTGGTTTCGTGCGCAAGCATCGAGTTTTGCTGAAGCCTTGCTGCGAAAGGGCTGCGCGTCTTCATGCACAGACTTATCCACAGGTTCGGGTGGCGGGCTCGCCACTGGCCGACGGCTATAATGGCGCTGCCCGTCTGTGCTCGAAGACGTGGAAATCGCGGTGACCTCGGGCTCGAGTCGTGGCCGTCGTTTGGAGTTTGCAAGGCATCGAGGAGCGCGCATTGGACGATCAGGCCGTCATCGAGGCCTTCGCCGACGTCATCTGGATGGAGCGCGGGCTGAGTCAGAGCACGCTCGCCGCCTATCAATCCGACCTGCGGGCTTTCGCGCGCTGGCTGAGCAAGGAGCGCGCGCGGGATCTGATCGGCGCACGGCGGCTAGACTTGCTCGATTATCTGGAGCTGCTTTCCATGCAGGGACGCAAGCCCCGTTCGAGCGCGCGTGCGCTGTCCTGTCTGCGGCAGTTCTACCAGTATCTACTGCGCCGGGGCATGATCGAAGAAGATCCGAGTGCCCGGGTCGACGCCCCCAAGATTGGCCGTCAGCTGCCGAAGACGCTGACGGAGTCGGAGGTCGAGGCGCTCTTGGGTGCTCCGGATACGCAAGATCCGCGCGGCCATCGCGACCGCACCATGCTCGAGGTGCTCTATGCGAGCGGGCTGCGCGTCAGTGAGCTGGTGGGGCTGACGCCCAGCCAGGTGAGTCTGACGCAAGGCGTGGTGCGCATCACCGGCAAGGGCGGCAAGGAGCGGCTCGTTCCGCTGGGCGAAGAGGCCTGCGCCTGGCTCAGGGAGTATGTTCGCGGGCCGCGCGCCGATGTTCTCGGGGGGCGTGTCAGCGATTATCTCTTTCCGACTAGCCGCAGCGATTGCATGACCCGTCAGACCTTCTGGCTGCTCATCAAGCGCTACGCGCTTCAGGCCGGCGTGGTCAAGCCGCTGTCACCGCACACCCTGCGGCATGCCTTTGCGACCCACCTGCTGAACCATGGGGCGGATTTGCGAGTCGTGCAGATGCTTCTGGGCCACAGTGATCTTTCGACGACCCAGATCTATACCCATGTGGCGCGAGAGCGACTCAAGCAGCTCCACGCCCACCATCACCCTCGCGGCTGAGCCGCTCGGCCATCGGAAGGCGAAATCTCCTCGGCGAGCGGCTATAGTGGAGGGCTTTTCAAGAGGAGCCAAGAGATTCAGGTATGCCTTCTTTCGACGTCGTCTCTGAAATCGACCTGCAAGAGGTCCGGAATGCTGTCGACCAGGCCAATCGCGAGATCGGTACGCGCTTCGACTTCAAGGGTGTCAACGCCAGTTTCGAGCTTACGGAAGAGCAGGTGGCGCTGACAGGCGAGCAAGAATTCCACCTGCAGCAGCTGATGGATATCCTGCGGCAAAAGCTGGTCAAACGTAAGGTCGATCTCGCCTGTCTGGATCCGCAAGAGCCCAGCTCCTCGTTGAATGCCGCGCGCCAAGAGGTCAAGCTCAAGCAGGGCATCGACTCCGACACTGCCAAGCGCATGATCAAGACCATCAAGGGCAGCAAGATCAAGGTCCAGGCACAGATCCAGGGCGACCAGCTCCGCGTGACGGGGAAAAAGCGTGATGACCTTCAAGGGGTCATGGCGCTCCTGCGTGACGAGGACTGGGGCTTGCCGTTACAGTTCACCAACTTCAGAGACTAGAGAACGCCTTCATGAAGAAGATTCGCGACTTCGTCCTCGCTGCCGCCGCCTTGAGCCTGGCTTCGAGCCTCGCCAACGCCTCCCCGGAAGACAGCATCCGCAAGGCCTTGGAGCAGGTCGTGCCCGGCATCGAGATCACCAGCATCCAGCCCGCGCCGATCGACGGCCTCTATGAAGTGATGGCCGGCACCGATCTCATGTACGTGACTGGGGATGGTCGCTACTTCATGAGCGGCCACATCGTCGACCTCAAGAATCGCAAGGACCTGACCGAGCCGCGCCTTGCCGCGGCCCGCGCGAAGCTGCTCGACAAGATCGGCGAGGACGAGATGGTCGTGTTCGGCTCCGGCCAGCCGAAGCACACGGTCACCGTCTTCACGGATATCGAGTGCGGCTACTGCCGCAAGCTGCATAGCCAGATCGCGGACTATGAGAAGGAAGGCATTCGCGTGCAGTATCTCTTCTTCCCGCGCGCCGGCAAGGGCAGCCCGGCCTACGAGGAGGCGGTCTCTGTTTGGTGCGCCGGTGACGATGAGGCTCGCCGTACGGCGCTGACCAAGGCGAAGTCCGGCAAGAAGATCGAGGCCAAGACCTGTGACAATCCGGTGGACGAGCACATGGCCCTCGGGACCGATCTGGGTCTGCGTGGCACGCCGGCCATCTTGACCGACAGCGGAGAGCTGATCCCCGGCTACGTCGATCCCAAACGCCTTGCCGCGCGTCTCAACGGCGATGTTGGCAGCTGAGAACGCCTGTCGAGGATGATGAAACCCCATGGATCCGCAGCCGGTTAGTGCCTACGCACTCGAGCTTGCTTGGCGAACCGACAAGGGGCGGATCCGTCAGCGTAACGAGGACTCGGTTGCCGTCGATCAAGACCGAGGTCTGCTGATCGTCGCCGATGGTGTCGGCGGCGCGACTGCGGGCCATGTCGCCAGCCGTCTCGTCGTCGATACCATCCTGGAGCGCTTTCGTCGCCGCAAGACCGCGCGTCTCGACGGCGACAAGGCGCGGCTGTACCTGGAAGCCGCGGTCGAGGAGGCCAACATCGCGATCTGGCGGCATGCCAAGGAGCATCCGCAATACTCGGGGATGGGCAGCACCGTGGTCGTCGGGGCGGTGGGCTGGGAGTGGCTGGCCGTCGCGCATGTGGGCGATTCGCGCGTCTACCGTCTGCGTGGCGAGCGCTTCGAGCAGCTGACCCACGACCATTCCTTCATCCAGGAAGTCGTCGATCAGGGCTTCTTCAGCTCGCGCGAGGATGCCAAGCGCTACGGCATCGGCGAGAACATCTTGACCCGGGCGCTGGGCTCGACGCCGAGCGTCGGTGTGGCATCGAGCCTCTTCCAGATCGAGCCCGGCGACCTCTTCCTCCTCTGTACCGATGGTCTCACTGGCATGGTTCCGGAGGATTGGCTGCGGCAGATCCTCATCGCCGTGCAGTCCAATTCCTTGGACTCGGCGGCCGACGCCCTGATTCGTCTCGCCAACGAGCGTGGCGGCGTCGACAACGTCACCCTGGCCATGGCGCGAATCGGCGAGCGCGTCGCCGACTAGGCTGGCGCCAGCTGGTAGCCGGCTACTTATCCAGCATCTTCTTCAGGCGGTAGACGAGGTCGAGTGCCTTTCTCGGGCTGAGGTCGTCCGGATTCTGCTTCCTGAGCGCATCCAGGATCGGGTGATGCGCCTCGGGCGGCGCCTCCGGTGCCTCGGACTCCAAGGGGAAGAGCGAGAGCTGCACCGCCTCGCGCTCGGCGTGACGCCGCGCCGCTTCCTCCAGCTCGCCAAGACGCTCTCTGGCACGCTCGATGACCTTTGCGGGAACCCCGGCCAGGGCCGCCACGGCGAGCCCATAGCTCTGGTTGGCGGGGCCGTCGCGCAGCGCGTGCATGAAGATGATGGAGCTGCCGTGCTCGACCGCGTCCAGGTGGACGTTGGCGATGCCCGGATACTCCTTCGGCAGTGTCGTCAGCTCGAAGTAGTGGGTCGCGAACAGGCTGTAGGCGCGGATGCGGGTGGCCAGCTCGACGCCGCAGGCCCAGGCGAGCGAGAGGCCGTCGAAGGTGCTGGTGCCCCGTCCGACCTCGTCCATGAGCACCAGGCTGTGCTCGGTGGCGTTGTTGAGGATGTTGGCCGTCTCTTCCATCTCGACCATGAAGGTGGAGCGGCCGCCGGCCAGGTCGTCGGAGGCGCCGATGCGCGAGAAGATGCGGTCGACCGGGCCGATGGTCGCGGCACGCGCCGGTACGAAGCTGCCCGCGTAGGCCAGGAGCACGATGAGTGCGTTCTGGCGCATGTAGGTCGACTTGCCGCCCATGTTCGGGCCGGTAATGACCAGCATGCGTCGGTTTTCGCTCATCTGCAGGCTGTTGGCCACGAAGGGGATGTCGATGACGCGCTCGACGACGGGATGGCGGCCATCCTCGATCTCGATGCGCGTCTCTGTCGTGAGCCCGGGACGGACCCAATCGAGCGCCGCGGCGCGCTCGGCCAGGTTGACGAGCACATCCAGAGTGGCGACCCCAGAGGCGGCGAGCTGCAATGGCCCCAGGGATTCGGCGAGCCGATCGAGCACCTGGTCGTAGAGTGCCTTCTCCCGGGCCAGTGCGCGCTCGCGGCTGCTCAGCACCTGGTCCTCGAACTTCTTCAGCTCCGGGGTGATGTAGCGCTCGACGCCCTTGAGGGTCTGGCGGCGCACATACTCGGTCGGCACCTGATCGGACTGGGCGCGACCGATCTCGATGTAATAGCCGTGGACCCGGTTGTAGCCGACCTTGAGGCCCGTGATGCCTGTGCGCTCGCGCTCGCGGGACTCCAGCTCCAGCAGAAAGCCGTCGGCATTGGTGGAGAGATCGCGGAGCTCATCCAGCTCGGCGTCGAAGCCCCGGGCGATGACGCCGCCATCGCGGATCAGCATCGGCGGCTGCTCGATGATGGCGCGCGACAGCAGGTCGACAGCGGCCGGATGCTCCCCGATCTCTGCGAGCACCTCGGCGAGCAGTGGGTCGTCGATGTCTGCGAGCTGCTGATGAAGCATCGGCAGCACGCCCAAGGAGTCGCGCAGCACGGCCAGGTCGCGCGGGCGCGCCGAGCGCAGGGCGACGCGGGCGAGGATCCGCTCGAGATCGCCGATGCCTGCGAGGGTTTCCTGCGATTCCGCCAGGATACCCGCCGCGATCAGTGCCTCGATCAGCTCATGGCGCGCACGCACGGCGGCCTGATCGCGCATTGGTCTGTTGAGCCAGCGGCGCAGCAGGCGGCTGCCCATGGCGGTCGCCGTGCGATCCAGCACGCCGGCCAGCGTATGCTCGTGGCGGCCGCTCAAGCCCTCTGTGATCTCTAGGTTGCGCCGGGTCGCGGCATCGAGAATGAGGGCGTGGTCGCGCTGCTCTGTGGTCAGCCCTCGGATGTGGGGGAGGGCGGCAAGCTGGGTGTCGCGGACATATTGCAGCAGGCAGCCGGCCGCGCCGACCGCAAGGCGCAGGGCGTTGCAGCCGAAGCCGCCGAGGTCGCGGGTGCCTAGCTGCTGGCAGAGCCGCTGCTCGCCGCTGTCGGGATCGAAATGCCAGGCGGGGCGGTGGCTGACGCCCTGCTCGATGCGCAGCGCGGTGTCCAGGCGGCTGTCCTCGTCGAGCAGGACCTCGGCCGGCTTGAGTCGCTCCAGCTCGCTCGCCAGTGCCTCATGGGAGGCGACCTCGAGCACCGAGAAGCGTCCGCTGGACAGCTCCAGGGCGGCGATGCCAAACCCCTCCTTGCCTTCGGCGATGGCGATCAGCAGATTCTCGCGCCGCTCCTCGAGCAGCGCGTCGTCGGTCAGGGTGCCGGGCGTGACGATGCGGGTGACCTTGCGCTCCACCGGTCCCTTGCTGCTCGCCGGATCCCCGACCTGCTCGCAGATCACCACGGAGACACCCTTGCGGACCAGCTTCGCCAGATAGCCCTCTGCCGCGTGGTAGGGCACGCCCGCCATGGGGATGGGCCGGCCGGCCGACTGTCCGCGCTTGGTCAGGGTGATGTCCAGGAGCCTGGCGGCGCGCTCCGCGTCCTCGAAGAAGAGCTCGTAGAAATCGCCCATCCGATAGAACAGCAGCTTGTCCGGGTAATCTGCCTTGATGCGCAAGTACTGCTGCATCATGGGCGTATGCTGTGAGAGGTCGATGGACATGCTGGCTTGGCTCGTTGTTGCGGGGATGGATCGGGGGTCGCTAGTCTAGTGTCCTCGGCCGCGATTGTGCAGGCGGAAGCCGCGTGGACGTCGCTGTTTGGGGGATTGGGCCCCTGTCTCAGGCCCATGGAGTCGATCGGAGATCCGCGATGAAGACGTCAAGCCTGGTTGTTCAGATCCTTGCGATGCTGCTGATGGCGCTCGCTCGGCCCGGCATGGCCCGGGACTTGAGCAAGGACCAGCCCGGTGCTCGGGACATTGCCGGTGTACCCCGCTTCGGCGGCTCGGTCATCATCGGCTACCGCGCCAGTCAGTTCGATGAGGCCGAGATTCCGGCCGGTCCCTGGGACAAGGCGAAGGGCGCATGGCAAGAGGCGATCGAGGTCGAGGGACGCCGGACCCGGATCATCTATATCGCACCCCCGGATGCAAGCTCGCTGGAGGTCATCCGCAACTACGAGCAGGCGCTCGCGGGCAGTGGCTATGAAACCATCTATCAGTGCTCGGGCTACCCTGAGTGCGGGGAGAAGGTCGAGCAGTTCTATATCGACGACTCCAAGGGCAAGAAGCTGACGGACAGCCACCTGCTCAAGTACGTCTTCTCCGATACCTCGGTCGAGGAGCCGCGCATCTACACCGCGCGGCGCGGCAGTTCCGATGGCGACTCCCACGTCTTCGTCTTCGCGGCCTTCCAGGACAATTTCGCCGATTCGCAGGCCGGCGACCGGGTCGCCGTCTTCGTCGAGGAGGTGCTGGCCAAGCCCATGCAGGACCGCATGGTCCTGATCGACGCCGAGAAGATGGCCAAGGGGCTCGGCGAGGAGGGGCGGATCGCCCTTTACGGCATCCACTTCGACTTCGACAAGGCGAGCATTCGCGAGGAGTCGCGGTCCCAGCTCGAGGAGATGGCGCGCATGCTCAACGAGCAGCCGGAGCTGGAGGTCTACGTCGTCGGGCATACCGACAACAAGGGGACGCTGGACTACAACATGGACCTTTCGCGCCGACGCGCGGAGGCGGTCGTGCAGGCCCTGATCCAGAGCTACGGCATCCTCGGCGCGCGCCTCATGCCCATGGGCGTCGCCAGCCTCTCACCGCTCGCGACGAACACGACCGAAGAGGGGCGTGCCCTCAATCGTCGCGTCGAGCTGGTGGTGAAGTAGCACCAGGAAGCCAGTCAGCCGCCGATGCTTGGGCGGAATGGGCCGGCAAGCGGCTACAATGGCGCCATGAAACGTGACGACCTCAAACTCCCCAAGACGTACAAGACCTTCCTCATGCTGGCGCTGGTCTTTGGCCCCTTCTTCTGGCTGGCCTTCACCGAGGACGGGCAGCGGCGCACGGACCTCGCGCTCATGTTCGTCTTCGGCAAGCCCGAATTCAACGCCGCGCTGGATGCCTTCGGCAGCGACCTGACCGAGTCCGAGCTGCGAGAGACCTTCCCCAAGCTGGAGCTGCAGTGCGCGGACGGCCCCAACCCCTTCGGCGATCGTATCTGCGGCGCCGAGATCGGCGCCTTCAATCAGATGCCCGCCTCCGCCGTGACGCTTTTCTTCGATCGCGACGAAGTGCGTGCCGCCAAGGTGGAATACCGCCGCGCCTATCACGAGATGATGCAGGATTGGGTCAAGCAGCGCGCTGCCACTAGGGAGCCGAGCCCGCTGGCCGCCAGCTTCGCGGACCAGACCGAGGGCGTCATGGTCACAGCTGTCCAGGACGGCGTGCTCGTGCTTCGCGAGGGAGCGCTCGGCGAAGATGAAGAGCCGGCGCTGATGTGGCTGTCTCAGGCGGCCATCAATACACGCCGCTAAGTCTGGGGAGGAGTTGGGGCTGGAGCGGATGAGTGCCTCCCCATTCCGGCAAGCGCAAAGTGCGTCGATGTGCCGCGAAGAAGAGCGCTCGAGCTGCAGTCTGAGCAGCGCCTGAGAGCGGGAATCCTATCTCGATCTGCGTCCTCCCTGCCTCGACGGCTCATCTGTGCAACTGCCTCAGGAGCTGTCCATGTCTTGTTTCCCGATCCGGGTCTCTGGTGACGCAGCTCTAGCTGTGTAACCCCGCGAGACGAAGCTCCGCTTCGCGAGTCTGAGGGTCAAGCTGTTGTCGCTCAGGTTATTCCGCGAATTTTTCTCAGAATAATTCCCGCTAGAACTGCCAGTTTCCGCCACCGCTGTTGTCGAGGCTTGTGAGTCACGACGATGCCGGTCTTGGGCCTTCGCTGTCGTAGCAGCCGGCCAGGAGCTGCCGCCCAACCGAGTCGGTTCAGCGGCAGGTCAGACGCCCATAGCCGCCGCTTGACTCGCGCGATGCGAGCGGTTTCAAGCTACAGTGGACACGATCTGCTACGTGCATCCCGGCGGAGCGTCTTCGGATGAGCACGGACTGCAGCCTCAAACCGCATCATTCGAGGGACGTCGTCCCGGCCCTGGTCAACATGGCCGCCGACTCGGGGTGAACGATTCGGTCAATAGTGATAACGGCACTGCGCGACAATGAGGTCGCCGTCGGCCAAGGCATAGACGAGTCTGTGCTCGTCGTCGATTCGTCGTGACCAGAAGCCGGAGAGCTCGTGCTTCAGGGGCTCCGGTTTGCCGAGGCCAGAAAAGGGAGCCCGCTCGATGTCTCGAATCAGGGCATTGATCTGCTTCAGGATCTGCCGATCGTGCTGCTGCCAATAGAGGTAGTCGGCCCAGGCGCGATCGCGGAAGCAGATCATTTGTCGATCAGCTCATGTCGCGATAGGCCGCGACGCTCCGCCACCTCGACGACCGCCTCGCGGAGATCGGCGGCGTTGGCCGGAGAGCGCAGCAGATAGGCCGTCTCCTCCCAGGCAGCGAAGTCCTCCTGCGAGATGAGCACCGCGTTCTTGCCGTTTGCCCGGGTGATGACGATGGGCTCATGATCATCGACCACGCGATCCATGGCTTCGGCGAGACGTTTGCGGATCTCGGTTTAGCTCATTGCGTTCATTCGTGTAGCGCCTTGGTCGCTTGCTGTTACCTGATTATTAACAAGGCTCAGCCAGAACCAGGAGCCGATGCGGCATGGGTGGCGTATGCACCGCGGCCGAGCCCAG
>NZ_JAAIJQ010000007.1 GCF_010820565.1 Thiorhodococcus minor | reverse complement strand
CGATACTGGGCTCGCGGCGCACGATTACCCAGGCGGGAGTCACACCCGCTAGAACACGCGGCCTTGCCAGGCCGCACTGACCCGTTTCGCCATCGATCGCGGAATCGACCTCAGCTTCATCGAGGAGATGCCGATCGGCGCCCTCGACGGCCGCGATCGGCCCCTGACCTATCATCCTAGATCCGGCAGTTGACCGCTTCGCACTCCATGCAACACATGGATCATTATCGAGACCCTGGCTTTCTGCTGCTTCACCCGCAGGGTGAAGGTCGCTACGGCCCCCAGTGCACGCCCCGCGCGGCGCCTGACTGCGTTGCAACGCCTTGTCGTAGAACCACTACGACGCCTGGTTGCGCCTTGCCAGACACCACGCTGGACGCACCCTGGAGGCCGTCCAACCGCCGGATCTAGGATTATCCCTGCGCCGCGATCCTGCGAGATCTCGAAGCCGCCGGCCTCGCCCTGGCACCCAGGGTCGAGCGCACTGGAGGCCCCTCCAGGTACTACCGCGTTATGGGAACGGATACCCGCGTCGGCTTCATCTCGCCGCACAGCCAGAGCTTTTGCGCCGACTGCAATCGCATCCGTGTGACGGCGGAAGGCCGCCTGCTGCTCTGCCTCGGGCAGAAGCACTCCATCGATCTGAGACGCCTCCTGCGCGCGAATCCAACCGAGGACACGCCGCTCAAGACAGGGATTCGCGCCAGCTTGGAGAGAAGCCGCGAGGTCATGATTTCGGCCGCAGGACCGGATCCGTCTTGGCGCGGCACATGAATGCCACTGGCGGCTGACCCACCGCCCCCGGCCCTGACCGCAGCGGCAGCGACGCCCTGCGGCGGCTTCCCTTTACCTGCGCTCAGCCCCATTCTGCTGCTCAGAGCCGAGCATCCAGCTCGAGCAGCCAAATCGACATCGGCGGATCCTGGATCGATTCCGGAGGATCCAAAGAAAGAGGCGAATCCCATGTCAGACAAGTCCAAGCTGTTCAATTTGCTCGCACACGGGCACTACGCATCGAGCTTCGAGCCCGAGCATGACGAGGAGGTTTACGATCCGAAAAAGGAGGCCCTGGTTCGCAGCATGCTTACGGAGATCGGCGAAGACCCCGACCGAGAGGGGCTGAGGCGGACCCCCCTGCGCGTCGCAAAGGCCATGGACTTCCTGACGAGCGGCTATACGCTCTCGGCGGAAGACATCATCAAGGGCGCGGTCTTCGAGGAAGAGGTCAAGGAGATGGTGATCGTCCGCGACATCGAGTTCTACTCCATGTGCGAGCATCACATGCTGCCCTTCTTCGGACACGCGCACGTCGGCTATTTGCCGAATGGCCGCGTGGTCGGTCTCAGCAAGGTCGCCCGCGTCGTGGACGTCTTCGCACGGCGCCTCCAGGTACAAGAACGGCTCACCAATCAGGTCGCTGACGCCCTCATGGAGCACCTCGACGCACATGGCGTCGCCGTCGTCATGGAGGCCAGTCACACCTGCATGATGATGCGCGGCGTACAGAAGCAGAGCAGCACGACAGTCTCCAGCGCCATGCGCGGGGCCTTTCAGGACGACCCGAGAACACGCTCCGAATTTATGGCCTTCATCAAGAACTGAAGTGGGCAGTGGGCAGTGGGCAGTGGGCAGTGGGCAGTGGGCAGTGGGCAGTGGGCAGTGGAGGATAGTTGGCTCGCTTGGCTCGTCCCATCTCGGGGTAGCGCCTGAGTGCACAAAGACTCGACCAGCGCCCTCCTGAGATCGACCGCACTGAAGCGACCAAACAAAAGGGGCTCACCCCTCAGGCGAGCCCCCTTCTTGCGTCGATCCCGCGCCCTACCGGGGGCCAGGGCGCTGAGTCATTAGTTCTTGCTCTTGTCGACCAGCTTCTTCTCGCGAATCCAGGGCATCATCTCACGCAGACGCTCGCCGACCTCTTCGATCTGGTGCTCGGCACCGAGACGGCGCATCGCCTTCATGGAAGAGGCGCCGGCCTGGTTCTCCAAGATGAACTCCTTGGCGAACTGCCCGGTCTGGATCTCGCCGAGAATACGCTTCATCTCGGCCTTGGTGTCGCTGGTGATGACACGCGGACCGCGCGTCAGATCCCCGTACTCGGCGGTGTTGGAGATGGAGTAGCGCATGTTGGCGATGCCGCCCTCGTAGATGAGGTCGACGATCAGCTTCACCTCGTGCAGACACTCGAAGTAGGCCATCTCGGGCGCATAGCCAGCCTCGACCAGGGTCTCGAAGCCGGCCTGGATCAGCGAGGTCAGACCACCGCAGAGCACCACCTGCTCGCCGAAGAGGTCGGTCTCGCACTCCTCGCGGAAGCTGGTCTCGATGATACCGGCACGGCCGCCACCATTGGCGGAGGCGTAGGCCATGGCGAGGTCGCGCGCCTGGCCGGTGGCGTCCTGGTAGACAGCGATCAGGCTGGGAACACCGCCGCCCTGAGTGTAGGTCGAGCGGACCAAGTGACCCGGCCCCTTGGGCGCGATCATGATGACGTCGAGGTCTTCGCGCGGCGCGATCTGGCCGAAGTGGATGTTGAAGCCGTGCGCGAATGCCAGCGCCGCGCCCTGCTTGATGCTCGGCGCGACCTGATCTCGATAGAGGGCCGCCTGGTGCTCGTCGGGAGCCAGAATCATGACCACATCCGCGCCCGCGACGGCTTCCTCGATCGACTTGACCTCGAGACCGGCGTTGGAAGCCTTGGCGGCGGACGCAGAGCCCGGGCGCAGACCGACGGTGACAGAAACCCCGGATTCCTTGAGGTTGTTGGCGTGGGCATGGCCCTGAGAGCCATAGCCGATGATGGCAACCTGCTTTCCTTGGATGAGGGAGAGGTCGGCGTCTTTGTCGTAATAAACGTTGATGGTCATTGCGTGGATCCTAGTGGATTAAACGATCGACCCGGGACGGCACGCGGCCACCGCCATGATAGCGGCGTTCCGGACGACCATCCCGGGCGACTGATTCAGGGCTAGAGTGACAGTCCCTTCTCGCCGCGCGCGATACCGGTCGGACCGGAGCGCACGACTTCGATGATAAGGCCTTCGGGCACGGCGTCGATGAAGGCATCGAGCTTCTTCGAGGCGCCGGTTAGCTCGACGACATAGCTGGTATCCGTCACGTCGATGATCTTGGCGCGAAAGATGTCGGCGAGCCGCTTGAGCTCCTCGCGGTCGTCGCGCTCGGCGCGCACCTTGACCATCATCATCTCGCGCTCGATGTGTGGCCCTTCGGAAAGATCGAGCAGCTTGACCGTATCGATCAGCTTGTTGAGCTGCTTCTTGATCTGCTCGACGATCTCGTCGTTGCCCGTGGTCACGAGCGTCATGCGCGACAGGGTCGGATCGTCGGTCGGGGCCACGGTGAGTGACTCGATGTTATAGCCACGGGCCGAGAAGAGGCCTGCGACGCGCGACAAGGCGCCCGCCTCATTCTCGAGCAGCACGGCAATGATATGTCTCATGGGTGGATCTCGTTTCGAATCAGGTCAAATCTGCGACGGCGTCAAGCCAGCTCCCGGTCGGTCAGGCTGGGCGAGAGATGCATCTCGTGATGTCCCTTGCCGGCCGCGATCATCGGATAGACGTTCTCGGTCGGGTCGACGATGACGTCCATGAACACGAAACGGTCCTTCATCGCGAAGGCCTCACGCATGGCGTCTTCGAGATCCGCTGGCCGCTCGATCCGCATGCCGACGTGGCCGAAGCTCTCGGACAGCTTCACGAAGTCCGGCAAAGCGTCCACATAGGAATGCGAATAGCGGCTCTCGTAGAAGAGCTCTTGCCACTGGCGCACCATGCCCATGTAGCCGTTATTCAGTAGCAGAACCTTGATCGGCAGCTGGTATTGCTGACAGGTCGCCAGCTCCTGGATACACATGAGGATACTGGCATCACCCGTGATGCAGGCGACCTGCGCATCGGGATAGGCCAACTGCGCGCCGATGGCTGCCGGAAGCCCATAGCCCATGGTGCCAAGCCCGCCCGAGTTGATCCAGCGCCGCGGCTTGTCGAACGGATAGAACTGGGCGGCGAACATCTGATGCTGACCGACATCGGATGCGAGATAGAGCTCGCCGTTGGTGACCTTGTAGAGCGTCTCGACCGCAAACTGGGGCTTGATGGCGGAGCCTGAGCCGTCGTATTTGAGGCAGTCCAGACCACGCCACTGATCGATCTTCGCCCACCAATCGGCCACTGGAGGCTCGCTCGACTTGGGCTTGCGCTCCTGATAGAGACGCAGCATGTCGGCAAGCACGCTCGCCACCTGCCCGACGATGGGGATGTCGACCTTGACGTTCTTGGCAATGGACGACGGATCCACGTCGACGTGGACGATCCGGGCGTGCGGACAGAAATGCTCGATCTTACCCGTCACGCGATCGTCGAAGCGCGCACCCACGGCGATGAGCACGTCCGTCTCGTGCATGGCCATGTTGGCCTCGTAGGTGCCATGCATCCCCAGCATGCCGAGAAACTGAGGATCCGTCATCGGATAGGCCCCCAGCCCCATCAGGGTGCTGGTGATGGGAAAGCCAGTCGCTCGCACCAGCTCGGTCAGCTGGGCGGAGCCCTCGCCGAGCACCACGCCGCCGCCCGTGTAGAAGACCGGACGCTTGGCTTCGAGCATCAGATCCACGGCCCGCTTGATCTGCCCGTGATGCCCCTTCTCCACCGGACTGTAAGAGCGCATCTTGATCTCCCTCGGATAGCTGTAGGGAACCTTGATGCCCGGATCGGTCACGTCCTTGGGAATATCGACGACGACGGGTCCAGGACGCCCCGTGGTGGCGATGTAGAAGGCCTTGCGGATGGTGATCGCCAGGTCCTTGACGTCCTTGACCAAGAAATTGTGCTTCACGCACGGGCGGGTGATCCCGACGGTGTCCACCTCCTGAAAGGCGTCGCTCCCGATGACGGGCGTTGGCACTTGCCCGGTCAGGATGACCATGGGGACCGAGTCCATGTAGGCAGTCGCAATGCCGGTCACGGCGTTGGTCGCACCCGGCCCTGAGGTGACCAGACAGACGCCGCACTTTCCGGTCGCGCGCGCATAGCCGTCCGCGGCGTGCGCCGCGGCCTGCTCGTGCCGGACGAGGATGTGCTTGAGCGAGCCCCGCTTGAAGAGGGCATCGTAAATGTGCAGAACCGCCCCACCAGGATAGCCGAAGACGTACTCGACCCCTTCGTCGATCAGGGCCTGAATGACGATCTCCGCCCCGCTTAGCTGCGTGGTCGTCACCCTTGCCTCCTCCGGCTGCGCCTCAGTTAGTGCCACCTTGAGCGACCTCCGAACGACTCCACCCGCTAGCCCGGGGCGAATCGAATCGCGCGCACTGCCGAGCGGCATGCGCATGCGATCGAGCCCAGCGCGCGACTAGCCGCAGCGGGATTCGTTTAAAGCGTTGAAAAAGAGACTGAAGTTACCGCGATCGCTCGCGACGGTCAAGCCAGACAGCGGGGGAACGCGCAGACGAGCAGGCGGCCGAGCGCGGGACGCCATCGCCGCTCGCTCGATCAAACTGCCGCAGAGCGAGCTCGCATCGCAAAGTCCTTGCAGACGACGGTGGCGACCATGATCGAGCCCAGCTCAGGGCAGTGGCGGCGAGCTCTCCAGCAGTGTCAGATCGCCCTACCGCCCTTCAACAGGGCCTTTCGATTGCCGGACATGCCGTAGGCGCAGTCATGCACGTTCTGCAGCAGCTCGAGCTCCACCCATGCCTCGGTCGGCCAGCCGCCAGGCTGGCCTTGGTCACCCAGCACGAGATCCCGAAACATGATCTCGAAGGCCTCGGGATCACCCCAACCGGCGATGAGCCGCGTCAGCGCCTCGGGGAAATCGCGCTCGAGGGCACTCGGAATCCCCGACGCCCCCGCGCGCCGCGCCGCGTCTGCGCGCGATGGCTTGGCAAGGGGCACGGATCGGATCCAGTCGGGCAGCTCCCCTTCCCGACCCGAGCGATCGCCCGGCTCCGGGAGCTGATCGATCAGCATCTTGGCGAAGGAGCGAATCGCCTTCTTGGGGTGCTCGAACTCCAAGACCAGGGTGTGCAAATTCGTCCAGTCGAAGCCAGTGGCCTTGGACTCCCTAACCTCGACGACCCGGGCGCGCAGCCGGATGCCGGGCAGATCGCGGGTTCCGGTGATGGAGAGACTGATACTCTGGTTTGGCTCGTAGGCGTCGAAGACGGTCACCGTGTGCCGCCCCTTTGCGATCTGGCGGAGCATATGGCGAAGCTCGTCGGCATCGCTCACGGTGACCTCGAGCTCTCGCACCAGTCCGCTGGTATCGCCAACCTCGATGCTCTCGTCGCTCGCGCTCAGCATCTTGAGAAGACGCTCCAGCCTCGATTGGCTGCGCGGCGAGAGACTGATGAAACGAACCGCGATGAGATATTGACCGCCTTGCAGCGGGCGGGCCCGCAGGAGCTGGGCGTGAGCCGTGATCTGCTCGTCCCGCTTCCATGGCAAGGTCAGCTTGAGCGGCCCCGCGTGCGTTGGGAGCGGCTCTGAGATCAGCAGTAGCGCACCACCCCAGGAGATATCCTGATTGATCGCGGTGATGGGCTCGTCATGCCCGGGAAACTTGACCCGAACCGGGATCTGTACATCGATGCGAACCTGGGTTCGACGGTCTGAGACGCTGGGGTCAACGGGTAACTGTTGCTGCAACTGACTCATAACGGATTAACCTAAGGCTACGCTGACGAAGCATCCCTGATCAACAATGTCGATGCGGAGCGAGCAGAATGCTGGGCACAAAAAGTGCCCAGCGGGCAAAGGGTGGCAATTATTCAACGCTTTGTCCATTCTCGAGCATCGGGCGAAGGAAAGCGTCCGACTTTAGTGCGAACGGCAGCCGATCAGGGAAGAACCGGCGACGGACCGCGACGACATTGCCGAGTCTACCCCACCGGACGGCTCGATTCTGAGACCTAGAAGTTGTTTCTGCAGGCCAGGATCAATAGACTTCCGCGCTTTATTTCGACCAAAGGCGTTCTGATGCGCACTTCTCAGTTCCCCCTCCAGACCGTCAAAGAGACGCCCGCCGACGCCGAGATCGCTAGCCATCGGCTGATGCTGCGCGCGGGCATGATCCGCAAGCTCGCCGCTGGGCTCTACACCTGGCTTCCGCTAGGGCTCAGGGTGCTGCGGAAGGTCGAGCGGATCGTGCGCGAGGAGATGGACCGCGCGGGCGCGCTGGAGGTCTCCATGCCGGCGGTGCAACCGGCCGAGCTCTGGCAGGAGTCGGGACGCTGGGATCAGTACGGCCCCGAGCTGCTGCGCCTGCGCGACCGCCACCAGCGGGACTTCTGCTTCGGCCCGACGCACGAAGAGATCATCACCGATCTGGCCCGCAACGAGCTGAAGAGCTACAAGCAGCTGCCGATCAATTTCTATCAGATCCAAACCAAGTTCCGCGACGAGATCCGGCCCCGCTTCGGCGTGATGCGGGCGCGCGAGTTCCTGATGAAGGATGCCTACTCCTTCCATCTCGACGAGGCATCCCTGGCCGAGACCTACCGGCAGATGCACGAGACCTATTGCCGCATCTTCACAGGCTGCGGACTGGATTTCCGCCCGGTGCAGGCCGATACCGGCAGCATCGGCGGAAACGCCTCGCACGAGTTCCACGTCCTCGCGGCCTCCGGCGAGGACGCCATCGCCTTCTCGACCGACAGCGACTACGCGGCGAACGTCGAGCTCGCCGAGGCCGTCGCACCGTCCGACGCGCCGCCCGCCCCCCGGCAGGAAGCGCGCCTGGTCGACACGCCAAAGGCCAAGACCATCGCGGATCTCGTCGAGCAGTTCGAGCAGCCGATCGAGCACACGGTCAAGACCCTGGTCGTCGCGGCGTCCGACGAAGCGCAGGCCGCACTGGTCGCCCTCCTGGTGCGTGGCGATCATGACCTGAACGCCGTCAAGGCGGAGAAGCTACCGCTCGTTGCCTCTCCACTGCGCATGGCTACCGAAGAGGAGATTCGCGCCGCCGTTGGCGCCGGCCCCGGCTCACTGGGTCCCAAGGACCTGCCGATCCCCTGCATCGTGGACCGGACAGTGGCGGTCACCGCGGACTTCAGCGCCGGCGCCAACCAGGACGGCAAGCACTGGTTCGGCCTCAACTGGGGCCGCGACCTGCCGCTGCCGGAGGTCGCCGACCTGCGCAATGTGCTCGAGGGGGATCCGAGCCCGGACGGCAAGGGCACCCTGACCATCGCCCGCGGCATCGAGGTAGGGCACATCTTCCAGCTCGGCCGCAAATACAGCACCGCCATGAAGACCACGGTGCTCGGCGAGGACGGCAAGGCCACCACGCTCACCATGGGCTGCTACGGCATCGGCGTCTCGCGCGTGGTCGCAGCCGCCATCGAGCAGCACCACGACGACCGCGGCATCTGCTGGCCGGCACCCATCGCGCCCTTCGAGGTCGCCCTGCTGCCCATGAAGCTCGGCAAGTCCTATCGCGTCCGCGAGGCCACCGAGCAGCTCTATGCGGACCTCCAGGCCGCAGGTATCGAGGTCTTGCTCGACGACCGCGACGCCCGCCCAGGCTTCATGTTCGCGGACATGGAGCTGATAGGCATCCCCCACCGAATCGTCGTCGGCGACAAGGGGCTTGACGAGGGTCAGGTCGAGTACAAGGGCCGCACCGACGCCGAGATGCAGCTCGTCCCCATCGCGGAGATCGTCGGCTTCGTTCGGGATCGCCTCAGGACCTAGAACCCGGACCGCGGGCGCGCCATGCGGCCAATCCAAGCGCGGGCCTGCGATGCGGCAACGAGCGTCGCGGAAGAGTCCGAGCCCGGTGCCTTTGGGTCAGCAGCACGGCCCTGATGACCGTCGCGGTCTCCTTGTGATCGCACGGCACCAAGGCGCCTTCCCCATTTCATCACGAAGACCCAGGATCAATAGTGGATAACAAAGAAGCTTCTTTCGATCGCGACGCGCTACTGGCCTGTGGGGCCGGCGAGATGTTCGGGCCAGGGAACGCCCAGCTGCCAGTGCCCAACATGCTGATGATGGACCGCATCATCCGGATCGCGAATTTCGGCGGCGCCAACGGCAAGGGGGAGATCCTCGCCGAGCTGGATATCAAGCCAGATCTCTGGTTCTTCCAGTGCCACTTTCCGGGCGACCCTGTCATGCCCGGCTGCCTCGGATTGGACGCGCTCTGGCAGCTGGTCGGCTTCTACCTCGCCTGGATCGGCAACCCCGGACATGGCCGCGCCCTCGGCGTCGGCGAGGTCAAGTTCACCGGACAGGTCCTGCCCGAAGCCGCCAAGGTCACCTATCACATCGACATGAAGCGTGTCATCACGCGCAAGCTCGTGCTGGGGATCGGTGACGGCGTGGTGCAGGTCGACGGCCGCACCATCTATACGACCAAGGACCTGCGGGTCGGCCTCTTCACCTCGACCGAAGGATTCTGACCAAGCCGCCGGCGGGCCTCGCTGCGGGGCCTGCCCGCAGGGCCGCGCTTGGCATTGGAGCAACGCATGAGCAGAGTCGACTTCTACAGTCTCCAGCAGGGCAGTCGCGGCGATCGCTTTCTGCTGGTTTGCCGGCTCGTCGAGCGGATCCTTGCCAAGGGGCTGCGCGCGCTCATCTACTGCCCGAAGGCCGAGGAGGCACGCCACCTCGACCGCTTGCTCTGGACCTATCGCGATGACAGCTTCCTGCCCCATGGGCTGGTCGGCAAGGTCGACACGGCGCTGACGCCCATTCTCATCAGCGCCGATGGTCGTCCGGAGACCGAGCGCCAGGTGCTGATCAATCTCGCCCTGGATCCGCCGGCCTTCCTGGAGCGCTTCGAGCGGGTCTGCGACCTGGTTGATCAGGACCCCGCAGTCCGCAACGCCGGACGGGCGCGTTATCGCTTCTATCGCGACGCCGATCTCGAGCTCAGCCACCACGAGATCAAGCTGTAGCGATTTCGGCGGGAATAGCTCGAACGGCCAGGCGCACCCAAGCAGCGGCCGCATCCGGCCCACCTTGGAGACGCCTCCAGCTTGCTGGACCCAATCAGCGGGGGCTGCGCATCCGCCAACTGCATGTCAGCCAGAAGGCTCCGCTGCTTTTCTTCGGGTCCTTTGCGCCTTGGGGCTTGAGCTACCGATCTCAGGCTGGAAGCTGGGAGCTGGCGTCACATCTCAGGAGGAGTCGTTCTCGCTGAAGCGCTTGGCCACCTGGCAGAATCTCTCGAAGGTCGCCAGGAAGGCATCTGTCACGTCCGGGTCGAAGTGGCTGCCGCGACCTTCGCGGATGATGTCACGCGCGGCCTCGTACCTCATGGCCGGCTTGTAGACGCGCACTGAGATCAGGGCGTCGAAGACATCCGCAAGCGCCATGAGGCGCGCGGAGATCGGAATCCGCTCGCCCTTGAGACCATCCGGATAGCCCGTGCCGTCCCACCGCTCGTGATGATAACGGGCGATCTCCTTGGCGAGGACGAGAAACTCGACGGGTCGCTCGACGTCGCGCTCGGCCAGCTCGATGGCATCGCTGCCGAGCTTGGCATGCGTCTTCATGATCTCCCATTCTTCCGCCGTCAGCTTCCCGGGCTTGAGGAGGATGTGGTCGGGGATACCGACCTTGCCGATATCGTGCAGAGGTGCGGACTTGACCAGCAGATCGACGTTGTGAGGGGTCAGAAAGGCCCCGAACCCGGGGTGGCTCTGCAAATGCTCGGACAAGGCACGCACATAGCCCTGCGTCCTGCGTAGATGGTTGCCCGTCTCCGGATCCCGGATCTCCGCCAGATGAGCCAAGGCATGGATGCTGACCTCCTGGACGACCAGGTTCTCGTGCAGACGACGCTGAAGCTCGGTCTCGAGATAGGCGTTCTGATTCTTGAGCCAATCCCGCGCCTGCTTGAGCTCCAGCTGCGTGTTGACCCGTGCCCTGAGGATGGGCGGCACGATGGGCTTGGCGATGTAATCGACCGCGCCGACGTCCAGGCCGTGGATCTCCGCCTCGGTGCTGTCCATGGCGGTCACGAAGATCACCGGGATGTCCGCCGTCTCCGGATCCGCACGCAGCCGCTCGAAGACCTCGTAGCCATCCATCTCCGGCATCATGACATCGAGCAGGATGAGATCCGGCGTGGGCGTGGTCTTGACGACGCGCAGCGCCTTGACGCCAGAGGTCGCGGCCCGCACCCGGAAGTCGGGCTGCAGAAGCTCGTTGAGGACGGCGAGATTCTCGGGCGAGTCATCGACGATGAGGATGGTCGCAAGCGTCTCGCGCGCCGCGCCGAGCACACCCGAGGCCGGCGTGCGAGCACCGAGCAGCGCAGATTCGCCGGCCAACTGCGAGCCCTCGGCCTGCTCTTTGTGTAGCCTCAGATAATCTTGCATCCGCCTATTCAAAGCCTGTGTGTCGGAGGGCAATCCGCGCCTCTAGCTCGCAAGAGGTCGCCCAAAGGCTGCCGGGCGCTTCGCAGAAGACGATCCCTGTAGTCCCAAGTCTAGCCCAGCCTCGGTCTGCGATCCGTCTTACCGGCCCGTTTCGGCCGTGGTGGAGGAGGCGTCAGCGGGCGGCAGGCACCCCGAATCAACCTGCCTGCTCCGCGATGAGGGATTCGACGCGCTGGAATCCACGCGGCAACAGCCGCCCCCGTCTGCCACGCTCGCCCCTGTAGAGCTCGAGATCCGCTGGCTTGAGGGTCAAGGTGCGCTTGCCCGAGACCACCATCAAGCTCGCGCCTTCGGCCAGCACCGCAACCGCGATCATGATCTCCTCGCGTGTCTGAGCCTTGGGCGTGGGAATACCGACGATCTTGTTTCCCTTCCCGCGCGCCATCTCAGGCAGCTCGGAGAGCGGGAACAGCAAAAGGTGCCCGGCGCTGGTCGCCGCGGCGAGCAGAGCGCCAGCGCCAGCCCCCTCCCCGGCCCGGACCGGACGCAGGACCTCCGCACCCTTGGGCAGCGTCAGCACCGCCTTGCCCGCCTTCGGCTTGGCGATCAAGTCCTCGAAGCTCGCGACGAAGCCGTAGCCGGCATCGGAGGCGAGCAGATAGCGCGCCTGAGGAGAATCGCCCAGCACGGTGACGAAGCGCGCACCCGACGGTGGATCCAGACGCCCGGTCAGCGGCTCGCCCTGCCCCCGGGCGGAGGGCAGCGTATGGGCTTGCAGCGCATAGCTGCGGCCGGTCGAATCGAGGAAGACAACCGCTTGATTGCTCCGCAGGCGCGCGGCGCTCAGGAAGGTGTCGCCCGAGCGGTAGCTCAAACCGGCGGGATCCACCTCATGCCCCTTAGCGGCCCGCACCCAGCCCTTCTCGGAGAGGACGACAGTCACCGCCTCGCTCGGCGCCAGCTCGGTCTCGTCGATGGCAGCCGCCGCGCTGCGCGCGACCAGGGGCGATCTGCGCGCATCGCCGTACTTCTCGGCATCCGCGGTGATCTCATCGCGGATCAGCGCCTTCAGGGCCTGCTCGTCGCCCAGCACCCGCTGCAAGCCATCCCGCTCCTCGGCCAGCTCCGCTTGCTCGCCGCGGATCTTCATCTCCTCCAAGCGCGCGAGCTGGCGCAGCCGCGTGTTGAGCACATACTCCGCTTGGGTATCCGTGAGTCCGAAACGGGCCATGAGCACGGGCTTGGGCTCGTCCTCGGTGCGGATGATCCGGATCACCTCATCGATGTTGAGGAAGGCGATCAGCAGGCCGTCCAAGAGGTGCAGCCGCTCGAGCACCTTCTCCAAGCGATACTGGAGCCGGCGACGCACCGTCTCGGTCCGGTAGATCAGCCACGCGACCAACAGCTCGCGCAAGTCCATGACGCGCGGGCGGCCGTTCAGGCCGATCATGTTCATATTGACGCGATAGCTGCGCTCCAGGTCCGTGGTCGCGAAGAGGTGCGACATGAGCCGATCGACGTCGACGCGGTTGGAGCGCGGCACGATCACCAGACGTGTCGGGAACTCGTGATCGGATTCATCCCTGAAGTCCTCGATCATCGGCAGCTTCTTGGCATTGAACTGGGCGGCGATCTGCTCAAGCACCCGGCTGCCCGAGACCTGATAGGGCAGCGCGGTGATGACGATGTCGCCCCGCTCGACCTCGTAGCGGGCGCGCTGCTTCACGCTCCCGCTACCAGTCTGGTACATCTTCACCAGCTCATCCCGCGCGGTGACGATCTCTCCGGCCGTCGGGAAGTCCGGCCCCGGGATGAAGCGCATCAGGTCGCTCAGGGGCGCATCCGGATGCTCGAGCAGATGGATGCAGGCCTGCGCCACCTCGCGCAGATTGTGCGAGGGGATGTCGGTCGCCATGCCGACCGCGATTCCGGTCGCGCCGTTCAGCAGGAGATTCGGCAGACGCGCAGGGAGCAGACGGGGCTCGCTCAGGGTGCCGTCGAAATTGAGCTGCCAGTCGACGGTGCCCTGCCCGACCTCCCCAAGCAGGACCTCCGCATAGGGCGCCAGCCGCGACTCCGTATAGCGCATGGCGGCAAAGGACTTGGGATCGTCCGGTGAGCCCCAGTTGCCCTGCCCATCGACGAGCGGATAGCGGTAGCTGAAGTCCTGGGCCATGAGGACCATGGCCTCATAGCAGGCGGAATCGCCGTGCGGATGGAACTTACCCAGCACGTCACCCACAGTGCGCGCGGATTTCTTGAACTTGGCCGCCGCCGAGAGACCCAGCTCGGACATCGCGTAGAGGATGCGCCTCTGCACGGGCTTGAGGCCATCGCCGACGTGCGGCAGCGCCCGATCCAGGATGACGTACATGGAGTAATCCAGGTACGCCTTCTCGGTGAAATCCTTCAGGGGCCGACGCTCGAGGCCCTCCGCGTTATAGGTGGCTATATCCGACATCTGCAAACGGCAATTTGATCAAGAGAAGGGCGCGCATGATGCGGCAAGGCGGGCGCAAGGACAAATCGAAAGGTCAGGCGAGGCCCTGACGGGCGCCCTTGATCGCGGCAATCCGCACGGCGCGGATACGCTCCGGGATGAGGCGTCGCTCGCTGGTCGCGCGGGCGATGCCGCCGACATCCACGGCCGTGACGGCGCGCAGCAGCAGGCGCAGGGTATCGGCCTGAGGATAGGGCCGCTCCGCGTGGCCGGTCCGGCCACGATAGTCGGCCTCGCAGGCGATCAGCATCTGCTCGAAGCGGGCAGGCCGACGGATGCCATCGGCACGCTCCAGCAAATCCAGGATGGTCGAGGCACGCAGCTCATCGACCTTGTGCACCAGACCATGACTGCCGGCCGTGATCCGCGCCAGCTCGCGACAGCGGCTCGGGATCTTGAAACGCTCGCAGACATCGTCGACGAGTGCGACCCCGCGCTCCTCGTGACCATGATGCCGGGGCAGGATGTCGGCAGGCGTCGTGCCCTTGCCGAGGTCGTGACAGAGCGCGGCGAAGCGCACCTCCAGATCCCCGGACAGACGCGCGGCCATGTCGACGACCAGCATGACATGGACACCCGCATCGATCTCCGGATGCCACTTCTCCGGCTGAGGCACGCCCCAGAGCCGCTCCAGCTCGGGCAGCAGGCGCGCCAGCGCACCACAGTCGCGCAGCACCTCGAAAAAGCGCGACGGCCGATCCTCCATGAGCGCGCGGGACATCTCCTGCCAGACACGCTCCGGGACCAGGGCATCGACCTCGCCGGCATCGACCATGTCGCGCATCAGGACCAGCGTCTCGTCGGCGACCTGGAAGTCGAGATCGGCATAGCGCGCGGCAAAGCGGGCCAGGCGCAGGATCCGCACCGGATCCTCGCAGAAGGCTGGAGACACATGGCGCAAGATGCGGGCCTCGAGATCGGCGAGACCGCCATAGGGATCGATCACCCCCCCATTGGGGTTCAGGGCGAGCGCATTGATCGTGAGATCCCGGCGCATCAGATCCTGCTCCAGCGTGACATCGGGCTCGGCGTGGACCTGAAAACCGTGGTAGCCGGGGGCCGTCTTGCGCTCGGTGCGCGCCAAAGCGTATTCGTCCTTGGTCTCGGGGTGCAGGAAGACGGGGAAGTCCTTACCGACCTGGAGGAAGCCGCGATCCAGCATCTCCTCGGCCGTGGCGCCGATCACGACGTAGTCGCGCTCCCGGGCGGCGCGCCCCAGAAGCTGGTCGCGGACGGCGCCGCCGACCAGGTAGGTCTCGAGCCCTTGCGTCGCGCTCACGCCAAGCGCTCGCACGCCACGCAGTCGCTCCAAGGTGCTGGAGGCCATGCATCGAGGCGGGTTGTGGGGATTTCCTGCTGCATCCGAAGGTCCAGTGGGCGATCGCTGCCGACGCGGGATTATATCCGCCGCGGCGATCCGGTTAGAATCTGAATGGACTGACTCCAGTACTCAACATGGACCCGAGCCCCCCACTTCTCCACCAATGTCCGCGAGCCCCCCTCGATGCGGTATATCGGATACATCCTTCTTCTAGCACTCATCGGCTATGGTCTCTGGCCTTATTTCGGCGTCTACCGCCTGGACGGAGCGATCAACGCGCCAGGCACCGCCGAGCTGGCCGAGATGGTGGACCTCCCCGCCATTCGCGCGAATTACAAAGACCGCGTCTCCGCCGGCGTCAAGGGCGTCCTGCCCTCGGACGACCCCGACAGCGTGGTGAGCTGGATTCGTCAGAATCTGGAGCGCCTCGGCGACTCGGCCCTCGAGCAGGCCATCACCCTGGATTGGGTCCGCGACACCCTGCGCGGCGCGGTCACTCAGGCCACCGGCCAAAGCCCGCCCTACCTGCTCGCCGGAATCGACTGCGCCTTCTTCGAATCCTACAACCGCTTCCTGATCAGGATTGGAGAGCTCGGCCGAGGAGCGACCCATGTCCGTCTCTCGCTGGTCGACGGCCAGTGGAAGATTACGGACATCATTCCCTGACGCTGAAAAGGACCTTCAGCCACGCGGCCAGCAGCTGACCGCCTCGGCCTGGCGGACGGCATGCGAGCGGAAGCTCGGCACCCAGACTCACAGGGGCCTCAGCGCCACCAGCGTCATGTCGTCGCGCCGCGACTCCTCACCGCGATAACGCTCGAGCATGGCGCACAGACCGCGCACCTGGTCGCTCAGATCGAGGGCGGCGCTGCCTTGCAGCCATTCCACGACGCACCGACGCCCAAGAAGACGGCGTGGCGTCGTGCCCATCTGATCCGTGATTCCGTCCGTCATGAGATAAAAGGTCGCCCCAGGCTCGATCTCTATCTCGTGATTGAGGATCCGACGCGGCGACGACAGGCTCTGATAGCCCAGATGCCCGCGCGCCCCTCGAATCGTGCTCGCCTCCCCGGTCGGAGCGATCTTCACCAAAGGAATGCCGCCCACGCCCGCAAACCGCATCCGCCGGTCGCGACCGCCCCACAGGAGCAGAGCCGCATCCAGTCCGTCATCGGACTCCCAATCCGCGCTGGCCGGCCCCGCTCGATCTTGATGCAAACGCGCCCGGACCTCTCGATCCAGTGCGGCGAGGATCTCGGCCGGGCTCCAGTCTGGAGACTCACGCAGCACCTGCTGCGTCGCCGAGGCCAGGACCAGGGTGATGAAAGCGCCGGGCACACCATGCCCCGTGCAATCTGCGACGAGAATCAGGTTGAGATCGCCACGCCGCTCGAGCCAATACCAATCCCCACCGACCAGATGCAATGGCTCCCAGAGGATCTCGATCTCCGCCACCACAGCGTCCAGGGCGTCCTTTGGCGGCAGCATGGCGGTCTGGATGCGGCGCGCATAGCGATGGCTCTCCAGCAACCGACCATTCGCCTCGCTCAGCCGCTGATGCGCGCTATCGAGCTGCCCGAGCGCGCGCTCGACCTCGCGCTTCTGTCGCTCGAGATCGCGGGTCCGCGCCTGGACCCGCGCCTCGAGCTCCTGAGTGAGCGCGGTGAATTCACGCTCGGCACGATCACGCGCATCGAGTCCATCTTGAGACGCTTGAAGAAGGGTCTTCAGATGACCGAGCAGCAGGCCAAGCTCATCTCGCCTGCGCCCGAGAGCGGGCGGCGGCGACCAGGCACCCGGCAGCGCCGGGTCCACCCTGGCGATCGCGCCGGACAGCGCCAGCAAGGGGCGCGTAATCATAAAGTAGAAGATGATCACCACCAGGACGGAGATGAAGAGCGCCCGCGCCAGGCCGAGGATCGAGTCGCGCAGGGCCTGCCGCAGGAAACGCTGAGCAAGGACGTCCGCAGACAGGTCCAGCTCGAGGACGCCCACCGCGGTGAGCCCGCCCCCGGGCACGTCATATTGCAGGCGTCGCTGGAAGTGGATGACGTCGGCGAAGAGCCAACGCCAGGCGCGCATGTCGCCGGAGGTCCGGCGTTCGCGCTCTGCAGAGGCAAGCACCTGCCCGAAGTCGTCGCGAAGCTCGACGCGGCGCACCGTATCGAAGGCGAACAGGCCTTCGACGAGCTCACGCCCGAGCGCGGGATGCAGCTGGTAGGCCGCCTCGGACGCGGAGCCTTCGACCAGTGCCAAGGTCCTCTCAGTGCCCTGCTCGACGTCTTCGCGAACCATGCGCCAGTCCAGCACGAGCTCGATGACACCAATGATCATGCCCAGAGCCAGCACGATGAACAGGGTGACGGCCGCCTGCTTGAAGGTCAGCCCCCGCAGGGGAGGCACGGCGCCAAGATGCGGTCCCGCCCGCTCAGGGGTGCCGAGGCGAGGCCCCGAGCTAGTCTTGCCAGACATCGTCCAGTCCGGCGCGGCGGACTAGCCCGGCGACGACCTCGGACTCGGCCTGCATCCAGGCATTGAGCCTATCGATCACCTCGGGATGGCGCAGCGTCGACAGCCGATAAGACCCCTGAGTGGACGGCAGCCCCGGATCGAAACGCAGCGCATCGGGCCGACCGAAAAGCCGCATCGACTGATCGCGCGCAACGGCGACATTGGCGTAGACGGCATCGACACGGCGATTCGTCACTTGATGAAACAAGGCCGAGAAGTCTGCGTTCTCCAAGAGTGAGACCTGTCCCTGACGCAGCCGCGGCTGCCAGGCGATGGGCGTGAACCCGACGACGGTGCCGAGGGCTCGGATCTCATTGACCGGCCGCCCCAGATGCCGAGGCAGCACCAGGGTCCCGTCGACATAGCCGACGATGGGCCTGCTGTAACGGATCTCATGCCCCTCGCGTCGAGCTGGAGCCCAGGCGGGATCGTCCGGGTACTTGAAGTCGATCCGCCCCCGGAGAAGGCTCGGAAGCAGCCTGGACGGCGGAAGCGGCAAATAGTCGAGCTCGAGGCGCTCCGCCGCGGCGAAGGCGTCCAGAAGCTCGCGGCCGAATCCCTCGAATGCGCCTGTATGGCCGGCCTGATAAGGTCGGTAGTCGATGTTCTCCACGCCGACGATATAGCGGTCCGCGAAGGTCTGGCCCGTCGGCACCACCCACAAGAGGGCCAGGACAGCCAGCAAGAGGGGCGCCTGCAGGGTCTTCACACCGAGCTACTCCGACCCAGAACTGGCTTGCCCGATCATCACCCGATCGCGCCCCGCGGCTTTCGCGGCATAGAGGGCGTGATCCGCGCGCCCGATGACCTTGTCGAGGGTTTCATCGGCGCATAGCGCCGCGACCCCCACGCTGACGGTCACGGACAGCGTCCGACTGTTCCAGAGTGTCTCGTTGGCGCGCACGCGGGCGCAGAGACGCTCGGCCACGGCCTTCGCCGTCTCGAGGTCCGTTTCCGGGAGTATGGCCAGGAACTCCTCGCCGCCGAAACGTCCAGCGATATCGCCCTTGCGCAGACTCGAGCGCAACAGAAACCCGAAATCCCGCAGGAGCTGATCCCCGGCCGCATGGCCGAAGCCGTCGTTGATCCGCTTGAAGTGGTCGAGATCCATCATCAGCACGGCCAAGGCATGCCCGTGGCGGGACCGGCGCCGCTGCTCATGCTCGCCCAGCTCGAGCAGGTGCCGCCTGGTATGGGTGCCGGTCAGCTCGTCGATGGAGGCGATGCGCCTCAGCTCCTGCTCGAGCTGCTCGCGCCGCTCGATCTCCGCCTGCAGCGCCGCGTTCAATCGCTTGAGGTCTTCGGCCTGCGAGGTCAGCTTCCGATTTGCCTCGTGCAGATCGAGCTGCATGCGATCGCTGATCCGCACCAGCCGGGCCGTCTCGCGATAGCCCTCGCGGTAGGCCGTGGCGAGATCACGCACGCCCCCCGAGACCTCTTCGAGCTTGTCGAGCATGTCCTCGGCCCGACGAATCACCGACTCCTCACGGGCGTAAAGCGTGTAGCCCTCGTCGACCTGGCGCATCTCTTTGGCTGCCATACCGCTAGGCCAGCTCGGTTTCAGAGGCGCACAGGTTGAAGCGGACCGACTCGAAGTCTTCGCTGAAGTCTTCCCCGAACTCCATCATGGTCTCGTCGTCCAGGTGGTAATGCCAATTCACGTCGATCTCGACCCCAGCTCGGGCCGTCGACTCCAGACGCTGGAACACATTCATTAGGGCCTTTGCGCTGCTGCTGTTGAAGTACAGTAGGCGAACATCCATTACGATCGGCGAGTCCGGCGGAGTCGGCCGGCACTGCCCCAGATAGGCATCGAGCCAAGCGAGAATGGGACCAAAGAAGGCGGCGGCGTCCTCTGGGTAGGACTCGCCTTCGATGCGCAGTCGATGGCTGTCGACATCCAGCTCAACGAGCGGCGAGCGATCTGTCCGGGGCAAATAGAGTCTATCCATTATCGCGCGACTCGCCAGAGGTCAAATGTAGGCCTTGAGACAGAAAAAGGCGCGGCCATCGCCGAGATCGGCCAGCCCGAACTCGATCGGCCGCGTCGAGCGCCGGGCGATCTCGATCAGCCCGATACTGGCGCCTCGGTCGCTCTCTTCGGCTGGCTCGCGCAGCTTCTCGCGATAGTGGCTCCTAATGGCCGCGGAATCCATGGCCGCGAGCGCCTCGAGCCGGCGGCACAAGGATGCACCTTCGTCATGCTTCACGATGTTGCCACAGACGACAAAGAAGTGCGCCTCGTCGCGACCGACCGTCACCATCCCCGAGCCCATCTCCGAAGGCCGCCCACTGCCGGCCTCTAGACGCTCGTCGGAATAGCGAATGATGTTCTGAACCTGCTCGACGAAGACGGAAAAGAGGCGCTTGGTCACATTGGCGTCCGTCGCCTCCAACCGCATCTTCTGCTTCAGCGCCTCGCCGAGGGAGAAGAGGATGGACTCGGACACATAGCCGACGAACGAGAAGATGACACCATGACCGAGCATCCGCTGATGGAAGTACAGATAATCATCGGCGATGGACATAGGCTGCTGACTCCATCTGAAAACCGGGCGCGACGAGGATGGGAGCGACCCCGCTCCGGAGGCCGACGCAAGCCCGGCCTCTAGCCTTTCGCCTCTATTCTAACCCGGCGGATTGGGAGATTTGGACGGACCCTGTCGAACAATCTCGGACTCTGGGCACGGCTCACAGAAGTCCGCGACGGCACCAGATCGGCCGACAGCCCTGTCAGCAACACCTGCGGCCTATCCACGCGGCGCTTCACCCGCTGAGGTTTCGCCGAGCGAGCCAGTAATGGTGCATCCACATCCGCACGCGCTTGTAAGCACGACCGGTCGAGAGTATCGCAACCAAGATGGCTCGATGCCCCAAGGCCAGATCGCGTCTGTGCCAGAGCCCGGAGGTCCATTGCGTCTGCTTGATGTAGAGGATGACCTCGCGTCGATCCCGCGACGAGATGAGACCGCGCAGGATCTTGAGAGGCGATGGCACCTGACGTTTGTCGACGAAGGCTCCCACACCGAACACATCATTGTGATTCAGCCTGGCGTAGGCCTCGGAGATCTGCCGCTCAGGCTTGGTGATGAGGCCGCCCCAGACGCCGCAGGCGAGCTCACGCAGCTCGGCGCTGCGGATCCCGTGACGCGCGCGGGCCTGCGCCCAGTGATCGCACGCAAAGAGCACTCCGTCCTGAAAATGCCTGACGATGTCGTCGTGGATCCGCGTCTCGGAAGGCTCGGCGAGCCGCCTCGCGGTCGGATGTCCGTCAGGGTCGACGCCATAGCCCATGACGCTGCCGTTGGGCGAGCTACAGAGCATCTCCATCGGCGAGACGGCGTCGAGCAGATGACTGAAGCCGAGACCGCGATTCGCGTCTGGCCCATAGGCATGCTTGAGGCAATTGGGCGGCTGGACATTGAGGAACCGCTGCAATCCCAGGTAGTAGCCGACGAACCGGTTGCGCGGAAACATCAGGGCCAGATTGTCTTGAATGGTGCCCCGCCAACCGATGTCCACCACGCCCACGGCGCTGCCATCGTTGACGAGACCGCGGCGCGCGAGCAATGCAAGGGCCGCATCCCGGTCGGCGCCGATTCGGTCGGCCAGGATGGCGCGAAACGCCTCATCGGCGAAGAGCCGCTTGACACGCTCGTCTTGCCAGGGGTGCAGGATGCTCTCGTCGAGTAAGATGCCGTGGCGAGCGCAGGAGCGCTCGATCGCGCAGGGCTCAAGCCGCAATGATCGCGCGAGCGCGAACATGGATTGACTGCTGTACAGACTCCAGAGGCGCATCAGCTCCTCGATGCTCACCGTCCTCAGCGAAACCGAAAAGGTCGCGAGCCGGCTGACTTCCAGGATGGAGGAAGCCGGCAGCTGGCTGCCATCCAAGCAACCGTCCTGGAAGAGACGCCGAAAGACGCCGTGGAAGAGCTCCCCTTCCCGCGTGAAGAAGAACAGCCGATCGACGCCGTCGATCAGGCTCCGCTCGGCGATGAAGAGGCCGTAGCCGAAGAACAGGGGTGCCGCGCGCACGCCGAGCCGGAAGATGTCCCGCTGGGTGTCCGGCATGGCGCCAAGACGATCGGCCGCACACTCGAGCGCCACGCGCTCGATATCGTGGAAGAGAGACCGGCGATCCGCGTAGCGCTTGTTCAATAGTCTGGAGGTCGTCCGCTCGTCCTCGGAGAGGTCATTTGCCGCGTGCCAGCCGTAAGGACCTGGCTGCGCCCTAGGCCGCCCCGGCGATCATCCGCATCAGTCCCCGGAGCGACGATCTGCGCCGGCTCCCGACCGCGGGCGAGCGCGGACACCCTTGGCTGGCGCCGCGAGCTTAGCATCATTCTCACTTTCGTTGGCGGGCGCGACCATGGCGGGCAGACTGCGGCTAGCCGCCGCTTCGAACGCCCGCACCGGCGAAGCAGACCGCAAGTTGAGGCGCACCCGGACAAGAAGCCTGCATCCGAGGGTCTCGACCTAGATCCGCAAGATCGACCGACAGGCACGCAGCATGGGCGCCGGAAATGTACGCTTCACCCAGGAGATCATGGGGTAGGGCAAGAGATGCACAAGGCCACGTGGGTGGAGCCCTTTGAGCAAGGCGAAGAAGGCCGTGGACTTGGACGAGAGCAGATAGCGGACCCAGGGGTCGCTGTTGGCGAGACTCCCCTGGCGCCAGCGCGTGATGCGCCCGCGTCGAGTCCCGGAGCTCATCTGGAACCGCATGGCGTCGAGCCCGTCGATGGGTGGGGCGAAGGGGAGGAGCATCCCGGTCGGATCCGGCGAGTAGGGAAAGCGTCCCATGGCGCTGGCCAGGACCCGGCTCGGCCGCTGAATGAGGTGCTCCAAGCGCCTGAAATAGTAGGGCATGAGCGCGAGGATCTCATCTTGCCCCAGCATCCCGATGATGCGGCCGACGAAGAAGTCCACGCCCCGCCTGAAGTCTCGAAGACCCCAGGCGAGCACCTCGGGACCCTCGGCGTTGAGGATGGGCTCAATGCGTCCGCCGTTCTCGCGGTACCCGAGGGTGCTGCCATGATCGGCCGCGGTGAAGCACTCGACCAGCTCGCGTAGCGCCGCCGGGTCGCGCCAAAAGCTGTCCGGATGGAAGGCGAAGGAGGACTTGAGGTTGGCACCGAGGTCGGTGAGCGTATGCCGCTGCAGTCCCCAGTAGTAGCCGGCGAGCGGCCCGCCATCGACCGAGCCATGTGTCCGCAGCACCTGAAGCAGTGAATCTTGAATGCTCCCGCTCCAGCCGATGTCGACCACGCAGGCATCGTCGAGGCGCGCGAGCCCTTCCTGATCCAGGTAGCGCAGCACCCGCTCGCGCTCGCTGGACACGAGCCCCATCACTCGCGCCCTGAGATCGGGATCGGACTTGAAGCGATTCCGCAGCGCCATGCGCTGCTTGTCCGTGAGCAGATCCTCACGACTCAAAGCCGCGTCCACACAGCCCAGCAAGTGGTCGACCAGATCGCCAGGGTCTGAGGTGACGCGGTGAGCGACGTCCTCGATCGTCATGCCCTGATGTGAGACGAAGACCCAGTCCAGGAAGGCCTCGAAGTCCGTATTGACGCAGCGATGCAGGGCCAGACGAGAGACGTGCAGGTAGCGCAGCTCCAGATCCTCGACCGATAGCCGCCGCGCGATCTCCAGGAGGATCTGTCCGTCGCGCGCGAAGAAGTACAGCCGCTTTCTCCCTGCCTCGCGGGCCTGGTCCAAGACCCAGAGGACGAAGGGCAGCAGCACCATGGCCGCGTAGCTTCCACCGACCCGTGCCGCGTCGGTGGGTAGAGAGAGCCGCGATTCGCGAAAGAGGCCGACCGAGACCTGCCAGCCGAGATCGTCCTCGTTGCGCTCGAAGGACTCGTCCAGCGTCAAGTGGCAAGCGTCGAAGAAGGTCACCTGACAGCCGCGCTCGCGCGCGCGACGGACATCGCTATGGGGGTTGTCGCCGATATGGTGAATGGCGCCCGGCGCGATGCCCTCTTGCGCCGCGACATGGTCGAACATCAGACCCGAGGCCTTGTTCAGCTTGACCTCGGAGGAGAGATAGAGGCTGGCGTGCTGGAGGAGCGCGGGGTCGACCTTGTCGAGCAAGCGCGCCAAATCCTGCCGTCTCAGGTACATATCCGAGAGCAGGAGAATGCGCTCGCCCTTGGCCACCAAGGCGCGAAAGCGCGCGAGCATCTCTGGCACGCCGATGATGAAACGCTCTTCGGCCGCCAGCTCGATCTCGATGAAGCGCGCGATCCAATCCGCGTCGAGCCCATGCTGACTCACGAGCCAGCGATAGACGTCCTCGATGTCGATCTCTTCCGGAATGAGGCCTGTGTCCGCTGGGGCCTGCTCCCGCGCCTGGATGCGCGCACTCTGCTCGGCGTGCATCCGCTCGTGGGCGAAGCGCTCCAGCAGGGGTCTCGGCAGCTCGGGATGCTGCGCCGCGAGCTGCCGCTGCATGGCGACGAAGACACCGCGCGGCGTCGCGACGCGGCGCGTGATCAGGGTGTCGAAGACGTCGAAGGAATGGATCATGGCGCGCGACTCATTGATGCGACTGGAGCCAGCGCCAGGCATGCGTAACGGTCTCGGAGAGCTCGGTGTAGCGCGGCGACCAGCCGAGCAGGCGCTGCGCCTTCTGGGCATCCGCATAGAGCACTGGCGGATCGCCGGCGCGGCGCTCGACGATCTCGCGCGGCACGGACCGGCCCGAGACCCGCTCGATACAATCGATGACCTCGAAGACGGAGGCGCCCTTGCCGGTCCCCAGATTGAAGGCGCCGCTCTCACCGCCATCGCGCAGATAGCCCAGGCTTCGGACGTGGGCGTCCGCCAGATCGCTGATGTGGATGTAGTCCCGGATGCAGCTCCCGTCCGGCGTCGGATAATCGTCGCCGAACACCTTGAGGACAGGCTCCCCGCTCAGGGCCGCTTGCAGCGCGAGCGGGATGAGATGGGTTTCGGGATCGTGCGCCTCCCCCACCTCGCCGTCCGGATCCGCCCCAGCCGCGTTGAAGTAGCGCAGCGCGATCCAGCCAAGGCCATGGGCCGCCTGAAAATCCGCCAGCATGCGCTCGACCATGAGCTTGGAGGCGCCATAGGGGTTGATGGGCCGCTGCGGGTGATCCTCGGCGATCGGTGTCGTCTCGGGATTCCCGTAGGTCGCGCAGGTGCTCGAAAAGATGATGTGCGGAATACCCTGATCGCGCATCGCCTCGAGCAGCGTCAAGGTGCCTGCCACATTGTTGCGATAGTAGCGGCCCGGATCCCGCGTCGACTCCCCCACATAGGCATAAGCGGCGAAGTGGATGACCGCCTCCGGCTTGTACTTCTCGATGACGGCGTCGAGGAAATCGCGATCTGAGATGTCGCCGACCTCCAGTGGCCCCCAGCGCACCGCCCAAGGGTGGCCATAGACCAGATTGTCGACGGCGACTGGCGCATGGCCCGCCGCGGCCAGTGCCTTGCAGGTCTGGCTGCCGATGTAGCCCGCGCCGCCCGTCACCAGAATCTGAGTCATAGCAGCCCTCGGCCCAGTAGCTTTTCGAAATAGTCGATGGTCAGGCGCAGGCCCTGATCGAGTGGAATCTTGGGCTGCCAGTCCAGATGCTCGCGCGCCAGGGTGATGTCGGGCTGGCGCTGCTTGGGATCGTCCTGAGGCAAGGGCCGCTGCTCCAGCTTCGCGCGCGAGCCGGTGAGCTGGAGGATCTTCTCGGCGAGCTCGCGCATGGTGAACTCGGTGGGATTACCGAGATTGATCGGACCCGTCACCACATCCTCGGTCGCCATGAGCCGCACGAAGCCCTCGATCATGTCGTCGACATAGCAGAAGGAGCGCGTCTGCATGCCGTCGCCATAGAGGGTGATGGGCTCTCCCTTGAGCGCTTGGACGATGAAGTTGGAGACGACGCGCCCATCGTTGGGGTGCATGCCTGGGCCATAGGTGTTGAAGATGCGCGCCACCTTGATGCGCAGGCCATGCTGGCGGTGATAATCGAAGAAGAGCGTCTCGGCGCAGCGCTTGCCCTCGTCGTAGCAGGCCCGAGGTCCGATCGGATTCACCCGCCCCCAGTAGCTCTCCGGCTGGGGGTGGTACTCGGGATCGCCATAGACCTCGCTGGTCGAGGCCTGAAAGATCTTGGCCTTGGTCCGCTTGGCCAATCCCAGCATATTGATGGCGCCATGCACGCTGGTCTTGGTCGTCTGGACAGGGTCGAACTGATAGTGCACGGGTGACGCCGGGCAGGCGAGATTGTAGATCTCGTCGACCTCCAGATAGAGCGGGAAGGTCACGTCGTGCCGCATCAGCTCGAAATGCGGATTGCCGAACAGGTGGCTGATGTTGTCCTTGGTGGCCGTGAAAAAGTTATCGACGCACAGCACCTCGCAGTCCGCGTCTAGCAGCCGCTCGCACAGCCGGCTCCCCAGAAAGCCTGCGCCGCCGGTGATCAGCACTCGTTTGTGAAGTGTCTTCATGCCAAGCTTCTCATCGTCACGCCTCCCCAATAAACCTGAAGGTCATTCTTCTCTCGCCCCATGGGTCCGCGTCGCACCATTGGCTGGACAAAGGCAAGCTGCGGCGCTCGCCGCGCAGCAGCCTCTCAGTCGCTTGCGCGCCCACCCAGGCTCGCGAGCGGCGGATAGCACAGCATCACCATGTCCGAGACGGGCGCCTGCATATCGATGCGCCGGAACGCGAAGCAGTAGCCAAGATCGAGCGACTCCAGCCAAGGCTTGATCTCGAAAAAGTCCTTCGGGTGATGATACACACTGACGATGAGCGCGGGACGATAGCGCATCAGCGTCTCTCGGGCACCGAGCAGCGCCTCCTTCTCGACCCCTTCGATATCCAGTTTGATCAGCACTGGACGCAGGCCGTGCTTCTCCACCAAGGCGTCGATGGTCGTCAGCTCGCAAGTGATGAGGTCCGCGCCCTGATCGCCATCTTCCTGCCGAAAGTCGTTCAGAAGGCTGGTCCCCTGATCCGGGAAGTCCGTGACCCCGTGATGGTGCATCTGGAAGCTGCCTTGGTGGTCATGGAGCCCCACGGGCTCGGGGATGATCCGCCCATCCAGCCCGAACTGCTTGACGTTCTCCTGCAATCGCTTGAAGTTCACCGGGTCGGGCTCGAGCGCGAGCACCCGGGCATTGGGGCAGAAGTCGGCGAATTGCACCGCCGAATCGCCGATGAAGGCGCCGGCGTCGATCACGTCGCCATGGGCTCGGAGACGCCCCCGCAGGTCACGCGGAAAGCAGTGCGTCCCGTAGAGCGCCGCGAAGACATCGGCGGACAGCCAGGGATACTCGTCGAGGAAGGGCTGGTAGCGGCTGTCGACCTGGACTGCCGGCCGGGTGCTCTGCAGGAAGCGCTCTTTCGGGCGCCAGAGCAGGTCCTTGTGCAGCATGAACTTGCTGTAGTCGGCGCATTCCGGAAGATATTTCTCGTAGATCCGGTAGAAGACATCGACCAGCGCCTGATCGTTCTCCGACAGACCCCGCTTGACGTCCTCCAGCAGCTTGGGCATCTCGTCTTCGCGCTCACGCAGGTAGGAGCGCCAGAAGTCGATCCAGTAGGTCGCCACGCTCTGATAGTCGTTGGCACGGGCCGCAAGCTCGGCGCACTGAGGATCCATGATCAAACGGCGTCCCAGCACGCGATGTTTGATCGGCTGCATCCAGCGCCAGCCCGAGACGCGCGCGCGGGCCCGCTGCAGCGCGGAGCGGGTCCGCGCACGTGCCGAGGAGAGATAGCGCCGCGCCACCAGCATGGCAACGGTCGGCACGCGGCCAGCATGCCGATAGAGCCTGGAGGCGAAGAGCCGCCGGTAGAAATGCAGGGCCTCGGGATCCAGCAATTCCTCGCCATGGTCGCGAACGAAGCGCTCCTCGTCCTCCGTCATTCCCTCCAGGATGCCGCTGTATCCCTGCCAGCGGAAACGCGGCTCGATATCGCGCATCCAGAAATACTGCAGGCTCATCTTGTACTGCATGAAGTCGCGGAAGACTGCGTCATAGACGCCCCGCTCTTTGAAGACCCGCTTGCCTTCGCCAAAGATGTAGAAGATGTCCAGATGGTGTCGACCACGGTGCCACATGATCGACCCGCTGCGCATGCGATAGCGGTAGAGCTTCTGCGGCAGGATGACCACCTTCTTCGCCGCGAGAAGCACCTGCCAGTGATAGATGTTGTCGTCGAACTGCAGTCCGTCCGGGAAGCGGAAGTCGTGCTGCTTGAGGAAGTCCATGCGGAAGAACTTCGACCAGGTGTAGTGGTAGTGGAGGATCTCCAGCTTCTGCTCCAGCGTCGCCTTGGGCTCGAGGCTCCACTGGTCGAAATCGTAGTACCAGGAATCGAATTCCCGATCGCCCTCGATCATGCTGTGATAGAAGACGATGAAATCCGCCTGGGTCCGCTCACACTCCTCATAGAGCAAGGCCACAGCGTCCCGCCTCAGGATGTCGTCCGAGTCCACATGCAGCAGATAACGCCCGCGCACGTGCTGCAGCGCCGTATTGCGTGTCGAGGACAGCCCCTTGTTCGGCTGATTGACGATGCGGATCCTCGGATCCTTGGCCGCATATTCCGCCAGGATCTCGGGCGACTCATCCGTCGAGCCATCGTTGACGCAGATGATCTCCATGTCTTGGAATTCCTGCCCGATGATGGAGTCTAGGCAGGCCCGCAGATGGGGAGCGACGTTATAGACGGGCAGCGCAACGCTGACGGCGGGAGAGCTCATTGATCTCAGTACTCCAGGGCGGACGCCCCCGGCGGCCAAGGGGCTTAGTAGGCGGGATGCTTCTCTGCTGTTCCCTTATTCTGTGAAAGAGCGGTCAGCTTCCAGCCTTCAGCGGCCAGCTCTTTAGGTGCGACAGCTGGCTTGCCGGCGCATGGTGCTTGACAGTGCCGACCGAGCGGATGAAGTCGTCGCCCGGTGCCCCTCTCGACACGGCCGCGGCTGGAAGCTGGCCTCTGGTGGCTGACTGCCCATTCTGTCCTCATGGATCCATATCATCGAGGCTCGTGGTCTTGCGGACCCTGAGCGTCTTCAGAGTACGCGCCTCGTATTCGCTGATCAGGTCGTCGAGCGCCGCCTTGAGCTTGTCGATGGCGACCAGCACCGAGTGCTTGAGCGCGAATTTCGCCCCCTGTGCAAGGGGGTGCAGTCTCAGCACCAGCCTCACGGGAAAGGCGCTGCGCGCGAGTGTGGCCTCGTACCACTCGGTCATCAAACGCCGATTTTCGTACCGCTCCGAGAAGCTGTAGGCAAAGGCCTGCCGAAGATCGAAGGCGGGAGCGCTCTCGCGCAGCCTCAGGTCGCAGTGGTCCCCGGAATAGGGAATACTGCCCAGCGTCTCGGCAATCAGCGGGCTTGGCTTCTTCATGGCGCAAAAGAGTCTCGGGATGACACTGAGGAAGCTCTGCGCGACCAGTGGATAGGTGCGCGACAGACGCGCGTACTCCCGGGCGAACCAATCGACGCCCGCATGGAAGTCGCCGACACCCCAGTCGCGCAGATGGGCGCCATCGTCGCGAAGAATCGGCTCGACGCGGCCGTCTTCCTCTCGCCTGAAGCCGATCGTCTGGCCGTGATCGGCCTGGGCGAGCAGCTCGGTGTGCAAGGCGACGATGTTGTCTTCCGTGTGATTCGGGATGATGGCGTAGGCCGTCTTGGCGTTCTTCGTCGATGTGTAGGGCGAATAATGGAAGAGGCCGAAATAGAAGCCTTGGATCTCGACATCCCGCTTGTGCGAGGCGGCGATCTTGTAGAGCGCGTCCTGACTGCCCCCCATCCAGCCGATGTCGACGGTGCCGACACGGTCGACGTCGAAGAAGCCCTCCTGGGACAAATAGGCCACCACTTCCGCCCTCGCCTTCCTGGCATTCTCCAGGATCCGCTGCCGAATCGCCGGGACCAAATTGAGCTGGCGCAGGACGGTCTTGGTGAGCCCCTCGGAAAGAGAGGCATCCAGATCCTGGATACCGCCCCGCAGCCACTCTGGCAGCAGCGCGCGCAGCTCCTCGGGAGACATCTCGACGCGCTCGGCCAGCATCGCCAGGGACAGGGCCGGGATGCGCTCCGCGAGCCAGCCATGCTCGCGCGGCGTGATCTCGAAAACCGAGGGAAGCCGAAAGGCGCGGCGCGAGCCGTAGAGGTATCTGAGCTCGATGTCGATGCCTTGCTCGCGCGCGATCGCCTCGGCCATCTTGAGAAAGACCATGCCGTCGCGGGCGATGAAATACAGCCGGGACAGCCCGAGGGCCTTGGCCCGCAGGAGCACGTCCAGGATGTAGCCGTAGAACATGGGGCCAGCCAGACTGGCGCCCACGATTGCCTGTGGCGAGGCGTCGGGGTGCAGGATGCGATACGTCTTGCCGACACCCGCCAGGAGCTGGGAAAAGAGGTGATTTTCTTCTAGGTAATGGTGCTCGACCTCCAAGAGCAGCGGCGTCTTGTCCAGGGTCGCCCGGATGCCCAGCGCACGCGGCGACTTGTAGTCCGACCTCGGGTTGTGCCCATAGTGGGCCAACTGCCTCGGCCGCAGCCCTTCGGCCTCCAGCACCCGGCGATACAAACCGCCCGAGAGCTTGGTCTCCTTGAAGCGCGAGGAGACATAGATGGGACACTTGGCCAGCCGCTCGTCGACGACCTGGAGCAGGCGACGCAGATCCTCCTCGCCGAGATACATATCGCTGACCAGGATGACCCGATGCCCATCGTCCAGCAGCCGGTGAGCTCGCTCGATGTTCCGCGGAATTCCAACGACGAGCTCGGCCTCGGTGTCCAGCTCAAGCCGCTTGATCTCCTCGATCAGCTCGACAGGCACCTCCGGAAAGCGGCTGGCGATCTGGGCGTAGATCTGGTCGAGATCGATCTCGTCGAGATCCGAGCGCTTGCGCGCGCGCCGCTCTGCGGACGTCCTGATCTCGAAGAATTCTTCGACGAGCTGAAGCGGGAGCTCGGGACGATCACGCGCCCGCAGCTCATGCTGCATCACACAGAAAACCCCAACCGCAGTCGCCGTGCGCCGTGTCAACAAGGTTTCGAAGATGTCGAATGAATAGACCTTTCCTGGACTCATGCTCGCGCACTCAAGGGGGTGCTCTCGTGTCAATAACATACCCGAACATGCCCGGACGCCCGATGACGGCCGAGCACCAACGGCGACCCTCGGATTCGCTGGGGCCGAGCGATGCGCGGCGAGAGCCGGGAGACAGACGCCCAGCGCCGCTCGCGCCCAGGAGTCTCTATCGGCCTTGCCACTTGGCATCGGACAATGTCCAGCCCGGGCGCGATACCGCAGCCAGCACGACGCGGGCTGCAATGCCCGGAGCACTTGGCTCACTCGCGGAGACGGGCAGCAGCCATCCCCGACCGAGCAGCCCGATCGGGATCAGCCGCGTATTCTAAACGCATCAACGGAGCGCGTGACCGATAAACCGAGAAAGAGCAGTCAGCCGCCAGCGGCCAGCCTCCAGCTGTTGGTTTGCCTAGGTCCTCGCCTGGCGAAGCCTTCACCCATTGGGTGAGCTCGGGCGGGCACGCCGTGTCGGCCAACTGATCGATCGGAAAAAGCTGGTCGCTGGAGGCAGGAAGCTGGCAGCTCTATTCTTAGGATAAAGCGGCTTCGCCTCTAAACAGCCTTGGCGCACAGCGCCCTAAGACGCTTGCCGCAAATTCTTATAACAGGTGGCGCCGGGTTGAGGTCCGCCTTCAAGGAGCGCCGACAGGAGCATCACTGGGCGATGTGACGGGCGGGGCGACACAGAAGGCGGGCGTCAAGACAAGCCAGATGGTATGGGAATTGACAGAAATCGCCCAAAGAACGACTTGCCGGGCCACCGCGATGACGGATGTCCCGCGGCACCAGACGGAGTAGCATGGCAGTTGCGACTGGCCAAGCGGGGCCAATCCCCTGAAGCAGCCTGATTCTTGGGTAGGACTGCCGTGAGGGGCGCTTCATCCCTAAGCACGCCCGAGCCCGGCAGAAGCCAGTCGCCAACGACCCAAGAGGCGAATGATCCACGGCCCCCGGTTTCCGCACCTCAGTTGCGGGCTTACCGGGGCCGGCCGAGCGACTTCATCGATGACCGAGGGTTTCGAGATGACGAAGACCTTGCTTCCTTTGCTAGCCTTCACCCTGAGCGCATCCACCGTTGGCCATGCCGCGATCGAGCGCTCAGATGCAATCGACAACGACTCGCCGGGAGGAAGCGCGAGTCGGGTCGCCGTCACCCTGGCGCCTGACCAGACTGCCCGAGCAGGTGGAGCCAACGGCGAAGATCAGGCCATCAGACTGGCCCAAGGCCCTGGGGGACGTCCACCACGAGGGCCTGGCGGCCCCGGCTATAGACCAGGTGGCCCAGGCCCAGGTCCCGGCGGACCCGGCGGACCCGGCGGACGCCCAGGCTGGGCACCAGGACCGCCTGGCTATGGATACGGCTATGGTCCCGGGCCGGGACACCCTCCAGGCCCAGGGCCACGCCCTGCCCCACCAGCCCCGGGTCCGGCAGGCATCATTCCTCACGTCCTGCCGCTGCTGCTGCCACCGCGCGGCCCATAGAACGGAGCGCCAGGCCGGACCTCGCCAAGGCGAGGTCCGGCCTGGGCCGAGCAGCCGAGCTAGCCCCGAAGCGGTCGGCAGTCGCCGCTCGGGACGACGTCGCTCGCGCCTCTCTCGTCCCGGACGATTCAGGGGTCAGAGGTCGCCCATCGCTGGGCCTTCAGGCCCGCCAATCGGACGGTGGGAAGGGTCGCTCGGGATACAGGCCAGGGTCTCGCCACTGTAGGAGCAGCGCCCATCGATACCGCCCCGTGTCGTCTGCACCACGCAGCTCGCACCTGAGAGCAGCATGCGGCAGGCATCAATGGCTTCTTGCGGTGGCAGCTGACGCTGGCCCCGCGACGGTGGGCCCTGAGTGCTGGCCGCGGCAGTGGCCCCACCGAGCACCATGGCGTCTCCGGGAGCGCCGCGCCCGCCTGGCGGCTCGCGGTCGGGAACACAGACCCAGTCCCGACCGCGCTCCTGACAGCTCCCTGTGATCGCATGTCCGTCGTGCTCGAAGTAGCAGGACGCATTGGCCGGACGTGACGCGCATGCATCGAGGGCCTGCGGCGGCGGCCCGCCATTCGGGCCGCCGCGGCGCGGCGGCCCTTCCGCGCATCCTGGCGCGGATACGATTCCAGCGATCAAGACGGCGAGAATGGCCCGGGGGCGCAAGGATGAGAGCTTCATGATTCTAGGCTTCCTGTGTCGCGATGCTCCCCGCAAGCAAGCTCACCTTCCTCATCGGTACCCGAGGCCACTAGCGATCACGCCCGAATCGACGCCCGAGCGCCGGAGTCAGCCAGCCTCGACCCGATAGGGATTGAGCGGCCCGCTTGCGTACTCATCGCGCTCGAAAGGGATGAACTGCTCCGCATGGAATTGATGGCAAATCTCATCGGCGAAGAAAGCTCCCCGCTGCGTCAGCCCCGCGAAACCACCCTTGTCTTCCACGAGTCCATGCGCGAGTAGCTTGGACCAGAGCTCGGGGAAGGACTGCTCGAAGGGGACACCGGTCAGCGCCTCGTACTGCGCCTTGTCGACATCGCGGTTCTTGAGCGGCAGGACGACGGCCCAGCGGCGCTGCTCCTCCGCATTGCGCTTGATTCCGCGGTTGACGGGCAGCCGACCCTCGCCGATGCGGCGATAGTAATCCTCGAAAGTCTGGGTGTTAAGCAGGAAACGATCGTGCAGACTCGAGAAGGCGGTGAGGCCGAAGCCGACCTGGTCATAGAGCTGACAGCACTGATTGTGCGCATAGTGCGAATAGTGCTCGGGCTTCTTCGAGAAGACGCGACGCAGATTCTCCTTGAAGCCGTACTGGCCGAGGATCTCGATCGCGCTCTGCTTCATGCGGATCGCCTCCTCGAAGGGCGGCAGCTCCTCCGGACGCAGGGCGGCGACCTTGCGGATCGGCCCCTGGGCATCGCCGTAGGCCTCGATCTTCAAACGGTAGAGCTGGATCTCGTCGACATCGAGCTGCGCGGCCTCCTCGATCATCCGCGCCCAGGACTCGACCGTTTGGCCGGGGTAGCCGAAGATGAACTCGATGTTGATCTGGAAGCCGTACTTTCGGCACGCCTCGATCGAGGCCAGAGCGGTCTTGACGTCGTGCGGACGATGCATTTTCCGCAAGATGTCGTCGTCTAGCGATTGGATGCCGATGGTGACGCGGTCGACGCCGTGATCGCGCATGATGCGCAGGCGCTCCTCGCCGTTCTCGTCCGTCAAGGTGCCTGGATCGACGTCGAAATTGAACTGGGTCGCCGCGGAGCAATCGACGCGCTCCTTGAAGTCCCGGAACATCCGCTCGAGCTGCACTGGCGCGAGCAAGGTTGGCGTGCCACCACCGACGAGGATGGAGCGCGCCTTGAACATCGGGATGCCGATCCGTTTCCTGAAGAGGTCCATCTCGATCGCCAGGGCGTCCAGGTAGGTCTCGGTCTCGTCCCGGACGCTGTCCCCGAACTTGCCGAACTTGACGGGGTAGTGACAGAAGAGACAACGCTGCTCGCAGAACGGCAGGTGTAGATAGACGTCGAAGACGCCATCCGCCGGGGGCACAAAGTCGCCGAGCAGCTCCTCCTCTTCGGCCTCCGGATACATGGTGATGGGGGGGTAATGCACGGAGGGGAAGAAATCGCCCGACTTTGCGATCAGTCCCAGCTCGCGCAAGGTATTGAAGTCCCTGACACGGCTCTCGACGCTTTCCCTGTGAGTCTGGCCGCTCGAGGTCTCTTTGGTCGCTCTCATTTCGCTCATCGTTCTCTCCTCGCTGCTCAGAGGGATCTAGGCCGCGAGCTGCAGCCCAGCGCGCTCTACGATCTCACGAAGGTGGTCGTCGTTCGGCCGGTAGCGCTTTTCATCGTAGATCGGAAACAGGCTCTGGAAGGCTTGAGGCGTGCCGTCGTGGATGGTGACGGTATTGGCCCCGGCCATGATGCCGAGATACTGCCCATCCGCCTTGAGCTTCTCCAGCGAGCTGGTGGTCGGCATGAGCGCGGTCGGATTCATGACGCGCAGCAGCGCCATGAAGTTGAGCGTGGTCTCGACATCCCCGCAAGGCATGCTTTCGTAGACCGTATGCTGACCGGGAATGAAGACAGATGCGCTCACCATGTGCAGCTGCAGGTCAGACAGGAACCTGAGATCGGCGACCAGATCGTCCTCCGTCTGGCCAGGCAGGCCGACGATGATGCCGCTCCCGACCAAGAAGCCCAGCTCCGCGAGGTCGTCGAGGCAGCGGCGGCGCTCGGCCCAGCGATCGTTCGGCTTCACCCTTTCGTAGAGCGACGGCCTGGACGCCTCGATCTTCAACAGATACCGCTCGACGCCCGTCTCACGCAGCTCCCGATACTGGTCACGGCTCAGGTTGCCGATGCAGACGATCAGCTCGAGATCCGGCATCTTGTCCTTGATCAGACCGCAAGCACGGATGACGTTGGAGACGAAGCGTTTGTCCTTGTTCTCGCCAGACTGCAGCAATAGGACGCGCCGGCGCTTCTCGTGATAGAGGAAGGAGGCGATATCGAGCAGGTCGTTCGATGGAATGACGAACTTCTTCGTATCCTCGCAGCCGATGTTGCAGTAGTTGCAGCGCTGCTTGCAGATGTTGGAGATCTCGACCACGCTGCGAATCTCGGCGCGGCCGTCCGGGAAGCCCTTCAGACGCGCCTCGCGGGCAATTTCGAATAGCTTCTCTTGCGCCGCCCCACGCGCGCTCAGCGCCGCCTTGACGGGCTCGTCGAAAAGGTCTCCGGCGAGGAGCTGCGAGCAGATGGCTGGCAGATCCTGTGGCTGGACCTCTTCATTGGTTTTCATCGATACGACCTCGCTTTACGTCATGATGCTCTGGGCCGAGATGAATCCGACCCCAAGAACACCGATCAAACTCCCAGCCAACCGACGCGGATCCGGCCTCTCCCGGTAGAAAATCGCCATGATCAAGAGCACGAACAAGGGCTCGGTCGACAGCAGCGTGTTCGCGATCGCCAGTGGCGTCAACTTCATGGCCAGCAGCGAGAGGAAGAAGCCGCCGAAGGTCACGAAGGTTGCAATGGCACAAAATCTCAATGCGAGCCGCCAGTCCGACAACAGCGGACTCAGCCAATTCCCCTTGCCGAGATAGAAGAGGGGCGCGAGCAGAAAGAGCGACACCACCCCACCGGAGATCCGTAGGAAGGTGGCCGTCAGCGCGTCGACCTCGTCTAAGACGCCCTTGGCCATGGTCACGGAAGCAGCCATCGATAGAACCGACACCAAACCGAAGAAGACACCGCGTCGCGTCGCGTGGCCGTCACCGTCCTCGGCCGGCCCGAGGAGCACCACGGCCACACCGAGAATCACCAGCGCCACCCCAACCCACTGCAGCCACCCCAGCATCTCGCCGAGAAACACCACCGCCATGCCGATGGTGGCCACCTGGCCCAGGAGCATCAACTGCACCACAGAGTGCGACGATAGCTCGCGGAGCGCCTTGAAGAAGAGGGTGTCCGCCACGCCGATGCCGAGCACACCGCTCAAGAACAGCACCGAGAATACCGGCCAGGTGATGGACTCGGAGCCGATCAGCAGCATGGCTCCACCGAGGAGCACCAAGCCGAAGACACCTTTCGCGAAGGCGAGGCCCATCGCCGGCAGACGCTCGGCGAAGGGCTTCAGCATCAAGGCCCCAACGGCCCAGGTCGCGGCAGATCCAAGCGCGGCAAGAATACCGACAAGCTCGAGGCCCACGACGAACTACCCTAGCCGCCGGACGGCCCGCGCCGCGCGCCGCCCATTCCGATCCTGCGGTCCAACAACTCCCACTGGCTCATACTCCTCGCAATATACGGCAGCGAAGTCAGTCGAATTCACCGCAGTTTTTGTCGTTTCTGTCATGCCTCAAGACCATTCCTCGGAACGGTATCCGAGGCCGCCCAACCGAGCACGGCCCCTGTCTCGGAGCCCGAAAGCGGCTATCCGATTGCGCCCGCAAACTGACAGGTCCCAGCAACGACATATCAGCTCGATCTCAGCGCCGCGGCAAGACTGCCAGATCTCGGTCTACTGGGCGATTTTGTCGCGCAGTTCGTTGACGATGTCCTGCGCCGTCCGCGCGGTCGGCTCACCCATGTCATTGGGCTCCAGGATGATGCTGTCGGACTGCGCGCTCAGGGCGTCGAGCACGGCGGTCGCCTCGTCATAGCGCCCTTCCTCCACGTACTGGCGCGCAAGATAGGTCTGCAGGGTCGGAATGGCGTTGATGCCTTGCTCGGTCACGACTTCCGAGTAGGGCGAGGCCTCGACGAGGGATTCGTAATAGGATTCGGCGCCCTGAGTGTCACGATTGATCGCGGCATCCAGTGCCTGCTCGGCGACCGCGACACTGGTGGAATAGGCCTCGGGATACTCGGTCATGAGCGTGCTCAACGCCGCTTCCCTTGCAGCCTTCTGCTCCGGCGTCGCATTCCCGCGCATGGGGCGGGCCTGCGCATAGAGATCCGCGATCGCCTGGTAGCTCTCATCGCCGTAGGCGTCCATGTCACGCTGGCGCATCCGCTGCGAGCGCTCCAGCAGCTGCTTGCGCCGCTCTTCGAAGCGAGCGCGCGTCGCATATTCCTCGCCGATGTGGGCTAGCAGCGGCCGGGTGCTGCCGGGCGGCGGCAGCAGATGAGGCGCGGCGGCGTCCAGCCCGGCGGAGCGGATCAGACGCTCGAGCTGCGAAAGCTGCCTCTCCAGCATGGCGATACGACGCGCCTGCTGATCCAAGGTCTCGAGGACAGGCTGCTCGGCCGCGGAGTCCTCGGCACTCGCCTCCTCCGGCTCCGAGCCGATCACGGCCTTGACGGAGAGAGGGGCGACGCTGGGGGCTCCCGCGCGCTCCCCGCCCGCCAGGGACGCGACATAGCCTTTCAACGGGGGGAGCTGAATCGTGATCGCGACCAGGGAGGCCGCCAAGGCAATGGAGCTCAGGATGGTCGATGACTGGGGCGTCTTCATGCTTGCTTCTCGAATCGTTTGAATGGGGTAGATTGGCTGATGCTACAAGAGCTCGTCGACCTGCCCTGGCCTTGCTGCGCTGAGGCGCCATGGCGGCCTCGAGAGACACACCTCGCAGTCAGACCGCCAAACTCGCGCTGCGATCCGAGATCCGGCGAGGCAAGGCCCGCCAACAATGGCCAAGCACTCCTATCGGCGCCCCGAGCCCTCTCGAGTGCCAGCACCCGCCGCGGCCTCGCCCGCGCCTCGCGAAAAGACCATGAGGTAGCGCTGCGGAATGATCTGCTGCGCCCACTCGTAGGTGAAGCCATAGGCCTCCAGCTGCGAGCGAATCAGCTCTCGGCGAATATAGGGTCCGTGATAGGGCAGTTTGCCCTGATCGACTGGCCCGTTGTCCACGACGACGAACTTGCCGCCCGGTCTCAGCGCCTTGACGATGCCCTCTATCATACCGTCACGCTGGCTTTGGGAAGAGACCGCATAGATGATGTGGTACAGCGAGCACATGAAGACCACATCTGCCGTGCCCGGCGCATCGACCTCGAACCCATCCGTCTTCGACACGGCGGCGCGAATGTTCTCGATATCCCACTTCTTCGCCAGCTCGCTCAGATAGTCGATGTGCATCTGCTTGGTGTCCCGGGCATAAACCACCCCCTCGGGACCGACCCGCTCGGCAAACTTGAAGCTGAAGTAGCCGGGCCCGCTGCCGAGGTCGACGATGGTGTCACCCGCCTTCAATGGCAGCAGCTCCAGGATGCGCGATGACTTCTCCCAGGACTCCCGGCGCGGATTGTTGAAGAGGATGAAGTCCTCCAACGCCTGACGCCTGACGATGCCGATCTCACGGGTTTTTTCGTCCGTCGCTTCCTCGACCGTGAGCCCCGAGGCCTGCAGCTTGTACTTGCGAGCGAGATAATTCTTCAACAGCTGATAATCGTCGGCGGCGAGATAGGCCAAGAATTCTGCGGCCAGGGGGTCCTGAGTCAGGGCCTTGCGATCGCTCTCGGAGCCGGCGAGATACTCGGCGACCCACTGCAGCGCCGTGTATTCTCCGCCGAAGTTCTCCGTCGGGATGGTCTTCCCGTAGAGATCCACCGCGGCCCGGGCCGCCTCCACGTCGGCGTCGGTTAGCGCCTCGAGCAGCAGCTTCCCCGCGGCGATGCCGGACGGTGTGATGTCGAAGGAGTCCAGACTCCCGATATGGACGACCGAGTCGCTCCCACTGACCGCGATCCGGTCTTGACCCTCAGACACCGCATAGACGGGTGGCTTGGGCGCCTCTGGCGCAGCCTTACGCAGCACCAGCAAGTAGCGATAGGGAGAGAGATTCTCGCTTCGGACCAGCTCGAAACCATAGTGATAGAGCTGCGCGACCGCGAAGTCCCTGCTCAGGAAGGAGTTGTGCAGGGAGGCCCCGGCGTTGTCGCGATTGTCGAGAATGACGAGATAGCCGCCCGGCTTGAGCGACTTGTCCAGGGTCGCCATGAAGGCATCGCGCTGCGTCGGCTGACTCCAGGCGTAGAGCACGTGGTAGAGGGACGAGACGAAGACCAGATCCGTCGGCTCACGCACGCTGACGTCGTCCTCGGTGGAAAGGACCGGCTGCACGCCGCCAATGCCGTACTGCCCGACGATCCGCCCCAACGCCTCCACGTAGGCCTCCTGGGTATCCACGGCGAAAACGGTCGCGCCCTCGCCCAAGGCCTCGGCGAAACGCTGTGAGAAATAGCCGAATCCGGCTCCGACATCGATCACCGACTTCACCGGCGGCTCGAGCGTCTTGACGGTCTCCACGACCTGCTCGGTCGCATCCCATTGCGAGCGCGCCGGATTGTTGAACATCAGCATGTCTTCCAGGAAGGTCCGGCGGTCCATGTGCGCCTCCGGATCGCCCACCTGGAAATCTCCGACCGCGTACTTGCGCTGAAGGTATTCCTTGAAATTCGCCGCGTCCTCGTTGAGGAAGAAGTCGAAATAGACGCGATCCATCACCGGCTCCGGGCGCGCCTGGTCGATACCCTTCGACTTCGCCGCCAGCCATGCCTGAGCGAGCCAGCGCATCGCCGAATAGCTTCCACCGACATTCTCCCGCCCGACGACGCGATCGAGTCGCTCGATCGCGTCGGACACAGGCGCGGGGCTACCCTGCTCGAGCCCCTCCAGCAGCATTCCGGCGATCTCGCGTCCCGTCTCCGTCACCGGATCCGGAACCGCGCCGAGACGCACGATGGAATGCTTGCCTGGCAGCGGCACCTGAAGTGTCTGCCCCGCCGAGACCGTCACCGAGACTGCCAAGGAGGCGCATAGGACGACTGACGCGAGGAACGAAGTTTTCATTGGACGATGACCCAAGCTGGGGCTCCTTCAACTGGTGATCTTGGCAAGTCGAGCATGGACCGATGGGGACGACAAGCGCCCGAGGGCTGCGCGCGCCGTGCAGAGACTATCGCAAAGGTCCGCTCCCGGACCACTCCGGGGCGACGCTGACAACGGCGGCCCGCCGAGATTCAGCGTGACACCGTCCCTTTCGGGGATTGGAAGTAGTAGGTCAGCTTATCAGACAGGTTGAGATACTCGATCTGCTCGGCCGTCAAGTCGGAGCGGCGCAGGCTCTCGCTGATGCCGACACCCTCCTCCGCGAGATCGAGAACCGGCGCCTCCGTCGAGGGGATCTCGGGCGCGTACACCAGGACATTCGGCTTGAGCAGATCGTCCGCGTTGATGGACATGACGACGGCGATGCGGCCGTCGTCGAGCTTCACGATTGTCCCGGGCGGGTAGACGCCGAGGTTGGTGATGAAGGTGGTCAGCACCTTGGGGTCGTACTGCCCACGCTCCTTGGAGTACATGTGCGAGACCGCTTGATGCGGCGACAGCCCGCGATCCGCGGTAAATCCATTGCAGAGGTTGTCGTAGCGGTTCACGACCGTCACGATGCGCGTCAGCGTGCCGATGTCCTTGGCGCTCAAGCCCTCGGGGTAGCCGCTCCCATCGAGGTGCTCGTGATGGCGGGCGATGATCTCGACGACGGCTGCTGGCAAGGTCTTGATCTGACGCGCCAGCTCCGCCCCATAGCGCGGATGCTGGGCATAGAACTGGCGCTCCGGCTGGGTCAAGGCCTCTTTCTTCAGCAGGATCTGGCTCGGGATCTTGAGGTGTCCCAGGTCGTGGAACAGGGCGCCGAGGCCGAGTAGACGCAGCTGGGGCTTGTCCAGCTCGAGCTTCTGGCCCAGGACCATGGCGAGCGCCACGACATTGATCGCGTGATGGTAGCTGCCCTCGTCCTGATTCTTGAGGTTGACGAGCTGCACCGTGGTCTCGGAATCCTCGGTCAGCTGATCGACGATCTGCGCCACCAGCTCAGTCGCCTCCTCGGCCGCCCGAATGGGCGAGGCGCGCAGATGCGACATCAGCTTGCGCGCCGCACCCACTGTTTGGACGTAGCGCTTGGCGCACAGGTTGAGGCGGCTGCGCCGCTCCTTCAGCTTGCGAATCCGCTCGGTCTTCTCCTCCCACAGCGCGGCGGTCAGATCTTCCTTCACCTCAGTGCCCGCCGTCGGAGTAGAATTCTCCTCGGGCTCTGGAAGCGGCTGCCGATCGCTGCGATCGGGGTCGATACGGATCTCGCTCAGCCCGAGGCCCTTGAGGGCCTCCAGCTGCCGACGAGAGCGAATCTTGAAGCTGCTGCTCAGGAAGGGATGGTCCATCCACGAAAGATCCAGCTGCACGAACATGCCGACCCGCAACTGGCTAATGTCGACGATCTTATCGCTCAAACCGCTAAGCCCGCGCAGTGAATCGAATTCCGCTAGGTGAAGTCCCAGCCCCCAACCGCAGCCGCTAGAATAGCATCCCCGAACGGGCCTCCAAGTCTCCCGAGCCACCGCACACGTCCGTCGGCGCATCTGCGCAACGCGCGCGAGGTCGACCCGTCTGCTTGATTCTGCGACGCGCGACTCGTAGCCTGCAGGCCTACCCAGCCCCTCGAACCTTCGACGCTTTCGAGACCGACCTGAAGTGACTGACTACAAAAGCACCCTGAACCTCCCCAAGACCGCCTTCGCGATGAAGGCCAATCTCGCCCAGCGTGAGCCTGAGATGCTCAAGCGCTGGGCATCGCTGGACGTCTACGCCCAGATTCGCGAGGCGCGCGCCGGTGCGGAGACCTTCATCCTGCACGACGGCCCGCCCTACGCCAATGGCGAGATCCACATCGGTCACGCGGTCAACAAGGTGCTCAAGGACATCATCGTCAAGTCGCGCACGCTGGATGGCTTGGACGCGCCCTATGTGCCTGGCTGGGACTGTCACGGATTGCCCATCGAGCTTCAGGTCGAGAAGAAGAAGGGCAAGCCCGGCAAGAAGATCAGCGCGGCCGATTTCAGGGTGGCCTGCCGCAACTACGCCAGCAAGCAGGTGGACAACCAGCGGCAGGACTTCAAGCGGCTGGGCGTCCTGGGCGATTGGGATCGTCCTTACCTCACCATGGATTTCGCCTTCGAGGCGGAGATCATCCGCTCCCTGGGGCGCATCGTCGCCAACGGCCATTTGCAGAAGGGCGAGAAGCCCGTGCACTGGTGCATCGACTGCGGCTCGGCGCTCGCCGAGGCCGAGGTCGAGTACGCGAACAAGGAGTCCATCGCCATCGACGTGCGCTTCCCGCTCGTCGATTCGGACGCCTTGAAGGACCGCTGCCACGGCACGCCATCCGGCTGCGGCGAGGGACCCGCGTCCGTCGTCATCTGGACCACCACGCCCTGGACCCTGCCGGCGAACCAAGCAGTCGCGCTCAACGCGGAGCTGGAGTACGTGGTCGTCGAGACCCAGACCGAGCAGGGCCAGGAGCGCCTCATCGTCGCCGAGGGGCTGCTGAAGGACACCATGGACCGCTGGGGGATCGAGCACTACCGGGTGGTCGGCTATGCGCGCGGCATCGACTTCGAGGGCCTGCAGCTCCGCCACCCCTTCTACGACCGCGAGGTCCCCGTCATCGTCGGCGAGCACGTCACGCTGGACGCAGGTACGGGTGCCGTCCATACGGCACCTGGCCATGGTCTGGAAGACTACCTGGTCGGGCAACGCTACAAGCTAGAGGTCCACAATCCCGTCGGAGGCGACGGCAGGTTCCTGCCGGATACCCCGCTGTTCGCGGGCGAGAACGTCTTTCAAGCCAACGAGCACGTGGTCGAGACGCTCAAGGAGCGCGGCGCACTGCTGCTGGAGACGCGGTTCACGCACAGCTATCCGCATTGCTGGCGGCACAAGACCCCCATCATCTTTCGCGCAACGCCTCAGTGGTTCATCAGCATGGACAAGCAGGGTCTGCGGGAGACGGCCCTCGCCGAGATTCAAAAGGTCCACTGGATGCCAGATTGGGGTCAAAGCCGCATCGACGGCATGGTCCGCGGACGGCCCGACTGGTGTATCTCCCGCCAGCGCACCTGGGGCGTCCCCATCACCCTGCTGGTGCACAAGGAGACGGCGGATCCACATCCGCGCGCTCCAGAGCTGATCGAGGCCGTCGCCAAGCGCGTCGAAGAGAAGGGGATCGAGGCCTGGTTCGCGCTCGAGCCGACCGACCTGCTCGGCGAGGAGGAAGGGGCCCAATACGAAAAGGTGCACGACACGCTCGACGTCTGGTTCGACTCGGGCGTCACCCATGCCTGCGTGCTGGAGCACAGGGACGGGCTACACAGCCCGGCCGACCTCTACCTGGAGGGCTCGGATCAACATCGGGGCTGGTTCCAGTCCTCCCTCATGACCTCGGTCGCCATGCACGGGCGGGCGCCCTACAAGCAGGTGCTCACCCACGGCTTCACGGTGGACGCCAAGGGCGAGAAGATGTCGAAGTCCAAGGGCAATGTCGTGCGGCCCCAGGACGTCATGAAGACCCTGGGCGCCGACATCATCCGCCTCTGGGTCGCCGCCACCGACTATCGCGCCGAGATGAGCGTCAGCGACGAGATCCTCAAGCGCACCGCGGATGCCTATCGGCGCATCCGCAATACCGCGCGCTTCCTGCTCGCCAACCTCAACGGCTTCGACCCGTCCACCAACCTGGTCGCGCCCGAGGAGATGGTCGAGCTGGACCGCTGGGCCGTGGACCGCGCCTATCGGCTGCAACAGGAGGTCATCAAGGCCTATCAGGACTACCAGCTCCACCTGATCTATCAGAAGGTGCAGCAGTTCTGCGTCGTCGACATGGGCGGCTTCTATCTGGACGTGATCAAGGACCGCCAATACACCACGCCGGCCGACAGTCTGCCGCGGCGCTCCTGCCAGACCGCCATGTACCATGTCATCGAGGCCATGAGCCGCTGGCTCGCGCCCATCCTGAGCTTCACCGCCGAGGAGATCTGGAGGGAGATCCCGGGCGAGCGCGGGGAGACCATCTTCACCGAGACCTGGTATCCGGGGCTCGTCGCGCTCGACCAAGGTGATCCCATGGACCGTGGCTTCTGGGATGAGGTCATCGCCACCCGGATCGCCATCGGTCCCGCGCTGGAGGCGGCGCGCAAGGCCGGTCAGATCGGCTCGTCGCTCGACGCCGAGATCGCGCTCTATTGCTCCGAGGACCTTCTCGGCCTGCTCGCGCGTCTCGGCGACGAGCAACGCTTCGCGCTCATCGTCTCGGCGGTGGCGCTCCATCCACTCAGCGAGCGCCCGGAGGATGCGAGCGCGACGGAGAAGGACGGCCTCGCCGTTCGGGTCACGCCATCGGCCCATGGCAAATGCGTGCGCTGCTGGCACCATCGCCCAGATGTGGGAAGCCACGAAGACCACCCGGAGCTGTGCGGCCGCTGCGTCGAAAATGTCACAGGCGCGGGAGAGGCAAGACGTTACGCCTAGCACGGACCCGGGCGGCTGAGCGCCCGACGCTGAAGGCGGCCCGACGACCGTGCGGGACACCACAATCTCGAGGCTTGACTTGAAAAACTGGCTCTGGCTTTCCTTAGCGATCCTGCTGCTGGATCAAGCGACCAAATGGCTGGTGCTGGCGATGCTGGCACCCTTCGAGGTCGTTCCCATCATCCCGAATCTGAACCTGACCCTGATGTTCAACACGGGGGCGGCGTTCAGCTTTCTCGCCAGCGCCGGCGGCTGGCAGCGCTGGCTATTCGCGCTGCTCGCCGTCGTGGTCACGCTGGTGCTGACGCTCTGGCTCCTGAGGCTCAAGCGCGGCGAGACGGCGCAGGCACTGGGCCTGGCACTCCTCATCGGCGGCGCCGTCGGCAACCTCATCGACCGCGTGCTGCTCGGGCATGTGGTCGATTTCATTCAGGTCTATCTGCCGGTCATTCCACTGGCCATCTTCAACCCCTGGCCGGCGTTCAACATCGCCGACAGCGCCATCACGCTCGGCGTCGGACTGCTCATCCTGACCATGCTGCGCTCCGATCGAGAGCCGCGCTAGCAGGGGATCGGTTTTCCTGAGACATCGGTCCGTTCCGCCATGAGACGCCGCTCGGGGTCCGAGCCCCATGTCAGCAGCGTCCGCCTAGCCGGTATTCATCGCGGGATTTCGCTATGATTTACGGGCGGGCGGACGGCGCCTCCAAGGCCAGACCCGGCGCTTGTGCAGGAGGCAATCCGCAACGCAGACCGCCACCCCTGCTCATGAGCCCGCCTTCCACCTCGTGGCGCTCGTCTCACCTAACCTCACTCAACCGCCAGGCCGCCTATGAGAATCGCCATCCTCTCGCGCAACGCCTCCCTCTACTCGACGCGACGCTTGGTCGAGGCGGCACGCACGCGCGGACACGAGGCCAAGGTCATCGATGTGCTGCGCTGCTACATGAATATCACATCGCATGCCCCCTCGATCCACTACAAGGGGGAGAACCTCAAGGACTTCGACGCCGTCATCCCGCGCATCGGGGCCTCGGTGACCTTCTACGGCACCGCGGTGCTACGTCAATTCGAGATGCTTGGGGTCTATCCGCTCAACGAGTCCGTGGCCATCACGCGCGCTCGCGACAAGCTGCGCTCGCTGCAATTGCTCTCGCGCAAGGGGATCGGACTGCCCATCACCGGCTTCGCCCACGCACCGGACGACGTCCAGGATCTCATCAAGATGGTCGGCGGGGCTCCCCTGGTCATCAAGCTGCTCGAGGGCACCCAGGGCATCGGCGTGGTGCTCGCCGAGACGCAAAAGGCCGCCGAGAGCGTCATCGAGGCCTTCATGGGGCTCAAGGTGAACATTCTGGTGCAAGAGTACATTCGCGAGGCCAACGGCGCCGATATCCGCTGTTTCGTGGTCGGGGACAAGGTCGTCGCGGCCATGAAGCGCCAGGCCAAGGAGGGCGAGTTCCGCTCCAATCTCCATCGCGGTGGCAACGCCTCGCTCATCCGCATCACCCCGGAGGAGCGCTCGACCGCGACCCGCGCTGCCAAGATCATGGGCCTGAACGTCGCGGGCGTCGATATCCTGAGGTCCAATCACGGCCCCGTCGTCATGGAGGTCAACTCGTCTCCGGGCCTCGAAGGTATCGAGACGACGACTGGCAAGGACGTGGCCGGAATGATCGTAGAATTGATCGAAAAGAACGCGGCACTTGGCAAGACGCGCACGCGAGGTCAAGGCTGAGCACACAAAGCGCTTGGCGCCTGGCGAGCCCCCGACCGGCATGCCCTCTGGATTCCAGTCCGAGCCCGATCGCCAGGATGACGGCGCCATGCTCACCCGTGCCAAGATCTGGGGTCATCGCAAGCTGCTCGAGCCGCCCATTGAACGACGCCCTTGGAGCGTAAAATGTCAAATGGTTTCGTACTCGTGCTCCTGCGGGAGCTGCGGGAGGGACTTCAAAAATTTCGCCAAGAGACCAGCGAGCGCGTGGACTCCACCGCCGAGCGCCTGGATCAGATCTCGGGAAGCCTCGCGCGCGTTGAAAGTGACCTCAATGAGCTCCGCAAGTACATGCGCCAGCTCGCGCTCAACCAAGCCAAGCACGAGGAGCTGCACTCGCAAGGCATCGATACGGTGGACAAGGAGCTGCGCGAGCTCAAGGAGCAGGTACGCCGATTCAAGCAGGGCGGCCGTTGAGCCCGTCTCGATCGCAACAGAAGAACGCCGAGACGCACCTGCCCTTGATCCCGAGATGACAGCCAGACGCGACCTACTTGGTCGCCAAGGTGAGCTGATTCTTGTCGTCGTCGATCGTCATCCGGAAGCGTCCCAGCAAGCTCATCCCCAGTAGCGAGGTTCCACCGAGCTTCTGATCGTCGATGAAGGCGACCTCGACGTCCTCGACGCGCGTCTCGCCCAGCCAGACCGCGCTCAACCGGCCGATGCGGGCATCCACGGTGCCATTGGCCGTCTGCACCTGCTGAGGCTTGAGCGCATCACTCCCGAGCCCCAGCGCCGAGACGAGCGACATGGGCAGCACGACGCGATCCGCACCCGTGTCGATCAGCATGGCCTCCTCGACACGCTGCTTGCTGGGCCCCTCCAATCCCAGGGTCACGACGTGAGAGGCCCCCTGGCGCCGCGTGGTGAGGATGATCGCGTCGCCACCCTCGTCTTCGCCGGCGCCCGCCTCCGCGTCGTCCGCCCCGCCCTCGACGACCAAGGGCGGTGGCACATAATCCGACTTCTCGCCCAGAATGATGACCCGCTCGATCTCTCCCGGGCTTCCCTGGAGGATGATGTGATCGAAGTCCTCCAACAGCAGATGCAGGCGCTCGACCGGGTCTTCACCGCCCGCGTGACCGATCGCGTCCTGCGTCTGCTCGATCCCCTTCACCTCGAAGTCAAGCTCCTGCATCAGCCTCGCGAGCTCTCCCGAAACCTCCACACGCGGCAAGGGCCTGGTCGGGTCGGCCGAAGCCAGGAGTGCCCCGATGAGGAGCATGAGCGCAACGGAAAAGCGAGTAGCGGGCCTGATCATCTGAGTGGCTCCGGAGTCCTGGGAATCGCATCTCGCGAGGATGCGCGGCAAGCTGTCCAGTGGCGGAGACTACACCACCGCCCTATCGCGTCGCGAGATCGGAAGGCAGGAAAAACCGAGAAATATTAGCAATCATTAACGTATGATCTCTGCCGGGCCCAGAAGCGAAGGGCGCTTCCCGGCCTCCCGAAGGCTCTAAGCGCTGCCATGCGTCCAGCGAAGAAGAAGCCGCACGAGATCTGTCGTAAGAGGGGGACCCGTTCCATGCTCAAAACACTCCGAGGCCTGTCCCAACAGGACATCGCCGCCGCCTTCTTTGCCATTGTTGGGATCTACCTAGCGGGCGTCGTCCCGAGCACGGAGATCGCATGGGTCACCGGCTTCTTGCTGCTGACCATCTTTCTCTTCGCCTTCGAGGTCGTCAGCGTCGATGTCGCGGCCGTGACCGTGATGGTCCTGCTCGGCCTGACCGGCCTGGCCGCCCCCTGGATCGGACTCGAGCAAGGCTTGGTGCCCGTCGAGAACCTCTTCGACGGCTTCTCCAGTAACGCGGTCATCTCCATCATCGCCGTCATGATCGTGGGCGCCGGCCTCGACAAGACCGGGATCATGTCCAAGGTCGCGGCCTTCATCATGCGCATCGGGGGTGCAACGGAGGCACGCATCATCCCGCTGCTCTCGGGCACCGTGGGCGTCATCTCCAGCTTCATGCAGAATGTCGGCGCCGCAGCCCTCTTCCTCCCGGTCGTCAGCCGCATCTCGGCGCGCACCGGCCTGCCCATGTCGCGCCTGCTGATGCCCATGGGCTTCTGCGCCATCCTTGGCGGCACCATCACCATGGTCGGCTCGAGCCCGCTGATCCTGCTGAACGATCTGATCCTGACGTCCAATCAAGCACTGCCGGAAGGCATCGCGCCGATGCGCACCTTCCAGCTCTTCGACGTCACGCCCATCGGCGCCGCTCTCCTCGTCGCCGGCATCGTCTACTTCGTCATCGCGGGCCGATTGGTCCTGCCATCGCGCGGCACCGACAAGCTCGAAGGCAGCGATACCAGTCAATACTTCGCCGACACCTATGGACTCAGCGACTTCGAGATCCGCGAGCTGCGCGTCCCGTCAGAGAGCGCGCTCATCGGTCAGAGCGTCGACGCGCTAGAGCGCCTGTGGAAGGTGCGCATCGTCGGCGTGGAGAAGGGCGATGGTCTGCGCTTCGGCGCCGACGGCATCGACCGCACACTCGGCATCGAGGCCGGCGCAACCCTGTGCCTGCTTGGGGGGCCGGATGCCTTTCCGGACCTGATCGACGCCAACAAGCTCCAACCGAAGCCGGATCTGGACCTCTTCGCGGAGACCATGGCGAATACCAAGGCAGGCGTTGCCGAGATCGTCATCCCGCCCGGCTCTGCGCTCATCGGCAAGACCGCCCGCGACGTCTGGATGCGCAAGACCTATGGGCTCTCGCTGCTCGCGATCAATCGTGGCGGCACTCAGATCACCTACCGCACAGGGGGGGTCCGCAACACGCCTTTCGAGCCGGGCGATGCCCTGGTCGTCCATACCACCTGGGCCGACCTCGCCCGCATCGAGAAGGACCGCAACTTCGTGGTGGTGACGACAGAGTATCCGCATGAGGAGCTACGCCCACACAAGGTCCCAGTCGCCCTCTTGCTCTTCTTTCTCACCCTCAGCCTGGTTCTCTTCACCGACCTGAGGCTCTCCGTCGCCTTGCTGACCGGCGCGGTCGGCATGGTGCTGACCGGCGTCCTATCCATGGAAGAGGCCTATGAGGCGGTCAGCTGGAAGACCGTCTTCCTGCTCGCATCTCTGATTCCGCTCGGCCTGGCGGTCGAGCAGAGCGGCACGGCGGCCTGGATCGCCGACCAGACGTTGGCGGCGCTGGGTGACGTGCCGATCTGGGTCATCCAAACAGCCCTCGCCATCCTGGCGACCTTCTTCACGCTGGTGATGTCGAACGTGGGCGCGACCGTGCTGCTGGTCCCCCTCGCGGTCAACATGGCGATCGGCGCCGGAGCCAATCCCGCCGTCTTCGCGCTCACGGTCGCCATCGCCACCTCGAACTCCTTCCTCATCCCGACGCACCAAGTCAACGCGCTCATCATGGGACCAGGCGGCTACCGCGTTCCAGACTACATGAAGGCCGGCGGCATCATGACCGTTCTCTTCCTGGTCGTCGCCCTCGTCATGCTCAACCTGATCTTCGGCAGCGGCGGGACTTGAGGCGATGCGAATCGCCCCCTGCACCCTAGATCCCGAGAAGCGCTGTCAGCCACCAACTGGAGGCTGGCGGCTCATTCGAGCCCGATCCGCTCGCGACTCGAAGACGGCTTTTGCGGCCTAGCAGGGGCGCCGGCTCGCGACTGTCGAGCATGCTCCGCAGCCCGCATCACAGCGACTCATGCCGTCCTGGCGTAGCGTCCGCGGAAAGAGATACACGGATAGGTGTTCTTCCGGATATTCAAGACGCCGCCAGGGGATAGGATGTGGAAAAGCAGCACGCCTTAAGTCGGAAGGAGTTGAGATGCCAGATACAGTTCCCTGCCCTGCCAATTGTCAGATCGCCAACCTCAACGAGCACCGGCTCCAGCGGCTCGAGCAGTCGATTGCCTCGACGCGGACCAAGCTCGACGTGGTCGGAATCCGGCTGGAGTGGCTGGGACGCAAGCTGCTGAGCACCGAGCTCGAGAAGGCGGAGCTGCGTCGCACGCTCGCCGAGCGGATCTGGGAGCTGAACGTCCTTAGACACCAAATGAGACAGGATAAGCCGCACGATCGGCAAGCCGACAAGCACGAGATCAGCGCACGCGACATCAGCCGAGCCCTGACCATGGCTGATTAGCGGGCCAGGGCCAGCCTGGCACCCGGGGCCGGCGACAGCTTGGCCCCATGCGCAAGGCCGGAGTCGACGAATTCATACTCGAGCCAAGAGGCAGCCCCTGGGCAGAGCCCTGCTACGGCTTCCGCTGCCGTCCTGGCCTGAGCGCCACAGACGACCGCCTCGAGCCCCATCTGGGCACAAGCCACCATGGCCCCCACCATCGCAGCACGCTCGAAGTCTTCGCTCGCGCATAGCCAGTCATACGCTTTTTGACTGGCATCAGGGCCCAGAAACGGCACCGCCATCGGCTGACCTGACGCCCCCCCGAATCCGCCTCCAGTCCTCCGCCTCCCCAGCGCTGCCTCGCCTCGATCCGCCCAGGCCAGGGGGGCCGCGCAGCCGAGCTGCCGGCAACCGGCGAGCTTCGCACGCTCGGCCGCATGCCGCCCAACGCTCAAGGCAACGTCGACCCAGTGACGGGCCGCTGTTTCATGCCGCGGGACATCGACAGGGTCGCCGCCACGCGCCTCCCCGGCAGAGGCTGCCAGGGCGAGCATGCCGGGCTCCAGGATCTCCAGCTCGAGATCCTGGCGGCACAGCCAAGGCAGGAGCTCACCACCCACAGGGGATCGGGCGTTTGCAGGCTGGACCTTCGAAGCGGCAAGCCGAGCGAGCGCGACGGCGAGACGCGGGTCGGACACGAAGATCGCCAGCCGCAGGCCGGTGCCGCCCGCGCCACTCGACCAGCACGCCCGAGCCGAGGCCGTCACCGTCTTGCGTGAGGACTCACCCCAGTCAGCGGCGGGCCTAGCCAGGACCTGGCCGTCATCGACCAGGCTACGCTCATCGTGAAGTTTGAAATGTTCGGCTGCCGGAACTTCGAGCCAGTTCGGGAGCATGACTTGTGCGTCCAAATCGGAGAATCAGGGGCCGCGAGGACGCAAGGCGCCGATGACAGAGGCCGGGTCGGGATAGATCTGCCAGCCTTGGATACCGAGCCTGTCGCGAGCGGACGCGACGACTTCAGAGAGACAGCAGCCGAAGCGCATCCTCGAGACGCTCCCAGTCCGACTCCTCTCCGGGCAGCCCAAACCTCAGGCTAAGAGGCTCCTGGAAGTGGCGCGTGAGAATCCCTCGTGCCGCGAGCCTCTCATGGATGACCCCAGCCCTTTCGGTCTGGACCCACTGAAAGAGCGGCGTACCGCCGCTTGCCGCAAGGCCATTGGTGGAGAGCAAGCGCGCCAGCCTCGCGGAGGCTGCCTGCAGCGCAGAGCGCGTCTCGACCTGCCAGTGACGGTCCTCCAGGGCGCGGGCAGCCGCCCAGCGCGAGGGGCCGCTCAGTGTCCAGGGCCCGAGGAAACGCCCGACAGATGCCCTGACCTCGGCCTCCGCGTAGAGAAAGCCGACGCGCGCTCCAGCCAGGCCGAAGAACTTTCCGAGCGAGCGCAGGATGATCAGCCCCGGACGCCCCGCATGGGCAAGCATGCTTTGTCCTGGCGTCGGGTCCATGAAGGCCTCGTCCAGAATCAGCCAGCCGCCCCGGCCCGCGAGGTGCTCGAGCCAGCCCAACAGGGTCTCCTGCGAGAAGCGGCGACCGGTCGGGTTGTTGGGGTTGATGACGACGAGGCAATCGAGCGCGCCCGAGCCGGCGTCGAGGTAGCGATCCAGATCGCACCCAGGCAGGGACACGACCTCATGGCCGGCACGGCGCCAAGCATAGGCGTGCTCCTGATAGCCCACGTCCGGCACCCCCACCCGGCATGGCGAGCGCAGAAGCGGGAGCGCCTGGATCGCGGCCTGAGAGCCCGCCAACGGCAAGGGCGACGCGGCGCCGTAATAGCGAGCGGCGGCCTGCTCCAGGCCGTCGTCCGCCTCCGGCAAGCGGTGCCAAGCGGAGCCTGGCACCGCGGGAGGCGGCCAGGCCTGCGGATTGATTCCGGTGGAGAGGTCGAGCCAATCCGAGAACGGAATGCCGAAGCGCTCGGCCGCGACGCGCAGCCGGCCGCCGTGCTCTGGTGGAACGCACTGTTGCAGGAGAAGCCCCCCAGAAAACCAAAGCCGGCAAATATCTCACGGGCCTCGCCGTGCCGCAAACGCAAAGACCTAGGTCATGCGGTGCCGGAACAGCCAGCTCGCCGCGGAGAGGGTCGCGAGCGCGATCAGTCCGAGCGGCCACATCTGGTGAAGCAGCAGCTCGAAGCCGGCGCCTTCGAGAAAGACGCTGCGCAGGATCAGGAGGTAATACCTGAGGGGATCCACCAGGGTCAGCAGCTGCACCGCTGCCGGCATATTGTCGATGGGTGTCGCGAACCCTGAGAGGATAACGGCCGGCACCATGAAGAGGAAGGCGCCGAGCAGGGCCTGCTGCAGTGTGGCGGCGAGCGAGGAGATCATCAGGCCCACGCCGACGGCCGCGAGCACGAACAGGAAGATCCCGCAGTAGAGGACTCCCAGCCCACCCGTCAGCGGCACTCCGAACCAGAAGACGGCCAAGGTGACGACCAAGGAGGCCTCCAGCGCGCCGATCAACACCCCGGGCATGGCCTTGCCGATAAGAATCTCGAACGGCCTCAAAGGCGTCACCAGGAGCTGATCGAAGGTCCCCTGCTCGCGCTCGCGCGCGACCGAGAGCGCGGTCACCATCATGGTGACGACCAGGGTCAGCAGGCCGACCAGCCCGGACACGAAGAACCAGCGGCTCTCCAAGTTCGGGTTGTACCAGGCGCGCGTCACCAGGCTCACGGGCATGCCCTGCAGCTGGTGCCGAGCGACCCAGTCCTGATTGAAGCCGGCGAGGATGCGCGAGACATAGGTTTGCACCACCTGGGCGCTGTTGGAGTTGCGACCATCGATCAGGATCTGCGCGGGCGCGGTGCGGCCAGAGACCAGGTCTGCGGTGAAGCCTGGCGGGATCTGGATTACCAAGAGCGCGTCGCGCCGGTCGATCAGCGCCGCGATCTCCTCCTGGCGACGGATGCTGCTCACCAGCTGGAAGCTGGGCGCACCCTCGAAATGCGCCAGCAGCTCCCGCGCCGCATAGCCGCCATCGCGATCATAGACGGCGTATGGGATGTGATTGAGGTCGAAGGAGGCCGCATAGCCGAACACCAGCAGCTGGATGAAGGGGGGAACGACGACGACGAATCGACTGCGCTTGTCCTTCAGCAGCGCGAGAAGCTCTTTCACCGTCAGCGCCAAGATGCGTCCAAGCATGCGCCTACTCCAAGCGTTTGCGCAGGAGCAGCCGGCTGAGGCCGAGGAAGAAGGCCGCCATCAGCAGCAAGGCCACCGCGTTAGGGAGGACGAGGCTCCAGATGTCACCCGCCAGGAAGAGGCTCTGCAGGATGGTGACGAAGTAGCGCGCCGCAACGATGTGGGTGATCACCTGAACGACAACGGGCATGCTGCCGATATCGAAGAGAAACCCCGACAGCAGGAAGGCCGGCAGAAAGGTCGCGACGATGGCGATCATCCCGGCGACGAATTGGTTGCGCGTGACGATGGAGATGAGCAGCCCCATGCCGAGCGCCGCCAGCAGAAAGAGGGTCGAGCAGACGGCGAGCACCCAGAAGGACCCACGCATGGGCACCCCGAAGAGAAAGAGCGCCATGAGCACCGAAAGCACCATACCCCCCATGCCGAGCACGAAGTAGGGCAGCAGCTTGCCGATCAGGATCTCGCCCAGGGTCACCGGGGTCACCATCAGGGCCTCCAGGGTACCGCGCTCCCACTCCCGCGCGAACACCAAGGCCGTCAAGAGCGCACCGACCAGCGTCATATTCACTACCAGCAGCCCGGGTACCAGATAGTTGCGACTGGCCAGCTCCGCGTTGAACCAGATCCGCGTCTCCGGCTCGACCGGGCGGGCGACCTGGATCTGCCGGGCCTGCAGCTCACGCTCCAGCCAGCTCGTCCAGACGCCTTGGACATAGCCTTCCAGCAACCGCGCGGAGTTGGCATCCACGCCGTTCACGATCACCTGGATCGGGGCATTGCGGTCGGCCTTGAGTCGCTGCGCGAAATCGGCGGGCAGCACCAGGAATCCCTTCACCTGGTGCCGGCGCAATGCCTCGCGGCCCGCCTGACGGGTCGCATAGAAGCGCGGCTCGAAATAGACGGACTGCTGAAAGGCCCCTAGGAAGGAGCCCGCCTCGGAGCTGGACTGCTCGACGACGATCCCGACCGGGACATGCTTGGAGTCGAGCGAAACCCCGTAGCCGAACAACAGCAGCAAGACCACGGGCAGCACGAAGGCGATGGCGATGCTGGAGGGATCGCGCAGGATCTGCAGCGACTCCTTGCGCAGCAGACCGACCAGACGACGCGAAACGAGCCGGGCCATCAGACCGGCTCCAGGTGGCGAATGAGGTCGATGAAGGCCTGCTCCATCGTCGGCTCGGGCTGGCCCTCGCGCGCGGCACGCGCCTTGATTGCCGTCGGCGTGCCCAGCGCCAGGATCTCGCCGGACGCCATGATGGCGAGCCGGTCGCAGTATTCGGCCTCTTCCATAAAATGCGTCGTCACCAGCACGGTCACCCCACCCTCGGCCAGGACATTGATCCGATCCCAGAGCTCGCGCCGCGCCAGGGGGTCGACCCCTGAGGTCGGCTCATCGAGAAAGAGGATGTCCGGCTCGTGCATGAGCGCGGCGGCCATGGCCAGGCGCTGCTTGAAGCCCAACGGCAAGGTGCCGCTCTCCGTGGCGCCAAAGTCGCCAAGCCCGAAGGCGTCGAGCGCCCATTGGATGCGCCCCTTGGCCTCGCGGCCGCGCAAGCCGTAGGCCCGCGCGAAGAAATCGAGATTCTGCCGCACCGTCAAGTTGGCATAGAGCGAGAACTTCTGCGACATATAGCCGATGCGCCCACGCGCCTCGGCCGCGGCATGGCGCAGATCCACGCCCGCCACGCGCACGCGCCCGCTACTGACCGGCAAGAGCCCGCAGAGCATGCGAAAGGTCGTGGTCTTGCCCGCGCCGTTCGCGCCCAGCAGGCCAAAGACCTCGCCGGAGCGCACGCTGAAGGTCGAGCGCTTGACCGCCAAGAAATCACCGAAGCGACGCCTGAGATCAGTCACCTCGATCGCGTCCCCGCTCGAGGCCGACTTGGCCCGCAGGCGCGGGAGCTCGCCCCGACGGCGCCCGGAGCCTAGCAGCGCCACGAAGCCGTCCTCGAAACGCGGATCCACCGGCCGCCAGTCGGCCATTGCGGCCTCGGGCGGCCGCTCGTCGGACTGTGCATCGAGGACCACACGGATGCCGTCGCCTTGGAGCACGGCGTCCAGCACGCCCGGCTGCCGACTCAGCTGGGCCTGCAAGGCGCGCCGCTTGCCCGGCTCGATCCGCACGCAAAACGTCTTGCCCCGCATGGGCTCGCTGAACTGGCGGGGCGGACCCTGGTCGACCAAACGCCCCTGGTGCAAGAGCACGACCTGGACGCAGCGCTCGGCCTCGTCGAGATAGGCGGTCGAGAGCAGGACCGACATCCCCTCCTCCTCGACCAGCCGATAGACGATCGACCAGAGCTCGCGACGCGAGACCGGGTCGACGCCGACCGTCGGCTCGTCCAGCAGCAGCAAGCGCGGGGGATCGAGCAGCGTACAGGCGAGACCGAGCTTCTGCTTCATGCCCCCGGAGAGTCGTCCGGCGAGCCGCCCCATGAAGGCCCCCAATCCCGTCATCTCCATCAAGCGGTCATAGCGCTCCTGCCGAAGGCTGGCAGCGACACCCTGCAGATCGGCATAGAGGTCCAGATTCTCGCGCACGCTGAGGTCCTCGTAGAGACCGAAGCGCTGCGGCATGTAGCCGATCTGACTCTGAATGCTCAGCGGCTCGACGACAGCATCCAGTCCAAGCACACTGACGCTGCCCGCGTCTGGCACCAAGAGACCGGCCGCGATTCGCATCAGCGTCGTCTTGCCCGCGCCATCCGGACCGATGAGGCCGGTCACGACGCCAGGCGACAGGTCAAAGGTCACCGCATCGAGCGCTTGCACCAGCCGCCCGCCCGGGCGAAAGACCTTGGTAAGCCCTTGAATAGCGAGCGGTGAAACGGGCACTGGCTGGGGAGACCGGCAAGCGTCGGCGCTAGGGCCGAGGGCTTGGAGCAAGGGGGGCATCGCAGCCAGGGCTCGCGCGCGGCGCCGCTTCGAGGTCGATCTCCACGGTGACCGGCATCCCCTGACGCAGCTCTCCGCGCGGATTGCAGACGAAGACACGAGCTTGATAGACGAGATCCGCGCGCAGCTCAGTCGTTTGCACCGTCTTGGGGGTGAACTCGGCACTGGGGGCGATATAGCCGACCCAGCCCTCATAGCCCTGCCCCGGAAAGCTGTCCGTATAGACGATCGCCGGCTGACCCTGCTGGACCCGCCCCAGATCCGACTCGGCCAAGTAGACGCGAGCCCACAGAGGCTCGGTGAGCGCCAACGTCAGGACCGGCCTGGCGGGCGATGCGATGTCTCCGGGCTCCAGGATGCGGCTCTGAGCCACCGCGCGGGCCGGCGCGACCAAGACCGCATCGTCGAGATTGACCTGCGCCCTCGCCAGGTCGCCCTCCAGGGCTGCCAGCCGGGCCTTTGCCGCGGCGATGTCTTCCGTGCGCGCCCCTGAAAGCGCGAGATCGAGCGCCGCTTGCGCGGCACCGGCATGCGCCTGCGCAGCCTCGGCGGAGGTTTGGGCGTCGTCATACTCCTGCGGCGAGGCGAGCTTGCGTCCGGCGAGCTCCTTGGCGCGCTGCGCGCGGCGCTTGGCGTTGGTCGCCTCGGCGCGTGCCGCCTCGAGGTCCGCCTCGAGCTTTCGGATCTCCTCGGCCCGCGCGCCCGCGACCAGCTTGTCCAGCTCCGAGCGTTGCGCGGCGACCTGCGCCTTCGCCACATCGCGCGCTAGGGTCAAGCGCCGCGTGTCCAACCGCGCCAGTGGCGATCCAGCGCTCACGGACGCACCTTCAGAGACGCTCATCTCGGCGATGCGTCCCTCGACCTCGAAGGCCAAGTTCACCAGCCGCACGTCGATGTTGCCGTAAAGCGTCAGGCTGCTGCCGTTCGCGCCTTGCTGGGGCTGGGACCGATAAACCACATAGGCGACCGCGGCGATCAGGACGAGCCCTAACAAAGCCAGACGCTTCTTCATGACAGCCAGCCCGAGCACGCGGAGCAAGCCGAAACGCCCAGTCGCGATATGCGCTCCCAAGGCGACCCTGGCTCGAATGCCGCGCGGGCGCCCAAGTGACCTGTAGCTGTTCCACTCATGCCGATCCAGCCCCAAGCGCCATCTGCCGCAATGTCAAATAGAAAGAATTGAAGATAACAAGATCATTGGCAAGGCTCTGATAAATAGAAGCGAAAGCCATCCCAGCAGCGCATCGCGCAGGCACGCGGATCATCCAGATGCGCTCGTCACTTGGCGCTGCTACGCCCAGCAGGTATCTTGCTCGGCTGCGTTTTTCGCCCTGAACGATTTCAGCAGCTTATCAAAAGAGACACGACCATGCTTTCTGCCAGAGCCCTTGCACTCGGCGCCTTTGCCCTGTTCATGCCGTTGGCCGCGATGGCGTCGGACTCGGGTCAGGCCCTCGACCTGACGACGCACCCCTTCGGGTACGCGGCCCTCATCATTTTCGGACTTGCCTACGTCTTGGTCATGGCGGAGGAGTTCGTTCACCTACGCAAATCCAAGCCAGTGATCGTTGCCGCCGGCATCATCTGGGCGCTCGTCGCCTGGATCTACGCCGAGCAGGGCCAAGCCCATCTGGCCGAGCAGGCCGTGCGGCACAACTTGCTCGAGTACGCCGAGCTCATGCTCTTCCTCCTGGTCGCCATGACCTACATCAACGCACTGGAAGAGCGTCAGGTGTTCGACGCGCTCCGCGCTTGGCTCATCCGCAAGGGCTTTGGGTTCCGCGCACTCTTCTGGATGACGGGCATTCTCGCCTTCTGCATCTCCCCGATCGCCGACAACCTCACCACAGCGCTGCTGATGTGCGCGGTCGTTCTCGCCGTCGGAGGCGACAACAAGCGCTTCGTCACCCTCGCCTGCATCAACATCGTGGTGGCCGCCAATGCCGGCGGCGCCTTCAGCCCCTTCGGAGACATCACCACCCTGATGGTCTGGCAGAAGGGCATCATCGACTTCTTCGGCTTCTTCAAGCTGGTGGTCCCCTCGATCGTCAATTTCGTGGTGCCGGCTGCGATCATGTTCTTCGCGGTCCCCAAGCTCAAGCCGGAGGCATCATCCGAGGACGTGCACATGCGCCGCGGCGCCAAGCGCATCATGCTGCTCTTCCTGCTGACCATCGCGACCGCGGTGAGCTTCCACCAATTCCTCCACATGCCACCCGTCATCGGCATGCTCACCGGCCTGGGCTATCTGCAATTCTTCGGCTTCTTCCTGCGCATGAGTCACCACAGCTGGCAACAGCGCAACGAGGACAAGGCGGTCCTGGTCGGCGACATGACCCCCTTCGACGTCTTCAACAAGGTCGCGCGCGCCGAGTGGGACACCCTGCTCTTCTTCTACGGCGTCATCCTGTGCGTGGGCGGACTGGGGCAGATCGGCTATCTCGCCATGGTCTCGGAGGTGATGTATACGCAATGGGGACCAACGCTCGCCAACGTCACGGTCGGCGTGCTCTCGGCCATCGTCGACAACATCCCGGTCATGTTCGCGGTCCTCACCATGAACCCGGACATGAGCGAGACCCAGTGGCTTCTGGTGACCTTGACCGCGGGCGTCGGCGGCTCCCTCCTGTCGATCGGATCCGCCGCTGGCGTCGCGCTCATGGGGCAGGCGCGCGGCACCTACACCTTCTTCGCCCATTTCGAATGGACACCGGCCATCGCCCTCGGCTACCTCTCCAGCATCGCCGTCCACATGTGGCTGAATGGCTGAGCCACTCCGGCCCGCGATCCTGATGCCTGCGGCGGCTCTATGCTGAGGGGCCTTGGCAGGCTTCGCGGGAGCCTCGGATCGACCGCCATCGCCCTGCTCCTCCTCGGAGCCTGGGCGGTGGAGCGTTGGGGACCCGGGCTGATACCTCCCGGCTGGGGTCTTCAGCTCGGGGCTCGGAGCTGCCGACTCGACTATGTACTGGACGGCGACTCCATGCGGCTCGTCTGCGCAGGCAAGCCCGTTGAGGTCCGGCTCTATTGCATCGATGCCCCGGAAAAGGGCCAGCAGCCCTGGGCAGACCGCTCTCGGGGGCACCTCAGGGAGCTGGCTACGGGACGCGTCGATCTGGTCGCGATCGATCGTGACCGCTTCGGCCGCACGGTCGGCGAGGTCTATACGAGCGGCGAGGCCCGCATCTCGCTAAACCTGGAGCAAGTCCGCAGCGGACAGGCCGCCGTCTACCACCGCTATTGCGACGATCCCCGCTATTTCCGCGCCGAGCGACAGGCCCGAGAGGCGAAGCGCGGCGTCTGGCGACGACGCGGGCTCCACCAGACCCCATGGGAGTATCGGCACCGAGGCTCTTAGGCGCTTGCCGGAAACTCTTATACCAGGTGGCGCCGGATTGAGGTCCGCCTTCAAGGAGCGCCGACAGGAGCATCGCTGGGCGATGTGACTGGCGGGGCGACACAGAAGGCGGGCGTCAAGACAAGCCAGATGGTATGAGAACTGACAGAAATCGCCTTAGAGGTCGGCAACCTGTGCATCGATCGAGATACGCAGGCTTTGAAAAGCGCGGCGAAACCAATGCTGGGAGCTGCCCCCTGGCGGCCCTGTCTTCGCTCAAGCGCGCAGCACGCGCCCCGTGCGGCCATCGCGAATGACAGAGGGACGCTCCGCGCCCTGGCAATCGCCGACCAAGAGATAGTCTAGCCGAGCACCCAGGGTGCGTCGGACCTCGAGCGCGCTGCGCGCGGGCGGCCGATCGGACCTATTGGCGCTGGTCGAAACGATTGCGCCGCCGAAGGTGCGACACAAAGCCGCCACCAATGGATGCGCCGTCACCCGCACGGCCAGCGTCTCGAAACGACCCGTGAGCCAAGATGGCGTCGTCGGCTTGACGGGGATGAGCCAGGTATTCGGGCCCGGCCAGCTCGCGCGGATCTCAGGCATGCGAGCGTCGCCCAGCCACTCGACGAAGGGCTCCAACTGCCCCATGTCCGCGGCGATCAGGATGAGACCCTTGGCCATGGAGCGCTCCTTGACCTCCAGCAGCCGTCGGACGGCAAATGCATTCCGAGGATCGCATCCCAATCCGTAGACAGCTTCGGTCGGGTAGGCAATAAGCCCGCCCTGCCGTAGAACCCGAGCGGCAAGACGCAGGCGATGGTAGGAATGATGCGGCATGACTCGAGGTAGCCCTCAGGATCGAGCAAGACCTCCGGCACCCAGCTCAAGGCCTTGTTTCCAAGAAAACTTTCAGGTCCAGGCCAGCTCGCGCGAAGGACCCTGCGCCGGCTCTCCCAGAAAAGGCGTCGATGTCTGGCAGAGAATGCCGGACAGCCTCCTTGCAAGACCGAAGGTGCGGCTTGGGCCGACAATCCGGACAGCCGGTGCTGCCGCATCGGCTGTGAAGCCGAAGCACAGCCCAAGCGCCACCGGCGAGAGGCCGCATCGGTGGAAATGCCGCTACCCCTCACCTATAGTTGTGGCCTTACCCCGCCTATGGTCAGACCCCAAGCATGGACATGCAGCCCAAGCGCAGCCTGGACGAGTGGCTGGAGCTGATCCGCCGTCAGGACATGCCGATCTTCGATCAAACCGTCCAGCGCGTGATCACGCTCTCGGGCGACGACCGCGCCCCCATGTCGGAGCTCGCCGAGGTCATTCTGCGCGATCCTTCCATGACGGCGCGTGCGCTCAAGCTGGCCAACTCCATCGTCTACAACCCCAGCGCAAGCGGCATCAACACCATCACGCGCGCGGTCATCATCCTTGGCTTCAACGCGGTTCGCAACATCTGCCTGACCCTGACCCTCATCGACACCCTCGTCAAGGGGGCCGCCAAGGAGCGCCTTGGCCGCGAGCTAGGCCGCGCGATGCATGCAGCCGTGCAGGCACGCGCCCTGGCGGCGGCCCGCGGCGACAAGTCGCCCGAAGAGGTCTTCATCGCCACCCTGCTGTATCGCATCGGGGAGCTCGCCTTCTGGTGCTTCGGCGGTGAGCACGCCGACCGGGTCGAGCAGCTCATCTTTCAGAAGGGCCTGACCCAAGAGCAGGCACAAGAGCGCGTGCTCGGGTTTCGCCTGAGTCAACTGAGTCGCCAGCTGGTCAGCGAGTGGCACATCAGCGAGCTTCTCCAGGAAGCGACCCAGTACCCGACGCGCCAAGACCCGCGCATCCAAAGCGTGATGCTGGGGCAGCAGATCGCCCGCTGCGCCGAGGAGCAAGGCTGGCATTCCGAGGCCATGGAGAGCCTCTTCAAGAAGGCGAGCAAGCTGACCGCGCTACCACAGGACAAGGCTCAGACACTCCTGCTCCAAAAGGCCCACGCGGCCACCAATGTCGCGACGGACTTCGGCGCCGCCTTCGCCGCCCCGCACATTCCACAGCCGAGCGCGGAGATCGCGAATCAGGACGGGCACTCCGAGCCGACCTCGGAGGCCTGCTCTGCGGAGACACCCGCCAGAGATCCGGCGCTTCAATCCAAGATCCTGCGCGAGCTCTCCGCGGTACTGGAGGGCAGCACATGCAGCTTCAACGTCATCATGGAGCTAGTGCTCGAGGGCATCTTCCGCGGCGTGGGAGTCGACCGGGTCGTCTTCGCGCTGACGACCCCGGACAAAGGCGCCATCAAGGCCAAATACGCACTCGGACCGGACGGCGACGAGGTCTCCGAGCACTTCGCCTTCACCCGTCCCAGCCAGGGCCAAGACGTGCTCTTCCAGACCCTGGATCAAAAGCGCCCCTATCTGGTCGACGCCAGCGCGAGACGCACTGATGACAGAATTCCAGAGCGGCTCACCCAGCTGACCAAGGCGACGACCTTCATGGTGGCGCCCATCGTCGTGGACAACCGAAGCATCGGGCTCTTCTATGCCGACCGCAGCCTCACCGACCGGCCGCTGGATGCCGCCAGCTTCGACGATTTCAAGCACTTCGTCCATCAAGCCAGTATGGGCCTGACGCTCGCCAGCGCGCGGAGACAGCAATGAGTCACGATCGCCCAGCCTATTACCGCCCGAGCCGCTACCACTTTGCGATCCTCCTCGCCACCCTGGTCGCCATTCTTCCATGGACCAGCGCCGAGGCGCGCGAGATCGATCTCATCGTGATTCACGCGACAGGCGGACCAGGCTGCAAGCAGGGTAAGCTTTGGCACGCGCCCGGCGGCACCTTGAGCGCCATCCGCCGCTATTTCGCCAGCAATCCCAACATCAGCTACCACTTTCTCATCGGCCGCGACGGCACCATCGTCACAGGCACTCCAGAGACGCAGATCGCTCACCATGCCCGCGGGCACAACTCACACTCCATCGGCATCGAGCTGGTCAATGACGGGAATGGAAAAGATCCTTTTCCCGAAGCGCAGATCGAGACCTTGATCGGCCTGCTCGAGCGGCTGGCCCGCACCTACCACATCGGCCCCTCACAGGTCCGAGGCCATAGCGAGCTGGACGATCGCAGCTTCGACTGCGGCGGGAAACGCTACAAGCAGAAGATCGACCCGGGCGGGGAGTTTCCCGGCTCCGAGGGCAACTTCCCCTGGAAGCGCGTCCGTGACGCGCTGAGGTGAAGCACCGCACCTCGCCTAGGGCTTTTAGGACTCCGCCGGCTCCGCCGCTTCCTGATCGATCGACTCGCGATAACTGCACTCTTTCTGCGGACAGACCTTGGCCGCCCCCTTCGTCTTCGTCACCTTGACGGTCAGCACCGGCCAGCCACAGCGCGGACAGGGCCCATGGATCGGCTCGTCCCAAACGGCGTAGTCGCACTTGGGATAGGTCGAGCAGGAATAGAAGACCTTGCCGCGCCGCGACTTCTTCTTCTGCAGGGTACCCTTCTGGCACTTCGGGCAGGCGATGCCCGTGTCGACAGGCTTCTCGAGCGGCTCGATGTGCTTGCACTTGGGATAGGCGCTGCAGCCGATGAACTTGCCGTAACGCCCGCGCTTGATCTCCAGGGCCGAGCCGCATTCCGGGCAGGAGCGGCCCTCGACGACCTCTGGGGCCTCTTGCTCGGCCTTGTCGGCATTGAGATCCCTGGTGTAGTCGCAGTCAGGGTAGTTGGTGCAGCCGATGAAGCGCCCATTGCGGCCGAGACGGATCGCGAGCTGACCACCGCATTTGGGGCACACCTCATCGATCTTCTCCTGGGTCACGTCGCTACGCTTGACGTTCTCCTGCGTGTGATCGACGCGGGTCTTGAACGGCCGCCAGAACTGCTCGAGCAGGGGGATCCATTCTTCCTCGCCACGCGACACGGCGTCGAGCTCGTCCTCGAGACGGGCCGTGAAGTCATAGTCGACGTAAGAGGTGAAATACTCGGTCAAGAACTTGTTGACCACCCGGCCGACGTCGGTCGGGAGGAAGCGCTTCTTGTCGAGAACCACATACTCTCGATCCTGCAGCGTGGAGATGATGGAGGCATAGGTCGAGGGGCGCCCGATACCGTACTCCTCCAGCGCCTTGACCAGTGAGGCCTCGCTGTAGCGGGGTGGCGGCTCGGTAAAATGCTGCTCGGAGCGAATCTGCTTGAGATCGACCAGCTCCCCAGCTTTCATGTCCGGGAGCATACGATCCTCGTCATCGTCCGCACCCTTGACGTCGTCCCGGCCCTCGAGATAGACCCGCATGAAGCCTGGCTCGGCGACGACGGATCCCGTGGCACGGAAGAGATTGCCTTCTCCCGCGCTCAGATCGATCGCCACCTGGTTGATGAGCGCATGGCGCATCTGGCAGGCCAGGGTGCGCTTCCAGATCAGCTCATAGAGCCGCTGCTGCTCGGGTGACAGGTGTGCCTTGAGGGCCTTCGGCTCGCGCAGGATGGAGGTTGGCCGAATCGCCTCATGGGCCTCCTGGGCATTCTTGGACTTGGTCTTGAACACCCGAGGCTGATCCGGGAGCTCGGACTCGCCATAGCGCTCCGTGACATAGGAGCGAATCTCCTCGATGGCCTCCTGCGCCAGGTTCACGGAGTCCGTCCGCATATAGCTGATGAGACCGACCGCGCCGCCGCCGACATCGACGCCCTCATAGAGCTGCTGGGCCACCCGCATGGTGCGCTGCGCGGTGAAGCCGAGCTTACGCGCGGCCTCCTGCTGGAGCGTCGAGGTGATGAAGGGCGGCGCCGGGTTGCGCTTGCGCTGCTTGCGCTCGACCTGCTCGACCTTGAGCTTGCCGCTCGCGGCCGCCTCCAAGGTTTGTCGGACCTCAGTCGCGCGGGTCTCGTCGACGATGCTGAACTGCTCGACCTTCTCGCCGGCAAAGGTCGTCAGCTTGGCGCTGAATGCCTTCTGCTCCTTCTCGGCGTCTGCCTCGATCGTCCAGTATTCCTGCTGTACGAAGGCCTCGATGTCGGCCTCGCGCTCGCAGATCAAGCGCAGCGCCGGACTCTGCACCCGCCCTGCCGAGAGCCCGCGCCGAATCTTCTTCCAGAGCAGCGGCGAGAGGTTGAAGCCGACGAGATAGTCCAGCGCCCGACGCGCCTGCTGGGCGTTGATCAAGTCGTGCGAGAGTCCGCGTGGATTGGCCACGGCGTCCTGGACCGCACGCTTGGTGATCTCGTTGAAGACCACGCGATGTACCGGCTTCTTTCCAAGCTGACGGCGGCTCTTTAGCAGCTCGTAGAGGTGCCAGGAGATGGCCTCGCCCTCGCGGTCGGGGTCGGTCGCGAGATAGAGGGCGTCGGCCTCCTTGAGCTTCTTGGCGATCGTCTGGACGTGCTTCTCGTTGCGATCGATGATCTGGTACTTCATGGCGAAGCCGTGATCGGGATCGACCGCGCCCTCTTTGGGCACGAGATCGCGCACATGGCCGTAGGACGCCACCACCTCGAAATCCGGTCCGAGGTACTTCTTGATGGTCTTGGCCTTGGCCGGTGATTCGACGATAACGAGATTCATGCAGGACTCGACTCGGGCAGGTCCGGGTTGAAAGGCTAACTAGGGTAAACCCAGCGTTCGTGCCGGCGTCAAGGGACATGCCCAGACGCGGCTGCAGTGGGCGAGACCGCCAAGTGGTGAAGGTGGGAGCAATCGCCCCAGGCGCAAGGCACTGACCGAGGCGATTGGAAATCGATTGCGCGAAGGGCCGCCCAGGAGGCTCAGTGCAAGTAGCTAGGCTCCTCGCTGTAGACCATTTCCTCCAGCTGGCTGAAGGCGTCTTCGCGCCCGGGGCGGTTCATCAGGACCAGTAAGGCAACCCATTTCACCTCGTCCTCGACGACCTGAGGATGGTCGATCGCAAGGAGGCGATCGATCACCAGCTCGCGGCTGATCGGATCGAGAATACCGTTCTGCTCGAGCGAGAACAGCAGGCCGCGCACCTCCACGTCGAGCTTCTGGGACTCTTGCTCCGAGTAGACGCGCACGGAGCCCACCGTGTGCTCGTGGTATTGCGGTGCGTCCACGCCGGCCGCCAGCTCATCGAGCCAGCGCAGGGCCTTGTCGATCTCACCTTGAGTGAAGCCCGCCTGAGAAAGCTCGTCCTCCAGCTCGCTCTGCTCCACGGGTGGCTGATCCTCACCGTCCATATAGTTCTCATACAGATAGATCAAGACATCGACCATATTCTCATTCATCAGCCAACCTCGGTTCATGACGCCGCCCGGTGGGTAGAGGCGGATCGACGCACGCGCGTCACGGAGCCTCAACCATCACCGCGCGTGCGGCAATAACGGCCTCCTGGCAGCGATGATACATGACCCTCGATCTCCAGGAGCAACAACATGGACGAAATCTGCTCGGTCGGCAAACCGCTGCGCGCGATCAGCTCGTCCGGCGCCACGGGATCAAAGCCCATGGCCTCCAGCAGCGCCGTCTGACCAGCGTCCAAGCCGCGCTCTGGAGCCGCCTCGGGCGGGTGATCGCCCCCTTCGCCGGAGCTCGCGATGAGGGCCTTCAGCTCAGACGCCAGCTCGGCGAGGATCTCGTCGGCCGACTCGATCAGCTTTGCCCCTTCGCGAATCAGGGAGTGACACCCCTTGGTAAGCGGACTGCGAATCGAGCCGGGCACCGCAAAGACCTCGCGCCCTTGCTCCAAGGCCATGCGCGCGGTGATGAGGGAGCCGCTTTTCATCGCCGCCTCGGTCACGAGAACCCCGAGGCAGAGCCCGCTGATGATGCGATTGCGACGCGGGAAGTTCTGGGGCAGCGGGCCTTGCCCCGGCGGCAGCTCGCTCACCAGGGCGCCCGAGGCGACGATGCGATGCGCCAGCTCCCGATGCGCTGCCGGATAGACCAGATCGGGCCCCGTGCCGAGCACGGCGATCGTCCGCCCGGCCTCCAACGCCGCCTCGTGAGCGACCCCATCGATTCCGGTCGCCATCCCGCTCGTGATCACCAGACCAAAGCCGCTCAGGGCGCGCGCCAGCTCCCGGGTGACCTCGCGCCCGCCGGGCGTCGGGTTGCGACTGCCCACGATCGCCAGCTGGGGCTCGGCAAGCAGGGACGCATCGCCGCGGACGTAGAGCAGCGGCGGAGGGTCCGCAACCTCCTTGAGCGAGGCGGGATAGGCAGGATCGATCAGGGTTAGGACGCGGGCATCCGGCCGCTGCGCCCATTCCAGAGAGGCGTCTAAGGCGGCGTGATCCGGAGCCCGGATCGCCGAGATGGTCGCCGACTTGAGCCCGACATCGGCCAGCTGCGCGGACGAGGCGTCGAGAACGGCGGCGGGGCTCCCGAAGCGCTCGAGGAGCCTGACGAAGGTCCGCGGACCGACACCCGGCGCCTGCCCGAGCAGGATCCAGTCACGCAGGGCGTCGATGCCGATCTCGGACTCGGACGAGTCCGCCCGAGCAGCCTCAGGCAGGCGGCGGGGCAATCCAATCGCCCACGTTGATGAAGCGGTTGGCGTGCAGAACGATCCCGAAGCTGACGCGATCGAAGGTGCGGAAGACCATGAGCACGCCGGAGCGCTCGAACGGCCTCACATACTCGCCCTTATTGCGACGCCAATCGGCGTGAATCGGAAAGGAGGAGTCTGGGCTCGGCTCGTCGCGCCGCCAACCTTTACGCTCCCATTCTTGACCGAGCCAAAACTCGCTGGACAGCGGGCCTTCCTTGAGCCAGTCGTTCGCAGCCATTCCTCGCCTGACATCGTCGCGGGCCTTCCCGCCGCCGACATAGACCTCGAAGGTATCGCCGGCGGAGACGCGATCGCGGCTCCCCAGATTCAAGACCACCACGTCGTAGCGGCCGATCTGCGACACGCCGTTCAGCACGGAAATGATGCGCCCGCGCGTCCCGCTTGGCGCCGGCTTGGGAAAAAAGTTGACGAGCGGCTGCTCCGCGCTCGCCGGAATGACGCGGTCGCCAATGGAGACCTGGCGCTCCATGCGCACCACTTTCAGCTTGGCCGGATCCCCGACCCGCTCGAGCGCGGCGTTGGCGACAAAGACGGCCTCGTAGCCCAGCAGCTCGTTGGAGTCAGGATCGCGCAGCTCGTCACCCGGCCGCAGCACCTGGAAATCCGTCTGGTCCGCAGAGCGAATCTTGCGCACATAGATGGAATCGTTCACCCCGGCGATCAGATGCTCGTCAGGGAATCCCACCACGTAGGACGCGCGCCTGATGTCGTCCGAGTCGGCCACATAAGGCTGCGTCAGGAAGGGTCCGATCGCAGCGATGGAGATGGTCGGGACAGCCTCCGTGAGGGAGGACGAGCGCACCTGCGGGCTCAGCTTGACGACACGCGGACTACCCCGCCCCGAGGCACTGCGCGAGCGCCGGATGCGCGGCTCGCCCCCGACCATCCGCAGCTCTAGCACATCGCCGGGATAGATGAGATCCGGATCGCCAATCCCAGGGTTGGCCTCATAGACCTCCGACCACAGCCAGGGATCACGCAAGAAGCGCCCGGCGATCGACCAGAGCGTGTCACCGGACTGCACGACATAGGTCTGCGGCGCACCAGCCGCGAGCTCCGCCGCGAGCGCGGACTGCACGCCGAGCACCAGAGAGCAGACGAGAACGGAAGTGACCGCAAGACAGTGGTTCAGCGCGCGCATGGACCCTCCGGGATGGTCGAAACGGGATTCACCCGCCCCTACTGTGGGGTGTAGTATTTGTGCGATAGTAGCGCACCCATCTTCGTTCCTTCTACCCATCAAGCAACCTCTCCGGTTGACGATCTGTTATGCCCAAGCTCGACATACTCACCTTCCCCGATTCGCGCCTGCGCAAGAAAGCGCTACCCGTCGACCAGGTCGACGACGACATTCGCCGTCTCGTCGACGACATGCTGGAGACCATGTACGACGCGCCCGGCATCGGGCTCGCAGCCACGCAAGTGAACGTTCAGCGACGCATCATCGTCATGGATCTCTCAGAGCATCACGACTCGCCGCTCTGCTTCATCAACCCAGAGCTCGTCTGGCAAGAGGGCAAGGAGCAAATGGACGAGGGCTGCCTGTCCGTGCCCGGATTCTTCGAGCCGGTCACCCGCGCCGAGCGCGTCCGCGTCAAGGCGCTGGACCGCAACGGAGAGCCTTTCACCCTGGAGGCCGACGGCCTGCTCGCCGTGTGCATCCAGCACGAGATCGATCACCTCGAGGGCAAGCTCTTCGTCGACCACATCTCGATGCTCAAGCGCCAGAGGATCCGACGAAAGCTCGAGAAAGAACAGCGCCAAGCTGTGACGCAGTCCGCAGAACAGCGACGGGAAGCCATCTGATGGCAAATCCCTGGCTGGGCACGCGCGCTCGGGGGACGCCCACCGCCGCGGCCGCCCGATCGAGCCTTCGCCATCACCGCCTCCCTCAGAAGGTGCCGGCATGAAGGACCTTCGCGTCATCTTCGCAGGAACGCCCGACTTCTCGGTGCCGCCCCTGTCCGCGCTCCTAGAAGCTGGCGTGGACGTGGTCGCCGTCTATACGCAGCCGGATCGGCCCGCGGGGCGCGGGCGCAAGGTGCAGATGAGCCCGGTGAAGCAAGTCGCGCTCGAGCACGGCATCGCGGTCCACCAGCCCCAGAGCCTGAAGCGGGACCCGGCGGCAATCGACACCCTGAGCGCGCTCGGAGCCGACCTCATGATCGTCGTCGCCTACGGGCTGCTCCTCCCCAGCGCCGTCCTGGAGGCCCCGCGTCTCGGCTGCGTCAACATCCACGCCTCGCTGCTGCCGAGATGGCGCGGCGCGGCGCCCATCCAACGCGCCATCCTCGCCGGCGATCGCGAGACCGGGGTCTGCATCATGCGCATGGAGGAGGGCTTGGACACAGGCCCCGTCTACCATCGCCTGCAGACTGCCATCGCGCCACGGGAAACCGGCGGCACATTGCACGACCGCCTCTCGGAGCTTGGCGCGCGCGCCCTCATGGAAGCACTGCCCGGCATCGCCGATGGATCGCTGGCAGCAGAGCCCCAGGACGACACCCAGGCGACCTATGCGCACAAGTTGACCAAGGACGAGGCAGTCGTCGACTGGACCCAGCCGGCGGAGACGATCGAGCGCCAAGCTCGCGCCTTCGCCCCCTGGCCGGTGGCCCACACCCAGATCGACGGGCTGACGCTGCGGATCTGGGACGCCGAGGCCAAACCGAGCCCAGCGCCCTCTGCCCCCCCGGGCAGCGTCGTCCAGGCGGATCGTGCAGGCATCCTGGTCGCGACCGGGAGCGGCGTGCTGCGCATCACCCGTCTTCAACCAGCGGGCAAGAAGCCGATGAGCGCCGGCGATTATCTCAACGCGCGAGACTTGGGCGGCGTGAGACTTGGTTGAGCCCCGGGAACCGCAAGCCCAGCAGGCCAGCGCCGTCGGCGCACGCTCCCGTGCCGCAGCCGCCCGCATCGTCCACAGGGTTAGAGACCGCGGTCAATCGCTGACCCGCGCGCTGCAGGACCAGCACGACGGCGACTCCGCTCGCGACCCCGCCCTGACTCAGGAGATGAGCTATGGCGTGCTTCGCATGCTGCCACGCCTGGAGGCGCTCGCGGCACGCCTGCTCAAACACCCGCTGAAGCCCTCCGACCGCGACCTCGAGTGCCTGATCCTAGTCGGCCTCTATCAGCTCGAGGCGATGGCGACACCGCCGCACGCAGCGGTATCGGCCACCGTCGGCGCGGTGCGCCTGCTCGGCAAGCCCGGCAAGGCCGGACTCGTCAATGCCCTGCTGCGCCGCTTCCAGCGCGAGCGCGCCGAGCTGCTCGAGGCAGTCTTGGAGCAGCCAGAAGCACGCTGGCTCTTCCCGAGCTGGCTGATCGCGCGGATTCGCGAGGACTGGCCGCAAGACTGGGAGCAGGTCCTCAGGGTCAGCAACGAGCACCCGCCCATGGCTCTCAGAGTCAATCGAACGCGCGACGACCGCTCGAGCTATGCCCGCCTGCTCGCCGATGCCGGCATCACCGCACGCCCCATCCCGGGCCTGGAGACCGGCCTGGTACTGGACACCCCCCGCCCCGCTCGCACGCTTCCTGGGTTCGACGACGGCCTGGCTTCCATTCAGGACAGCGGCGCCCAGCTGGCCTCGGTGCTATTGGGCGCCCGGACGGGTCAGCGCGTCCTGGATGCCTGTGCGGCGCCAGGCGGCAAGACCGCAGCGATCCTCGAGCAGGCCCAGAATGCGCTGGACCTGGTCGCCGTCGACAAGGACGCCACCCGTCTCGAGAGCGTGCGTGCGACCCTGGGGCGGCTTGGCCTGGATGCCCGCATCCTCCAGGACGATGCCTCCAGCCCGCAGGGCGCGTGGCGCGACCCGCCCTTCGATCGCGTCCTGCTCGATGTCCCTTGCTCGGCGACCGGCGTGATCCGCCGCCACCCGGACATCAAGTGGCTCCGACGCCCGGACGACATCGCCGCCCTCCAGATGACCCAAGGGCAAATGCTCGACGCGATCTGGACGCTGCTGGCACCTGGGGGCCGACTGCTCTATGCCACCTGCTCCCTCCTCGCGGATGAGAATCACCAGCAGATCGCGGCCTTTCTCTCTCGTCGCGCGGACGCTTGCGAGCTGCCGCTGGAGACCGACTGGGGACGCCCGCTCCCTCACGGCCGCCAGCTACTGCCAGTCTCGGGCGGCCATGACGGCTTCTACTATGCACTGATCGAGAAGCGCGCCTGATGGTCAAAGCAGCAGGGGTGGAGCTCGGACGGGTGCTCATGCTGGGATTCGTGCTCGCGGTCTCCACGGCCGCGCTGGCCCGCGACAACTTCGCGATCGAGGAGCTGGAGACGCGTTTCGAAGACGCCCGGCTCTATCTCAGCGCGCGTATCGACTTCAACCTGAGCGATGTCGCGCTCGAGGCACTGGATAACGGCGTCCCCCTCACGTTCGTCTACCACATCCAGGTCAGGCGCACCAAGGCGTGGCTGTGGGAAAATAGCCTGGTCGACCTGCAGCTGCGCTATGCCATTCGCTACAAGCCGCTCTCGGAGCGCTACGAGGTCTACCACCTACCCGGCGACAAGGGCAAGGATTTCGTGACCCGCGAAGCCGCCATTCGCGCCCTGGGTGAGCTGAGCGACATCCAGCTCCTCTCGCGGGACGCCCTGGAGCCCGATCAGGATTACGAAGTTCAGATGAAGGTCTTCCTGGATGTCGAGGAGCTGCCACTGCCCTTGCGGCCCATGGCCTACCTCAAACCGTCTTGGAAACTCTCCAGCGGGTGGAGCAAGTGGCCGTTAACGCCTTGAGCTGGCGTCGCGGGCTGGGCGCCATTCCAGTCGCCATCCTCATCATCGGCCTCTTCGTCGTCCTGGTGCTGATGCGCGACGCGGTGCAGAACTCCGAGGCCCTCAGCCGCGCCTTCGTCCCCCTGCTCTTCATGGTCATGGCGGGGCTCTTCGTCCTCGCCATTCTGGTCGTCGTAAACATCGTCAAGCTGGTCAGGCGTTATCGCCGCCAGGCCGCTGGCTCACGCCTGACCGCGCGTCTCGTGATCCTCTTCGCGCTCATCTCGCTGCTACCGGTCGGGGTGGTCTACTATTTCTCGCTCGGCTTCCTGCTGCGCGGCATCGACAGCTGGTTCGACGTCAAGATCGGCCGCGCCATGCAGGACGCCCTGGTGCTCAATCAGGCCTCGCTCGACCTCAACCAGCGCCTGCTCGGCAAGATCACCGAGCAGCTGCTCGCCGGCATCGAGGACAGATCGGCGACCGCCATCGCGCTAAGCCTCAGCAGCCTGCGCCGTCAGGCGGGCGCCATCGAGCTGACGGTCTACAGCGATACCGGCCATGTCCTTGCCACCGCCAATGAGGACCCCACCCAGCTGGTCCCCAACCACGCCGAGCGCGAGATCCAGCAGAACGTACGCTCAGGGGCCAACTATGTCGGCCTGGAGAGCGGCCCCGGAGACGAGCTGGTGGTGCGGACACTGGTCCAAGACCCGCGCGGCCGCCCCATGCTGATGCAGGCCATCTTCCCGACGTCGGCACGCATCACCGAGCTCTCCTCCCGCCTGGAGGAGGCCTACAACCGCTACACGGAGCTGGCCTATCTGCGCAAGTCGCTCAAGCTCAGCTTCTCCCTGACGCTCTCTCTGGTCCTCTTGTTCGGGCTCATGGCGGCCCTGATCGCGGCCTTTCACACGGCGCGTCGGCTGGTCGCGCCCATCGCCGACATCGCCCGCGCCACCCGCTCCATTGGCGAGGGCGACTACGAGCAGCAGATCTCGCTGCCCAGATACGACGACGAGCTGACCTTCCTCGTCGCCTCCTTCAACGCCATGTCGCGCCGCATCGCCTCCGCGCGCGACACGGCGGCGCGCAGCAAGCAGGCCGTCGAGACCCAGCGCAACTATCTGGAGACCATCCTCGGGCGGCTCTCCTCCGGCGTCGTCTCGCTCGACGAGGGACTCAAGCTGCGCACCGCCAATCCAGCGGCCCGCACCATCCTGTCGCTGCAATTTGCCGAGGACGCCGGCCCGACGCTGGAGCTGATGGAGCGCGATCAGCCCTGGCTGACGCCTTGGACGGAGACGTTGCGCCGTCACATCGCGGCGGGGCAGGCCTGGCGCGCCGAGGTCGTGCTCCAGCGCGGCGAGGCGAGCCAGACGCTGATGTGCCGTGGAAGCCCGCTGCCCCTGCCGGATACGAGCAAGCGCGAGCACGTGGTGGTCTTCGACGACGTCACCTCGCTGATCACCGCGCAGCGCAACGCCGCCTGGGCCGAGGTGGCCCGTCGGCTCGCCCATGAGATCAAGAACCCGCTGACGCCCATCCAGCTCTCGGCCGAGCGTCTGAGACACAAGCTGCTCACCAAGGCCGAGGAGTCGGACGCCCGCGTCATCGATCGCGCGACCGGGACCATCATCCAGCAGGTCGAGGCCATGAAGGCGATGGTCAACGACTTTTCGGACTATGCCCGCGCACCGCAGATCCAGGCCAAGCCCTTGGTCTTCGACCAGCTTGCGCAAGAGGTGCTGGATCTCTACCGCAGCGCCGGCACGCCGGCGCTCAAGATCAGGCTGCGTGCCCACGGCATCCATGTGCGGGGCGACCCGCTAAGGCTGAGGCAGCTCATCCACAATCTGATCAAGAACGCCCAGGAGGCGCTCGACGGCCGGGCGGGCGGCGAGATCCTGGTCGCGACCAACCTGCACCTGGAGGAGGAGAACCGCGCCCTCGAGCTGGTCGTCGCTGACAATGGGCCGGGATTCGAGGCACACTTGCGAGATCGTCTCTTCGAGCCCTATGTCACGACCAAGGCAAAGGGCACTGGACTCGGCCTGGCGATCGTCAAGAAGATAATTGAAGAGCACGGCGGTATGATCGACGCTGAGAACACGGGCCAAGGCGCCTTGATCAGGGTCCGAATACCAGTCTGGCAAGCTGCTGAGCAAGCGGCCCAAGGTCGGGAGCAAGACAAAGACTCATGAGCGCAACCCACATCCTGGTCGTCGACGACGAGCCTGATATCCGCGGCCTGGTCAAAGAGATCCTAGAAGACGAGGGCTACGACGTCGCCGTCGCCGAGAACGGCGAGGCCGCGCGACACGCCCTGCGGGACCGCCGCCCCGACTTGATCCTGCTCGATATCTGGATGCCGGACATCGACGGCATCTCGCTCCTGAAGGAGTGGGCGGAGGATGACGACCTCCCCTGCCCCGTGATCATGATGTCCGGGCACGGCACCGTGGAGACCGCCGTCGAGGCGACGCGGCTCGGCGCCTACGACTTCCTCGAAAAGCCCCTCTCGATGGCCAAGCTGCTGCTGACCGTCGAGCGTGCCCTGGAAGCGGACAAGCTCCACCAGGAGAACATCGGCCTGAAGCGCCGCGCCCCCCAGGTCCACGAGCCCGTGGGGCGCAGCGCGGTGATGCAGCGGCTGCGCGAGCAGGTCAAACGCATCGCCCAGCACGACACCTGGGTGCTCATCACCGGCGAGGCGGGCAGCGGCCGCGAGACCTTCGCGCGCTACCTGCACTCCCAGAGCGCGCGCAAGGAGCGCCCCTTCGTCGACCTCAGCGTCTCCTCCCTGGCCGGCGGCAATGCCTCGCGCGAGCTCTTCGGCACCGAGGAGGGCGAGCACACGCACTATGGCAGTCTGGAGAAGGCCGCCGGCGGAACCCTGCTGCTGGACGAGGTCGCCGACATGGAGTGGGATGCCCAATCCAAGCTGCTCGGCGCCCTGGACAGCGGCTCCTTCCTGCGCGTCGGCGGCAGCGAGCCGGTGCGCATCGACGTGCGCATCATCGCCGTCACCCAGCGCAATCTCGAAGAAGAGGTACGCGCCGGGCGCTTCCGCGAAGATCTCTTCTATCACCTCAACGTGGTCCCATTGAACATCCCGCCGCTGAGCGAGCACGCGGAGGACGTTCCAGACCTATTGAACTTCTACCTCGACTTTTTCGCCACCCACGAAAAGCTGCCCTATCGACGCTTCAGCGTCGGCGCCCAGAACTTCCTGCGCAACTATTCCTGGCCAGGCAATGTGCGCGAGCTCAAGAATCTCGTTCAGCGCGTGCTCATCCTCGGTGCCGGCGACGAGATCAGTCAAAAAGAGGTCGAGAGCGCCCTGGGCGCGCCTCCTCCGGTACAGGTGCAGGCCCTGGAGGGACTGGTCTCCTTCGACCAGCCGCTGCGCCAGGCACGCGAGCAGTTCGAGAAGGCCTATCTCGACTACCAGCTCGAGAAGCACGCCGGGAACGTCAGCAAGATGGCGAAAGAAGCCGGCATGGAGCGCACACATCTCTACCGCAAGCTGCGATCGCTCGGCATCGAGATCAAAGAGCGTCGATGAGCTTCCTGCTTCCAGCCGCCAGCCTCCAGCTTCCGGCGAAGCGGCTGGCACGCTCAGCGGCTGATCTCGAAGCTCTCCAGAAACCTCCCATTCTGGCGGAAGAGCGCATGCGGCACTCGCTCTTCGGCCGCATGCTGGCGGCTGGAGGCTGGCGACTCCCATGAAAATCATCATCTTGGGTGCCGGCCAGGTCGGGACCTCGGTGGCCGCCAACCTGGTCAACGAGGCCAACGACATCACCGTCGTCGATCATAATCCGGACCTGCTGCGCGAGCTGCAGGACAGATTCGATCTGAGCACCGTCATGGGCCATGGCGCCCACCCAGATGTGCTCTTGCGCGCCGGGGCCGAGGACGCCGACATGATCATCGCCGTGACCAACAGCGATGAAACCAACATGGTCGCCTGCCAGGTCGCCTACACTCTGTTCCACACACCGACCAAGATCGCACGCGTTCGCGCCCAGAGCTTTCTCGACCGCCCGCGGCTCTTTGGCTCGGACGCGCTCCCCATCGATGTCACCATCAGCCCAGAGGCGCTGGTCACCGACTACATCATCCGGCTCATCGAGAATCCGGGCACCCTGCAGGTGCTGGACTTCGCCAGCGGACGCATTCGGCTGGTCGGGGTGCGCGCCTTTCACGGCGGCCCCTTGGTCGGGCAGGAGCTGCGCACCCTGCACGAGCACATGCCCAGCGTCGAGGCCCGAGTCGCGGCCATCTATCGGCAGGACCGGGCCATCCAGCCCGAGGGCGATACCATCATCGAGGTCGACGACGAGGTCTTCTTCGTCGCCGCCCCCAAGCACATTCGCGCCGTCATGGGCGAGCTGCGCCGGCTCGACAAGCCCTACAAGCGCATCCTGATCGCCGGCGGCGGCAACATCGGCACGCGGCTCGCCAAGGCACTGGAGCCCAACTTTCGTGTCAAGATCCTCGAGCGCAACCTCGGCCACTGCAAGCGCGTCGCGGAGGATCTGGAAAAGACCATCGTGCTGCATGGCGACGCCGCCGACCAAGACCTGCTGCTCGAGGAGAACATCGAGAATACCGACGTCTTCTGTGCCGTCACCAACGACGACGAGGCCAACATCATCTCCGCCATGCTCGCCAAGCGCCTCGGGGCGCGCAAGGTCATGGCACTCATCAACCGACCGGCCTATGTGGACCTAGTGCAGTCGGGCAGCATCGACATCGCCATCTCACCCCAGCAGGCGACCATCGGCAGCCTGCTCAAGCACGTGCGCCGTGGCGACGTGGTGATGGTGCACTCGCTGCGCCGCGGCGCCGCCGAAGCCATCGAGGCCATCGCCCATGGCGACAAGATATCGAGCAAGGTCGTCGGCCGCCGTATCGGCGAGCTGAAGCTGCCCCGAGGCGCCAGCATCGGCGCCCTGGTGCGTGGCGATAAGGTGGTGATCGCGCATACCGACACCCTTATCGAGCCCGAGGACCACGTCATCCTTTTCCTGCCGGACAAGCGCCGCATCCAAGAGGTCGAGCGCCTCTTCCAGGTCGGCGTCACCTTCCTCTAGCGCGTGTCGACGGTGATCCGAGCCCCATGAAATTCGCCGCCGTTCAAAAGGTCTTGGGCCTGCTGCTGACCCTCTTCAGCTTCACCATGCTGCCGCCGGCCTTGGTCGCCATGCTCTACCAGGACGGCGCGATCTGGCCCTTCATCTTCGCCTTCGGCCTCATCCTGGTCACTGGCCTGCTCATCTTTCTTCCGGTGAGTCGCTCGCAACATGTCCTGCGTCTGCGCGACGGTTTCCTGGTCGTCGTCCTGTTCTGGACGACCCTTGGCCTGGCTGGCGCCCTCCCCTTCCTGCTCTCGCCAAGCCCCGAGATCTCACCGACCGATGCCGTTTTCGAGTCGCTCTCCGGGCTGACCACGACCGGCGCGACCGTCATCATCGGGCTGGACGAGCTACCCAAGTCCATCCTCTATTACCGCCAGCAGCTCCAGTGGCTCGGCGGAATGGGCATCATCGTGCTGGCGGTGGCGGTGCTTCCCATGCTGGGCATTGGCGGCATGCAGCTGTACCGGGCCGAGATGCCTGGCCCCATGAAGGACTCCAAGCTGACGCCACGCATCACAGAGACCGCCAAGGCCCTCTGGTACATCTATCTGTGGATGACCATCGCCTGCGCGCTGGCCTATTGGGGCGCCGGCATGACCTTCTTCGATGCGATCGGTCATGCCTTCTCGACGGTCGCCATCGGCGGCTTCTCGACCCATGACCTCAGCATGGGCTACTTCGACAGCACCCTGATCGAGATGGTCGCCGTGATCTTCATGCTCCTGGCCGGCATGAACTTCACGCTGCATTTCGTCGCCGTGCACCGCCAAGATCTGCGCGTGTATTTTCATGACAGCGAATTCCGCTTCTATATGCTGATCATGGTCACGGTGGCGACTTTCGTGACCTTCACGCTTCACCAGACCCAGACCTACCTGACCTGGGAAGAATCCTTTACCAAGGGCCTTTTTCAGGCGGTGTCGATCGGTACGACGACGGGATTCACGACGGCCGAGTTCTACTTCTGGCCGCCGTTCCTGGAGATCCTGCTGCTCTTCGCCAGCTTCGTCGGCGGCTGCGCTGGCTCGACCGGAGGCGGCATCAAGGTCATCCGCGTGCTCCTCCTGATCAAGCAAGGGGTGCGTGAGATCGGACGCCTCATCCATCCCAACGCGCAGCTGCCGGTCCGCATCGGCGGCAAGACGGTCAACCACCGCGTTGTGGACGCGGTGTGGGGATTCTTCTCGCTCTATGTCGCCAGCTTCGTGCTCATGTATCTGATGCTGACCGCAACCGGGCTCGACCTGGTGACATCCTTCTCGGCGGTCGCGGCCTGCATCAACAACCTGGGCCCCGGACTCTCGCAGGTCGGCGCGCACTATGCCGACCTTCAGGATCCAGCCAAGTGGATCCTGTGCTTCGCCATGCTGCTCGGGCGCCTGGAGATCTTCACCCTGCTGGTGCTCCTGACCCCCGCCTTCTGGCAGCGCTGAGCCGCCCCGGACAGGCGGACCTAGGCGTCCCTGATCCCGGCATCCGCCAGGGTGAAGTGGAAGGCCGTCCCCTTACCCAGGCCTTCCGACTCGGCCGAGATCCGTCCGCCGCGGACCTCGACGATGCGCCGCACCAGGGTCAGCCCGGTGTCAGTTCCGTCGCCGCCCGAATCGAGCTTCTCGAAGAGGCCGAAGATCTTGTAGCCTAGGTTCGGCAATTGGAACCGCAAAGGCGTGAAGGACACGAAGAAGAGCAAAGGCTTGCATCGCCGCGTCGCTTCACCCTCTGAGCGAGCATCGCTTCGCAGACAAGATAGCGAGGGGAGGCAAAGCGTCAGACCTGGCTCAACCCCCGAGTCCACTGCGCGTCAGGACGAAATCCGCAACGGCGGAAGGTCTCGCCAGCGGCAGCCTCTGGGGATGTGGCGCCCGCGGCAAGGGGTCGTCCGTGGCAACGGCGATGATGTGGGGATCCTCGACATAGAGAGGTGCCTGGCCAAGCGCCGCGCGAAAGACCTCGATCTTCGGGTAAGGGGCATGCTTGAAGCCCTCGACGATCACCAGATCGAGGCTGTCATGCTCGAAACGCGCGAGCATCTCCTCCAGATCCGGATCGACGCCCTTGGTGTGATTTTCGACCTGTAGGGCCCAGCGCTCGCGCGATGCAAGGAGCGTCTGCGCCGCGCCCGCCGCGCGGATCTCGAAGCTATCCTTTCCCGGGAGGTCTAGATCGAAGGAGTGATGGGCGTGCTTGAGATAGCCCACCCGCAGGCCGCGCGCATGCAGATCGCAGACAACGGCGCGCAGAAGCGTGGTCTTGCCGCTGCCGCTCGGCGCAACGAGCCCGATGACCGGCAGCCTGAGGGCAAGCGGGTCCTGGTCGGCGGATATCGCGCCCGAAACGCCCACCCCTAGCCCCGATCGCCGCGGAGCATCGCCATGACGGCGGACAGCTCTTCGCTGGCCTCGGCGACCACGTCCACCTGCTCGCCCTCCGCCTCCGGATAGCCGAGCCCCAGCTTGTAGTAGGCGGGAACCTCGTCATAGCGGGGCAGCGGACCGCGCGTCTCGTTCTGGTTGAGCCGATAGAGGCGTGCCAGGAGGACGATATCGCAGTAGTCCGGCGCGTCCTTTTCATCACGGTGCCAATTGCCAGACTCGCGCACCACCGTGGTGATCTCCGGCCCCAGCCCCCAATAGTCGACAACCAGCTCGCCGACCATGAGGTGCAGCTTGAGGATGGCCGCCTCCAGCTCGTCCTCGTCGACCTCGAAGTGATTGCGGCTGACGAAGTCGAGGATGGGGATGACGCCGACATCGTGGACGAGGCCGGCTAGCATCGCCTGCTCCGGGCTGAACCCCTTGCAATGCCGCGCCAGGACATAGCTCAGCGCGGAGACATGGACGCTGCGATTCCACGCGGCCTTCATGCGATGCTTCATGAGCGGATTCTTCGACCGGAACAGCTGCTGCATCGCCATGCTCACCACGGCCGAGCGGGTCACCTCCATGCCGAGACGGATGATGGCGTTGCGCACGTCGGGAATCGGCTGCGCCGCGCGGTACATGACGCTGTTGGCCAGCCGAATGAGTCCACCGGTCACGGCCATGTCCATCTGAACGATCCGCGCCAGCTTGGCCGAGGTGATGTTGGGATCGCGCATCGCCTCCTGAATGGCCTTGGCGACCTTCGGCAAGGTCGGCAGGGACAGGTTGCCCTTCTTGCAGGCCTGATAGAGCTTGCCGAGCAGGATGCCCTCGGTGTCGTTCAGCTCCAGGTCGCCGAGCGCGTTGAGCGACGGCGGGTGGATGCCGCAGATATTCTCGTAGAGCTGGCGATCCAGGCGCAGCAGCTCGCCAGGGGTCACGAAGACGGCGTGCTCGCGCAGCCGGCTCTCGTTGAACAAGGGCGAGCAAGACCTCAGGGTCCCGGCCTCGATGATCTCCTTCTTGTCACCACTCACCAGGCAAACCTGCCCGGAGAGCAGGTAGTCGATCCAGGGGTATTCCTGGATCGCCGTCAGCTTCTTGCCGGCCTCGATGTCGAACACCTGACCGCTGCGCGCGAGCCGGATGCGCTCGTCCCTGCCCAGCTCGTGCACGGGCACGAGGTCGTCGAGGGTGGTCGCCGAGATGGGGTGTGTCATGCCATGCGTACTCCGAGCTTCAACCGAATCGTCATCGCGCTGAATGAATCATAGTCTCCCGCCGGGATCCAGGGCGTCACCGCCGATTCTGTCACAGAACCGGCTCAGCCCGCCCGCGCTTGGACATTTGCGCATCGACAGCGCAGAATGCGCAGCAATATCCGGGGCGCAACACCCCGCCGCGGCTCGGCCGCGGGCTTCCGACGCAAACACTCCTCGCACCGAATTCCGAACCACTGAACGACGCATTCCGACTCATCCATGGCTCAATATATCTACACGATGAACCGGGTCGGCAAGATCGTGCCGCCCAAGCGCGTCATCCTGCGCGACATCTCCCTCTCCTTCTTCCCCGGTGCCAAGATCGGCGTGCTCGGTCTCAATGGCTCAGGTAAGTCATCGCTGCTGCGGATCATGGCCGGCATCGACACCGAGATCGAGGGCGAGGCGCGTCCGCAGCCCGGGATCAACGTCGGTTATCTGCCTCAGGAGCCGCAGCTGGACCCGAGCAAGGACGTCCGCGGCAACGTCGAAGAGGCCCTGAGCCACGTCAAGGAGGCGCTGGAGCGCCTGGACGCCGTCTACGCGGCCTACGCCGAGCCGGACGCCGATTTCGACGCCCTGTCCAAGGAGCAAGGCGAGCTGGAGAATCTGATCGAGGCGACGGACGGACACAACCTGGAGCGCACCCTGGAGGTCGCAGCCGACGCCCTGCGCCTGCCCCCCTGGGACGCCGACGTCACCAAGCTGTCCGGCGGTGAGCGCCGCCGCGTCGCCCTCTGCCGGCTGCTGCTCTCCAAGCCAGACATGCTGCTGCTCGACGAGCCGACCAACCACCTGGACGCAGAATCCGTCGCCTGGCTGGAGCGCTTCCTGCACGAGTATCCGGGCACCGTGGTCGCCGTGACCCATGATCGCTACTTCCTCGACAACGTCGCCGGCTGGATCCTGGAGCTCGACCGCGGCCACGGCATCCCCTGGGAAGGCAACTACTCCTCCTGGCTCGATCAGAAGGAGCAGCGCCTGGAGCTCGAGCAGAAGCAGGAGCAGGCCCGCATCAAGGCCATGAAGCAGGAGCTGGAATGGGTGCGGACCAACCCCAAGGGCCGTCACGCCAAGAGCAAGGCCCGTCTCGCCCGCTTCGACGAGCTGCAGTCGCAGGACTTCCAGTCCCGCAACGAAACCAACGAGATCTACATTCCGCCGGGTCCGCGTCTCGGCGACCTGGTCATCGAGGCCGAAGGGATCAAGAAGGCGTACGGCGACAACCTGCTCTACGAGAACCTCTCCTTCAACCTCCCCGCGGGCGGCATCGTCGGCATCATTGGCCCCAATGGCGCGGGCAAGACCACCCTCTTCCGCATCATCACCGGCAAGGAGCAGCCGGATGCCGGCAGTCTGAGAGTCGGCGAGACGGTCCAGGTGGCCTACGTCGACCAGAGCCGCGACGCGCTGGACGACAGCAAGACCATCTGGGAAGAGATCTCGGGCGGTGCCGACAACATCATCGTCGGGCGCTACGAGATGCCCTCGCGCGCCTATTGCGGGCGCTTCAACTTCAAGGGAACGGATCAGCAGAAGCGCATCGGCGACCTCTCGGGCGGTGAGCGCAACCGCGTCCACCTCGCCAAGGTGCTCAAGAGCGGCGGCAACCTGCTCCTCCTCGACGAGCCGACCAACGACCTGGACGTCGAAACCCTGCGCGCGCTGGAAGAGGCCCTGCTGGTCTTCCCCGGCTGCGCCGTCGTCATCAGCCATGATCGCTGGTTCCTCGACCGCGTCGCCACGCACATCCTGGCCTTCGAGGGCGACTCCCAGGTCGTCTGGTTCGAAGGCAACTACGCCGACTACGAGGCCGACCGCCACCGCCGCCTCGGCAGCGACGCGGACCAGCCGCACCGGCTCAAGTACCGGCGCCTCTCGGCCTGATCACAAGACCTGCGGTCGAGTGGTCGGGTAGACGAGCCCAAGAGACTGTGAAGAAATCCGCCGTAGGTTGGGCTGAGGTACGAAGCCCAACATGGCGGTCGGCCTAAGGCACTGATTGTTTGGCCTCCTGCGTCGGCCCAACCTACGGTAAGATGCGGTCTTCGCGGTGCGCCCGGAATACTTTCACAGTCTCCCACGCGAAGTCCACCGATGCCGCCACCCGCGCTCGGCCTTCCAACGCAATGGGTCTTTCTCGCCTGAGCCAAGCGCCCGCATTCAGCACTGCCCGATGTCCACCGCCGACCACCTCATCACCCGACTCGAAACCCTCCTCGACCGCATCGAGCCGCTCCTTCCCACCTCGGAGCGCGCCCAGCCCGACTGGTCCGCCCACGCCTTCCGCTGGCGACGCAACGCTGAGCGTGGCTGGCTGCAGCCGATCCACGCACCGCACCGGCTCGCCTTCGCGGACCTGCTCTGCCTGGATCGTCAAAAGGAAGAGATCGCCCGCAACACGGCACAGTTCATCCAAGGCCGAACGGCCAACAATGTCCTACTCTGGGGCTCGCGCGGCACGGGTAAATCCTCCCTGGTCAAGGCCGTCTTCAACGCGCACCGAGATGCCGGACTCAGGCTGATCGAGGTCGACAAGGACGACCTCATCCAGCTCCCGGATATCCTCGACCTCATCGCCGGCCGCCCAGAGCGGTTCATCCTCTTCTGCGACGACCTCTCCTTCGAGGCCAGCGAATCCAGCTACAAGGCGCTCAAGGCCGCCCTCGACGGCTCCATTGCCGCCACGCCCGAGAACCTGCTCATCTACGCGACCTCCAACCGCCGCCACCTCCTCCCGGAATTTCAGTCGGAGAACCGCGAGGCGCGCATTCTGGACGGCGAGCTGCACCATGGGGAATCGGTCGAGGAAAAGATCTCGCTCTCCGACCGCTTCGGCCTCTGGGTAGCCTTCCACCCCTTCAGCCAGGCGCAGTATCTCGAGGTCGTCCGCCATTGGGTCGCTCGTCTGGTGGAGGCGGACCGCGCGCAGCTGGACACCGAGTGGGAGCCGATCGAGCGCGCCGCGCTGCAATGGGCGCTGCGGCGAGGGTCGCGCAGCGGACGCACTGCCTGGCAGTTCGCCCGCGATTGGACTGGACGCGAGAATCGAGGCTAAAACCGCTATCATCGCGTCATGATAGATGACGCCCTTGAAGCCGCGACCGAGCTGCTCGCCTCCTCGGTCATGAACTACCGCGGCCAGCCCGTCGGCACGGTTGCCGCCATGGACCCCGCCGGTGCAGTCGCCGCCAACTACCACGACTGTTTCATCCGCGACTTCATTCCGTCCGCGCTCGTCTTCATGGCAGACGGCAACCACGCCATCGTGCGCAACTTCCTCCTCACCGTCCTAGAGCTGCGCAGCCAGCACAAGTGCATCCACGGCCATGAGCTGGAGCCCGCGATGCTGCCCGCCAGCTTCCGCGTCATCCATGATCTCAAGGCCGGCGAGACCATTCGCGCCGACTTCGGAGACCAAGCCATCGGCCGTGTGGCACCTGTCGACGCCATGATGTGGTGGGTCATCCTGCTCGGCATCTACAGGCGCATGAGCGGGGACCGCGACCTGGCTCGCGACGAGCGCGTTCAGCGCGCGCTACGCAGCATCATGGATCTGACCCTCAAGGAAGGCTTCGAGGTCTTCCCAACCCTGCTGGTCCCGGATGGCGCTTTCATGATCGACCGCCGCATGGGCGTCTACGGCCACCCATTGGAGATCCAGGCGCTCTTCTACGCCATGCTGATCACGGCAATCGAACTGCTCGACGACAAGCCAGAGAACCGCGCCCTCATCGACCTCTCCGCCAAGCGCGCCACCTCGCTGCGCAGCTATCTGCGCTTCTTCTACTGGCTCGACCTCAACCAGCTCCGCACCATCCATCGCTATCAGACCGAAGAGTTCGGCGACGGCAGCATCAACATGCTGAACATCTACCCGGAGTCCATCCCGGAGTGGGTCGCGGACTGGCTGCCCGACCGTGCCGGCTACTTGGTCGGCAATCTGGGACCGGGGCGCATGGACTTCCGCTTCTTCGCCCTCGGCAACCTCCTCAGCATCCTCTTCGGCGTCACGACACGCGACGAGGGCGCGCGGATCATGTTCCTCTACAGCGACCGCTGGCCGGACCTCATCGGCGAGATGCCCTGTAAGCTCGTCTACCCGGCGGTCACCGGCAAGGAGTGGAGCTTCATGACGGGCAGCGATCCCAAGAACGTTCCCTGGTCCTACCACAACGGCGGCAACTGGCCAGTGCTCCTTTGGGCCTTCACCGCCGCCGCACTCAAGACCGGCCGTGGCGACCTCGCCCAGCTCGCCATCGAGACCGCCGACCGCGCCCTCCCCACCGACCATTGGCCCGAATACTACGACGGCAAGCGAGGCAACCTCATCGGCCGCCGGGCTCACCTCAATCAGCTCTGGACCGTCGCCGGATACCTCTTCGCGCACCGGCTCATGGAGAACGAATCCCTCCTCGACTGCTTCCCTCAGGGTCCGGACGGCTGAGAGCTTCGCCGCATCACGGATCCCCGACGCGATTCGATCATACCGCCCGTCAGATCCCTTGAAGCCATTGGGAAGCGCACCCGACGAAAGTCCTAGCGCACCAGGACAGATCGAAAATCGGGCTCGCGCATCGAGGAAAGTCGAGGCAGAATCTCAATTCACGGCCAGCTTCTTTTCTTTCAGTTGGGCGGCTTTCAGATGGGCTTCGGTTTTCGCACTGCGGCGCGGTACCGATGCCAAGGCGAGCTGAAAGCTTCCGACAGCATGCAGAACGCCGCGGGCCTCGCATGCTGGACGCCATACCCGCGCGACAGTAATAGGGAGCAAGCGCAGCGCGCCCCGGAACGTCTTGGCCACTGGGATCGGGGATCGGGCCGAGGCTCGACCCTTGAGAGCGAGCCAGGTGGCGATATTGGCGTCCAACCGATTTGAATCAGCCGCTTAGCTCGTTTCCTAGAAGACCACCCGCTCACCCCTTCCGTGAGTGGCCGGACACGGGAAGGCAGCTCCAAGACAAAGCAGCAAGCTAATCGTTGGTGGCTAGCAGCTCATCGGGATCAACGGCTCAGAGCCGCAAGCGGGACGCTTAGTCCGGCGACAAACGGAGAGGAAGATGAACGGACGAACCAAGGCCTTATTCGATATCACCGTACTGACGGATGCCCTCGCGACCCAGCGCGAAGAAGCGCAGGCGTCCATTCGAGCCTTGACGCTCGCCGCGAATGGCCGCATCGAAGGCTACCTATGCGCATCGGCCCTCGAGGCACTCTACGCAACCTTGTCCAGCAAGCATGGCAAGGAAGGCGCGAGAGAGAGGATCCAAGAGCTCAGGCACATGCTCGCCGTCGCCCCAATGAGCGCGGCCGTGGTCGATGCCGCCATCGCGCGGGATTTCCCTTACCTCGACGATGCAGTCACCATCGAATCTGCCCGGGTCAACGGGCTCGACGTCATCGTGACCCTGAATGCCGAGGACTTCACTGACCAGGCCCTACCCGCGCTCGCGCCTGACGACTTCCTGCGACGGTTCGGGGCCTGAGGACAGCGGCAGTCTGCTAGCGACGACCGCGCCCAGAATCGGTCGCGATCAAAGGCGCGGGGCAACAGTCGCAGCCCCAATCGAGGTGCGAAAGGGATCTCGACGCGACTCATTTTGTTGGACTCGATCCATTGTTGGACTCGATCCATTGTTGGACTCGATCCGTTGATAGACTAGATCCCGTTACCGATCACCGAGGAGTCAGCCATGGCCTTGGCCGAGGAAGACATCGCCTTCATCAAGCAGCATCTCGGCGAATGGCTGGCCGAGCAAAGCCTCGGCAAGCCACCCGCGGTCTACGAGATCGAGCTGCGCGAGCGGATGGTGCGCGTCGAGGAGGAGCTGAAGCACCAGCGTGAGCTGATGCGCCAGGGCTTCGAGGCGATGGAAAGGCGCTTGGAGCAGATCGACAAGCGTTTCGAGCAAGTCGACAAGCGCTTCGAGCAAGTCGACAAACGCTTCGAGCAAGTCGACAAACGCTTCGAGCAGATCGACAAACGCTTGGAGCAAATTGACAAACGTTTCGAGCAGGTCGATAAGCGCTTCGATGAAATGCTCAGGCGACACGACCAGCATTTTCTCTGGCTCGTCGGCTTCATCGCCACCAGCGCCGGTCTACTCGTCGCCGCCATGCGGTTCCTGTCGTAGCGCATCGCCGCTGAGCCTCTGCGCGCGGCAGCCCTCTCTCGATACGCACTTGAGACCCTGTCCCTGGCCACGGACGCGTTTTCCCGAGACAAGGCACCAAGCTCCCTGGAAAAGCAGGCACCCAATCGGTCCTGAGCCCGGGCGGGCGGCGCCCCTAGCCGCGAGACTGACCGAGTGCCGAGATCGGCCTTGATCGTCAGTTGGACCGGGTGGACGAGCGAGAGCGAAGTCCACCGAATCCCGCGCCGGCGTTGGTCGACTGCGCTGCCCTTGCCCATCCACCAGATCGGTGTGGAATTCAGCCGCGAGCAGCGCCAAGTGGTGCGCTTCGAAGTCGAAACGCTGGAGGTGGTCTGAGCCGATCGGCGGGCAGCTTGTGCCCGTGCCCGCCCTGGCCCTTCCCGCGTATACTTGCCCGCTGATTCTCGAACGCCAGGCACCTGAATGAGACTGATCCGAGGCTTGCACAACTTGCGTCCTGCCGACCGCGGCTGTGTCGCGACCATCGGTAATTTCGATGGGGTGCACGTGGGACATCGGACGGTCTTTCAGCGTCTGATGGCGCGCGGACGCGAACTGGGGCTCCCCGCAACCGTCATCACCTTCGAGCCGCAGCCGATGGAGCTGTTCGCGCCGGATGCGGCGCCGGCGCGTCTGACACGCCTGCGCGAGAAGCTGAAGGCGATACGCGCCTGCGGCATCGAGCGTGTGATGGTGCTGGAGTTCAACCAGAAGCTCGCGGCCATGGAGGCCCGCACCTTCGTGCAGCGGCTGCTGATCGAGGGGCTTGGCGTACGCTTCCTGCTCGTTGGCGACGACTTCCGCTTTGGGCGCGGCCGTACGGGGGACTTCGCGCTCTTGCAGCGGATGGGGCGCGAGGCGGGCTGGTCGAATGCCGGTTTCGAGGTCGAGGACCTGCATACCATCACACACGGCGAGGAGCGGATCAGCAGCACCCGCGTACGCGACGCCTTGGCCCGGGGCGACTTGGAGCAGGCTCAGTACCTGCTAGGGCGACCCTACACCATGGAAGGACGTGTCGTTCACGGCGACAAGCGCGGACGTACCATCGGATTCCCGACGGCCAACATCAACCTGCACCGGCGGGTGAGCCCGGTCCGAGGGGTCTATGCGGTCCGCGTGCATGGGCTGGACCAAGCCGGCTGGCCAGGGGTCGCAAACATCGGCACCCGACCAACCGTCGATGGACTCAGCGCCCGTCTCGAGGTCCACCTCTTCGGCCTCGACCGGCAGATCTATGGCCAGCACCTGGAGGTGGAGCTCGCACTCAAGCTCCGGGACGAGAAGAAATTCGACTCCTTCGATGCGCTGAAGACGCAGATCCAGCGCGATGCCGAGGCAGCGCGCGCCTATCTGGGTGTTGCGTAGGATTCGAGCGGCGGCAGCTCGACGCAGAGCGTCGGGAGATACGCAGCACCGCAGAGCGGCGCCGCGAGCGCAAGAGCGCTGCTAACAGCTGGACGCTGGCAGCTGGAGGCTGGTCGCTCCCGTCAATCGTAAATCAGCTCGGACCAGCGGCCATCTTCGATCATCTGCTCCTTGACCTTCAGCCAATCCTCTTCGGAGCCTGCCTGCTCGGCCATCACCTTGCAGAAGACCTTGGCCGCCTTGCTCAGGCCGGAGATGAAGACGTGGGTGTTGGCGTCTTTGATCAGGCGCCAGGCCTCGGTGGCGTGGTCGTGCAGACCCTGCTCGAGCGCCTGGGACGAGGTCATCAGGGGACGCGAGCCGAGCGCGCGGAAGGCCTTGAAGGTCTTCTCGTCATAGTAGTTGGCGAGGTCCGTGTGCTCGTCGTTGGTGTACATGAGGTCGAGACCACTGTGGCCGCCGTAATAGAGGCGCACCTGTCCCTTCCAGTCGCCGCGACGCTCGTAGATGTGCTGGGCGAAGGCGCGGAAGGGGGCAATGCCGGTCCCTGTGCCGATCATGAGGATGTTGGCGCGGCTGTCCAGCGGCATGCGGAAGGCGCTGAGGTAAGGCCCGGTGAGCGTGATCTGCTGGCCCGGCTTGGCGTCGCAGAGGAAGTTGGAGGCGATGCCCGGATAGCGCTCGCCGCTGATCTCGTCGACGTAGAAACAGCGGCGGACCAGGATGTCCAGATTCACGCCCGAGCCGACCGGCACGCTGCGCGCGTTGGCGATGGAATAGCGGCGCAGGTGGTAGGCGTTGCCGAAGTCGTGCGGCCCGGGCACGACGACGCCGATGCTTTGCCCTTCGACGAACTGGAACGCCGGATCCATCACCTCCAGGGTGATATGGCGGACCTCGTCAGTGGTCTCGGGCGTGACGCGCTGAGACTCCTTGATGATGGCCTGGGTGGTCTGGCCGAGGTCTGGGGGGAGAGCTCCTGCCGGGAGGGTTGCAGAGTGGGTTGATGCAGAGACTTGGGTCATCCTCTTGCTCCTCGCTCCGGTGACGCGCGGTCGCCGGGGATTGATGTCAGTGTGATTCGAAAAGAGAGTGCCAGCTATCCGTGCCCCGTAGGGTGGACGAGCGCAAGCGAAGTCCACCGAACCCCGTGCCGGCGTCGGTGGACTGCGCTGCGCTTGTCCACCCTACGAAATCAGCGGCGCTCGCAATGCCCGCTGCCGCATGAGCAGCCGCCGCCTTCCGGGCGATAGGGGCCGAGCTGCGGATGGCTGGCGGCGAAGCGCGCATAGATCCGCTGGACGACCACCCAGCCGGCGAGCACGACGAAGACCACCAAGGGTGCGAGCAGGAACTTAGCCATGCGAGCCTCCCAGCCCGGCGAAGCCCATGAAGGCCAGCGACAAGAGCCCGGCGAGCATCAGACTCATGGCCGCGCCCTGGCTCACCGAGGGCACGCGGGCCAGCGCCAGTTTCTCGCGCAGGCCGGCCATCAGCATCAGCGCCAGCGTGAAGCCCGCACCGGCGCCGAGCGCATAGACGATGCTCTGGACGAAGTCGTATTCCTTGGTCGTCTGGAAGAGCGCCAGCCCGAGGATGGCGCAGTTGGTCGTGATCAGCGGCAGGAAGATGCCGAGCGATCGGAAGAGCGCCGGGCTGAACCGCTTGACGAACATTTCCACCAGCTGCACGGCCGAGGCGATGACGGCGATGTAGCAGATCAGCCGCAGGAAGAGCAGATCCAGCTCGGTCAGCAGCCAGTTGATGCCGAAGGCGGCGGCGGAGCTGACCAGCATGACGAACATGGTCGCCAGCCCCATGTTCCAGGCCGTGTCTTTCTTCGCCGAGACGCCCAGGAAGGGACAGATGCCCAGGAAGAGCGCCAGCACGAAGTTGTTGACGATGGCGGCGTTCAGGAAGATCAGCGAAAGCGGCTCAGCGTGCATCTGCAATCACCCCGGTCGGCTCGGCCGCCTTGCGCTCCTTGCGCAGACGCAGCCAGTTGAACAAGAGCAGCCAGGCGCCGAGGACGAAGAAGCCGCCCGGCGGCAGGATCATGACGATCCAGGGCTGGAAGTCGGCCGGGAAGATGGAGATGCCCAGGATGGTCCCGTTGCCGAGGATCTCGCGCACCGTGCCCAGGCTGAGCAGCGCCAGGGTGAAGCCGGCGCCCATCCCCAGGCTGTTGACCAGGGTCGTCATCAGCTTCTGCTTGGAGGCATAGGCCTCGGCGCGCCCCAGGATGACGCAGTTGGCCACGATCAGCTGGATGAAGGCCCCCAGCGCGGCATAGAGCTCCAGGCTGATGGCCTGAATCGCGTAGTCCACGATGGTGACGAAGGTCGCGATGATGACGATGTAGCTGGCGATGCGGACCTGCTTGGGGATCCAATTGCGCAGCAGCGACACCAGCAGGCTGGAGCAGACCAGCACGAAGGTCGTCGCCAGCCCCATGGCGAGGGCGTTGACGGTGGTGCTGGTCACCGCCAGCACCGGGCACATGCCGAGCAGCATGACGAAGACCGGGTTCTCTTCCCAGAGGCCGCGCAGGAAGGTGTCCGGCGTCAGGCGCTCTCGGGTATCGGGCAATTCAGCCATTCCTATCGCCTCTCAACTTCAATTCTGTCGCGTCAGCGCGGCCAGGTCGCGCTCGATGACCGGGACCGCCCGCTGTGCGGCGTTGTTGGCCGCGTGCCCCATGGCCTTGGACGAGATGGTCGCCCCCGAGATGCCGTCGATCTCCCAGGGCCGGGTCTTGGTGCCGTGCTTGACGGTGACGATGGCGTTCGCGAGTGCGTCGCCCGTGGCGTTCAAGCGGGCATCCAGGGCCTGGAAGTTCTCGAGGAAATCGGGATCGAAGTCCAGCTTGTCGCCAAAGCCCGGCGTCTCGTTCGAATTCAGCACCTTGCTGCCGGTGATGCAGTCGCACTCCGGGTCGTAGGCGAACATGACATTCACTGGACCGGCGTAGCCGAGCGCAGACCCTGTGATGGCGATGCCGATCAGCCCACCGTCCGCGTCGTAGGCCCCGTAGACGAGTGCTCCCTCAGCACCCTCCTCTGCCGGCGCCAATTCACCATCCGCCGTAATCACGAAGTCGCGCTTGGCCACGGCCCCGGGAACGACACGAAAGACCGCCTTCTCGGTGAGGACGCGCTGGTTCTCGGCGATGATCGGCAGGGTGAACTGATAGACCAGCGCCACCAGCAGCCCGGAGATCATGGCGATGCTGCCGAGGGTTCGGAGCATTGCCCAGGCGGGCGTGCGCGGCTGCTGTGTCTGGATCTGAGCTTCTAGATTCATGGCTGCAATCTGGACTTCGTTTGGCTCGACCTGCGGTCGGGACCCGCATTGCCGTCGGCCGGTAAACCGCTGGGAGTATCGGCCTCCAGGCCGACACGCCTGTTGACCTGGAGATCGACACGCCTAGGGCCGCTCGGCCTCGCAAGGGTCGGACTAACGGGCATCCGCTTTGCTCCTCTTGGCTGCGCCATAGACGCGCGGCTGCGTCCAGCTCGAGATCAAGGGCCCCACCGCGTTGCCGATCAGGATGGCGTACATCACGCCCTCCACAAGGCCACCAAAGAGCCGAATGATGACCGTGAGGCTGCCGATGAAGAGTCCGTAGATGACCGCGCCACGGGCGGTCACTGGCGAGGCCACCATGTCGCTCGCCATGAACCAGGCCGCCAGCATCAGACCGCCGGAGCCGAGCACGAACCAGGGGGTCGGATAGTGGCCTGGATCGACCAGCCAGAAGGGCAGCGCCGTCAAGGCCGCGCCGGCCAGCACGCTGACCGGAATGCGCCAGTCGAGCATCCGCTGCCAGGCAAGCCAGAGGCCGCAAATCAGGATGAGGAGCGCCGAGGTCTCGCCCGCCGAGCCCGCGATCATGCCGGTGAAGGCGTCGGTGATGGGCGGCTCGATCTGCTGGAACTTCTGAAGCGCCAAGGGCGTGGCCCCGCTCCAGCCGTCGAGCTGCAGGCCCGCGACCCAAGCGTCGACCGGGATCGGCTGCATGAAGGGCAGCGTCAAGGTCGAGGGGATCAGCTCGGTGAAACGGCCCGGCGCAAAGGCCGGCGTCCAGGTGGTGATGGCGACCGGGAAGGCGGCCTGCACGAAGGCGCGCCCCACCAGGGCCGGGTTCATCACGTTGTAGCCGAGCCCGCCGAACAGGGCCTTGCCCAGCGCCACGCCGACGAAGGCGGCGACCGCAGCCATCCACAGCGGGAAACCGGGCGGCAGGGTCAAGCCCAGCAGGAGCCCGGTGATGACCACGGACCAATCCGAAACCGTATTGCCCCGGCCGCTCAGACGCGCGAAAAACCACTCCGTCCAGATGGCGACACCCGTCGTGGTCACCAGCAGCAAGAGCGCACTGAGCCCAAACTGATAGACGGCGAAGGCGCAGATCGGCAGCAGCGCCAGCACCACGGTCCGCATGATCTTGTCGACGGACACCACCCGCTTGAGGTGGGGTGAGGTCCGGATTTCAATGCCTTTATCCATTGGGTCTTCAGTGGTTAGTGATCAATCGTAGGGTGGACGAGCGAGAGCGAAGTCCACCAAATCCCGCGCCGACATTATTGTGCACTCTCGTTCCCACGCTCTGCGTGGGAATGCCGTCACACCGCTCCAGCGGTGTGTAGACAGCGGGCGCGCCGGCGTTGGTGGACTGCGCTGCGCTTGTCCACCCTACACAGCTTCGCGTCCTTCGCGCCTTGGCGGTTCAATCTCCGCAAGTCAGTGCTGCTTCTGCTCGTGGTGCTTCTGGGCATCCCGGTTGATCGACTTGGCGATGCGGAAGTACTGGGTCAGCGGGATGTTGGACGGGCAGACGTAGGAGCAGCAGCCGCACTCGAAGCATTGGTCGAGGTGGTACTCCTCGGCCATGGTCCCGTACTCGCGCGCCGCGGCCAGCTCACCCAGCATGGATGGATTGAGCGAGATCGGGCAGGCGTTCAGGCACTCGCCGCACTTGATACAAGGGTAAACCTGCCGCCGGGCGACATCCGGGGCCTCGGGCTGCAGCGCCACCACGCCGGAGACGGACTTGGTGACCGGCACGTCGAGCGAGGAGACGGCCATGCCCATCATGGGCCCGCCGAGGATGACCTGCCCCACGGGACCGTTGAGCCCAACCTGGTTCAGCAGGAAGCTGATAGGTGTGCCGATCGGCACCATGAAGTTGCCCGGATTGGCGACCGCAGGACCGCTGACGGTCACCACGCGCTCGATGAGTCCGTGACTCTTCGGCAGCAGGTCGCCCATCTGTGCCAATGTGCCGACGTTGAACACGGCCACGCCGACGTCCGCCGTCAATCCGCCCGGCGGGACCTCCAGATCCAGCAGCGCCTTAATGAGCATCTTCTCGGCGCCCTGCGGGTACTTGGTCTGCACCGCTTCGACCGTGATCGGCAGGTCCTTGGGGATGCGGGCGCGCAGATGGGCGACGGCGTCGAGCTTGTTGTCCTCGACCCCGATGATGGCCCGCTCGGCGCGGGTGGCGCGCAGCGCGATCATGATGCCGCGCAGCAGCAAATCGGTCTGCTCCAGCATGATGCGGTGATCGCAGGTGAGATAGGGCTCGCACTCGCAGCCATTCACCACCAGGGTCTGGATCACCCGCCCGGCTGGCGGGTGCATCTTGACGTGGCTCGGAAAGGCGCCGCCGCCCAGGCCGACCAGCCCGGCGTCCTGCACGGCCTGGATGATCTCCTTGGCGTCCATCTGCTCGGGCTCGCGGTGCTCGCCGTAGAGCACCTCCTGACTGGCCGCGTGGTAGACCTTGAGGTAGATCGCCTGGGTCTTGGGGCCTTCCGCCGTCGGTGCCAGGCCGATAGCACGGATCACGCCGGTCGCCGGCGCGTGCATGGGCACGGAGACGAAGTGGTCCGCCACCGCGATGGGCTCGCCACGCACGACCTCCTGACCAACCTTGACGATGGGCACGGCGGGCCGCCCCTTGTGCTGCTGCAAGGGAATGACCAGCTCGTCCGCGAAGGGCAGCCGACGGATCGGCTTGTGCGCCGTCAACTCCTTGTGCTCGACCGGATAGATCCCGTGATCGAAGGTCTTGTGACGCTGGAAGAGACTTTGAAAACTTGAATTCAACCGCTTCATGAGCCCGGACCGACCCGCCTCCACGGCAAGCTTCGAATCCAATACAGCTGTCTGATGCTTCATGGTGACACCGCCGTTCGCGCTAGAACCTGAGACTGCTCCCTACCCTCGCTCCCACGCTCCGCGTGGGAGTGTCTTCACACCGCTCTGGCGGTGAGTGGCCTCGATCGCGACGCTGGAGCGTCGCTGACCCGGCTCCCCCGCGGCGCGGGGGGGCCGGGTCAGATGGGTCGGCCTATCGGTCTTACTGGTACTTCTCGGCGCGCTTGACCAGCTTGTCCAAGCCCGCTTCCGAGGGGTTCCAGGGCATACCTGGGTGGATGCAGTTCGCCGTGCACTTCTCGGCCGCCTTCACGATGTCCTTGAAGGGACCACCCTTGGGATCGACGATCTCGACCTTCTTGTCCGCGTTGTACTTGAAGATCTTGGGGTTGATGCGCACGCACTCGTCGCAGGCGGTGCACTCGGGCGTCTCGACCCAGACCGGCTCCCAATCGGCCGCGGCGTCGTTGCTGCCCGAGCCATTGGCCCCGGCATGCGCGGCACCATTGCCGTTGTGGCCGTTGCCGTTGGCGGGCGTAGCGCCGGTCAGGCCAGCAAGGCCACCGTCGCCGACGGCCATGGCGAGCAGGCTGCTGGTGAGCTTCTGGGCGATCTCCGCCTTGGCCGCGTTGCGCACGGCCTCGACGTCGACCTTGTTCAGCTCGCCGCAGATGCCGCGCAGCTGGGTCCAGAAGTCACGACGCTCCTCGCAGCTCTGCACCAGCTCCTGAGCGACCAGGACACGCATGAGGCGATTCTTGGCATCGACGCCCCAGACATAGGGGAAGAGGCCGTCGCGCTCATCGTCCGCCAGCGCCAGGAACTCGGCGATGGGGGCCATGGAGTCGTTCCAGGTCTCCGGCGGCGCCTTACGGAAGTGCTTGCGGAAGCGGCCTTCCATCATGGCGAAGTCGACGAAGGTGAAGGGGACCTCCATCTCGGCCTCGTTGCCCTTCTCGTCGGTGTACTTCAGCGTCCAGTCGATCCAGTCGGCCTCGACGTCCGGGTTGCCTTCGATCGAGCAGCACTCCTCGAAGCTCGCCCCGGCGTCCGGGTCGTAGCGGAACAGGGGATAGGCGCGCGACTCGACCGCCATGCGGGCATGCTTGTTGGACATGTCGTCGCCGATGCCGTGCTCCGGCTGGCAGGCGGTGTAGACGTTGAACACGGCCGGACGGCGCGCGTTCAGACCGTCGATGTAGCCCTCCAGCAGGTGCGTCAGGTGCGAGGCGGAGCTGTTCAGCACGAAGCTGGTGCGGTGCGCCATGCCGATGAGGCTCATCTCCTTGCGGATCTCGGTCTTGCCCTTCCACTGCTTACCATAGGGCGCCATGTCCGCGACCTGACCGACAAAGCCGGAGGTACAGGACTGCCCGCCGGTGTTGGAGTAGCTCTGGGTGTCGAGCACGAAGATCTTCACCGGGGTCCCCGACATGAGCGCGCGCGAGAGGTTCTGGAAGCCGATGTCGTACATGGCCCCGTCACCGCCGACCGCGACGACCGGCGGGCAGAGCAGCCATTCATCGTCCGTGAACTGCTTCCAGCCGAAGTAGGTCAGGTTGGACTCGGGATCCTGGGCGTTGAACTGGCCCTCCAGCTCCAGGCGGGCCTGGCGGATTGCCTTGAAGCCCTCGCTCATCTTGCGCATGTGGCCTTCGAAGAGACCCATGGCCATGGACGGCGCGTCCTGGAAGAGGTTGTTCGACCAGGGGAAGGGATAGGGGTTGTAGGGGAAGGTCGCGCCCCAGACCGAGCTGCAGCCGGTCGCGTTGACGATGCCCATGTCCGCGCGGCGATGGTCGCCGGCCCCGCTCAGCGACTTGCCCAGGTACTGCGCCTTGAGGTGGCGCAGCTTGTCGAGCAGCCCGGTGACGAACTTGAGCCACTCGGGGTCGACGGGCTGGGCACGCTGGTCGAGCAGTTCGGCCGACAGCTCGGAGAGGGTCAGATCGTTGTCCTTGTGGGCGTCGAGCGCCTTGGTGATGGCCTCACTGTTGCTCAGGTCCATGCTCTGCGCCAGCTTGAGGCGCACATGGGTCTCCAGCCGGTTGATGAGGTCGTCGATCTCGGCCAGGTGACGCTTGACGCGCGGCTGCATCAGGGCCGTGACCGTGGACGTAAAGAGGTGCATGGCCGTCTTCTCGCCGCAGCCCATGCAGGAGCCGTCGCCCGAGACCATGGACTGGTAGTTGCTCTTGTCGAGCAGCAGGGTCTCCAGGGCACCGACCTTCTCGTCAAGGTCCTCGATGCGGATGAAGTCCGGGTCCGTGGTCGGCAGGTCGAGCCAGAACTGCCAGCGGTCCTGCATCTGCTTGATGCTGTCCGCCGTCTGCGGCTCGGCGACCAGGGCGCCGTCGTTACAGACCTCGATGCACTCCATGCAGCCCTTACAGGTGTATGGGTTCACAGTGATGCTGAAGAGCCCGCCGGCGCCCTTCTGCTTCTTCTCGCGACTGGTCCAGTAGGGCTTGGTGATGGCGAGCTGGTAGTCGCCCAGGGCCTCCATCAGGAGCCCGAACTCCTTCTCGGCCGCGGCCTTCTGCTCGGGCTCGCCCTCGAAGGCGGCCAGGGTCTCGAGCACGGCCTGATCCATGAGCGCATGCATGTCGGCCGCTTCGCCGGCGCCCTCGACGAGGGCGCGCAGACGCTTTTCGACGTTGCGGGTCTCGCGGCGCAGATACTGAGTGGGCATGCCGCGCTCGACGCGAGCGATGGCGGTCGCGAAGACATCCGAGATCTTGCTGACCAGACCAGGAATGGCGCTGTCCGGGCAGACCGCGAAGCAGCTGCCGCAGGCGGTGCAGTTCTCCGGCAGGAACTTCGGATAGTCGAAGCGGATCTGCGTCATGTCGCGATAGACGCCGGTGGACGCCGGCATCAAGGAGAGTGCCATGTGCGGATCGGCCAGGTTGTCGCTGCCGCGCCCGGAGGCGTAGAAGGAGCCGGTCTGCTCCCAGAAGCGGTGAACGTCGGAGACGCGACCCTCGTTCTCCGGCAGGGTCTTGAGCATGACCGGCAGGCCGGGCGCCTTGCGGGACATGAGCTGGCCGGCGACCAAGGTTTTCTCGGTGATCTCGACGATCTCGTCGAAACCGCGGCGCACGATGCGCAGGTTGTCCTGCACCACGCGCTCGCCCTTGGCGCCGAACTTGGAGCGCAGCTGCTCCTCGATGGCGGAGAAGAGACCGGCCTCGTCGAGCCCGGCGCGCTCCATCAGGGGCGAGGCCGCGAAGAAGGCGCCCTGGAAGGCATTGCCCTGCATGCGGAACTGCAGCTCGGCGTTGGACGCCTCTTCACGGGCGATCTTGAAGCCGTCGATGTAGAAGACGCGGATCTCATGATCGACGATAAACTTGCGCGCCGCTGGCGGGAAGCTGGCCCACACCTGCTCGGCGCTCTCCAGGCTGGACTGGATGACGAAGCGGCCGCCGCGATCCAGGCCGGCGAGCGGGTTGGAGTGCGTGAAGGCGTTGGGGTCCGGGCTCAGGACCACGTCGACATAGGTGTACTCGCAGTTGAGACGGATGGGCTCGGGCGCGGCCGAGAGGAAGTAGGTGGTCGGCTGCCCCTTCTTCTCCGAGCCGTACTTGGGATTGGCGCGGATGTCGTAGCCCAGCAGGTCGTAGAGGGTCATGGCCAGGTTCTTGCCCGTGGTCACGGCACCCCAGCCGCCGACCGAGTGCATGCGCACGGTCACGGCGCCCTTCGGAAGCAGATTCGGGTTCTCGCTGCCGCGCAGGGCCATGTCGCCGATCGTCGGATAGGCATCGCGCAGCTTCTGGATACGGATCTCGTCCTTCGGATCCGCCGCATCGCGGATGAAGTCGATGGAGAGGTAGTAGAACTTGCGGCGCTTGCCCTCGGGCAGCATGTTCTCGACGGCCGCGATCAGCCCCTCGGGCTGCAGGTCGCGCGAGCCCAGGCCGTAGCAGCCGGAGAAGAGAGGCGGCATGTCGCCCTGCTTGTAGGCCGGGTAGCTCGGATAGGGCAGCTCCTCGCCCTTGGCGGCCATGCCGTTCTCGATGCACTTGGTCAGGGCCGCGCGGGTCTCGCGCATGATCGGCAGGTCTTCCGCGAGCGGCTGATCGGTGCGCTCGAGGATGGCGACGCCCTTCCTACCCCGCAGCAGACGGGCGATGACATCGCCGGGGAAGGGACGGAACATGGTCATGTTGACCACGCCGATCTTGAGCTTACGGGTCTCGCGCAGATAGTCGACCACGGCCTCCGCCTGCGTCACCATGCTGCCTTGCCCCAGGATGATGTAGTCGGCATCCTCACAGCGGTACGGGGTCGCACGCTCGTAGCGGCGCCCGGTCAGCTCATGGAACTCGTCCATGACCTGATCGGTAATCTGCTCGATGTGGTCGAAGAAGTAAGGCCGCTGCGAGGCGACCGACTGCATGTAGGCGTCCTGGTTCTGCACCGTGCCGGACGTGACCGGGTTGTCGACGTCCCAGACCAGGGGCACGCGGCGGCGGGTCGGGCCATAGACCAGACGCTGGGCCGGGGTCGGGCAGTCGATGACGTCGTCCGGGCGTCCCAGGAGCTCCTCGACCAGGGCGCGCTCGGGCACCATCAGGGGCTCGATCAGGTGGGTGGTCAGGAAGCCGTCCTGGCCCACCGCGGCCGGTGTGAGCGACAGCTCGGCGATCTTGCGGGCGATGAGGTTGAGGTCCGCCGCCTCTTGAGCGTTCTTGCCGAAGACCTGGAAGAAGCCGGTGTCGTCGATGCAGTGGTAGTCGTCGTGGGCGCAGTGGACGTTGAGGCTCGACTTGGTGATGGCGCGCGAGCCGATGTTCAGCACATAGGGCAGGCGCTTGCCGACGGCCGCGTAGAGCGACTCGTGCATGAAGGCCACGCCCTGCGCGGACGAGAAGTTGACCGCGCGCAGGCCGGTCATGGACATGCCGGCGGTCACGGCGGCCGCGGCGTGCTCGGACTCGGGCTCCACAAAAATCAGCGGGTTGCCGGAGATGTTCAGGTGGCCCTTGGCCGTCTCCTCGGCCCAGTATTCGCCCATCTGCGTCGAAGGCGTGATCGGATAGGCGCCAGCGGCATCGGAGGCCTCGCGCTCGCACATGATGACGGCGGTGTTGCCGTCCATCGCCATACGGGTGCCAGGGTACTTGTACTGCTTTTCGTCTTTCTTTCCGAACATCGGCCTTCTCTCGTGTTGAGTCACCCTCGGGCGCACCTTGGCCGCTTGGCGGCGCACGCGCGGGGTGGATCTGTTCGTTATCGTCGGATCAGGTCATCGGCCTCCTTGCACCGAATCTTTGATCGCCCTCTAAATCAATCTCGAGCAGGGGGGCGCCCGGGAGCCTGCTGGCTCAGGCTCATCCCACCGGCAGCGCCCGCTTGCGAAGCACTTTTCGGGCATCGCGTCCCTTGAGGACAGCGCCGTCTTCTTCCAGCCAGACGATCGCGCCCGTGGGGCAGCGCTCGATAGCGACCTTGGAGGCCAGGCTATTGTTGGAGTAGTCGATGACCGCCAGGTTGTTGTGGATGGTGATGAGACCCTCCGGCGAATCCTGCTCGCAGCGGCCACAGGCGGTGCAGGCCACTTCGCAGTGGTGCTCGGCGAGGTCGCCGAACTCCAGATTGAGGCAGGCCACCCAGAGCCGGTGACTCACCGGATGCAAGCTGAAGAGATCCTTGGGGCAGACCGTCACGCAGTCGCCGCAAGCGGTGCACTTGTCCTCGATCACCACTGGAATGCCTTGGGCATTCATAGAGATGGCATCGAACTCACACACCACCTCACAGTCCCCGAAGCCCAGACAGCCCCAGGAGCAGCCGCGGCCGCCGCCCGAGACTAGGGCTGCGGCACGACAGGACTTCATCCCCGTATAGTTGGCACGCACATAGGCCACGTTGCCGCCGCCGGCGCACGCCAACCGGGCCACGCGCTTCTCGCTCGCGCCCATATCCACGCCGAGGAAGTCGGCGATAATCTGATTCATCGACTTGGAGTTCGCCGTGCAGCGCGAGGGCTCCGTCTCGCCCTTCACCAGCATCTCGGCAAAAGGCCGACAGCCGGCCGTGCCGCAGGCACCGCAATTGGCCATGGGCAGCAGGCCCTCGACCTGGTCGATGCGCGGATCTTCGAAAACGTAAAGCCGCTTGTTTGCGATGACCAATAGCAAGGCGAGTAGCGCGCCTAGCGCGGTCATGAAGCCCACGGCGGTCAAAATGGTTGCCATAAACTGCTAGTCCGGCGAAGGGCAAACAGGGGAGCGCGGACCCGGAGGGTAAGTACCGCATCACCAAGCTCAGGATTCCGGCAAGGCACCGGTCATCGCTGAAGAAGGGCAGCGCAGAGACGCCACCGCAAAGAACGTGGGCAGTTTACGGAATTGTTATCTATTAAAATTGGTAATTATGTAAATCGTCAGTATTGAAATCGCACAAAGATCGAGATAAATCAGTCAGTCAGCGACCAAGGGCGACCCGAGCACGGGACGATTTTGGGGCAATGCTGGCGACTGGCGGCGTCGATCATCGTTTCGGCCAGTTGTCTCCCGTGGACAAGCGCAGCGCAGTCCACCAACACCGGCGCGGGATTCGGTGGACTTCGCTCGCGCTCGTCCACCCGCCCGACTGATGACCAAGGCCCGGCTGGCGGCTGGCGGCTGGCGGCTGGCGGCTGGCGGCTGGCGGCTGGCGGCCGAGCTTACTCGAAACCGTCGACGACACCTGTGACCAGGCCGGTCGCCAAGGCCTCGGGGATGGGGATGAGCAGGATCTGGTCGTTGGGAACGGCCGCAGCCGCGATGGCGACATCGGCGTCGATGCCCATCTCGCGCAGATAGAGGAAGGAGTCCGCGACATAGAGCTGTCCGCCCTCGTGCGTGCTGTAGCGGCTCGGCACCTTGCTCTGGTGCACACCCAGCTTTGCATCGCCCGTGACATAGCGCTCGACGCCACCCGCCAGGACATCCACGCAGGCCGAGGCGCAGTAGCCGTCGACCGCGGTGCGCAGGCCGTTCGCGCGCAGATAGCGACCGAGCGTGCGCGCTTCGTAGACCGAGCCGCCCGGGCTATTGATGACGAGACCGATGGCCTTGCGCCGGCGCAGCTCGGCGGCCGTCCGCTTGGCGAAGCCTGGGGTGATCTCGACGCCGTCGATGCGCAGCCAGACGGTGCGCAGCCTGCCATCCGGCTCGAAGCGCACCAAGGCGGAGACCACACCCGTTACCCGCTGGAGCTGCTGGCAGGCAGCGACGGCACGCGCAACCAGATCCGAGGGGCTGTCCTGGTAATCCTGGGCGAGCTGGCTCGAGCGCTCGATGATCGACTCGACGGGGATCTTGTAGGTGTCCGCCGCCACGATGACCACGGTGTCGGTCACGGCCACATCGTTCCACTGCCCGACCCGCAGCAAGTGACAGGCGGCGATCATCGAGAGCCGCTCACCGCGGCTCAAGCTGGCGGCTTCGTCGCCATCCCCCGCCTTTCCAGTCCCGATTGGCGAGCAGCCCGCAAGGGGGAGCAGCCCCAAAACGGCGACGAGGATGACGACGAGCCGCGGCATTCAGATCAGGTCCGCGTCTCGACCCCGTGCTGGCGCAGATAGGTCTTCACGGCCTCGATCGGGACCTCCCGACGATGGAAGATACCCGCCGCCAAGGCGGCCTCGACACCTGTGGCCGCGAAGACCTCGGCGAAATGCTCGACGCAGCCCGCACCGCTCGAGGCGATGACCGGGATGCTCACCGCCTCACGAACGGCGCGAATCAGCTCGATGTCGAAGCCCACCCCGGTGCCGTCGCGGTCGATGGAGTTCAGGAGGATCTCTCCAGCGCCAAGATCCTCGCAGGCACGCGCCAGCTCGACGACGTCCACGTCGCTCCCCTCGCGTCCGCCCTTCACCGTGCACTGAAACCAGCAGTAGCGCTCGCCGTTCGGCCCAGGCACCTGGGTTGCGACCGTGTCGTGGTCGGTCACGCTCGGCGCGTCCACGTAGACGCGGCGAGGATCGATCGAGATAACGACGGCCTGATTGCCGTAGACCTCGGCGATCTGCTCGATGGCGGTGCTACCGTCCTTGACGCCGCCCCGCGCCTTGTAGGCCTCGACGGCATAGACGGCGTCCGAGCCGATGGAGATCTTGTCGGCGCCCGAGCGGAAATACTCGTCCGCCACGCTGAGGGCCGAATAGTGCTTGCCGTTGGCGTCGGTGAACTCACGGATACCGCCGCCGATGGTGAGCGGAACGAAGACGTTCTCCGAGGTCCGCTTCAGAACCTCCAGCATCGGCTGATCCGACAGCGGGAAGTCGCGAAAGCCGGTGATGTTGAGGAAGGTGATCTCGTCCGCGCCCTCCTCGTAGTAGCGCTGGGCCAGCTCGACGGGCTTGCCCAGGTTGCGGACCTCGCCCGACTCGCGCACGTCGTACTGATCGCCCTTGGTGACGACCAAGTCGCCCGCGTCGTTGGAGCGCACGTCGAGACAGGCGATGATGCGCTTGGCAAAGTGCGTCGGCGCCCGCGTGGCTGGGCGCTCCAGGTCCGGGGTCAGCGTATCCTCGCCGGCCAGGAAGTGGCGCAGCAGACGCAGGCCGGCCTCGCCGCTCTTCTCGGGGTGGAACTGAACCGCACCGACCCGTCCCTTCTGGACGGCGCTGAGGAAGGGTGCGCCATAGTCCGTGGTCGCAAGCCGCCAATCGGCGTTCTCAGGACTCGGCTCGGCGCGGTAAGAATGCACGAAATAGAGCTTTTCACCCGCATAGTCGGCGAAGAGCGGAGAGGCGCGCTCGACCCGCACGTCGTTCCATCCCATGTGGGGCACGGAGAGCGCCTCATGGTCGAAGCGTCGAATCCGCCCCGGAATCAGGCCGAGCCCTTCGACGCCGGGAGATTCCTCACTGCCCTCGAACAAGGTCTGCAGCCCGATACAGATCCCGAGATAGGGCCTGCCCTCGGCGAGATAGGCCTTGAGTGGCTCGACATAGCCGAGCCGATGCAAACGCTCCATGGCCGCTCCGAAGGCACCCACACCGGGAAAGATCAGACGCTCGGCCTTGAGGATATCCTCGGCCCGCTCGATCTCGGTCAGGGTGAAGCCAAGGGCGTGAATAGCATTGCGCAGACTGCGGACGTTGCCCGCGCCATAGTCCAGGAGCGAAATCATAGGTTGAATCCAGGGGGCTTGATGAGTGAGCGGAGCACCTAACGCTAAGATCGGGGCTCAGAGCGCTATTCTAGCCCCAAGCGCCCCCTCGAATCAGTCGAGCGCGGGATCCTGCTCCCCTGCCAAGGCGGTGCGCTCCAATGCGGTCTCCATGAGGGAGCGCGCACGGGCCGTGCAGGCGCCGATGTAGGCGATGAGCGCAGGGTCTTCGGAGCCGCGCCCGATGCACTCGGCACTGAAGGTCTCGAAGGCGGTCAAGGCCGACACCAGATCGACCAGGTGCCGGGACCAGTCGCAGTCGCCCTCCGATGAGACGGCGGCGAGCCGCGCGAGCTCCCCATCGTCGAACCTGCGCGGCGGCGAGGCACCCAGCCCCTCGAGCACGCTGGCCTGGCGCTCCGGAGCCGCCCTCCCAAGTCCGGACGACATGGCGACGCACTCCTGGCAGACCGTATCCAGGTCCACTGGCGCGCGCCGGGCGATCATGCGCGCCGCGTCCAGCATGCTCAGCGCGGAGCGGGTCGCAAAGCCGTAGATCACCAAGGCACGCTCCGCGCCACAGCTGTGTAGGAGCGGCCCGATCTCGCGCAGGCGCTCGGCTTGCAGGGTCGGCAGCTCGAGCACCAGGACATCGGCCGTCTGCTCCGGCTTGGCCGCTGTCAGCTCCTCGGGCGAGCCGAACAGCCCGACGAAATCGACGCCCTGACGATGGATGGTCTCGGCCTTCAGACGGCCGGCGAGCTGGTGGCCGCAGACCACGACCCGGCAGGCACGCTCGACGCTCGAAAAGCGCTCCGGCAGCTCCGCACCCCGTATCCGCTCGCGCAAATCCTCCAGCGACAGGTTGGCCACGCTGCTGATGGCATCGCCGCCGTCGACCAAGCGCTTGATCAGCGAGAGGCGGCCGACGTCTTCCGCCGCATAGTGCCGCGTGCCTGCCTCGGATCGCACTGGCGTCACCACATGGTAGCGGCGCTCCCAAACGCGTAGGGTATCGGTCGGAACGCCGGTGAGCCGCGAGACGGTCCCGATTCGAAAGGTTTGTCCCGAATCCGGCAGATCACGATCGGCCAAGACAAAAGCCCTCTTAAAGTGTTGACTTAGCGACTGTTCAATGGGACCGATCAGGCGCAACTCCAAGCCTTCCGCGCCTCGCGCCCCTGTCGCTGGGGGGGACGCTCGGGCATGGCCGCGGCGGCTTGCGCCGGGACAGGGGCAGTTGCCGCGGCAGCCTAGCGAAAACGAGAGAGAAAGGCGCTGCGAGACCCCACCCATCCCCTCCGCGCGCCAGGAGCGCATGACATGCAGTAGGATGAGCACCGAGGACATCTTAACCGGCCAGACCGGATTGTTACGCTCTCATGACGACGAGGTGGCAGTTGACTCATCCACTCAAAGCTCTTGGCACCCTGGCTTGCGCGCTCATACTGGGCCTCTCCACGGCGATTCAGGCCGCGGAGGAGGTGCACGTCTACAATTGGAGCGACTACTTCGCGGAGGACACGCTCGCCAGCTTCCAGGAGCGGACGGGAATCCGCCCCGTGCTCGACGTCTATGACGCCAACGAGGTGCTCGAGGCCAAGCTCTTCGCGGGCAGCAGCGGCTATGATCTCATCTTCCCGACCGCGCGCCCCTTCGCGGCGCGTCACATCAAGGCCGGCCTCTATCAGCCGCTGGACAAGTCCAAACTGCCGGGACTCGACAAGCTGGATCCGGAGATCATGGCAAGCCTGGCAGCAGTCGATCCCGGCAACCGCTACCTGGTGCCCTATATGTGGGGCACCTCCGGGCTGGGCGTAAATCCCGCCAAGATCCAGGCCGCCCTGGGCACTGACGCCGACCTGAGCACCTGGGCATTGATCTTCGATCCGGACAAGGCCGCCAAGCTCGCCAGCTGCGGCATCGCCTTGCTCGACGACCCAACGGAGGTCTTCTCGGCCGCACTCGTCTATCTCGGCAAGGATCCGAACAGCCTGGACAAGGCCGATCTGGATGCCGCCGCGGAGCTGATCCGCGCAATCTATCCGCACATCCGCTATTTCCACTCCTCGCAATACATCACGGATCTCGCCAACGGCGACTTCTGCGTCGCGCAGGGCTACTCGGGCGACGTGCTGCAGGCGCAAGAGCGCGCCGAGGAGGCGGACAAGGGCATCGAGGTCGCCTACCGCATCCCGCGCGAAGGCGCCGCCCTCTGGACGGACGTCATGGCCATCCCCAAGGACGCCCCCAATTCAGAGGCCGCCCACGCCTTGATCGCCTATCTGCTCGACCCGCAGGTGATCGCGGAGGTATCGGACTATCTGATTATTCACGAATCTCAGCCGACTCAGCCCCCACCGGCCTAAACTTCAAGTAGGGCAATCGGGTGGAGAGACGCCATGGCACAGAATCAGATTCAGTTTCAGAAGGGCTTGAGTCTACAGCAGTTTCTGGCGGACTACGGAACCGAGGAGCAGTGCGAGCAGGCCCTTGAGCGCTGGCGCTGGCCACAGGGGTTCATCTGCCCGCACTGCGGTCATCAGCACGAACCGGTGCGCCTGCGCACGCGAGCGCTGCTGCAGTG
>NZ_JAAIJQ010000079.1 GCF_010820565.1 Thiorhodococcus minor | reverse complement strand
GCGTCGCAAGGCCACTTGGAACGATGATTACCGCGCTAAGGTCCTCTTGGGCTGAGAATTTATACGCGCTCGCCCTGGGCTGCCGAGCTATTGGGTTTGAGTCGTCAGAGCCTTTATGTGAAGCTGAGCCGATACGGTCTGGAGACGGATCCGCCGAAGAACAGCAATCTCAACGATTGAGGACGGGAGGCCGCTTCATGTGAGCTTCGGTGCTTCGCCACCATCGGGCGGTCGGCAGGGCGCTTTTCGCGGAGTACGCCAGCAGGGCGGCGACGCTGCGACGATTCAGTCCTGCGCGGCCCTACTCGTTGTCACTGAGCCTGACTTGACCGTTATCCAGGCCAGCGACAATGCGTCTCTCTTTCTGGGTATCGCCCAGGATGTCACCACCTCCAGCCTGGCTGCGCTCGGCGGAGATCTTCACGACTGCGTCCGCAAGTGTCTTGGCCGCCCGCTCGACGGGGCACCCCTGGTGCAGCGCTGTCGTGTCGGCGACGCGCGCCGCGAATGCGACTTGCTTCTGCATCGGCCCAGCTCCGGCGGCCTGGTGATCGAGCTCGAGCCAGCCGGGCCGGCCGTCGATCTTTCCGTCCAGATCAAAGGGGCGCTCGACAACGTCCTGTCGCTGGATAGCGTCGAGCGGCTCAGCGATGTCTCGGCCGCCGTTTTCCAAGAGCTGACCGGCTATGATCGCGTTCTCATCTTCCGCTTCGATGAGGCCGGCTATGGACAGGTCATCGCCGAGCGGCGCAAAGCCGGCGTGGCCTCCTGTCTCGGTCAGCATTTCGGCGATTCCGAAGCCCCACCCAATGCGCACCTGCTGATCGAGCGCAACCGCGTGCGCCACTTGGTCGATGCGCACGAGCCTCCGGTGCTGGTGCGCCCGACGGGTGGCGCAGACGCAGCGCTTGATCTCGATCTGTCGCGATGCACGTGGCGGAGCTTTTCGCCGCTGCATCTCCAATTCTTGGGGCGCCTGGGTGTGCGGGGCACCCTGGTTGCGCCGCTCTCGGTCGGTGATCGACTTTGGGGCTTGGTGGTCTGCCACCATCGTACCCCGCGCTTCGTTCATTACCCGGTACGGGCCGCTTGCGAGCTGCTTGCCGAGACGGTGGCGACGCGGATTACCGCGCTCGAGGCCGCTGCGGAGACCGCCGCCGAGGCGCGTATTCGCGGTGTCGAAGCGCGTCTGATCGCAGCGATCTCGCGACATGGGGATTGGCGCCCTGGCCTGACGGATGATGGGGCGCTTCTGGCTGGTCCCATCGCGGCGACTGGAGCAGTTGTGGCCTATGACGGCCAAATCGACACCTACGGAGAGACACCGAGCGAGGGGCGTCTTCGCGAGATTCTCGAATGGCTGGATGCGCGCGCGCGCAAGGCGGTGCTCGCGGCCTCGGTCGTTGGTGACGAGCAGGCTTCCGAGGGTCATCTGGGGCCTTCGGCATATGCGTTGCTGGCCGCGCCGCTCTCGAGCGCTGATGGCGAATACCTGCTCTGGCTCCGCTCCGCGGCGGCGGAAGGGCTCGGGCGACATGCGGGGTCTGCGTCGTCCACGGCCTTCGCCGCGCACCCCTCGCAGTGGCTTGGTCATGGCTCGATGGGCGCGGCCATGTTGACGACAGGTCGATTGCTGCCGCGATGGTCGACGCTCGACCGCATTACCGCGCGACTGCTTGGCGAAGCCGTCGGCGACGTCATTCAGCAGTTTCGCGCCGTGCGCGTCTTGATCGCCCAGGCCCAGCTCGCCCAGGCTAAATCCAAGCTCGAGCTCGCCAGCCAGCCCGTCTTGATCGCGGACGCCCAAGGTGCGGTACTGTGCACGACCCCGGCCTGGGATGCGACTCCAGGCTTGGCGGGGAAGCGCCTGGAGGTCCTGCAGGATTTGGCCTCGCTGTGTATCGAGGCCGCGGATGTCGAGCGCCATCTGCGCGAGCTCGTCACCCTGCAGCGTGCCTGGCGAGGACGGATCAGGCTGCGTGGGGACGACGCGGCGACGGGCCGCTATCTGGCGCGAGCGGACGCCGTTCTTGCCGCTCCCGGTCGGGTGCTCGGTCTGGTCGTCATCCTCACGCGGACCTTCGAGCAGGCCGAGACGCAGCCGTCGGATCCCGCGCTCGGAGAGCTTGCGCAGGGGCAAGCTGCAGGCGCGGATGCCGTCTCGGGCCGCTATTCATGCATCTCTTCGCTCATTGCCGACAACCGCACACAGGTCGCTCGGGCGCTGACGCGGCAGGGTGATGCCACAGAGGACGCTGCGCGATGCAGTGGCGTCGAGCGCTCGGCCACTCATGCGCTCGAGCTCCTGGATCGACTCATTGCTTACGGCCGCTCCGGCTCCCGCAGTCGTGGCCGTGATGCCGAGGAGTAGCCTCGGCGTCACGGGCTCGAAGCTGCTGTCGCGGCTCCCGCTCGACTGTCTTGTGGCCGGAGACGATCGAGCCCCATGGCTTTCGGCTTTGCGGCCGCTGCGTTGCGCGATGCCTCCTTGCGCCTAGGGCTCAGTTCGGCTCGATTGGCGATTCCATCGGCGCCAAAGGTCGGCGATGTGCGTGGCGAGCGAGGCGGTCAGCCATAGGCTGATCCAGCCCCACCAGGCATCGGTGAGCGCCGCCCGCAATGCCAGCAGCAGGAAGAGTCCCGACAGCAGAAAGCCAGCGATGTCACCGAGCGCAAGTCCCTTGCCTGTAAAGCGATGGTAGAGGGCGAGCAGGCCGCCCTCCAAGATCACGAGGGCCAGGATCAGATCGACGACCTGGCCGCTGTAGAAGAATTCCGCCATGCTGCTTGCCGATCTCTCTCCGATCGATCCCTAGCGGCCACTCGGCACGACGCCGAGAAGGTGAGCCAAGTCCTTGAAGAAGATGCGAAAGTGCGCGCCTGGCCGCGCCTTGACCAGGCGCTTGTTCATGTATGCCTCCCACGTCAGGTACTGGATATCCGGATCCGAGCAGAGGCTGACGAAGCGCTCGCGACGCTTGTCGCTGGAGTACCAGAATCTTTGCATGATCCCTAGGACCCAGAAGACCTTGCCGTGCGCCTTCATGAAGCGCTGGCGCGCCTTCTTGAGGGCCTTCGGGCTGCCCGTGGTGCAGAATTCGTTGACGGCCTCCGCGGCGAGGCGGCCGCATGCCAAGGCGTAGTAGATACCCTCTCCGGACGCGGGGGCGACGCAGCCGGCCGCGTCGCCGGCCAGCAGGATGTCCCGGCCGTTGTCCCAGCGCTTGAGTGGCTCGAGTGGGATGGGGGCGCCCTCGCGTCTCAGCGTCTCGGCCTGCTCGAGGCCGGCGCGGCGCCGGAGCTCGGTGCAGGCGGTGCGCAGGGAGAATCCGGGAACGGCGGTGCCGACCCCGACGCTGATGGTGTCGCCATGTGGGAACACCCAGCCATAGAAATCAGGAGAAATGTCTCCCTGATAGTAGACGTCGCAGCGTGTGCCGTCGAATTCCGCATCCTTGGGCGTGCGCACGATCTCGTGATAGGCGGAGACGTATTTGACCGTCTCGTAGCCTGGGACGTAGTTCTTGCCGACGAATGAGTTGGCGCCATCCGCGCCGATGATGGCCTTGGCGCGGATGCTCTCGGCCGCGCCATTGATGCGGTCCTGACCGGCGCGGTAATGCACGACGGCGGTCCCGTCGCTGTCGCGCTCGATCTTCTCGAAGGTGCCGGTCTTGCGGGTTGCGCCGTTCTCGGCCGCGCGCTCTCTCAGCCACTCGTCGAAGTGCTCGCGGTCCACCATGCCGACATAGCCGCCGTCGATTGGCATGTCGACCTTGCGGTCGGAAGGCGCAATCATGCGCGCCGAATTGACCTTGGTGGCCAGCGCCGACTCAGGGATGTCGAAATCGCGCATGGCCTGCGGCGGAATGGCGCCGCCGCAGGGCTTGATGCGGCCGGCGCGGTCGAGCAGGAGGACGGAGCGGCCCATCTTGGCAAGGTCGTTGGCGGCGGTGGCTCCAGCGGGGCCGCCGCCAATGACGACGACGTCGAAGGTATCTGGGTTTGACATGGAGGATCTCGTCGATAGCAAAGGGGCGCGCGCAGGTCCGCGCCGGTTTCGTCGAATTTAGGAGCAGTCAGCTTCCAGCGGAGGCACTTGACTGCTTTTCTTCGCGATCAGCCGCTCGTCCAATGGGTGCGGGACAAGAACTGGACTGCGGCTCCAAGGCAAGGTTCTGAGCTGGCTGCTGATGGCTCCTCTATTGGATCAGCCCGCGGACGGCGAAGGCGCTGATCATCATTCCGGTCACGTAGACGCTGACGCCCAAGCCGCTGAACCAAGTGGCGCGCTCGCGGGGATTGCCGAGGAAGCGGATCATGAGCGCGACCTGGATCAGCAGCACGACACCGACCGCGATGGCATGCGCCGGCTTGTCCCAGGCGAAGAGCAGGGCGACGACGACCGCTTGAGGCAATCCCATCACCACGCACAGCAGGCGGGCCGCGCCGTCGACGCCGAGCTGGACGGGAAGCGAGCGGACGTTCATCTGGGTATCGCCCTCGATCGCTTTGAAGTCGTTCAGGGTCATGATGCCGTGGGCGCCGAGGCTGTAGAGCAGGGCGAGGGTGAGGATCTTCCAGTCCGGAAGGGCGCCGCCGATCATGACGGCCGCGCCGGTGACCCAGGCCAAGCCTTCGTAGGAGATGCCGGCGGCCAGGTTGCCCCACCAGCCGTTGCCTTTGAAGCGGAAGGGAGGCGCGCTGTAGCCCCAGGCGATCGCCATTCCGATCAGTGCCATGCCGAAGACCCAGGGGCCAAGGGCATAGGCGAGCAGCAAGGACAGGGCGGACCAGATCAGCGAGAGGTAGAAGCCCCAGCGGCCAGGAATGCGCCCGGACGGGATGGGGCGATCTGGCTCATTGATGGCATCGACGTCGCGGTCGTACCAGTCGTTGACGACCTGGCTGGTGCCGCACATCAGCGGGCCAGCGAGGACGATGCCCGCGATGACCACCAGCCATTGCTCGAGAATTGGCGCGCCCGAGGAGACGACCCCGCAGCTGAACGCCCACATGGGCGGGAACCAGGTGATCGGGTGGAGGACTTCGAAGATTGCCGAGGGTGCTGGTAGGGTCGGGGTCTTGGACACCGTCGTTTGATTCATGCCGGGAACCTGCGTCTGGCCTTCTAGGCCATTCTCTATTAGGAATCGGTTGATACAAAAGCCCGCCCGAGCAGAGGTCGCTCGAGGCGCGCAGATACAGGTACGCGCGCGGGCTCCACCGCCCGGATGCAAGGTCTCCGGAGAGTGTCTGCCGGCTTGGGTCGGAGAGACCATTCGTGGAACGAATGTGGAGCGCGTCCGTGGCCAGCCTATTTCTTGCCCGAGCCAGAGGGCTCGGACGCCTGCTCGGCCACGATGCCGTAACGGTCGATTTTGACGTACAGGCTTTGCCTGCTCAAGCCCAGCAGCTCGGCGGCGGAGGCGCGGTTGTCCCCGGTCAATTTGAGCGCGGCCTCGATGCAGAGTCGCTCGATGGTGTCGGTCGACTCGCGTACCAGCTCCTTCAGGGGGACGCGCCCGACGCGCTCGGTCAGCTGATCGAGCCAGCGAGTCTGCTCTGGGCTGGCCGGCTGCTCGGTGCTCAGTCGCCGCCCGACGTCGCGAATGAAGAAGCCGAAATAGGGGCGCTCGCCATTGCGCACGGCCGCCGCTGAGATCTCGACCTCGGTGGTCGAGCCGTACTCGCCGCGCAGTGTCGTTGCAAAGAGCCGTACCGTAGTGTGCTGGCGCAGGTTGGCCATGAGCACGCTCAGATCCACGCCAGGCCTGCCTAGCCAGCGGTCCAGGCTCTCGCCGCGTGCCTGCTGCTCGGTCGCGATCTCGGCCAGGCTCAGGAAGGTGCCGTTGGCGGTCAGGATCCTGCCGTCGGTGTCGGTGATGACGACGCAGTCGGGCGCGCCCTCGAGGACGCGCAGATAACGCGCCTTCAGATCCGGCATGGATGCAGTCTGGGCGGCGTCCGGGACGACGGGTGACAGGCGCACGAGCAGGAAAGAGGCGTTCTCCTGACGCAGCAGAGACGCGGAGACCAGGAATTCCTGCGCGCTATCGAGGAGTCTCGCCCTGACGTCGTCGGCTCGACCGGCGGCACGCACGCCAGCGAGAAGTCCATTGATAGCTTGCGTGCTCTCGTTGTCGAAGCCCTCGGGGAATGGTCTCCCGATGATGCGTGTGGGCGTCTCGCCAAGCATCTGGCCGGCGGCTGGATTCGCTTCGACGACGCGCTGAGTCGGCGCGTCGATGATGAGGATGGCCTCGGAGACCATTCGGAACAGGAGCCGATAGCGGGTCTCGACCTGTCGAAACCGCCAATAATCGCGCTCCAGCGCTTGCTGGGCGTCCACCAACTGCTGCTGCAACGCCGCCATGCCTTGCAGATTGCGGCCGATCGCCAAGACCTTGCCGGACTGACCGAGCTGCAATGCGCGGTATTGGATTGGGACATCGCTGCCGCGCAGGGAAGGGTGGGTGACTTGGCGCCAGCGCGTGACGCCCTGCTCGGTCGCTTCGTCCAGCAGCGCCTCGAGGCTTGCTCGGGTTTCCGGTGAGACAGTCTCCAGCCAGGGGCGCCCGATCCAGTCGGGGCTGAAGTCTGCCGCGAGGTCGCTGCTATGGTAGGCGACGTCGCTGACGACGCCCTGGGCGTCTACGACGACCGCGACATCAGCCATCCCTTCGACCAAGGCCGCCGTCGTCTCGGCGTCGAGGACGCCGAGGCTCTCCCTCGGGGCTCTGAACGAACTCACGGCGACCAGACCCTCCAATGCCACATGGGCGCACTCTCAAGACCAAACTCGGGCTCCGTCGGCGATGGCTGGCTCACCGCGACCGGAGCGGACAATCATGCGGGCGTCATCGCGCGCTCAGGCGACAGGCCCCATTGGCGGGGCGTCCGCTCTGTGGCTCGCTTCATCGCCGACGCCTGGGCGCAAGCGCTCTCTATACCGGGTCGGCAATTGGCTGCTGCTCGATGACCGCGAGAGTCAGTTCGGTCTTGCCTCGCCACTTTGGTGATGCTGGCGGGTCGCCGAATGCCGTCCTGAGCCCTGGCTGACTCAACCCGCTCGGAGCCCCTGGCCCACAGATGGGCAGCGGGCGAGAGCTGACTGCCTTCGTAATCACTTGGCTCGCTGAATGGAGCGCACATCAATGCCTCCACACAGGAGCGTGCTCCTTATTGTGGTGGATGGGGGCGGGTTGTCAAGTCAGGTTTACGTAAAGTTTGGTTGACGCATGCGGCAAAGCGGACTAGATTTCTGCATGCGACTTAAGTGAAGATCTCAAAGATCTAAAGCGGATTCGGCCCGAGAAGCATGACCCACCACCCTAACGAGAAGCCCCAGCGTCGACCTCTCTACACACCAGACGAGCGCCGGCGGCGGGATGAGTCGCCGTGGACACTGGTCCAAGGCGTGCTAGCGCCCCTGCAGTTCGTGGTTTTCCTTGTCAGCCTCTACTTCGTCTTGCGCTATCTCACGACGGGCGAAGGTGCGGTTATCGCGACGATCTCGATCGTTGTCAAGACGCTCGTGCTCTATACGATCATGATCACCGGCGCGATCTGGGAAAAAGTGGTCTTCGGGCGCTACCTGTTCGCGCCTGCTTTCTTCTGGGAAGACGTATTCAGCATGCTGGTCCTGGCCCTGCATACGGCCTATCTCGCGGCGCTCTTCACCGGTTTCGTGGATACGCGCGGCCAGATGCTGATCGCTCTGGCTGCCTATGCGACCTACGTCATCAACGCTGGGCAATTCCTGATCAAGCTGCGGATGGCGCGTTTGGAAGGGGCGCGTGGGCGCGTCGAGGGTGGCAAGCTTGCCGAGGTTGCCGAATGAGTGCTGCTGAAGCCGCGGCGCGCGATCAGGCTTCGTCGACTTGCGCCACGCTAGAGATCACTCGCGAGCGTGGTCAGCGGCAGGTCTTCTGCGGGCTCGCCGGCATCGTCTGGCTGCATCGCAAGATTCAGGACGCCTTCTTTCTCATCGTCGGCTCGCGGACATGCGCTCACCTGATGCAGTCCGCCGCCGGGGTGATGATCTTCGCCGAGCCCCGCTTTGCGACCGCCATTCTGCAGGAGCGCGATCTCGCCGGCATGGCGGATTGCAACCAGGAGCTTGATCGCGTTGCTGCGGAGGTGCTCGAGCGCCGGCCCGACATCAAGACGCTCTTCTTGGTTGGCTCCTGTCCTTCCGAGGTCATCAAGCTGGATCTCGGCAAGGCTGCCGAGCGCCTGTCGGAGGTCTACCGCGAGCGTGTGCGGGTCATCGACTACTCCGCTAGCGGACTGGAGACGACCTTCACCCAGGGCGAGGACGTCTGTCTCAAGTCCCTCGTTCCACAGATGCCTCAGCTGCCCTCGGGCGAGCGCTCGCTGCTCGTCGTGGGGACGCTGCCGGACGTCGTGGAGGATCAATTCGCCCGGCTCTTCAAGGATCTGGGTATCGGGCCGGTCCACTTTCTGCCGCCCCGTCACGCCACGGAGTTTCCTCCGGTCGGGGACGGGACCTCGGTCCTGCTGGCGCAGCCCTTCGTCGGCGAGACGCTGCGCGCGCTCGTCGAGCGCGGCGCGACGCTGCTCAAGGCGCCCTATCCGTTCGGCATCGAGGGGACGCTCGCATGGCTGCGCGCTGCGGCAGACGCCTGGGGTGTCTCGAGCGAGACCCTGGACGCCGTGACCGCGCCGGCGATCGCGCGCGCCGAAACGGCCCTTGCCCGGCAGCGTCAGCTGCTGGCCGGCAAGCGCATCAGCTTTCTTCCGGACTCTCAGCTCGAGATCCCCATGGCTCGGTTCCTGCGGCGGGAATGTGGCATGGAGCTGGTCGAGGTGGCGACGCCCTTCTTGGATCGTCAGCTGATGGAGGCGGAGCTGCCTTTGCTGCCCGAGGGGCTGCGCTTGGTCGAAGGTCAGGATGTGGAGCATCAGCTCGATCGCGCTCGCGAGGATCGTCCAGACATCACGGTCTGTGGTCTCGGCTTGGCGAATCCGCTCGAGGCCGAGGGGCTGCGGACGAAATGGTCGATCGAGCTCGTCTTTACGCCTGTTCACGGTTTCGATCAGGCCGCGGATCTTGCTGAGCTCTTCGCGCGTCCCCTGGTGCGCGGCTCGTTGTTGAAGGTTTGATGTCATGCAGCTGACCCTTTGGTCCTACGAAGGCCCCCCGCACATCGGCGCGATGCGCATCGCCGCCTCGATGGAGGGTGTCCATCTGGTGCTGCATGCGCCTCAAGGTGACACCTACGCCGATCTGCTCTTCACCATGATCGAGCGGCGCGGTCAGCGTCCGCCCGTAAGCTATACGACCTTTCAGGCGCGTGAGCTCGGGGGGGACACCGCAGCGCTCGTGAAAGACACGATCCAAGCCACCTACGATCGCTTCAAGCCGCGGGTGCTCATGATCGGTGAGTCCTGCACCGCTGAGCTGATCCAGGATCAGCCTGCGGCGCTCGCCCAGGGTATGGGGCTGCCTGCGCCCGTGCTGTCGCTCGAGCTGCCGGCCTACACCCGCAAGGAGGGCTGGGGAGCGAACGAGACCTTCTATCAGCTGGTTAGAGGCCTGCTGAAGAGCCAGGTGCCGACCCCAGGGTCGGAGCGCAAGCTGCGGGCATCTGGTGTGCGCCCGAAGGCGAATCTGCTCGGCCCGACGGCGCTCGGCTTTCGCTGTCGTGACGATGTGGTCGAGGTCACGCGGCTCCTGGATTCCATCGGTGTCGACGTCAACGTGGTCGCGCCGCTCGGGGCAAGCCCGGAAGACTTGCTGAGGATTCCCGAGGCCGACATCAATCTCTGTCTCTATCCGGAGGTGGCCGACCAGGCCTGTCATTGGCTGGAGCGCATGTTCGGTCAGCCGACCATCAAGACCGTCCCGATCGGTATCGGCGCGACGCATGACCTCATCCAGGAGGTCGGGCGCGTGCTCGAATGCGATGTCGATGCCACAGCGGATCCGATCTGGTCTAGAATGCCGTGGTACTCGCGGTCTGTGGATTCGACCTATCTGACTGGGAAACGGGTCTTCATCTTCGGCGACGCGACCCATGTGGTTGCCTCGGCGCGGATTGCCTCGGAGGAGCTTGGCTTCGAAGTCGTCGGTATCGGGACCTATGCGCGCGAGTTTGCTCGGGAGGTGCGAGATGCGGCCAAGCGCTACGGCGTGGAGCCGCTAATCACGGACAACTACCTCGAGGTGGAGGAGAAGGTCGCCGAGCTGCACCCAGAGCTGGTGCTCGGGACGCAGATGGAGCGACACATCGCCAAGCGCTTGGGTGTTCCCTGCGCCGTGATCTCCGCGCCGGTGCACATCCAGGATTTTCCGTCGCGCTATGCCCCGCAGATGGGCTTCGAAGGCGCCAACGTCATCTTCGATACATGGGTCCATCCCTTGATGATGGGGTTGGAAGAGCACCTCATTACCATGTTTCGAGAGGACTTCGAGTTCCACGATGCGGCAACACCTTCGCATCTTGGGGGCAGCGCGACATCTGGTCGCCCGCAGACAACCCCAGCCGGGCCTGCCGATAGCGAGGCCGAGGCTGGCGAGGCCGTCATGACCTGGGCATCGGACGCCGAGCAGGAACTGAAAAAGATTCCCTTCTTCGTGCGTGGAAAGGCGCGTCGCAACACCGAGCGCTATGCGCAAGAACGGGGGATCCAGACAATTACTGTGGAGACGCTTTACGATGCCAAAGCGCACTTCGGCCGCTAGGGCGGCGACCAAGGCCGCGGATGCTACGCCGGTTCGGGTCGTCATCATCAATCTCGACGGGCACCTGGCTGGAACGACTCAGCGCGCGCTGCCCGTCGTTCGCCGCGACCTTCCGGGGCTTGAGCTGAGCCTGCACGCCGCGACCGAATGGGCGGACGATTCCGAGTCGCTCGAGCGCTGTCGTAAGGACATCGCCCAGGGCGACATCATCATGGTCACCATGCTGGTCATGGAGGACCACTTTCAGCCGATCCTTGCCGATCTTGCGGCGCGTCGCGACAAGTGCGACGCCATGGTCGTCTGCATGTCCGCGAGCGAGCTGATGAAGCTGACCCGCATGGGCGGCTTCGCGATGGATGGCTCGCCCGGTGGCCCGATGGCACTGCTCAAGCGTCTGCGCGGCAACAAAGAGCGCAAACAGAGCACCGGCGCTCAGCAGATGTCCATGCTGCGGCGCATTCCCAAGCTGCTCCGCTTCATCCCGGGCACGGCGCAAGACGTTCGCGCCTACTTCCTGACGCTACAGTATTGGCTCGCCGGCTCCGACGAGAACCTGGCGAACATGCTCCGCTTCCTCGTCGATCGCTATGCCGATGGCGAGCGTCATCATCTGCGCGGGACCCTCAAGGTCGATCCGCCGGTCGAGTATCCAGAAACCGGTCTCTACCACCCGGATATGAAGGGGCGGATCAGCGAGAAGCTGTCGCACTTGCCGGCCAAGAAGGGCAAGGGCGGCGAAGGCCGCGTTGGGCTTCTGCTGATGCGCTCCTACGTCCTCGCGAGCAACTCGGGCCACTACGATGGTGTCATCCGCGCGCTCGAGGCGCGTGGTCTGCAGGTCGTGCCGGCCTTTGCCAGCGGTCTGGACGCGCGGCCCGCGATCGAGAAGTTCTTCATGCAAGACGGTCGGGCGACCGTCGATGCCGTCATCTCGCTGACTGGGTTCTCTCTGGTCGGCGGGCCTGCCTACAATGACGCGCGTGGGGCGGAGGAAATGCTCACGCGCCTCGACGTCCCCTATCTCTCGACGCTAGCCGTCGAGTTCCAGACGCTCGATCAGTGGCAGGATTCCGACCAAGGCCTGCTTCCTGTCGAGGCGACCATGATGGTTGCCATTCCCGAGCTCGACGGCGCGGCCGGCTCCATGGTATACGGCGGACGCAACGGGGGCGGTGAGGAAGACGGCGCGCGCGACATGCACTCCCATCAGGAGCGCGCCGAGATGCTCGCCTCGCGCGCGGCGAAGATCGTGGCGATGCGTCGGGCAGAGCGCGCCGAGCGCAAGGTTGCCATCGTCCTCTTCAACTTCCCACCCAATGCTGGCAATACCGGCACGGCCGCCTATCTCTCGGTCTTCGCCTCCTTGTACCGTACCCTGGTCGCCATGGATGCGGCCGGCTACAAGGTTGATCTGCCCGAAGACGTCGATGATCTGCGTGAGCGCGTCGTCAATGGCAATGCTTCCCGATTCGGCGCGCATGCCAATGTGCATACCAGAATCCCGGTGGATGACCATGTCCGGAGAGAGCGCTATCTCGCCGAGATCGAGAAGCAATGGGGAGCGGCGCCCGGCAAGCAGCAGACCGACGGCGCCTCCATCTTCGTGCTCGGGGCACAGTTCGGGAATGTCTTCGTCGGTGTGCAGCCGTCCTTCGGCTACGAGGGCGATCCCATGCGCTTGCTCTTCGAAAAGGGCTTTTCGCCGACGCACGCATTCTCGGCTTTCTACCGCTACATTCGGGACGACTTCGGCGCGCACGCGGTTCTGCACTTCGGGACGCACGGCGCGCTGGAGTTCATGCCAGGCAAGCAGGCTGGTCTTGGTGGCGGCTGCTGGCCGGACCGCCTCATCGCCGATCTGCCGAACATCTATCTCTATGCCTCCAACAACCCGTCGGAAGGCACCATCGCCAAGCGTCGCTCCGCGGCGACCCTGATCAGCTATATGACGCCGCCGATCGCGCATGCGGGCCTGTACAAGGGTCTGGTCGAGCTCAAGGGCTCGATGGAGCGTTGGCGCTCGCTGCCTCCGGACGACAAGGACGAGCGTGCCTCTCTGGCGGAGCTGATCCAGGCTCAGGCCGCTGAGCTGGAGCTGGCGGATGCGGAGCCGCTCTGGGGCGAAGACGTCGATGCGCGCGTCGCCAAGCTCAACGAAGACGTCCTGGAGCTTGAGTACACCTTGATTCCGCACGGCCTCCATGTTGTCGGCGAGGCTCCGACCGACGAGGAGCGTGTCGATCTCCTGATGGCGGTGGCGGAGTCGACCAAGGACATCCGTCCGGAACAGGCTGCCCTGGAAGCCCTGGTTGCCGGGAAGTCGCCCGAGAAGGCGTTGAAGGCCGGTAAGATGAAGGCGACCGACGAGAACGTCGCGCTCTTCCGTGAGCTCGCGGAGACCAATCGCCTCCTCGTTCAGGACACCGAAATCCCCGCCATCCTGCGCGCGCTCGACGGTCACTTCATCCCGCCGGCGCCCGGCGGCGACCTGCTGCGCACCCCGGCCATCTTGCCGACCGGGCGCAATCTGCACGGCTTCGATCCCTTCCGTCTGCCAAGCGCCTTCGCGGTCAAGGACGGCGCTCAGCAGGCCACGCGTCTTATCGAGCGCCATCTGTCCGAGAACAGCGATTATCCCGAGACCATCGCCTTGGTGCTTTGGGGGACGGACAACCTCAAGACCGAAGGCGGTCCCATTGGCCAGGCCCTGTCGCTCATCGGCGCTCTGCCGCGCTTCGACAACTACGGCCGTCTGGCCGGCGCAACCCTGATCCCGCTCGAGGAGCTTGGTCGTCCGCGTATCGACGTGGTCATGACCCTGTCAGGTATCTTCCGCGACCTGCTGCCGCTGCAGACCAAGCTGTTGGCCGAGGCCTCCTTCCTGGCCGCTTCCGCCGACGAGCCCGTCGAGCAGAACTTTATCCGCAAGCATGCGCTCGAGTACCAGGAGGCGCACGCCTGCGATCTGGAGACCGCCTCCCTGCGCGTCTTCAGTAATGCCGACGGTGCCTACGGAGCGAACGTCAATCACTTGATCGACAGCAGCAGCTGGGACGAGGGCGAGGAGCTGGCCGAGACCTATACGCGCCGCAAGAGCTTCGCTTACGGTGTCTCCGGCAAGCCTGTCCAGCAGGCAGAGCTGCTCAAGAGCTGCCTGGGGCAGGTTCAGCTGGCTTATCAGAACCTCGACTCGGTCGAGCTGGGCGTCACCACCGTCGACCACTATTTCGATACCCTCGGCGGTATCGCCAAGGCGGTCGGCCAGTACAAGGGCGACGAGGTCCCGGTCTATATCGGCGACCAGACGCGCGGCGACGGCGTGGTGCGTACATTGGCCGAGCAAGTCGCGCTCGAGACCCGTACCCGCATGCTCAATCCCAAGTGGTATGAGGGTATGCTCAAGCACGGCTATGAGGGCGTGCGGCAGATCGAGGTGCATGTCACCAACACCATGGGCTGGTCGGCCACGACCGGTCAGGTCGCACCCTGGGTCTATCAGCAGCTGACCGAGACATTCGTGCTCGATGAGGAAATGCGCAATCGTCTGGCGCAGCTCAACCCGACCGCTTCGGCCAAGGTCGCGAACCGACTCATCGAGGCTCATGAGCGTAACTACTGGTCGCCGGACGAGGCGACACTCGAAGCGCTGCGTCGCGCGGGAGAAGAATTGGAAGATCGGCTTGAAGGCGTCATCGAGGAGGCTGCTGCGTGACTGTGCCAGAGCTCCCCGCTAACATGCTCGGTAGTTTGCCCAAGCACCCAGATGGCGAGGGCAGCGTGCAGGTGCAGCTCGATCCTGACATCCGGATCGACACGGCCAAGGTCTTTGCCATCTACGGCAAGGGCGGCATCGGCAAGAGCACGACGTCGTCCAATCTGTCCGTCGCCTTCTCCAAGCTCGGCAAGCGCGTGCTGCAGATCGGCTGCGATCCCAAGCACGACTCGACCTTTACGCTGACCAAGTGCCTGGTTCCGACGGTGATCGATATCCTCGAATCCGTCGACTTCCACGCCGAAGAGCTGCGTCCGAGTGATTATGTCTACGAAGGCTACAACGGCGTCATGTGTGTCGAGGCGGGCGGACCGCCGGCGGGCACCGGCTGCGGTGGCTATGTGGTCGGGCAGACCGTCAAGCTGCTCAAGCAGCACCACCTGCTCGAAGACACCGACGTCGTGATCTTCGATGTGCTCGGAGACGTGGTCTGTGGCGGCTTCGCGGCACCCCTGCAGCACGCCGAGCGGGCGATGATCGTCACGGCGAACGACTTCGATTCGATCTTCGCCATGAACCGCATCGCAACCGCGATCCTGGCGAAGTCGAAGCACTACAATGTGCGCCTCGGCGGCGTTATCGCGAACCGCAGCGTCAAGACCGATGAGATCGACCGCTTCACCGATGCAGTCGGACTCAAGCGGCTGGCCCATTTGCCTGACTTGGACATCATCCGGCGCAGCCGTCTCAAGAAGTCGACGGTCTTCGAGATGGAGCCGGAGCCTGGCTCGGGCCTCGAGGAGGCCCAGCAGCAATACTTGCAGTTGGCCGAGCGGCTCTGGGAGGGTGTGGAGCCCTTGTCTGCTCAGCCCATGCGCGATCGCGATATCTTCGACTTCCTGGGGTTTGATTGATGGAGAATGCTTCTTACCAGGAACGTCGCGGTGAGATCGAGAACTACTTCGACCGCACGGCTGCCGACGCGTGGAGCAAGCTCACCTCGGACGCCAAGGTCAGCAAGATTCGCGAAACTGTGCGAGCGGGACGCGACGACATGCGCCGCACGCTGCTCGAATGGCTTCCGGCCGACCTATCTGGCAAGCGCCTTCTGGACGCGGGCTGCGGGACAGGTGCGCTGGCCGTGGAAGCGGCGCGGCGTGGGGCGGAGGTCGTGGCGATCGACGTGGCGCCAACCCTGATCGAGATCGCGCGCGAGCGCGCTCCGACTGATCTAGGTCAAGGTTCGGTGACATTTCGGGCGGGTGACATGCTCGATCCTGCGCACGGACAGTTCGATCATGTGGTCGGGATGGACTCGCTCATTCATTATTGCCCCGCCGACGTCGTGAAGGTGCTCGCGGGGCTCGCGGAGAGAACGAGCGGCTCGATCCTGTTCACCTTCGCGCCCAAGACCGTCCCGCTGGCGATCATGCACGCCGCAGGGCGTTTCTTTCCGCGCGGCGACCGTGCTCCGGCCATCGAGCCCGTGAGCATGGGCACCCTGAGGAAGCTCATCGCCGGCGAGCCGCGGCTCGCCGGCTGGGCGCCTAATAGGACGCGGCGAATTGCGGTCGGGTTCTACACGTCGCAGGCCCTGGAGCTGGTGCAGGCCTGATCGGCGTGGGAACCTTTGGGCTTGGGGGGGGCGGCTCGAGAGAATCGGGATCGGATCGATCGGGTGCTCGCCAGGGCTTTCGGGCCACGGTTTCGGCTGTGGTCAGGGTGTTGTGAGGTTGAGGGGCAGCGGCGCCCGCTCATCCTCGCCGGAAAGGGCTCAACACGTCGCTGGATGCTGGGTCTGGAGTTGTCTATCGCAATGAGGTCGTTTTGTTTCTTGCCACGCTGGTCGCCAATGGTCCGTTTGTGAGCACAGCGAAGGGACTCAGTCCACGGCGGTCACCGCGTAACGGTCTAGCTGGCTATTCCGGCTAGCCATTTGTCCTACGGAGGTTACATATGTCTGCTGCCATCACCGACTATATCGACGTTGCCCAATTGACGATTTGGGCGTTCTGGTTCTTCTTTGCTGGACTCATCTACTACCTTCGCCGCGAGGACAAGCGCGAAGGCTATCCGCTCGATTCCGACCGCACCGAAATGTCCGGCGGCCGCGTCAAGGTCGTCGGCTTCCCTGATCTGGCCGAGCCCAAGACTTTCGTCATGCCTCACAACATGGGGACGGTGCAGGCTCCTCGCCAAGAGGCTCCGCTCACCAACTTGAAGGCGACCCCCGCGGCCCCCTTCCCGGGCGCTCCCTTCGAGCCCGTCGGCGACCCCATGCTCTCCGAGTTTGGTCCCGCGGCCTCCCCGGATCGTCCGAAGCACTGCGATCTGACCATCGAGGGTCAGGCGAAGATCGTTCCGCTCCGCGTTGCGACCGACTTCAGCATCTCCGATAAGGATCCGGATCCGCGCGGCATGACCGTCGTCGGCCTCGACGGTGAGACCGCGGGTACCGTCACGGACGTCTGGGTCGACCGCTCCGAGCCGCAGATCCGCTATCTCGAGATGAAGGTCGCCAAGGGCGGCAAGCAGGCCCTGCTGCCGATCAACTTCTGCCGCTTCAACAAGAAGGCTCGCACCATCAAGGTCGCGGCAATCAAGGCAGCGCACTTCGCGAACGTTCCTGGCCTGGCCAAGCCTGACCAGGTCACGCTCTACGAAGAAGACAAGGTCTGCGCTTACTATGCGGGCGGTAAGCTGTACGCAACTGCAGAGCGTGCCGGTCCTCTGCTGTGAGAGAGTACGACTTCGAGCCCGTTCGAGGCTTGCCAGAGCAGCTTCCTCCTGGTGAGGAGGTGCTCTGGCAGGGCCAGCCGCGCTGGGGTGCCCTGGCGCGGCGGGCCTTTCATGTCCGAAAGATTGCGATCTATTTCGTGGTGCTCGAGGTCCTGGCAATCGCCGTGGATTGGTCGGATGGCCTCTCCATGGCGAGTGTCCTCTCTGGCCTGACCTGGATGCTGCTGTTGGCGGGCATCTCGATCGGTGCCTTGGCCCTGCTCGCTTGGGCGATGGCGCGCACCACCATCTACACCATCACCAACCAGCGTATCGTGATGCGGATCGGTGTCGCACTCCCCATGATGATGAATCTGCCGTTCAAGCAGATTCGCTCGGCGGACCTACGTGTCTACGAAGACGGTACCGGGGACATCCCCCTACTGCTGGCGCAATCCGCCAAGCCCTCGTACATGATTTTCTGGCCACATGCTCGGCCATGGCATTTTTCGCCGACTCAGCCGATGCTGCGGACGATTCCAGATGCCGCCGAGGTTGCTAAGATCCTGGCCGGGGCGCTCGAGGCCTACGCAGAAGAATCCGACCAAGAGCCGCAGGACGAGGCGGCGCCGCGTGTCGTCCAGACTGAGTCGCGCCTCGCCCCCGAAAGCGAATCCGTTTCCTAAGAGGTCTTCCGTGAGTGATCCTTTCGAGGAGCGCCCCTTTCCGAAGGGCGTTCTCATCGCTGTTGCGGCTCTGTTGAGCTTTACGATCATCATGATCGCGGTTGCCCGGATCACCGGGGTCATGCTCCCTCAGGCGCCGGTGACGGAAGAGGTGCAATCGCGGGAGATCATGTTCGTGGACCAAGAGGACGGCTCCACGACGGTGAAGGATGCGACGACGGGCGAGCTGATTCAAACCCTGCCCCCGGGCAGCGAAGGCTTCATTCGGGGCGTTCTGCGCAGCATGGCACGCCAGAGGCGGGGCTATGACGCGACCTTGGATATGCCGTTTCGCCTCGCTCGCCGCGAAAGCGGAGACCTGACGCTGGAAGACCCGGTCACCGGGATCCTCCTCGACCTTCGGGCCTATGGGGAGACGAACCAGGCGTCATTCGCCGAGCTGATGCCCGTGGCCTCATCAGGCGCGGAGTGATCCCAACCCCTCCCTGCCCGCGATGCGCGGGCGCATGTGCGCGACCGATTTCAGGCGTCGTGTAGACTGAGCATCGCGAGCCTTCTTGCCGATCGCTACGCTGTGCTCAGGAATCCATCTGCTCGTGAGCTGGGTCTAGTCGATGTCTGATTTCGGGTTTCCAATCCTATTCGCCCTGGGGGTGTGGTGGCTCAGCACCGGCGTTGTGCTGTACTTGGACAACCTCCCAGGCCGGACCTTCCGCTGGACGCTGCTCGGTGGGACCCTGGTGCTCGCGGTCGCGATCTTCGGGCTGGTCGTCACCAGCGCCTCCACCAGCACCTTTGCGGTCTATGCGGCCTTTACTTGCGGTGTCGTCATCTGGGGCGTCCTGGAGATGAGCTACTTCACCGGTTTCGCGACCGGACCCCGCAAGACGCCCTGCCCGCCGGACTGCTCCGAATGGAAGCGCTTCGGGCTGGCGATTCTGACCAGCCTTTATCACGAGCTGGCGATTCTGGGAACAGTGCTTTTCATGGTGCTCGTCACGCTCGAAGAGCCCAACCAAGTCGGCACCTGGACATTCGTGGTCCTTTGGCTCATGCGCTGGAGTGCGAAGCTGAATCTGTTCCTCGGCGTTCCCAATCTCAACGAGGATTGGCTGCCCGAGCATTTGCGCTACCTCAAGACCTACATGTCCAAGCGCTACATGAACCCGCTGTTCCCGTTGTCCGTGACCACCGCAACCGTGATCGTGGTGCTCATCGTGCTGGAGGCAATGGCCCCCGCGGTGACAGGCGCCAGCGCCGTGGGTCTGATCCTCTTGGCGACCTTGCTCGCACTGGGCATCCTCGAGCACTGGCTGCTCGTACTTCCTTTGCCTGACGAGGCCCTGTGGGCGTGGGCCTTGCCTCCGCGCGATCAGGGGCAGGCTTCGGACGCTGACGCAAAGGGAGGCGGCGAGGATCAGACGTCGGCCTGTATCCGCACACACCCTCGCGCCGAGATTTCCCGGCCCGCCGTGACCGAGTGGGGCAAGCGGCGGATCCCGGCCGAGTCGAAGCTCATCTCGAGCCTCTAGTCCAGGTTCGGGGAGTCGCGTCGACCCCGAGATGCCGATGCGGCCTCAGTCATCAGATCGTCGAGTGGCGAGTAGGTTGGGCTGAGGCACGAAGCCCAACATGGCCGCCAGGCTAACGCCTTGATTGTTGGGCCTCCTGCGTCGCCCCAATCGAGGGCAAGGCGCGATCTTCGTGGTGAGCTCGGAATGCTCTCACAGTCTCGGCGCTTGTCCACTCGTGTGCGGGAGACGACTGGCCGAAACGATGAGCGAGGCCGCGGGCGCGCCAAGCGCTTGTGCCTCGGCTCGCTCGCATCGCGACTCCCCGAGCCTTTCCAAGCCCTCGTCCGCGCGGCCCGCTAAAGCAAGCTGTGCGTCTTACGCCGGGTGTCTCGTTTGCCCTAATCCTGGGGCGAGCACTTTTCGTGAAATCGCGGAACTTTTCGTCGATCGGGTCCGCTCGCTGGAGCTCCGCTACCTCTCCAAGTATACTGCCGCGTCAGCATCGCCAGAGCCTTGCGACCCACGGACTGCAGTCTTCCAGCGCTGCGTCCTGGCGGCCATGATCGGAATTGCGGACGGCGGCCACTGCTGTTTGATGCCCTCGCCCACCGATGCAGTTGCAATGGGTCCCGAGGCTGCGGGATTCCTGGCATCGGTCGAGACCTTGTCGACGCTCGACCCAGGCCGGCAACCGCGGCATTCGGGCCGCCTCTTTTGGCTCGACCGGTGCGTTCGACCATGATTCGGCGAGACCTCGTGCAAGGCCGCGCCAAAGGTGACATCGTTCCAATTTGACGAGGCGGGTGAGCTACATGGTGTCTCCCATTCCCCCGAGCCTTCCGCTCGATCTTCTCGAGCGGTACGGTCATTCGACCCACGGATGTCCCACCTCGATCTCCGGTGTGATCGGAGATCAGCCCTTTACCGAATCGCAATACAGGCTGGCCCTCGAAGGGGTGCGGGACAAGCCCGACGAGCCCATTGCGGTCTACGTCCATGTTCCCTTCTGTCACGTGCGCTGCCTCTACTGTGCGTGCAATACCACCGTGACGCACAGCATCGAGAAGGTCGATCAGTATCTCGATGCCCTCGAGATCGAGATGGACATGGTCGCGGACGCGATCGGCCGAGGGCGTCGCGTCGAGCAGCTACACATCGGCGGCGGGACGCCGAATCACCTCAACGAGCCGCAGCTCGCGCGTCTCATGGAGATCGTCGAGCGGCACTTCTCCATTGCCCCGGACGCCTGCACCTCCATCGAATGCAATCCGCGCCGCTCCTCGGTCGGGCAGCTCGAGCTGCTGTACGGGCTGGGCTTTCGTCGCGTGAGCTTCGGCGTGCAGGATCTCAATGCAGACGTGCAGCGGGCGATCGGCCGGGTCCAGTCGCTGAACATGGTGCGCGACGTCTTCCTGACCGCGCGTGCCACGGGCTTCGAGAACATCAACCTCGATCTGGTCTACGGCCTCCCATTCCAGACGCCGCAGAGCTTCCAGGCGACGCTGGACCAGGTCTTGGACCTAGGGCCGGACCGCGTGGCTTGCTTCAGCTATGCGCATGACCCCTCGAGCCGGCCGCACCAGCACGCCATCAATGCCGCACAGCTGCCGTCGGCGAGCGAGAAGCTCGCGCTCTTCCACCACGCCGTCAAGACTTTCACCGACGCCGGCTACCGCTGGGTGGGGCTGGACATCTTCGTGCGCGAGGACGACGAGCTGTTCGACGCCCAGACCAAGGGGCAGCTCTACCGCAACTCAATCGGCTACACGCCGCTACCGGCCAAGCAGGTCATCGCCTTCGGGCCAAGCGCGATCGGCGAGCTCGGTGGCGCCCTGGTTCAGAACCAGCCGGACCTCAGGCAGTGGCAGAAGCGCCTCAACGCCGGGGAGCTGCCCGCCGCCTGGGGGCGCGTGCTCACCGAGAGCGATCGTCGGCGTCGCGAAGCCATTCTCTATCTCATGTGCAACCTGCAGCTGCCGGCAAGCTCGGTCGCGGATCTCGATAAGGAGTACGATCGCTTATGCAAGGAGGCCGAGCACGGTCTCGTCGAGGTCTCGGAAGAGGGGATTCGGGTCACGCCACAGGGGCGCTATCTACTGCGCGGTCTCTGCGGGACACAGGATTCATTGGTGGATTGGGGAAGCAGCCAGTGGCGCTTCAGGGTATCGATGTGAGTGAGAAGTCCAATCAGGGACGTGTCGGCCCAAATGCAGTCATTCGTGTCTTCGAGGCCTTGACGGCGCAGCGGGGAGCGGACGATGCCGAGGCAGTCTTCAAGACGGCCGGTCTGGATGCCTATTTGGGCGCGATGCCCACCGAAATGGTCGACGAAGGGGAGGTGATCGCGCTCCAGAATGCGCTTCGCCAGCACCTTGGCGTCACCGCGGCGCGCCCCGTCGCCCGCGATGCGGGAATGCGCACGGGCGATTATCTGTTGGCGAAGCGCATACCCAGACCCGCGCAAGCGATCCTCAAGCTCTTGCCGCCCAAGCTGGCCGCCAAGACCCTCTTGAAGGCGATTCGGGGCAATGCCTGGACCTTCGTCGGCACAGGTACCTTCGACGCCGATGCTGCCTATCCGCCGCGGATCCGCATTCAGAATTCGCCCCTGTGCCGCGGGGCCTCATCGGACCAGCCGCTCTGCGACTTCTACGCCGGGACCTTCGAGCGGCTCTTCCGCGAGCTGGTCCAGTCCAAGGCGCAAGTGACCGAGACCGCCTGTCATGCCATGGGCGCGTCGGACTGTGAGTTCGAAGTCCGCTGGTAGTGCAAGCCGCTGAGCACGCCGTTCCTGAGACTTGGCTGCGTTGGGGCTGTTGACCTCCAGGTCAGCCTGTGTCGGCCTGGAGGCCGACACTCCCAGCGCCATCCCTGGTGAGATTGCAGCTTCGACTGAGATGCCGCATGCGTCCAGTCTCTCTAAGCTGGCGCCGCGCCTGCGTATCCCTCGCCCTCTAATGCCCGATGTGCCGGATTTTTCGGCTGCTCCGTGGCGGCAAGACGACACCCTCGCCATCGCGCAGGCTGGCCGCGCCCTGACCTACGCCGAGCTTTCCGCGCATGCCGCTGAGCGCGCGCGGCAGCTCGCAGTCAAGGGGCTGGCGCCTGGTCAGGTCGTCATGGCGCCTGACCTGCCCGCTTGGGATCTGCCCATCATGCAGCACAGCCTGGCCCGGCTTGGTGCCGCGCTCTTTCCCTTTCGCGCCGATCTGCCCGCGTCCGAGCTGACGGCACTGGAGCGGCTTGTCGCCGCGGAATGGCGTTGGCGCCCCGAGTCGGGATGCCTCCAGAAGACCGGCCAATGTCCCCCGCAAGCGGCTGGCTCGGAGCCATCCGATGTCCGGGTCCTCATCAAGACCAGCGGCAGCAGCGGTGGGCTCAAGGCGGTCATGCTGACGGGCGGAAACCTGCTTGCCTCGGCGCGGGCAGCCAATCAAGCGCTCGGTCTGGCGCGGGGCGACCTTTGGCTGACGTGCCTCAGGTTGAGCCATATCGGCGGTCTCGCGATCTGTTACCGCTGCGCGCTCGCGGGGGCGGCAGTCTTGATCCACGATGGGTTCGATGCGGCGGCGGTGGCGAGGGACCTCGGCGGGCGGCCGGTGACTCACCTCTCGCTGGTCCCTCCCATGCTGGCCCGGCTGCTCGATCTCGGTGTTGCGCCGCCGGCCTTGCTCCGCGTCCTGCTCGTGGGCGGGCAGGCCGTGAGCACCGGGCTCGCCCGCCGCGCCCTGGAGGCGGGCTGGCCGCTGCATTTGACCTATGGAATGACGGAGACCGGCTCCCAGATCGCGGTCAGGCCGGCCATTGGCCAGAATCGGCTCGATACGACCCTGGCGGGTGAGCCCCTGCCGGGTGTCGAGCTGGATGGCGCTCATTGCGACGAGGCGGGCCGCTTGCGTGTCCGCGGCCCCATGGTCATGGCCGGCTATGCCGGGCCGGACCGCCGGCCGGGGCGCGGCCTGGAGCCTGGTGGCTGGCTGGCGACCTCGGATCTCGGATGTCTGACGGCAGAGGGACAGCTCCGCGTGCTCGGGCGCGCGGACGACGTCCTCGTCATCGGCGGCGTCAATGTCTCGCGGGCGGCGGTCGAGCGCCGTGTCTCAGATGCGCCCGGCGTGCGGGACAGCGTCGTGGTCGGCATCCCCGAGCCGATTTGGGGCTTCCGGGTCGCGGTCGCCTATCAGGGCGATGTCGATGAGGCGGGGCTGGAGCAGTGGTGCCGTTCGCATCTGCCGAGCGCCGGGCGCCCAAGGGACTTCCTGCGTCTGGAGGCCTTGCCCCTGCTGGCATCCGGAAAGTACGACCGCGTGCGGATCGCGTCCATGCTGAAAGGCTTGGTGTTGAAAGCCTCGAGCGGGCGCCCTGGGGAGCCGCCCGCCTGATTGAGGCCGCCGCGCGACGCAGCGCGGCTTGCCTGTCCCCTAATCCGGGCTCTGCTGAGCGGCGCCATGACCGCCGGCCGGGGCCATCTCGCGCTCGCTGTAGCCCTCCGGGATCTCGAAGATGGATGTGGGCATGGGCTCCTCGCGGATGACCTTGACCTCGCTCTCGGTCTCCATGTCGGCGCCCATCAGCTGAACCTTGGACTTGGTCAGGATGGGATAGCCCGCGATCTTGTCCATCTCCTCGCGCTGGGCCTTGGCCGCGGGCGAGTCGCCGAGCAGGCCGTCCGGTCCCGACATGCTCATCAGGTCGGTGTAGGTCTCGAGATCGATGTCGACGTCCTCCGTCGCCCAGACCTCCTGCGCGATGTCCATCATCCCGGTCTTCTTGACGAGGTACTTTCTGCAGCTCCAGTCATTGATCTGCTTGGTCTCGTCGGTCCGCTCGACGCTCACCTTGGTCTTCTCCATCATGGCGCGCATCTGATCCATGCCGGGCTGAGACATGCTCGACTTCATGCCCTTGGTATCGATCCTGTAATACTGCTTGGCCTGATCGTTGAGGAAGGTCAGGATGCCCGTCTCGGGATCGACGATCATGTCGGTGCCCTGCGGGTCCGAGCTGGCCACCTTCATCTTGCCGTAGGCGACATAGGTCTTGCTGATCTCCTCCTTCGGTGCCTCGCCGGTCAGCCCCTTGCTGCGATTGACTGTCTCGATGTAGAGCCCTTGCTCGCCCGCGAGCGCGGCGGACAGATTGAGCGTGCCCGCGATCAGCGCAACGACGCCGAGGCGCATGCCGTACCTGGATAAGCGTTGTCGGTTCTTCATTGTTGATTCCCGTCTCGTGGTGAAGTTGGCCTTGCTCCCAAGGCCGATGTATTTGCTCGGTCGCAGCGCGCCGGGGCGCCGTGCTCGCCTTCGTCGACGACTTGCTTGGCCTTACCGGTGCCGTGCTTGATGCCGCGTGGATCGGCCAGGGCGAAGTGGGTTCCGATGTCTGAAAGGCCGCGCATCCATCCGCCGATGCGCGCGCAGCTCCCGCGTGCGCTCGATTCGTGCGATCCGAACAGCTCTCGTGCTCGAGCGATCCAAGGCGACGCGCGGGCGCCACGAAGGCCAGCAGACGGCCCAAGGTCATGCGCAGCGATGGGGCTTGCTTTCAGTATTGGGAATGGCGGGGATTATCCGCGCGGCGGCTGGGTGCAGCAAGGGTGGCTCCCCAGGCTCCCCGCGAGGGTCTGCCAGGCTGGACGCGGCGTGTCACGGCTACCCACTCGCAGGGATCCGCGGCGATCCGTCGGTGCTTTGGCCAAGGGCGCCTCAGGCTGCCAAGCGCGATGCGAGATCAGGTCTCGCTGCTGCGACACCCAGAGGTGAGTCGTGCTCAGAGGTAGCTGGTAAGGGTGATCAGCCGGAGTCAGGACGAGAGGAGGGGGCTAAAGTCGGTGTGGACTGGGGCGCGACTGGGCCTGAAAGGGAGAGGCCGGGACTCTCGACCGCTAGCTGGGGAAAAGCGCCCTCGTCGATCACGAGGGCGCTATGCCGAGCTGGGATGGGCGGCCATTGCGACTCCATCTCGAATGGTCGTCCCTCGAGCCGTCAATGGCAGATCTGTCCCTCCTTCCGAGATCCATCATCGCTCTCCGAGATCCTGTGTCAGGCTTGCTTCGCCTTACGACGATAGCCGATGCCGGCTAGCCCGAGCATCGCGGAGCCGAAGAGCCAGGCGGCCGCTGGCAGCGGAACACTGGTGCCGTCACTAAATACGTGACTCAGACCATTCGCGGCCGAGATTTGAAGTTTTTGGCCAGTCTTGTTCCAGAAAAAGGCGTGATCGAAATTTGCCTGGCCGTCTGGGTTGTTGTCACCGGTGCCGAATTTCAGACCTAGGTAGGTGCTCTTCAGCAACTCGAATGGGTCACTGTCATCCTTCTCAAACTCCGATGAGCTGATCGTGTTGCCCGACAAAATTTCCAACATCGCCATTTCCGTGGCGTCGCCACTGTTGTTCGGCTGAGGAGGCACGAAAGACCCGCCATTGTAAAGGTAAGCGCTTATGTCGTTCCAATCGTTGGAAGCCCCGGGATTGCCGATGAAGCCTTGAATGTCGCCTGATGCGCCTTCCACGAATGTGGATGTACTTGGATCCCAGATTTTGATTGTCACTGTGGTTGAGAAGCCGCTCCCTAAGTCTGGTCCGACTGTAAAAGTTAGGGCTTGGGCGGCGAAGGCGGTGCCGAAAGCCACTGCACCGGTCAAGAGTGCAAATCTCGCGCTCGATTTCACGCTCATCGTCTTGGTCTCCAACTGATTACCGGATAGATTCAGAATCGGGGTCAGGTCCTGCAATCAAGCCAATCGATGGGCCTTCTGTGGATTGCCTTAGGGGGCCGCCGCCGGGGGGGGGGGGGGGGGAGGGGGGGGGGGGGGGGGGGGGGGGGGGGGGGGGGGGGGGGGGGGGGGGGGGGGGGGGGGGGGGGGGGG
>NZ_JAAIJQ010000078.1 GCF_010820565.1 Thiorhodococcus minor | reverse complement strand
AGGGAGGCCCACCCCTCTCCCTCATGCAAAATGACTATTTAAAGGGGAAAATCCATCAGGGACGGTGGCCAGGCTCATCTCTCCAGGCTCCGCGACGCTTGGCGACACGGATGTAGAGAGGAAGGTAGGTCTCGAAGGCCTGGCGTTGCAGATTGGCGTCCGCGAGCGCTTCCTGGCGCGGCTTGGTGTGGATCAGGTACCAGGCTTTCATGGTCTCAGCTGTCGTGATCGGGGCTTGTCGTCCGTTGTGCAGCCGGCAGTTGTGCTACCTCCGCGCGCAGCCGCTCGATCTCTTGCTCGAGGGCCTCGAGCTCGGCGGTCTTGCGCTTCAAGAAGCGGACGGCGATCGTGGCTTTGCGCTCGAGGCCTTGCGGCGTCAGCAGGTAGGCGTAGGCGAGCTTGTTGCGGCTGTTTCTGAAGTTTTCCATCTTGACCCAGCCACGCTCGAGGAGTGCCTTGATGCAGTCGTTCGCCTTGCCCAAACTCACGCCCAACGCCTTGGATAGCTTCCGTTGGCTGATATTGGGCCGCTCCTGCAACAGTTTGAGCAGCTTGTAGTGGATGTCGTCGGTCAATCCAGAGGCACCGAGTCGTCATCAGGCACGCTACCGCCATGCCGAGCGCGCGGAGCGCGTCGGGAGGCGTTCAATCTGTGAGCGCCCGTAAAGAGCCAAAAGCCCGGACTGTCAATGCCTTTAATTGGGTTAGGCAGGAAGCGGTCCGGCGTCGAGATGCATCTAGGCCAGGGAAAGCGTATTGCAAGGCCTGGGGAGCTCGACTTCGTCGCTCGACTGCTGGAAGAGCCGCCCAAGCGGCATCAGCCGGGCACGGTGCGCTGTTTGCGCGGCTCCGCGTTATCATGTCAGCATCTCCGAGATAATACCCCTCCGCACGAGTGGGTGTCCTCATGATCCAAGCCGCATGGAGTCACGAGATGCAGCCGCCTTTGACCACGCGTTGGGCGGGCCATATCTGGCCCTGGGGGTTCCTGGCCGCCGCCATCGGACTCCTGCTCCTGATCTTCTCGACGGGCTTGACCGGCATGGTCGGAGCCTGGGGCAGCGAGGAGTATAGCCACGGCTATATGCTGCCGGTCGTGGCGGCTTTCCTCGTCTGGCAGCGATCCTCTTTGCTCGCACAAACGCCGTTCCAGCCCAGCGTGCCGGGCGTGCTGTTGACGGTTTTCGGGCTCTTCCTGTACGTCTCCGGGGAGCTTGGAACGCTCTATACGGTCATCCAATACGGCTTCCTGGTGGCGCTCGGCGGCGTGCTGCTCTCCTGGATGGGCTGGAAGGCCTTTCGGATCATACTGCCCGCATATCTGCTGCTGTTCTTTGCGGTCCCGCTACCCAATTTTCTTTACAACAATCTTTCATCCCAACTTCAGCTGATCTCATCGCAGCTGGGGGTCTCCTTCATCCGGCTGTTCAGCATCCCGGTCTTTCTCGAAGGCAATGTGATCGACCTGGGCAACTACCAGCTTCAGGTGGTCGAGGCCTGCAGCGGGCTGCGCTATCTCTTCCCGCTGTCTGCCTTGGGATTCATCGCGGCGGTTCTGTTCAAAGGGGCCTTCTGGAAGAAGGTCGTGCTCTTTCTATCGACGCTGCCGATTACTGTCCTGATGAACAGCTTCCGGATCGGCGTGATTGGGATCCTCGTCCACTACCAGGGCATCGGCATGGCCGAAGGCTTTCTACACAACTTCGAGGGCTGGATCGTCTTCATGGCCTGCGCCGCGCTGCTCGTGCTCGAGATGTGGCTGCTGGCCAAGATCGGCCCGGACCGCACGTCCTTCAGCGAGGCCTTTGCGATCGATGGACCGGTGCCTGTGCCGGCCGCGGCCAGAGTGGAGCATCGTCGTCTGCCTTGGTCCTTCTATGTCGTGCTTCCAATGTTGGTCGTGGCTGCCGTTGTTTCGCAGGTCCTTCCGGAGCGTGAAGATATTGCGCCTCAACGTCCGGAGCTGGTGTTCTTCCCGGATGACATCGGTGAGTGGCACGGGACGCGCGGCCGGCTGGAGCAGATCTATATCGATGCGCTGAAGTTCGACGATTATCTACTGGCGGACTATCGCGATCAGGCGGGGGACTCTGTCAATCTTTACGTGGCGTACTATGCGTCACAGCGCAAGGGCGCTTCGGTGCACTCGCCCAAAAGCTGTTTACCGGGCGGCGGCTGGCGGATCAAGGACTTCTCTCAGCGCGAGATCCCGGGGCCGGGTGTCGGCGGGCAGCCGCTGCGGGTGAACCGGTCGCTGATCCAGATGGGGGATGAGCGGTTGCTGGTCTATTACTGGTTCCAGCAGCGGGGGCGGGTGATGACGAATGAGTATCTGGTGAAGTGGTTCCTGTTCTGGGATGCGCTGACGCGGAATCGGACGGACGGGGCCTTGGTGCGGCTGACGATTGCGGCGCCGCGTGGCGATGATCTGGCGGAGAAGGACGCGCTGTTGTCGGGGTTTGCGAACTTGATCCAGCCTTCGTTGCGGCGGTTTGTTCCTGAGTGAGGTTCTGTCGGCTTTTCGTCCACCCTACTTGTGCGGCGGTCCAACTGACGGCCAAGGTCTTGGCTTGGTCGGTTGCTGGGGTTACTGGCTTCGGTCGGCGGGCCTGGTTTCGCGTTCTCCGCTATCAAGCATTCGGATATCTTGCTCAGGACGTCTTTGGCCGCCATTGTGTGCCCGGGCGGTGCCTTTGAGGACCGCCAAGATGTGGCCGATGCTACAACGATCTCTTCGACACCATGAGGAATCTAGATGACTCCAGTTTTCGCGAGAACGACTTTGGCTGCCGCGATGGTTGCGGTGCTGGTATCAGGATGTGCTTCGGACGGATCCGGGATGACGGAGACCGGGAAGGGGGCGGCCGTGGGGACGGCGACCGGCGCGGCGGCTGGGGCGCTGATTGGCTCGCTGAGCGCAGATGCGGGTAAGGGGGCGCTGATCGGGGCTGTCGGTGGCGCGCTGGTTGGGAGCATGGTTGGCGCTTACATGGAGGAGCAGCGCCAGAACTTCGAGAAGGTGCTGGCGCCTGAGATTGCGAGCGGGGCAATCATTGTTCAGAAGCTGCCTGATCATCAGATCGTCGTGCGGATGACAGGTGCAACGGCCTTCGGGGTGGATTCCGACCAGATCCAGCCGGCCTTTTACAGTACGCTGGATAAGATTGCGACCGTCGTTAACAAGTACGGCAAGACCCAGTTGGCGGTCTCCGGGCATACGGACAACACGGGCTCGGCCGAGTACAACCAGCAGCTGTCGGAGCGGCGTGCGGCCTCGGTGGAGCGGTACTTGGAGAACGGCGGCGTTCTGCCTCAGCGGATCTATTCGGCGGGGTATGGGATGTCTCAGCCTGTCGCGTCCAATGAGACCGAGGCTGGGCGGAGGCTTAACCGGCGTGTTGACATCTTGATTATGCCGATTACGGAGGAGAGCTAGCGACGGGGGCGAGGATCCCTTTGACGACGACCGTTTTGGCGAGTTGTGTCTCGTGCGACCACAGGCGGTAGGGTTGGCGAGTGCGGCGCAGCGTTTGGTGGACTTCGCTCTCGCTCGTCCACCCTACGAGTCTGGTCCACCCTAGGGGCCGGTGTTGTAACGTCGGTCGTCTTTTCAGTGCTGGAAACGAAAAACGCGGCCGTTGGCCGCGTTTTTCGTTTCTTGGGGGCTGGTGTCAGCTCAGTTGTCGTCGGTGCTGCCCATGCATTGCTCGGACTCGTACCACATCACGTTGATGATGCCGAAGGCTAGGGCTAGGAGGACGCCGAGTATCCAGGAGAAGTACCACATGGCTCACCTCTATCTCTGCTGTTTGATCGGTGTGCTGATCGGCCGTCGTGGCCGATCAGCACTCGGGCTGGTTATCGGCCTCAGTAAGCCAAATGGTCCTGGGCCTCGATCTCTTCGACGGTGATGCGCCGCCACATCTTGGAATAGGTCCAGGTGGTGTAGGCGATGATCAAGGGGACGAAGATGACGGCGGCCCAGAACATCACGGTCAGCGTGAGGTGGCTGGAGACGGCGTCCCAGGCGATGAGGCTGCTGTTGGGATTGGTGCTCGACGGCATGATGAAGGGAAACATGGCGGCGCCGGCCGTCATGATTACGCCGGTCAGGCCGACGCTGCTTGCGACCAGGCCCCAGCCCGCGCGATCCGACATCGAGGCCAGGACGGCCAGCCCCATGCCGGCAAAGCCGAGCAGTGGGAACAAGAGCGTCCAGGGATAGGCGCCGTAGTTGGCTAGCCAGGCGCCGGATTCGCGCACGACCTCTTTGGTCAGGGGGTTCGGGATGGCGTCGAGTGCCGGCATGGCGACCACGCGGTAGCCATCGATCCCGAAGCTCAGCCAGACGCCCGCGATGGCGAAGGCGACGATGGTCACCAGGCCTGCCTTCTTGGCCATACCCTTGGCGCGGCTCGCGATCGGCTCTGCCGTGCGCACCTGTAGCCAGATGGCGCCGTGCATGACCAGCATCCCGAGGCTGATGACGCCGGCGAGCAGCGCGAAGGGGTTCAGCAGCCCGAAGAAGCTGCCGCTGTAGTAGGGGCGCAGTAGGTCGTCGAGATGGAAAGGAACGCCTTGCAGGAGGTTGCCGAAGGCGATGCCGAATACCAGCGCGGGGACCGCGCCGCCGACGAAGAGCCCCCAGTCCCAGGCGTTGCGCCAGCGCGGATCCGCGATCTTGCTCCGGTAGTCGAATCCGACCGGCCGGAAGAAGAGCGCGAAGAGCGCGAGCAGCATGGCGAAGTAGAAGCCGGAAAAGGCCGACGCGTAAACCAGCGGCCAGGCGGCGAAGATGGCCCCGCCCGCCGTGATCAGCCAGACCTGGTTGCCGTCCCAGTGCGGTCCGACGGTGTTGATGATGACGCGGCGCTCACCGTCGGTTTTGCCGAGGAAGGGGAGTAGGGCGCCGACACCCATATCGAGTCCGTCGGTGACGGCAAAGCCGATGAAGAGCACACCGACGAGCGCCCACCAGATGAATTTCAGGGTTTCATAATCCAGGATCATGATGTTCCTCCCGCCTACTCGACCGGTTTCTGTGGCGCCGTCGCGGGTGTCGCTCCGCCGGCGGTATCGGGACTGCGCTCACCATGATAGCGACCTGTATGCAGCGAGCTTGGGCCTAGGCGCGCGAACTTGAACATCAGGTACATCTCGATAACGAACAGCAGTGTGTAGAAGAGAATGAAACCGGAGAGGCTGATGATCAGATCGTTCGCGGTCAGGCTCGAGGCAGCGATGCTGGTCGGCAGGACCTCACCGATCGCCCAGGGCTGTCTGCCGAATTCCGCGACGAACCAGCCCGTCTCTGCGGCTATCCAGGGGACTGGAATGCTGAAGAGGAAGAGGCGCAACAGCCAGCGCTTCTGGTGAATGACACGGCGGGCGTTGTAATAGAAGCCGAGGACGAGCAGGATGAGCATCCAGACGCCGGCTCCGACCATCACGCGGAAGGTCCAGAAGAGTGGGGCGACCTCAGGAATGGAGTCTTGGACCGCCATTTGGATCTGCTCTTCGGTGGCCTCGGCTGGGTTCTCCGTATAGCGCTTGAGCAGCAAACCATAGCCTAGGTCGTCTTTGTGCTCTTCGAAGACAGCGCGGTTGTCGTCGGTATCTTCGCCACCCCGCAGACGCGTGAGATACGCGTAGGCGATCATGCCGCTGCGGATTCGGATCTCGTGCTCGCGCATCAGCTCTTTCAGGCCGACCACCTCTTCGTCGAGGGAGCGGGTGGCGATCAGGCCGAGCAGCCAGGGTACCTTGATGGCGTTGCGGGTCTCCTGATCTTCGTTGCTGGGCTCTCCGTAGATGGTGAAGGCGGCGGGAGCTGGCTCGGTCTCCCATTCGGCCTCGATCGCGGCGAGCTTGACGCGCTGGACGTCGCCGACCTCGTAGCCGGATTCGTCGCCGAGCAGGATGACGGATAGGATGGAGGCGAGGCCGAAGCCGACGGCGACGGAGAAGGATCGCTTGGCAAATGCCAAATCCCGGCCTTTGAGCATGTACCAGGCACTGATGCCCAGGACGAACATCGCCGCCGTGACGTAGCCCGCGGCAACCGTATGGACGAACTTCACTTGAGCAACTGGGTTCAGCAGCAGCTCCGTGAAGCTGGTCATCTCCATGCGCATCGTTTCATAGCTGAACTCGGAGCCGACGGGGTTTTGCATCCAGCCGTTGGCGATCAGGATCCACAGCGCGGAGAGGTTAGAGCCGAGCGCGGTCAGGAAGGTGACCGTCAGGTGCTGGCGTTTGGAGAGTCGCTCCCAACCAAGGAAGAAGAGACCGATGAAGGTCGACTCCAGGAAGAAGGCCATGAGCCCCTCGATGGCGAGCGGCGCCCCGAAGACGTCGCCGACATAGTGGCTGTAGTAGGCCCAGTTCGTCCCGAACTGGAACTCCATGGTCAGACCTGTGGTGACGCCGAGGGCGAAGTTGATGCCGAACAACTTGCCCCAGAACTTGGTCATGTCCCGGTAGATCTCGCGACCGGTCATGACGTAGACGCTCTCCATGATCACCAGGATCCAGGAAAGGCCCAAAGTCAGAGGAACGAAGAGGAAGTGGTACATCGCCGTGATGGCGAACTGCCATCGCGAGAGTTCGATCATGGAGCTGTCGAGCATGAGCAATTCTCCTTGGACCCGCGCCGGAGCGGTGCGGATGGTTGAGAGCTTGGCGTCAGTCGTGCCCGAGTCGACGTCTTCCTTGAGTCGGGCTGTATAGCCGACCCACGCCGGTCAGGAGACTAGACCAGAATCGTCTCGAGGGGAATGATATCGCGCAACCATCTGATCTCGTTGTTTTTTATGAGGGTATTAAGGCAATATGCCGGGGCCCTGGCGCCATTGAACGGCGTGCCACATGCGCCGTGGGACCGAGGCGTCCTCGAGCTCAGCACCGGCGATTCGATCCGCGCAGATGCGCGAGCTCAAGCCGTGGCGGCGCCTCAGTCGAGCGTGACGCGGGTCGGGCTATGGTCGTCTGTGTGAGCGGCCGCCGCCGGAAGGGGGCGGCCGGCGGCGAGGTCTTGGGCTGCGGTCGTGGGGTCTGTCGCGCTCGTGGCGTGGACCGCGATGCCCTGGCGAGCCATGCGTGCGACGAAGCCTTGGCCGGCGCTTTGGGTGATGACTGCATCCAATGCCTTGGTGAACAGCGGGTGATCATCGCCATGGTAGTCGTGGAGCGACATTTGCGCGGGCAGATCGAGGCGCTCGACCTCGACCGCGGGCTGGCTTCCGTCGCACTCCAGGATGATGAATCTTCGTGTCTTTCCCGCATGGCCGGTGATGGTGCGGAAGTTCTGGCTGGTGACTGCGATGCGCATGGGCTCTCAGCTGGTGCTCCGGTTGATTAGGGGCGCGCTATTCTCCGCTCAGGCGGCCTGGGTCTCCAAGTTGCGAACCCCCGCGGCCCAGTCCTCCATGGCTGCGTTGGCCACCGGCATTGGGGTTTCCATGAAGCTGATCACGAAGCCGGCGTCTGTCTCGGCGACGCCGATGGAGCGCGGGCGGCAGGCGAGCAGCTCTGGCTTGGGCAGGGAAATGCCGAAACAGAAGACGACATTCTTGGCCGCGCGGATCTCCTCGCCGATATGGCCTTCGGGAAGCTGCTGCGTGTGACTGTAGTGATCGAACTCGGTGATGAGCACGGCCGAGCGGTGCGCCTCGATGCAGGCGCGAAAATAGCCGCAGATGGCGTCGACCGAGTCGAAGGTGGTCTCCTCGCGGCCGATCTCGAGCGAGTAGATGGGATAGTCCGTGGCTGAAAGGCTTTGCTTCATGATGGCTCCATCGACGGTGATCGCTGTCGGGGTTGGGCGGGGGACATGCTGGAAGGGTCCCTGGAGCCTTAGGGCGGGACGGCGTCTGGCTCGTCGAGTGGTGCGCTATGTTGGTGTCCACTCGGCTCGACGGCGTCCACTGCCTGTGCTGCACTGCGGCCCCGGTAACCTGATGACGCGCAGATTACGGGCCGCGTTTCCCAAACGGCATTGAAAACGGTCAACGCCGCCGCGCCGGTCGGCCGGCGGATCGCACGGATGGTCGTCGCGCTTGATGGGTGCGCCGCCCGGGCAGGGCGAGCAGTGTCAATCCTCCGCGATACGCCGCAGATTGGGGATGTCCAGGAGGAAGAGGTTGGGCGCCGTTTCGACCAGGAAGCCTTGGCGCCTGAGCTCGGCGATGGTCCGGCTCGTCGTTTCCGTGGTCACGCCCAGCATGGCGCCCATGTCCTCGCGGCTGAAGAGCTGGCATTCGCTCGTCTCGCGGTCGCGGACCAAGCGCAGCAGCAGTCGCGCGACGCGCTGCCGCGCCGAGCCCGTCGAGAGCTCAGTCAGCCAAGCGTCCGCCTCCGTGAGCGCGCGCTGCCAGCGCGCCATGAGCTCGCGATGCAGTCCTGGGTTCGCCTGTCCGAGCTCACGCACCAGCCGTGCCGGAAATCGGCAGACTTCCGTAGGCTGCAGGGCGACCGCGTCGTGGTGGTAGTCGTCCTCGAGCAGGGCCTCGAGGCCAATCACGTCGGTGGCGCGCGAAATCCGAACGATACGCTGGCTGCCGTCCGGCAGGTATTGAACCAGCTTCAGAGCCCCCGTGCGGACCGTGAACATATAGTCGCCGCGATCCCCGGCGTGATAGAGGTTGGCCCCTGGCTTGAGGCTGAATTGGTCGATGGGCTCATGAACCTGCTCGAAGTCCGCTTGCTCCAGACCGGAGAAGAGGACGGAGGTCCGCAGCGAGCAGTTCAGGCAGTTCGCTTCGCCTGACCAGGCTTCCTTCAAAGAAACTGTTCTTGTCATTGGTGTCGACGGAATTCTAAGCCAAGTGAGCGAAATGGGCGCACAAAGTTACAATGGTAGCTTAAGTTGGCCGCCATGGGCGCCTCGGCAGATGTCATTGAAGAAGCGCAACGGCAGAGGTCGCCAAGTTAGGTTGCGAGCGATGTCCCGGCGAGCCGTTTCGGTCGAGCCAGCCCAGTGAATCGACCTTTGATCGAACAGGAAATTCCATGACGCTCCTCAGTCTCGACGCGATCACGCTCTCTTACGGTCTTCCGCCCTTGCTCGAGGAGGTCTCCTTCGGCATCGAGCGGGGAGAGCGCATCTGTCTGATCGGGCGAAACGGGGCGGGCAAGTCGACCCTACTGCGCATCATCGTCGGCGAGGTGCAGCCCGACGGCGGCCAGCTGCGTGCCGCCCAGGAGATCAAGATTGCGCATCTGACCCAGGAAATCCCCCGCGATACGGCGGCGTCCGTCTTCGAGGTCGTCGCTTCGGGGCTGGGCGAGCTGGGGGCGCTGGCTCAGGAGTATTTCAGTCTCTCGCACCATCTCGGCGCCGAGCCGTCGGAGCAGGTGCTGAGCCGGCTCGCCCGCATCCAGCAGGCGCTCGAGGAGCGTGGTGGCTGGGAGATCGAGCAGCGCACCGAGCGTGTCATCTCGCGTCTCGGGCTGGATGCGGAGGCGCGCTTCGAGGCGCTCTCGGGCGGCATGCAGCGGCGCGTGCTGCTGGCGCGGGCCTTGGTGACCGAGCCCGATCTGCTGCTGCTCGACGAGCCCACCAACCACCTGGATATCGAGGCCATCGATTGGCTCGAGGAGTTTCTGATCGGGTTTCCCGGGGCCATCCTCTTCGTGACCCACGATCGGCGGTTCCTGCAGCGCGTGGCGACCCGCATCCTGGAGCTCGACCGTGGCCGCGTCACCGACTGGCCCGGGGATTACGCCAACTATCTGCGCCGCCGCGAGGAGCGGCTGCACGCGGAGGCGCAGGCAGCCGCCCATTTCGATCGCAAGCTGGCGGAGGAGGAAGTCTGGATCCGTCAGGGGATCAAGGCGCGCCGTACGCGCAACGAGGGGCGTGTCCGCGCGCTCGAGGCGATGCGCGACGAGCGCCTTGAGCGGCGCGAGCTGCAGGGGTCCGCGCGCTTGCGGATGACCGAGGCCGATCGCTCGGGCAAGCTGGTTGCCGAAGCCGAGGGCGTCAGCTACGCCTGGGGCGAGCGGGTCATCGTGCGCGATTTGAGCACCCTGATCCTGCGTGGCGACAAGATTGGGATCATTGGCCCCAATGGGGCGGGGAAGAGCACCCTGCTCCAGCTCCTGCTGGGCGATCTCGAGCCGCAGCAAGGCCAGATTCGGCGCGGCTCCAATCTCCAGGTGGCCTACTTCGACCAGATGCGCGTGCAGCTCGATCCGGAGAAGAGCGTCCAGGACAATGTGGCGGAGGGCAGTGATCAGATCGAGATCCAGGGCGCGAGCCGCCACGTGCTTTCTTACCTCAAGGGCTTTCTCTTCACGCCCGAGCGGGCGCGCCAGCCGGTCAAGGCGCTCTCGGGTGGCGAGCGCAATCGCCTCTTGCTCGCGAAGCTCTTCACGCGGCCGGCGAATCTGCTGGTCCTCGACGAGCCCACCAACGACCTGGATACCGAGACCCTCGAGCTGCTGGAGGAGCTCTTGGCCCAGTTCGGCGGCACGCTGCTGCTGGTCAGTCACGACCGGGCGCTGCTCGACAACGTCGTTACCAGTACCTTGGTCTTCGAGGGCGATGGGCGCGTGAGCGAGTATGTCGGCGGTTACGAAGACTGGCTGCGGCAGCGTCCCGCGCCTGTCGCTCAGCCGGCAGCGGAGAAGCCCAAGCAGGCTGGCGCTGAGGTGGACAAGAAAAGCGGCGCCAAGCCGAAGGCCGCGAGCGCAAAGCTCAGCTACAAGGAGACCCGTGAGCTTGCGGAGCTGCCCGCGCGTATCGAGGCGCTGGAGCAGGAGCAGTCCGAGCTGCATGCACGGATGGCGGATCCCACCCTCTATCAGAGCCAGGGCAGCGACGTCGCCAAGCTCAGGACGCGGCTCGAGGAAGTGGACGCCGCACTCGAGGAGGCATTCGCGCGCTGGGAGGCGCTCGATGCCAGGGCATAGCCTGGCCGGCTCGCCTGCCTTGACCATGGCCAGGCGCCTGCCTGCTGGATTACCATCCCGGCTTTGTCTCGGACGCGGCTGTCAGCGCCTAGCCGCAGGCGATCGGCCGAGCGCACTCACCCCGCTGGAGCGTCATCCTTGAAATTCACCGTCGACGAGTTCCGTGCCTGGAAGCACAAGTGTGTCACGCTGCTCGGTATGTCCGGGGTCGGCAAGACCTACCTCTCCGCGACCTTGAGACGCAGCGACTGGTTCCATTACTCGGGCGACTACCGCATCGGGACGCGCTACCTCGACGAGCCCATCCTGGATCTCATCAAGGCGCGCGCGATGCGCGAGCCTTTTCTGCGCGAGCTCCTGAGGCGTGATTGGATTGCCATTCGCAACAACATCAAGGTGACGGATCTCGGGCCGGTGCTGAGCTTCATCGGCAAGCTCGGGAACCCTGAGCTTGGCGGGCTGCCGCTCGAGGAGTTCAGTCGCCGCCAGTCGCTCTACCGGGAGGCGGAGATTGCGGCCATGCTGGATCTGCCCGATTTCGTCCGCAAGGCGCAGGACATCTACAGCTATGCGCATCTCGTGAACGACGTCGGCGGCAGTCTTTGCGAGCTCGATGAGCCCAGCGTCATCGACATGCTGGCCGCTCACAGCCTCATCCTCTACATCCGGGTGCCTGAGGCCGATGAGATCAAACTGATCCAGCGCGCCCAGGCCGATCCCAAGCCGCTGTACTACAGGCCGGATTTCTTGCGTGCCGCCGTGAAGGACTATTTGGAGCTGCGCGAGCTGGACTATGCCGCGCAGATCGACCCGGATGACTTCACGCGCTGGGTCTTCCCTCGTCTCTTCCACTCCCGGGTGCCACGCTATGAGGCCATCGCTCGGCCCTATGGCTATACGGTTTCTTCCGAGGACGTGGCCCGTGTCCGTGACGAGGCCGATTTTCTCGCTCTGATCGAATCGGCCATCGCTCGCTCCGGCGAGGGATGAGCCCGCTCGGCCTCAGTCTTGGAACAGCAGTAAGATCGTCAGTGTCCAATGCCCATCGTCGCCCATAACGCGCTACCAACCTTCTCTCGGCTCAAGCAGGAAGGGCAGCAGATCCTAGATCCGCACCAGGCCCTGCACCAGGATATCCGCGAGCTGCATATCGGCTTGCTCAACATGATGCCGGACGCGGCGCTCGCGGCGACCGAGCGCCAATTCTTCCGGCTGATCGGGCAGAGCAATCAGATCGCGCAGTTCTACGTGCATCCATTCACGCTCGACGCCCTCAAGCGGAGTCGCGACGCGCGCGCCCACATCGACAGCTACTACGAGCCCTTCGAGCGCATTCGCGAGGAAGGCCTGGATGCGCTCATCATTACGGGGGCCAATGTCACTGGTCCAGACCTCTCCGCCGAGCCCTTCTGGGAGCCGCTCATCGAGGTCGTCGATTGGGCCTATGACAACGTCTGCTCCACACTCTGCTCATGTCTGGCGACGCACGCCGTGCTCGAGTTCAGGTATGGCCAGCGCCGCCGGCCTCTCCCGGAAAAGCGCTGGGGCGTCTTTCCGCACCACGTGGTCGACCGTTCTCATCCGCTGGTCGCGAACGTCAATACCCGCTTCGACGTCCCGCACTCGCGCTTCAACGACATCAGCCGTGAGCAGTTCGTCTCTGCCGGACTCAAGGTGCTCGCCGAGAGCGACGCCGCTGGCGTGCATCTCGCCGTAAGTCCGGACGGCTTTCGTCAAGTGTTCTTTCAGGGCCATCCGGAGTACGACACCATTTCCCTGCTCAAGGAATACAAGCGCGAGGTCAAGCGCTTCGCCACCGGGGCGCGTCCCGATTATCCGCCGTTCCCGGAGAGCTATTTCGGTCTCCAGTCGCGCGCCATCCTCGACGAGCATCGCGCGCGGGCTCAGGCGGTCCTCGAGCATGGCCAAGAGGTCCCGGGATTTCCTGAGCCGCACCTCCTGGCCGGCCTCCACAACACCTGGCACGACACGGCCGAAGGTGTGGTCGGCAACTGGATGGGCCTCATCTACTGCGTCACCAACAACGACCGCAAGCTTGCCTTCATGTCTGGTGTGGATCCTGACGATCCACTGAATCTCGGCGTCTGATCCCAGCCTTCTGTTTGTCGTCGTCGACCGATCGGCTGCGGGGCAGGGCGGTCTCTTCCCCTCCGGCGGCTGAATGCGTCCGGAGCCCATAACCGCGGCAAAATCATTGCTGGCCGCCTTCGCCATCTTGATGCCAGCGCAACTCGCGCGGCTGGGCGCTTTGCCTAGATCCCCGGGCGAGGTCCGTCGTCCGTTGGGGGGGGGTATCCGGCCGCAATAGCGTGCGATGCGCCACATTTCTTGCCGATCGCCCGAGCTAGTCTTTAGAGGTGAGGCCTGTTCGAGGGGCTTGAGACAGCGCGATGAGGCAGGAATGCCGTCAGCTTGTTGCGAAAATGGTACGGTTTGCGTGGTGGTCAAGGTCGGTTGAGCCGTTCGTTGCTAGATTGTTCAAACAAAGTGAATGCCTTGTTTTTCGCAGCTCCTGAGGATTCGGTCACTTGTTGCTTGTTGCATTTTTGTACTAGACTGAAAGCGTGAGATGCGGCATGCAGCTTATTTGAGACAGTGCTGTTGCGCTGCTGACTCGGCAAGCGGTCTTGATGGGCACCTCGGACGTCACCTTCGGGCGGAATAGACGTCACATGATTCCGGATTCAATTACAGATTTAGCGAAGGCCAGCCATGTTCGAACCAACCGAAAATGCGATCCGCTACAAGTGGGATCCTTTGACATCAACAGGTTACAAATTGCGCTTCGACGCGGAAGGGGCAGCCAAGGGTGGGCACTGCTGCTTCCACGTCGAAGACTGGAACTGCCGCACCGTCACCAACGAGTGGCCATGCGAAGACTTGGATGAGGCCCTAGGGGTTCTCAATCACTTCTTCACGGTCGATATCAAGCAGGAGCGCGAGCGTCTCAGCGCCTGGCTTCCGGTCCAGTATCGCGCCGCCGCTTGACCCTCGTCCCGGGCGCTCCGATCTTGGGGGCGCCGCCGGATGGAGGCACCTGAGCGCGAGAGGCTGTTTTCGGCCTCTCGCGTTTTTGCGTGCGCGTCTATAAATATCGCCGATCGGTATGCGACAGCCGTCCTCCGGGTGTTGCTTTCTTCAATCCCGAGTATTGGTAAAGGTTTGAAAGAAAGCGCGCCCGAATATTAGAATGCTCGGATTGTTTTGCCCCGACTCCGCCAAAGGTGCCCCCATGCAGGACCCAGTTAGCTACTCGGACAAAGACGTCGGTCGCGTCGAGGTCAAGGAGACGACCTGCTACATGTGCGCGTGCCGCTGCGGCATCCGCGTGCATCTGCGCGATGGGGAGGTGCGGTACATCGACGGCAATCCGAATCACCCGCTGAACAAGGGCGTGATCTGCGCCAAGGGCAGCTCGGGCATCATGAAGCAGTACTCGCCGGCCCGGCTGACCAAGCCGCTGCGGCGTAAGGCGGGGGCGGAGCGCGGTGAAAGCGCCTTCGAGGAGATCTCCTGGGACGAGGCCTTCGCGATGCTTGAGGAGCGTCTCGGCAAGCTGCGCGCCGAGGATCCGAAGAAGTTCGCCCTCTTCACCGGTCGCGACCAGATGCAGGCCCTGACCGGGATGTTCGCCAAGCAGTTCGGGACGCCGAACTATGCCGCCCACGGCGGCTTCTGCTCGGTGAACATGGCCGCTGGGCTCATCTATACCATCGGTGGGTCCTTCTGGGAGTTCGGTGGCCCGGATCTGGAGCGCGCCAAGCTCTTCGTCATGATCGGCACCGCCGAGGATCACCACTCCAATCCGCTCAAGATCGAGCTCTCCGAGTTCAAGCGTCGCGGCGGTCGGTTCATCTCCATCAATCCCGTCCGCACCGGCTATTCGGCGATCGCGGACGAGTGGGTGCCCATCAAGCCGGGCACGGACGGCGCGCTGCTGCTCGCGATCACGCACGAGATCATCAAGCTCGGTCTCTTCGATCGCGAGTTCCTGGTCCAGTACACCAATTCTGCCGAGCTCGTCGTCGACGATCCAAACCGTGACGACTATGGTCTCTTCTACCGCGCCGAGATGCATGTGGAGGAGGGCTGTTTCGACCCGCAGAACAAGCTGTGGTGGGAGCGCGAGCTCGACGGTCCCATCAGCACCCACACGCCTGGCGCCGATCCGCGCCTCATGGGCTCCTACACCCTTGAGGACGGCACCCCCGTCAAGCCGGCGTTCCAGCTGCTGAAGGAGCGACTCGAGCAATACACCCCTGAGTGGGCGGCCCCCATCACGGGTATCCCGGCCGACACCATTCGTCGTCTCGCCCACGAGATGGGCGTCACGGCGCGCGATCAGAAGATCGAGCTCCCCATCAAGTGGACCGACTGCTGGGACAACGAGCACGAGTCGGTGGTCGGCAACCCGGTGGCATTTCATTCCATGCGTGGTCTGGCGGCGCACTCGAACGGCTTCCAGAGCATTCGTGCCCTCGGCATCCTCATGACGGTGCTGGGCACCATAGACCGCCCGGGCGGTTTTCGACACAAGGCGCCCTTCCCGCGTCCGATCCCGCCCTGTCCGAAGCCGCCGCATGGCCCCGAGGCCGTGCAGCCGAACACCCCGCTGGACGGGATGCCGCTCGGCTGGCCCGCCAAGCCGGAGGACCTCTTCGTCGATGACGACGGCGAGCCGGTGCGCATCGACAAGGCCTTCTCCTGGGAGTACCCGCTCTCCGTCCACGGTCTGATGCACAACGTCATCACCAATGCCTGGCGCGGCGATCCCTATCCGATCGACACCTTGCTGCTGTTCATGGCCAACATGGCCTGGAACTCGACCATGAATACCAGCGAAGTGCGCAAGATGCTGGTCGACAAGCAGCCGAATGGGGACTACAAGATCCCCTTCCTGGTGGTGTGCGACACCTTCGCCTCCGAGACCGTGGCCTTCGCCGACTTGGTGCTGCCGGATACCAGCTATCTGGAGCGCCATGACGTCATGTCGATGCTGGATCGTCCGATCTCGGAATACGACGGGCCCGTGGACGCCGTGCGTGTGCCCATCATTCCACCCAAGGGTGAGTGCAAGCCCTTCCAGGACGTCCTCATCGAGCTGGGGTCCAGGCTCAAGCTGCCCGCCTTCACCAAGGAGGACGGCAGCCGCAAGTACCGCGATTATCCGGATTTCGTCGTCAACTACGAGACCTCGCCCGGCTCGGGGATCGGCTTCTTGGCCGGCTGGCGCGGGAAGAGCGGCGACAAGGTCCTCAAGGGCGAGCCGAATCCGCGTCAGTGGGAGATGTATGCCCAGAATGGCTGCGTTTACCACCATGAGCTGCCACGCAGCTACCAGTACATGCGCAACTGGAACAAGGGCTATCTGCACTGGGCCCGCGCGCACGGCATGATTCGCTATGCCGAGCCCATCACCCTGCACCTCTACTCCGAGGTGCTGCAGCGCTTCCGCCTGGCCGCCCAGGGCAAGCGGCCCGGTCGCCAGCCGCCGGAGCGCCTGCGCGAGCGTGTCGAGACTCACTTCGACCCCTTGCCCTTCTACCATGATCCGCTCGAGTCCCAGCTGGTGGACACGCGCCGCTATCCGCTCAATGCGCTGACGCAGCGCCCGATGGCCATGTACCACAGCTGGGATAGCCAGAACGCCTGGCTGCGCCAGATCCACAGCCACAACTACCTCTACCTCAGCCCCAAGATCGGTCTCGCGAACGGCTTCGATGACGGCGACTGGGTCTGGGTCGAGTCGCCGCACGGCAAGGTGCGCTGTATGTGCCGCTTCTCCGAGGCCGTCGAGCCGGGCACGGTCTGGACCTGGAACGCCATCGGCAAGGCATCGGGTGCTTGGGGCCTCAGTGCCAATGCGGACGAGTCGCGCAAGGGCTTCCTGCTCAATCACGTGATTGCCGAGGAGCTGCCGCCGCACGAGGCCGGCGAGCATCTGTCGAACGCGGATCCCGTGACCGGGCAGGCCGCTTGGTTCGACGTGCGGGTACGCGTCTACAAGGCCGACGACAAGGAGCCGAAGATGTCGGCGCCGCAGTTCGCTCCCATGCCGCGCCTGCCCGGGCAGGAGAAGAAGCGCGGCAGATGGCAGTCGTTCGTGGCTGGCGTATTCACCAAGAAATGAACCTCCAACGACCGGCCCGCGGCCTCCCGTCACCGGCGGGACTCTGTTTCGTGGTGGCTGGATGCTGGTGGCTGGAGGCTAAGCAATGACTCAACTCGCTCTCGTCATCGATCTCAATGTGTGCGTCGGCTGTCACGCCTGCGTGACCTCCTGCAAGGAGTGGAATACGTCTGGCTGGGCCGGTCCCCTGGTGGACCAGAACCCCTATGACGCCTCGCCGACCGGGACCTTTTTCAACCGCGTCCAGACCTTCGAGGTCGGAACCTATCCAAATACCGAGACGGTCCATTTCCCGAAGAGCTGCCTGCACTGCGAGGAGCCGCCCTGCGTGCCGGTCTGTCCGACCGGGGCTTCTTACAAGCGGCCAGACAACGGCATCGTCCTGGTCGACTATGACAAGTGCATCGGCTGCAAATACTGCTCTTGGGCCTGCCCCTATGGGGCACGCGAGGTCGACGAGGAGCAGAAGGTGATGAAGAAATGCACGCTGTGCATCGACCGCATCACCGACGCCAAGCTGCCCGAGCGCGATCGCAAGCCTTCGTGCGTGCTAGCCTGTCCGACGAGCGCGCGGCTCTTCGGCGATGTGCACGACCCTGATTCGGAGGTTTCTGTGGCCATTCGCGAGCGCGGCGGCTACCAGCTGATGCCTGAGTGGGGAACCAAGCCGGCGAACCATTATCTGCCGCGCCAGAAGACGCGGATGCACATCGATCTGGACGAGCTCACCCGGGTCGACAATCCGCTGCGGAAAGAGGATCTCACCACCTACACGGGTGAGGAGACATTGGACGACGTGGCTTGGTAAGCCAAGCGGACACTGAGCAGTGGACGGTGGACAGCCCTCGGACACTGATCCACTGACCGCTGACTCCATCTCGAGCGCCCCAGAGATCCAGTACGCCCAGGACCAAATCCCATGCATCCAGCTTTTTCAGTCATCTTCCTAACCACGCTCATCGGTGCCGGTCAAGGCCTCTACTTGGCGATGGTCACTGGCCAGCTTTATTCCATCCCGCGCTTCGTGGAGGCGCAGGGGGATCGATTCTATGCAGTCGGAAGCCTGGTGGCGCTCTTGTTCCTGATCGCCGGCCTGGTCGCTTCCTTCTTCCATTTGGGGCGGCCTGAGCGGGCCTGGCGCGCCGCAGCCAAGTGGCGCACTTCATGGCTCTCGCGCGAGGTCATCGTCCTGCCCATCGTCATGGCTTTGGTGCTCGCCTACGGCCTGGCGCACTGGATGGTGTGGACGGATCCGCTGTTTGAGATCGGCGCCCTCAAGGTGGATGTGACGCTCCTGCTCGGCGTCGTCGGCACCTTGGCGAGTCTGGCGCTCTTCGTCTGCACCGCCATGATCTACGCCGACGTCAAGTTTCTGCAGGAGTGGCACACGCCCCTGACGGTGTTCAATTTCACCTTTTTCGGCGCCGCATCCGGCTTCATGCTGGCCGCCGCCTACTCCGCCTATTTGGGCAACCCGCTGGTGAGCTTCTACGGGACCTGGGCGGTGATCCTGACCTTTGCCGCCTTGGGATCGCGCCTGGCGCATCTCTACCGCAATGCCCACATCAAGCGGAAAAGCACGGTTCAAACGGCCATTGGTGTGCGCCACAACACGCTCGTTCAGCGCACGCAGGGCGCGACCGGCGGGAGCTTCAACACGCGCGAGTTCTTCCATGGACGCAGCCAGCGGTTCGTTCAGAACGTCCGCTATCTGTTCCTGATCCTCGTCTTTCCGTTGCCCGTGCTGTTGATCGGTGCTTCCTACGTGGCCGAGTCCCCCAATCTCCCGATCCTCGCCTTCGTTGTGCAGTACGTTGGCCTGCTGGCCGAGCGCTGGACCTTTTTCGCCGAGGCCCAGCATCCGCAGAACATCTACTATCAGTCGGTTGCCTGATCTGGCAATTTGAGGCGCGAAGGACGCGACGAAAAAGACAGTCTGGCAGTGTGCATTCGGGCTTCGGCCGGTCGTCCCCAGTAGGGCGGACAAGCGCAGCGCAGTCCGCCAACGCCGGCGCGGAATTCGGTGGACTTCGCTCGGCTCGTCCACCCTACTGCCCTGATCTGGCAACTTGAGGCGCAAGGGACGCGACGAAGCAGACAGTCTGGCCGATGTGCATTCGGGCTTCGGCCAGTCGTCTCCTGTAGGGCGGACAAGCACAGCGCAGTCCGCCAACCTCGACGCGGGATTCGGTGGACTTCGCTCTGGAGACTGTGAAGAAATTCTGCGTAGGTTGGGCTGAGGTACGAAGCCCAACATGGCGGCTAGCCTAACGCTCTGATTGTTGGGCCTCCTGCGTCGGCCCAACCTACAGCAATCTGCGATCTTCGCGGTGCGCTTGGATTACTCTCACAGTCTCTCTGGCTTGTCCACCCTGGCTCCTAGGAAGCTGTCCGCCGTAAACTGGACGCGCTCTTCAGGCTCACCCCCTTCTCTATCACTGCCGTAGCTGGTCTCGCACTCGGCTCGGGAATCCAAGTCCGCTAGGAGGTCCCGGATCACGCGCTCCTCTTCAATGATTTGCCCCCGGGCCTGCATGACCCGGCTGAGCTCAGGGTCCCATTCGGCGATGACCGGTCCCTCGGTCAAGGGCTTGCCCGAATCGATTGTCTCCAGATAATCCGCGACGCCCATGCGCCAAGGGGCCGCTCCGTGCCGGCTCATGATGCCGTTGGCGATGCGGATGCCGGGCCAGTCGAAGTCGCCGTGGTACCTGAGCGGAACTCCGACGGCCGCGAGCTGGGTCAGCAGGGTGGTGACCGCCGCGCTGGGCTGGCCACGGGTGCAGATCAAAGGGGTGCAATCCGGACCCAGGGCATTCGCGGCCTCGGCGACGACGGCCGGGTTCTCGCAGATGGAGACGGGGATCGCGCTCGCGGTCCAGGTCGGCGGATCTCTCAGGAGCTGCCGTAGGGTGAGGTAGATGGGCTCGCCGCTGATGGCGGCGGCCGCGACGATGGATGCTGTCGTGCCGCTACCCTCGACGCCTAGATTCAATGCCAGGACGCTGCTCGTGATGCCGCCGCCGACCAGGATGCCGACGGACGCCCAAAGCGCGTCGCTAGAGTCTGTCTGATCGTCGACGCAGAGCGCGCGCTTGACCAGGGTGGCGACAGGCCGGCCCTCGTCCAGGGCGTGGGCGTCGCCGAGACACTCGGCCGCCAGCGTGCTCAGGGTCATGCCGCGCTGCGGGAGGCGTCCGAGAACGTCCAGGGCCTGACCTAGCAGCGTCTCGGCCCGGACGGAGTCCGGGCCGGCCAGCCGCTTCAAAAGGCCCTCGCGCTCCAGGGTCGCCAGCCAGGTGGCCGCACCCAGTCGCTCCGCTTCCGCACCCTGGCTGTCGAAGACGCGCCGCCACGCTCGCGCCCGCTCATCGCGCTCCGCGCCCAGATTGCGGAGCGGTCCACCCAGGCTCTCCATGGCCGTGCGCAGGTCAGGCGCCAGACCGGCACGCTTCAGAGTGTCCTCCAACTGGCTCAAGGGGAGAGTGAGGCGCGCGCCCGTGCTGGGTCTGCGCCCGAGCAGCTCATCCAGCGCCCGGCGCTCCTGCTCGCTCGGATCGGCGATGGAGACCCGCTCCGCGCCCCCGCGCTCCAATGCGACGCGGACCGCCTGCATGATGCGCGCGAGCTCCGGGCAATCCAGCAGCGAGCGAAGCCGCTGCAAGTCGACCTCAGGATGCTCAGAAGAGGCTTTGCTGCGGGTCATCGTCATCCTGCCCCGCGAGGGCCGCTTCCTCCGCGACTGGTGCCGTCATGGGCGGTGGCTCGTCTGGACGGCGTTGGGAGCCGTCCCAGGTCCAACGGGAGAGATAGACGGCGTCGATGCCCTCGTGGCGGACGAGCTGGGCGATGGCCAGACCCGGCACCTCGGCGTAGCAGCCCCATTCGCGCTCGCTGGTCAGCATGAAGTCGAGATCGAACTGGGCCATGAGCCCGAGACACTTGGCGCGCGAGTCGTCGTCGATGCCGGCGAAGGCCTCGTCGAGCATGACCAGGCGTGGGGCCTCCGGCGCGGCGCCGCCGTAGTGGCTGGAGGCGGCGGCGAATAGCGGCAGGGTCACCACCAGGGCGCGCTCTCCGCCGGAGGCGGGTCCATAGGCGGGACGCCAGCGGCCGCCCTGCCAGCGCTCGACGGTGAATCTGTGCCAGCGGCGGTAGTCGAGCGCATGGGCCAAATGCTGGATCAGGGTGCCGCCGTCGTCGGACTGGCGGACCTCGTCGATACGCCGCTGCAGGAAGTCGCCGACCGCGCTGCGGTCCTCGCCGGACCAGGCGGCGACGGTCTGGCGCAGCAGCCGCTTGCGGGCCTCCGCGAGACCGGCCGGCGCCGCGCCGGACGCCTCGTCCAGTGGCACCCAGGCCAGGCGCAGCTTCATGCCTGTGCTGGTGGGGCGGTGCTCCAGCTCCTGGTTGATGCGCTCCACCATACGCTCGCCGTCGCCGATGAGCTGTTGCAGGTGGGTGGCGACATCGCTCATCAGATGGGCCTCGAGCAGCTCGCGCTCCTTGGCGTCGAGCAGGGCCTTGCGCTCGGCGACCTCGGCGTCCAGGCTCTCGGCCAGCTCATCCGGGCCGCAGGGGCGGGATTGGAAGATGACGCGCACCAGCAGCAGCTCACCGTCCTGCTCGATGTGGGCGGAATGGTTGTAGCGCGACAGGGTTTGCTGCAGGGGCTGGAAGCGGTCGTAGAGCCCCTGCTGGTGACGGCGCCAGGCGATGTCGTCATGCTCGACGTTGCTCAGGCTCTGCTCCATCTGCCGGGCCAGGCGTACCGCCGGGTCCACCGGCCATGGGGTATCGCGCTCAGGGGCATCCAGCGCCGGGGTGGCGATCCGCAAGAGACCGATCTGGGTGAAGTCGGCCAGGACGTCGATGGCGGCGCGGCGCTCCTGCTCCTTCTGCTGCAGGCTTATGGTGAGACTGGCATGGCGCTCGGAGAAGCGGCTGGCCTCCGCGATGGCCGCGGCGTGCTTGTTGCGATTCTCGACATGCTGCGTCTCGAGATCCTCGATATGCGCTTCAGTCTCGCGGATCCGCCGCTGCAGCTGCTCGACGCCTGCGCCGAGGGTTTCCTTCAGGGTGTGCCAGATCTCCTCGGCCTCGCGCTGACCGGCCTTGGCCCGGTCCAGGGCGTCGCGCTGCTCGGCGCGGCGCTCGGCCAGCTCGGCGACCTGCTCGGCCAATTCGCGGGCTCGCTGCAGCCGCTCCCAATGGTGGCGCAGACTGGGCCAGAAGCCGGCCGCGAGCTTCTCATACTGGATCAAGGCCGCGTCGACCGTGTCGAGACCGGCCGCATCCGCGGGCAGGTCCAGGTCGAGCGCGCCCTTGTCACGCGCATCCCGGCAGCGCTCGCTCGCCGCCTTGCTCTGCTCCAGGACCCGGGTGAAGTGCTCGACCGCGTCCCGGCTCCTCGCCAGGCGCTCGCGCAGGTCGTCATGGCGCTGGTGGGCCGCACGCAGGGCTCGGTCGCTTGGAAGGGCTTGCCATTCGCGCTCCAGGACCCGCAAGCGGTCATCCAGTCGCTCGATGTCCTCGTCCAAGGCCTGGATCTGCGCTTGCAGCTCCTCCAAGGCCTCGGCGATCTCCCCCAGGCGACGCCGCCGGGCCGCTTCCCGCGCCGCATGACCGATATAGGCCGGCTCGGACTTGCCCCAGGCGCCGGATGCCGGGCCGAGACGCCAGCGTCCCTCCGCGTCGACCCAGGCCGAATGCGCCTGCTCGCCCCAGCCGATGCAGGAGAGGATGCCGGCCAGCGTTTGCGGCTCGACCCGGCTCGCGGCGGCGTCCTTGGGGTCGATGGCGATCCGGAGGACGTCCAGCAGATTCCTGGCGACCGCTGTGCTCGGCCGAAGCATTCGGTCCCAGGTCGTGTCGTTCCATAGCGTCCCGTCGGGTATGACCCAGGCATCCAGCAGACCGCTGGACTCCAGGGCGGCCTCGAGCCCGGCCCGCTCGGTCGCGGAGAGGCCGTCTTCGAAGTCGACGAGCTGCCACAGTGGCGCACCCGCCAGGTCCTGACGCGCCTCCGGGCTGCGGGTATAGGGGATCGGCGGCTCGGCAAGCTCGCCCTGCTCGATGCGGCTTCTCTCCTCTTCGAGCGCGGTGACGGCCGCTTGGGCCTCGGCACGGGTGCGCTCGACCGCCTCCTTCGCGCTGCGCAAGGCGTCCCGCGCGGCGTTGTAGCTTTGCAGCAGGGCATGCTGCGCTGGATTCTCACCGGACAGCGACTGGCACCAATCCTGAAGCTCGGCGAGCAAGGCCTCCGGGTCCTCCTGCCGCAGCTCGCGATTGGTCTCCAGGGCATGACGCAGGGCGGACACCAGGGTCGCCCCCTCCTCATCGAGCGCATCGGCGGCCCGGGCACGCGCCTGGTCCAGCTGCTCCATGGCCTTGATGGCCTCTTCGCGGCGCTCCCGGTCCCGACCTTCCCGTTGCTCGGCCTCTTGCAGGGCTCGAATGAGCCGACGCGCTTGCGCGATGGCGTGGGTACGACGCTGCACCTGAGCCTGGGTGGCCTCGGCGGCCCGGTCGATCGCCGGATCCGCGCCGGATCTTGGGGCCGGTCCACCATCGGGCAGCTCCAAGGGGGCGAGCGCCGCTTCGTGGGCATTGGCGATCCCAGCGGTGCGCGCCGGCTCCAGCCAGGCGCTCAAGGCGCGCATCCGCGCCGCGCTCTCCTGGGCGCAGCGCTGCCTGTCCTCGGCGAGGCGTGCCTCCTGGCGATTGATGTCGGCGACGAGGTGCGCGAGCCTGTCCTTCAGGGTCTGGCAGATCCCGCGGCGCTCCGCAGCGCGTGCCTCGGCCTCCTTGAGCCGGTTGGCGTCGCGCATCTCGGGGCTGTCGCGCAGGGTCTGCAGCTCGATGCGGCTCTGTCCGAGCTTGCGGTCGAGGAATCCCTGTCGCCGCTCCTCGAAGTCCCTGGCCGCTTCGGCCGCGCTCAGGGCCTGGGCGGTCTCGCGCAGCTCGGCGCCGACCCTTTCCCAGGCACTCTGCGCCTGGTGCACGTCTTGTGCCCGGCGCCGCGCGGCCACGGCACAATAGCCGCGGTAATGGCGCAGGAACTCGCCCACGGCGGCGCGGGCCTCGTTGAGCCCGTCGAGCGTGCTGCGCTCCTCCTCGAGGTTGCGGAAGGCGTCCGCCACGTCGTTGAGCACGGCCTGATCCAAGGGCGGCAGTGCCTCGGTCAAGGCGGAGGACAAGGCCCTCTCGTCCGGACGCTTGGAGAGCTGGGGCTGGCGCAGCTGGATCAGCAGATTGAGCAGGGCCTCGAAGCGATGATGGCCGAGCCGGAAGAGCCGCTCGTCGACCCGGGCGCGGTACTGGGCCGAGCTGGTATGCAGCTCCCCCCGATCGCCCAGCGCCTCGAGCAGCCGGTCCCTCGACAGGGCGCGGCCGTTGCCGTCCACCAGCCTCAGGTCGCGGCGCACGCGCTGGGGGGTGATGAAGAACCAGCGCTCCGGCGCGCCGCGACCGGCGACGGCGCGCATGCCGCAGCCCAGGGTGCAGAACTCGGGCGTGCCATTGTCTTCCCGCCCGAATTCCATCCAGACATAGCCCAGACGCTCCTGATACTGACCGCCGAGCAGCAGGTTCCACTCCATGCGCTTGCCCGGATCGCCGTCCGGCTCGACGCGCGAGGGGATCAGCTGCCCGTCCAGCAGAAAGGGCAGCGTCATGGCCAGGACCTTGGACTTGCCCGTCCCGTTATTGCCGCGCAGCAGCAGGTTGCCGTCCCTGAGCCAGATCTCCTCGTCGTCGTAGTAGAAGAGGTCGACCAGGCCCAGACGCAATGGCTGCCAGCGGGGGCGCAGGGGCAAGGGGGCGTCGTGGATGTCGGTCATCGATTTCGAGGAGCGCTTGTTCCGTCTTCGGCATGACCCAGCATCTCCCCAGCTGCATTGAGCACATGGGCCGGCACAGCGTCTCGCGCGCTCTTGGCGCAAAGACGCCGCTCGAAGTCCGAGCGACATGAGCCGGTTGTGGTGTCTTTGGGCGAGCAGCCACCAATCATGCGGCGCAATACGCTATCGCTATGACGCCCTACGCGGACTTGAGCCTGGGCCGATCTTCACGTCGGCTCCTCGAGCACCTCTTCCAAGGTGTCGCGGTCCAAAACGCGATCGGCCCAAAACTCTAGCTCGGACTCGCCGGCTTGGTCGAGGCGCGCCTCAGCCCAGGCAGGCAGGACACCAAAGCGCCGGACCAACTGCCGGCGCAGCAGCCTTGCCCCTCCCTGGGACAGCCCCTGCTCAAGGCCTTCCTTAAGGCCTTCCTTAAGGCCTTCCTCAAGCCCTTCCTTAAGGCCTTCCTCAAGCCCTTGTTGCTTCCACTCCTCGGTCCAGGTCTTAACCCGTTCGGCCAACATGGCACGCATCTCCTGAAGATCATTGACGTTCGGTAGCTCGGCGCCTGGAACCCGTGCCGGTAACAGCACGCGCTTGAGCCAGACCACAAAGGCACGGCGCAGGCTGTCCTGCTCGGGGGCGGCCAGCCAATCGATCAGACTCGCCAGCACCCGCTCGATATCCTCCGGGCGGCGACTGTTCTCGAGTCGGAACAGGGCGGCGGCGATATTGCGTTGTCCCGCCATCGGGGTGTCCGCGAGCCGTTGCTCGTCCAGCAGCAGATAGCGGATCCGCGGCTGCCAGCGCCGCAGCTGCTCGGGCAGGTTCGGCTCGATCAGGTCATCGAGACTCGTCTTGGCCCACCAGGACTTCTCGCCATTGTAGAGGACGATGGGCAGGACCGGCGGCAGCGGACTCCCGGCCGGAATCTCGCCGGCGGCGGCCAAACCCTGATAGAGCAGTCCGACATAGGTCAAGAGCCGCACCGCCATGAAGCGATCGACCGTCGACTGAAACTCCAGCAGCAGATAGACGTAAACCCAGCGATCGCCCCAGCGCAGCCGCCAGATCATGTCGTCCTCGCGCTCGCGCAGGTCGTGGCTGATGCCGAGCTCGCTGACACGCTGCAGGGTGGTGAAGTCCAACTGCTCGACCCAGTCCTCCTGCACAAAGCCACGGATCAGGTCCGCCACCAGGTCGCGGTGCGAGAACAGGAGCTTGTAGGACGGATCGTGATCGGCCATCAGGGACGAGCGGGCGGTTATCGGCGTGATGAAACCATACCGGAATCACACCGAGATGAGAGCGATCGCGCGACGCGGACTTGAGCCTGGCCCGATCCTCAAATCGGCTCCTTGAGCACCTCTTCCAAGGTGTCGCGGTCCAAAACGCGATCGGCCCAAAACTCCAGCTCGGCCTCGCCGGCTTGTTCGAGGCGCGCCTCGGCCCAGGCAGGCAGGACACCAAAGCGTCGGATCAACAACCGACGCAGCAGTCTCGCCTCACCGCGGTAGACGCCCTGCTTAAGCCCTTTCTCAAGCCCTTCCTCAAGCCCTTGTTGCTTCCACTCCTCGGTCCAGGTCTTTACGCGTTCGGCCAACATGGCACGCATCTCCTGAAGATCATTGACGTTTGGTAGCTCGGCGCCTGGAACCCGTGCCGGTAACAGCACGCGCTTGAGCCAGACCACGAAGGCGCGGCGCAGGCTGTCCTGCTCGGGGGCGGCCAGCCACTCGATCAGACTCGCCAGCACCCGCTCGATATCCTCCGGGCGGCGACTGTTCTCGAGTCGGAACAGGGCGGCGGCGATATTGCGTTGTCCCGCCATCGGGGTGTC
>NZ_JAAIJQ010000077.1 GCF_010820565.1 Thiorhodococcus minor | reverse complement strand
ATCTCATCGTGATGCTGTTCAACAAAGGGGTTCATCGTCTGACTCCCGTGTGCGGGCTTACTCAAACGATAGACGATCCGCCCCTCTTTGGTTCCGGCTTTGCCGGGTTAGGGTGGACGAGCGAGCGAGACTGTGAAGAAATCCTGCGTAGGTTGGGCTGAGGTACGAAGCCCAACATGGCGGCTAGCCTAACGCTTTGATTGTTGGCCCCCCTGCGTCGACCCAACCTACACCAATCTGCGATCTTCGCGGTGCGCTTGGATTACTCTCACAGTCTCGAGCGCGAAGTCCACAGATGCCGGTGCCGATAATCCATTGGCCCCCCAGGCTTGATTGTCATAGCGGCGTCCGCAGCTAGCCGCCAACATGCACCTCATCACCCATTCCGCTCAGGGTCAGCCGTTCAGCCATGGACCATCAGCCAAATCCAATCGAGATCCAGCTTCATCAGAAATCCCGCGTCCTCGAGATCGCCTTCGACGACGGGGCGCGTTTCCGCCTGCCCTGCGAGTATCTGCGGGTCTATTCGCCGTCGGCGGAAGTGCGCGGGCATTCACCGGCGACGGCGAAGCTGCAGTTCGGCAAGGAGGGTGTTGGAATCACGGATCTCCAGCAGATCGGTCACTACGCGGTCAAGATCTTCTTCGACGACGGCCACAATTCGGGCCTCTACGATTGGCCCTATCTCTACCGGCTCGGTCGCGCCTGGCAGCCGTTTTGGCAGGATTATCTGAAGCGGCTCAGCGACGCCGGCCGCGAGCGCCAGGGGCCAGACCCCTTCGAGCAGATGAGGGCACAGGGCGAGGCGCCATCCGAGCTGCCGAGCACGGCAGCTGACGCTGGGCAATAGACATCAATCCGGGAGGGTCGCATGAAGCTCGATCGCTCGATGGTTTTGCCGCTGCTGCTGTGGATTCCGCTGGCCAACTGCGCGCCGACGGACGGCCCCGTCGAGCCGAGCGGGGACGTCCCTGAGGTCAAGGGCTGGCGCACCGAGACCGTCGTCTCAGGGCTCGAGCATCCCTGGTCTATCGCCTGGCTGCCGGACGGCTCGGCCTTGATTACCGAGCGTCCCGGACGGCTGCGGATCATGCGCGACGCGGTGCTGGACCCCGAGCCGATCGCCGGGGTGCCCGAAGTCCTCGGCGATGGACAGGGCGGTCTGCTGGATGTCGCCGTGCATCCCGATTTCGAGCAGAACCGGCTGATCTATCTGACCTACGCGGCCGGTACTAAGGACGCCAATCGCACCAGGCTCGCCCGTGCGCGGCTCGGTAAGGGTCGGCTCGAGGACCTGGAGGTCATCTTCCGCAATCCGGACGCCAAGTCGGGCGGTCAGCATTTCGGCTCCCGCTTGCTGTGGCTAGCCGACAAGACGCTGCTGATGAGCATCGGCGACGGCGGCAATCCGCCGGTCTCCTTTCAGGGCGAGCACATCCGCAAACAGGCGCAAAGTCTCGAGACGCTCTTCGGCAAGATCATCCGGCTGAGAGACGACGGCAGCGTGCCGGACGACAATCCCTTCGTCCATGAGGCCGGGGCGCGTCCTGAGATCTACAGCTACGGCCATCGCAACATCCAGGGCTTGGCGCTGGACCCGAGGACCGGCGACGTCTGGGCCAACGAGCACGGCGCGCGCGGCGGCGACGAGCTGAACCGCATCGTCGCCGGGCAGAACTACGGCTGGCCCGAGGTGACCTACAGCATGGAGTACTGGGGGCCCGAGATCTCAGATGAGACCAGCCGCCCGGGGATGGTCGACCCCAAGCTGGTCTGGACACCGTCCAAGGCCCCCAGCGGTCTCGCCCTCTACACAGGGAGCCGCTACCCAGGCTGGACCGGAAACCTCTTCAGCGGCGCGCTGAAGTTTCGCCAGATCCGCCGTATCCAGCTCGACGGTCATGCGGTCGTGGGGGAGGACAAGCTGACCATCGGCAAGCGCGTGCGGGACGTGCGGCAGGGGCCTGATGGCCTCCTCTATATCCTCACAGATGAGCCGGACGGCGCCCTGCTTCGGCTTCTGCCTCCCGCCTCCTGAGCCGCCAGCCCCGGCCTACGCTCGCTGGCGGCTGGCGGCTGGCGGCTGGCGGCTGGCGGCTACTGCTTCATCCGCCCCTGAACGCGCAGGCGCAGCGCATTCAGACGGATGAAGCCGGTCGCGTCCTTCTGGTCGTAAGCCCCCGCGTCTTCCTCGAAGGTCGCGATGGAGCTATCGAAGAGGCTGTTGGTCTCCGACTTGCGTCCCGCCACCATGACATTGCCTTTATAGAGCTTGAGGCGCACGACGCCGTTGACGACTGTCTGGGTCTTGTCGATGGCGGCCTGGAGCATCTCGCGCTCGGGCGAGAACCAATAGCCGTTGTAGATGAGGCTGGCGTAGCGGGGCATCAGCTCGTCCTTGAGGTGTGCCGCCTCGCGGTCGAGCGTCAGGGACTCGATGGCACGATGGGCCTTGAGCATGATGGTGCCGCCGGGTGTCTCGTAGCAGCCGCGGGACTTCATGCCGACATAGCGGTTCTCGACGATATCGGCGCGGCCGATGCCGTTCTCTCCACCGATGCGGTTGAGCTCGGCGAGCACCTCGGCCGGCGACATCGCCTTGCCGTCGATGGCGACGATGTCGCCCTTCTCATAGGTCAGCTCGAGCGTCCTCGGGGTGTCCGGCGCCTGCTCGGGCGAGACGCTCCAGCGCCACATGTCCTCGCCGGGCTCGACCCAGGGGTCTTCTAGGTCGTAGCCCTCGTAGGAGATGTGCAGCAGGTTGGCGTCCATGGAGTAGGGCGACTTGGTGCCGTCGCGCTTCATCTCGACCGCGATGCCGTGCTTCTCGGCGTAGGCCATCAGCTTCTCGCGCGAGAGCAGGTCCCACTCGCGCCAGGGGGCGATGATCTTGATCTCCGGATTCAGGGCGTAGGCGCCCAGCTCGAAGCGGACCTGGTCGTTGCCCTTGCCCGTGGCGCCGTGCGAGATGGCGTCTGCGCCCGTCTCGGCGGCGATCTCGATCAGGCGCTTGGCGATCAGCGGACGCGCGATCGAGGTGCCCAGCAGGTACTCGCCCTCGTAGATGGCGTTGGCGCGAAACATGGGGAAGACGAAGTCGCGCACGAACTCCTCGCGCAGGTCGTCGATGTAGATCTCCTTGACCCCGGCGGCTTGGGCCTTGGCGCGGGCCGGCTCCAGCTCCTCGCCCTGGCCAATGTCTGCCGTGAAGGTCACGACCTCGCAGCCGTACTCCTCCTGCAGCCATTTGAGGATGACAGAGGTATCCAGCCCGCCCGAGTAGGCCAGGACCACTTTCTTGACTGCGCTCTGCGCCATCGTTTCGCTCCGAATCTTGGGTTGAACGGCCCGCTCGCGGGCAAACGCACAGTATAGAGCGCGTCCTCTCCGAGTGGGAGCCGGTGCGGCGGCCGCGCCTCTGTTCGTCCGGTGTCATGTGTTCGTCAAAAAAACCTGTGCGAACAGTCGCTTTCATCGCATCTTCACCTGCTCTCAATGGCCCCGTAACCAAGTTCCGCGACCATTTCGCGAACTTTATCGGAGACAGGCTGTTGCGATGTCCGAAATCAAACGCATGCACCCCTTGAAGTACCGCAGCATCTTTCTGTCGGACATTCACTTGGGGTTTCGGGGCTGTCAGGCGCAGTTCGTGCTCGACTTTCTGCAGTCGACGCAGTGCAAGCAGCTCTATCTGGTCGGCGACATCATCGACCTTTGGGCCATGAAGAACGGCGTCTACTGGCCGGAGGCGCACAATCGAATCGTGCGCGAGATCTTCGAGAAGGCCAGGCAGGGGACCGAAGTCATCTACATCCCCGGAAATCACGACGGGCTCTTCCGCGATCATCTCGACGCCAGCTTCGGCGAGGTCGTCGTCAAGGACGAGATCGTCCATCACACCGCCGACGGGCGCCGCTTCCTGGTGCTGCATGGCGACAAGTTCGACGGCGTCGTCCAGCACAGCCTTTGGCTCGCCAAGCTGGGGTCGCGCGCCTATGACCACCTGCTTGCGCTCAATGCCTCTCTCAGCCGCGTGCGCGCGCGCTTCGGCATGAAATACTGGTCCTTGGCCGGGTACCTCAAGCACAAGGTCAAGAACGCGGTCAGCTACATCGGCAACTATGAGCGGGCCGTCGCGACCGAGGCGCAGCATCGGGATCTGGACGGCATGATCTGTGGCCACATCCATCACGCCGAGATGCGCGACATCCAAGGTGTGACCTACTGCAACTGCGGCGACTGGGTCGAGAGCTGCACGGCCTTGGTCGAGCATCATGACGGTCGCTTGGAGCTGCTGCGCTGGACCGATGCCTATCCGGAATCCATTGGCACGGCCGAGCCTGCAATTGTCTTGGCGCAGGCCAGCTGAGGCGCGAGCCCGCAGACGCCGCGGCGCCGGCCGCGGGCTCGTCTTCGCCGCTCTTGACGGGCGCCGCGTCTACCGGTCGGTATGCACGCCACTGCTCCCCGTCAGTGCCTCCCGCTAGCTCGGATGCCGCAATGGTGTCCGGCCATGCCATCAGCTGCGCAGGCGCTTCTCGCTCGATCCCCTATCGGGCAGCTCTGCTCTCTTGCCCTGCCTCCGTAGGCTCCATCAACCTCTCCCGCGCCGACGTCCCATCAAAAAAGGGCTGAGATACACGTTTCAGCCCTGTGTTATCCATAGATTTACGCACTCGCGACCCTTGATGTCTGTCTTGCCTGCGCTTGGCTAGGCTATTATCTCATCTTGCGTTTTCTGGATTTTCCGTTCATTTCATGGACGGGATGGATCTGATAAATCGTCTTCGTAACGTCTTCCTATTTGCGTAATAATTCGCGGGATCCTGTGACAGAGCTCAAAGCCCCCTGCTCGAGGGCCTGATTAAATCTGTAACGGAATCGCAACCAAGCGTGCGGAGCGGTCGAGCGTCCCGGAAGTCATGCCGTCGAGTGCGCTAGAGCCCTGCTGCTGTGTGGCTAGGCTCCGGGGGAAGCTCCCCGATAGAAGGATTCAAGAATAACCATCGTATTGTTCTGGCTAGGTCGCTTGCCCCGCTCGTCAGGTGCTTAGCATCCAGGTGGCCTCCTGCTCTCCAATGCCGTCAGGGTCGCCGGGAGCCGATGGGGCGCATGCCGAGCCAAGTCTTTGCCGCTGTGTGGTGATGGGTCGTGAGCGTTTCGAATAGTCGTTTGGCGTATTGTGGCGGTCGGTGGGGCTTCGAGCGCGCACCGATCGGTGTTGTCCCTGGAGTCAGGATGAAGTCCGGGTCTGTCTTCGAAACGGATTTCAACGTGGGGGTGACACATGGCTGCGGCCGAAAGTAGAGAGTTCTCCATTGCCCTTTGCGGCTTTCCGGAGTCCGACGAGAAGGCCTTGAACAGGGCCTTCATGCTGTCGAAGGTCCGTCCTCGGCGTTATCTCTTCTGGGAGCCTGGCCGGCGGCGTCCGGATTTCTTCGCCGTGAACGAAGACTTGTCCGCGGGCTCGCAAGTCTGGGCGGATCTGCGCGCCCAATTCTCGGGGCACGTCATCCCGGTGGTTCGTATCGGTGCCGCCGACAAGCTCGCGGACGAGTTCGCGGGCGTGGTCAACGTCTTCTTCAAGCGGCCCATCCTCGCCAATCGCATCCTCAAGACCCTGGACGCCCTGGTGACCGAGGTTTATCAGTTCGCGCCCGAGCTTGCGATCCACGATGACATGTCGATGCCGCTGCGCGGCGAGGAGGCGCATGTCACCCAGAGCGCCCAAGAAGCGCCGCCTTCTTACACAAAGCGCATTCTTGTCGTCGACGACAGCGAGTCCGTGCGCAAGATGATGGAGATGCGCCTGGCGAAGAAGGGCTATGCCGTGGACTTCGCGGTGACCGGCGAAGAGGCGCTGACCAGGGCGCGCGAGCAGTCCTATGACCTCATTTTTCTGGACGTCATGCTGCCGGGCATCAGCGGCTATGACGTCTCCCGCCATCTGAAGAAGGACATTCGGGTGCGCGCACCTGTCGTGATGCTGACCGGCAAGACATCCCGCATCGACAAGCTGCGTGGGACGCTCGCCTCTGCCGACGCCTATCTCACCAAGCCACTCACGATCGACAGTCTGAACGATACGCTGCAGCGTTATCTGTAACGCGCGTATCTGAGACGCACGCCCAAGAGGTACCGAATTCCATGGCTAAGCTACTCATCGTCGACGATTCCGCGACCGAGCGCGACTTCCTGAGAGACATGCTGGTCAAGGCGGGTCATGTCGTGGTGGCGGCAGCTTCCGGGCGCGAGGGCGTTGAGGCCGCGAAGCGTGAGCGTCCCGATCTCATCTTCATGGACATCGTGATGGACGATGTCGACGGCTACCACGCCACCCGCACGCTCAAAGAGGACCCAGAGACATCGGCCATTCCTGTGGTGGTCGTCAGCAGCAAGAACCAGAAGGCGGACAAGATGTGGGCTCAGCTCCAGGGCGCGAAGGCCTATGTCGTCAAGCCCTGTACGCCCGAGGCGGTGCTCAAGCACGTCGATGAGCTCGCGGGCGGGGGTGGGGCAGCCGCATGAGTCTCGTCCCGGCCAGCCAAGCTGCTTCGCGGCTCGCGCATCCCGCCGGCCTGCGCTGGCTGTCACAGCCGCTCGAGGGCGAGGATGGCGAGCAGGCGGCGGCCATTGCCCATGCCTTCAGGATCGGGGAGCGCTGGCTCCTGATCCCCATGGATCTTCCGGCGGAGGTCTCGCCCGTCATGGCCAGCGCCAAGCTGCCCTTCACCAAGCCTTGGTGCCCGGGGCTGGCGAACTTTCGCGGCGAGCTGGTCCCTGTCTACGACCTGAGCATGCTCTTCGAGGGGGTCGCCGCAGGCGGGCTCTTCCTCATCTTGGGACCCCGCGACGCACGAGCCTGTCTGCGGATCGATGAGATCACCGTGATCACGGTGCCGGCGGACCTGGCCCCCGAGCCACTGGTCGCTTTACCCAATTTGCCGGATGAGCTTGTCTGCCTCGGCCTGAGCCTGGAAGGCAGGACTTACATCCAGCTCGACCTCGGCGGCCTGCTGGGCCTGCTCGCTCAGCGCGCCAGTCTGCTCTGAACGGACGCTGATCCCGTGCCTTCCGGGCATGCGATCAGCCCGCGACTCGAGAGCGCGAGCATCGAGCCGCTCGATTTTCAAGGGCCTCAGGTACCTGAAGAGACGGGGTTACGCCATGACCCGGACAGGAAACGCGATCAATCAGCGATGCCCCAAGCCGGCGCTCTCTCGTTGGCCAGCGCTATCTCGTTGAAGGACTTCACATGAAACTGACCGATCTCACCATCTCAGCCAAGCTCACCATTGCGACCACCGCCCTGGTGCTCATGGTCTTCGCGCTCGTCTCAGGCGCCATCCTCTGGGGACTCTACGGCCTCTCCGAGGAGCGCGATCAGGTCGCCCAAAGCCTCAGTGCCGGCTCCGAGGGTGAGGTTGCCAGCCTGCTGCAGCAGAAGACCATCCATTCGATCGAGACGGCCGGCGCGCTGCTCGCCGACATTGCTGGCCGGGTCGAGGATCCGGGCGCGGACGCCCGGCTCGCCTCGCTGGTCGCACTGACCGAGCAGGACCCGGAGATCGCGGCGGTCGACATCCAAGACAACGACGGCGCGAGCCTCCTGGGTGAGTCGGACGCCATCGAAGGCAGCTTCCGCGAGTTTCCGATCGAGCGCGACGGCCAGCAGATCGGCAAGGTCGTGGTCGGGCTGACCCAAGGCTTCGAGCCGGCGGCGGTCGCCTATCTCGAGGCGCGTCTCTCCGAGGCTCTGGCCAGCGGCGGCGATCAGCGCGAGATCACTATGGCGCTGGTCATCGCCCTGCTCATCCTCAGCGCGCTGCTGATCGGCGCCGTCATCTATCTGTCGATCGGGCAGCTCTCCAAGCGCTTCATCCTGAGCCCGGCCGAGCGCATTCGCGACGCCCTGCACGGCATGGAAAAGCGCCGCGACTTCTCCGCGCGGCTGGCCCCGGGCGCCGACGACGAGCTGGGCCGCACCGTGCTGGCCTTCAACCAGGGCATCGACTTCCTCGAGCGCCAGAACGACCAGCTCAACGAATCCATCATCGAGATGCTGCAGGTCGGCGCCGACATCAGTATGAAGCGTGACCTGACCATCCGGGTGCCGGTCAAAGAAGACATCACGGGTCCCCTGCGCGACGCACTCAACCAGATCACCTCCGAGAGCGCCCGCGTCCTGGTCAAGGTCCGCGAGATCGCCGAGCACGTCCGGACGGCGGCGACTCAGGTCCAGGCCCAGGGCACGCGGGTCGTCGAGGTGGCCGCAACCGAGCGCGAGGTCATCGAGCAGGCGGCGAACGACCTCGCCGAGGCGGTCGACGCCATCAACGGCATCGCCGAGCTGGCGCGCTTCTGCAACGAATCCGCCGAGCATGCCTCCGAGTCCACGGACCAGGCCCTGGCCTCGGTGAAGGACGCCGTCGAGGGGATGTCGAAGATCCGCAGCACTATCCAGGAGACCGGCAAGCGCATCAAACGCCTTGGCGAGCGCTCGCAGGAGATCAGCGGCATCGTCGACATCATCAACAGCTTCTCCGAGCGGACCCACGTGCTCGCCATCAACGCCGCCATGCAGGCCGCCACGGCCGGCGAGGCCGGGCGCGGCTTCGCCGTGGTCGCGCAGGAGGTCCAGCGTCTGGCGGACAGCTCGCGGAGCGCCACCAGTCAGATCGAGACCCTGATCGCCAACATCCAGGTGGAGACCCAGGACAGCATCCAGACCGTCAACGAGGCGACCGAGGCCGTGGGCACCGAGTCCCGCACCATCGAGAGCGCCGGCGAGCTGATGCTGGCGACCCAGCAGACGACCGCCAACCTCGCCGAGGCGGTACGCCAGATCGACGGCCGCGCTCAGGCCCAGGTGGAGGCCAACCGCGCCCTCATGGAGCGCGTCGACTCCATGCGCGCCAGCACCGTGGAGACCACGGATCAGCTCGATCACCAGACCGACGAGACCAACAAGCTCGTAGACGACTCCAAGAGTCTGCTCGAGGCCATTGCGCTCTTCCGTCTGCCGGCCCCGGCCCCCGCCCCGTCCAAGACCCAAGCCTTGAGCGAAGCCTAGGAGCACAGCCGTCATGAGCTCCGGCGCGATCGCCGAGGTCTTTTCAAGCGCGGTTCCCGCTCTGCAGCAGGCTGTCGAGCTTGCGGGGGATTGCTCCGCGCCCAGCGACGACCGCCTGGAGGCGGCGAACGACTTTGCCGAGACTCTGGCGGAGCTGTGGCCGCTGCTGGAGGCGCAGGGCGAGCATGTCGTCGAGCTGCTCGGATCGATCGACATGGCGGTCGCCGGTCTGCCTGAGCAGGCCGAGAATGGCAATGCCGAGGCAGCCGTGCATATGCTCGAGCTGCTGGCGCTGCTCGAGGCCCATTTCGAGGCGCCCGACGACGTCGAGGTCATCGAGGCCTTGCTCGAGCTGGCGACCTCAGAGACCTTGGAGGCGCCGCTGAGCCCGGAGGCGGCCGCCCTTTGGCTGGAGCTGCAGGATGCTGCCGATGCGGCTGCCGACGAGGCCTCAGTCGTTCAGACTGCTGCCGAGCCCGAGCCCGAGCCCGAGCCCGAGCCCGAGCCCGAGCCCGAGCCCGAGCCCGAGCCGGAGCCCGAGCCGGAGCCGGAAGTCGAGGCTGACGTGGCTTCGGTCGCTGAGTCCGAAGCCGACCAAGAGGCCGTCACCGCGACGCTGCTCGAGGAAGCCCCCGCCTCGGACCTGTCCGGGCCGGCGGCCGAGCCCGGCGTGGACGCGGGTGCGGCCTCCGAGGATCTCAGCGAGGAGGCCGTCGAGCTGCTCGCCATCCTCGCCTCCGCGGTCGAGGAGATGGGCGATGAGCTCGCCGCCCGTATCGAGGACATTGCCCACACCGGTGAGCCGGAGTGCCGCCACGACGCCGCGCTCGCCGCTCAGGAGATCCTGGTGTGTCTGGCCGATGCCTCGTCTCAGGCCGGCTTCCTCGCCTTCTCGAGTGTCTGCGCCAGTCTCGGCTACAAGATCGCTGCCATGCCCGCCGAGACGGCCTGGGCGCAGGCGCATGTCGAAGCGCTAAGGCAGCTCCCAGAGCGTGTCCAGGCATACTTGTTCGATCCCCTCGCGGAGCTCACCCGTGAAGCACTCGTCGAGCTCCTGGCGCTGCCTCATTGGACCGAGCCGACCACGCAGGGAGACGCGGCGGAGCTGGTAGCCGGACTCTTCCGCGAGCCGCTCTCACTGGAGACGGAGAAGGGGCCTCTGCGCCCCGAGCAGATCGAGGCGGAGGATCTCGCGCTCGACCTTGCCGAGGACATCGATGCGGCAGTGGTCGCGAGCTTCCGTCGCGAAGGGCCGGACCTCACCAACCAGCTCGCGATCGTGCTGCAGAAGGTGATCGACGGCGCCGGTGGCGAGGATGATCTGCGGCACGCGCAGCGCTTGGCGCACACCATCAAGGGCTCGGCCAACGTCTGCGGCGTGCGCGCCATTGCGGTGCTCGGCCACCACCTGGAGGACCTGCTCGAATTCCTGACCGACGAAGAGCTTAAGCCCGGCCCCAGCCTCGGGGATAGTCTGGCCGCGGGCGCCGATGGGCTGGCCATCATGTTCGACGTGCTCAACGGCGTCGAGGCCTATGACCCGGACGCCTTCCAGGCAATCATGCAGGAGGTCCTCGACTGGGCCAATCGCATCGATCGCGAAGGCAAGGCGGCGCTTGCCGATGCCGCGCCAGCGGTCGAGATCACGCCGGTCGAGACTCCGCCGGAGACAGAGGCCGAGCCGGGAGCGGACCGCGCACCTGAGGTCGCCGCCGAGCCGGCCGCTCAGACAGCGCCCGCAAGCGAGACCGACCAGGACGAGGCCTATCTCCAGGTACCTGCACGCACGGTCGAGGAGCTGCTGCGTCTCGTCGGTGAGCTCTCCATGGCCCTCTCCCAATCCGAGGAGCAGCTCGGTCGGGCCCAGCGTACCCTGCGCGAGGCCAGCGAGCTGGATCGCCGCAATCTGCTGCACATCGCCGAGCTCGAAAAGCTGGTCGACCTGCGCGGTCTGGGGACCCGCGGCGGACAGCACAGCTCGGCGGAGCTCGAGGAGCGGTTCGACCCCATCGAGCTCGAGCAGTACAACGAGATGTACATCAACACGCGTCGCCTCAACGAAGGCGTGAGCGACGTGCGCGAGCTGACACAGACATTGGATGGCACGCTCAGGTCCATGACCGAGCTGTCGCTGCAGCAGGTCAAGCTCAGTCAGCAGCTGCGCCAGCTCACCATGGGCACGCGGCTGGTGGCGGTCAGCAGCGTGGTGCCCCGGCTGCAGCGTGCCGTGCGCCAGACCTGCCGCACCACGGGCAAGCAGGCCGAGCTTCGCGTCCAAGGCAGCGACGTTCGGATCGACGGCGATCTACTCGATCGGCTCATGCCGGCCATGATGCACATGGTCCGCAACGCGGTCGATCACGGCATCGAGTCGCCCGAGGAGCGCGAGGCGGCGGGCAAGCCGCGACAGGGCCGCATGGAGGTCTGCTTCAAGCAGCTCGGCGATCAGGTGGAAGTGACCCTCAGCGATGACGGGCGGGGCTTGAGCCTCGAGCGCATTCGGGCCAAGGCGATCGACAAGGGCCTGATCGACGACGGCGCCGACCTCACGGATCAGGAGCTGGCGATGCTGACCATGCGCGCCGGCTTCTCGACGCGCGACCAAGTGACCCAGATCTCCGGGCGTGGTGTCGGCATGGATGTGGTCGCGAGCACCATTCGATCGTTGAACGGCACCCTTGAGCTGGACACCGAGCCTGGCCAAGGCTACCGCTTCACCGCCAGGATGCCAGCGTCCATGCTGGCGCTCTATTGCCTGCTGGTGCAGTGCAACGAGCAGCTGCTCGCCATCCCCGCGAACGAGGTGCGGCTGGCGGTCCTCTCGGACGAGGGCAGCGTCGAGGAGACCCGTGACGGCTGGATCTTCGAGCATGAGGAAGGCCGCTTCCCACTCACCCAGCTCAACAAGCTCATGGGGCTGCCGGGGCGCGATCCGGATTGCCGTCGGCAGGTCGTTCTGCTGATGAATACCGAGGTCGGCGAGCAGGCGGTCATGGTCGACGCCCTGCTGGAAGGTCGCGAGCTGGTCGTGATGCGGCTCAGCCCGCTGGTGCCGCGCATTCCTGGGCTTCTCTCGGCCTCCATCCTCGGCGACGGCCGCGTCGTGCCCATCGTGGAGCTGCGCGCGCTGATTCGCGTGGCCTCGGGTGCCGACCTCTCGCATTTGGCCGCACAGGATGCGGGCGAGGAGGTCAGGCCGCCGACCGTGCTCATCGTCGACGACTCTCTCTCCATGCGGCGCCTGCTCTCGCGCCTCGCCGAAGACGGCGGCTTCCGTCCCCTGACCGCGCGCGATGGGATGGAGGCGATCCAGACGCTGACGCGCGACGCCGTGGACGTCCTGCTGGTCGACATGGAGATGCCGCAGATGAATGGCCTCGAGCTGACCGCGCACCTGCGCTCCAAGCCCGAGACCGCCAGCCTGCCCATCGCCATGATCACCTCCCGCTCCACCGAGAAGCACAGGCGCCAGGCCTTGCAGGCCGGTGTCGACGAATATTTCGTCAAGCCATACCGGGAAGACGACGTCCTGGATTTTCTTCAACAGGCACTCGAGCAGGTGTCTTGAATGGACAGAAAGATGCGTATCCTGATCACGACCCTGCTGGCCCTGTCATTCGCGTCGGCCGCCCAGGCCGAGCAGGCGAAGCAGCAGCCGGCTCAAGGCTATTACTACTACCCACAGCCCAGCTTCTACGGGGGCTATGCGCCCTACGGCTATCAGGCGCCCGGCTATCGGACCGCGCAGCCTAAGGCGCCGACCGCCAAGACACCAGCCAAGGCGAAAGCTGCGGAGGCGGCGACCGCAAAACAGGCCGAGCCGGCGAAAGCCGAGGCAGCTGTCGCCCATGCGGCGGTCGATCCGGAGCGCTATCCCGTTGCCGAGCCCGAGGCGATCGAGGCCGCTTCCGGCAGCTTCAGGGTGGAAGAGGGGCGATTCGGGCCCGTGCTTGCGGACGCCGAAGGTCGCACGCTCTACGTGGCTTTTCCGCAGCCGCGTGGAGCAACCCCCTGCGATCCGAGCTGCGCCAATCTCTGGCGGCCCTATCTGGCCGGCGCCATGGCGTCTGCCAATGGTCTTTTCGCCCTCGTCCAGCGCGAGAGCGGCTCCCGGCAGTGGAGCTATGACGGTCGCCCACTCTATCAATGGCTGGGCGACCAGGATGCCGGCGAGGTCACGGGCGACGGTGTCGACGGGACCTGGTTCGCCATACGCATCCGCCGCGGCTGACGGAATCACGCGACTGACTTTGGGCTCTGATCGGGAACCGATGCCATGACGACGCTTTTCAATCTGACTTACTTCTCCTTTCTGGCCTGCGGCCTGGCGGCCATCCTCGCCGTGGTCTATTTCGTGATTCAGGCCCCCAAGCTGAACGGACGGCTGCGTCTGCTGGCGCTGCTGAACATCATTGTCTGCGCCGCCTCCAGCGTGCTGCACCTCTACTTCTTCACGCGGCTGCAGCCGATCGCCGCAGGCGCCGCGGGCGTGAACGAGATGGCCGCAGCCATTGGCGAGCTGCCGCTCATCGTGCGCTACGGCTACTGGCTGGCGACCACTGCCATGCTCATCGTCATGTTTCCGCTGCTCATGGGCATCGAGCGCGTCGGCGCGGCCTTCGCCGTGAAACTCATCCTGATCGATGCCGCCATGATCTCGACCGGCTATCTCGGCGAGCGCTCGACCCTGGCCGGCGACGGCGTCAGCTTGACCGCCCTGACATGGTTCACCATCAGCGGCATGCTCTGGATGTACATGACCTTCTCCATCTTCCAGGTCCTGCGCCGCCTGCCGAGCGAGGAGCTGATCCCGGCCCAGCGTGACGCCCTCATCTACATGTTCTTCTTCTTCCTGATCGGCTGGGCGATCTTCCCGGCCGGCTTCTTCTACGCCATGGTGTTCGACTCCGGCGTCGGTGTGGTGCTGCGCGAGTTCACCGTCAACGTCGGCGACATCGTCAACAAGGTCCTCTGGGGCTTCCTGGTCGTCTACGCCGCACGCGAGATCTCCAAGTCCCTGCGCGCAGAAGACATGGCCTAGCAGGTAGGGCGGACGAGCGTCGTAGGGTGGACGAGCCTAAGCGAAGTCCACCGAGCCCCGCGCCTGCATTGGCGTTGGTGGACTGCGCTGTGCTTGTCCACCCTACGCCTAGGTTTGTCTAGCCTTCCTGATTGCCGCTTCGCGGCTCACATTCCCGACGCTGGGATTATCATCCGGCCCATCCGCAACCCCATGGAGACGCCAAGATGCCCACGCTCCGGATCACCACCAACGCCCAGGTCTCGGATGCCGACCGCGGCGACTTCCTCGCCAAGGCATCCCGAACCGTCGCCGAGATGCTCGGCAAGCCCGAGTCCTATGTAATGATCCTGCTCGAGGACGGCCGCGACATGCTGTTCGCCGGCAGCGACGCGCCGACTGCCTATCTCGAGCTTAAGAGCCTGGGATTGCCCGAGTCCAAGTCGGCCGATTTCTCAAGCACGCTCTGCGGCCTGCTCGGCGAGAGGCTGGGCATCCCGGCCGGACGCATCTACATCGAATTCGCCGCGCCGCAGCGGCACCTCTTCGGCTGGAACGGCGGGACCTTCTGATCCCAAGGGGCGCCCGATCCCACTCTGGCCTCGCCGCGCGGTGAAACACGCATCGCCTACCCCCAGGTTCTGAGCAGCGGGATCAGGGTGCCCGGCCGGGCACGCAGCCCGCTTAGTCTCCGGAGGGCTTGAGGATGAAGGTCGGTGTTCCACGCGAGATCAAGAGCAACGAGTACCGGGTCGGTCTGACACCGGCCGCGGTGAAGGAGGTCATCACCCATGGGCACCGGGTGCTCGTCGAGACCCAGGCGGGCGCGGCCATCGGCTTCTGCGACGAGGAGTACCTGGCGGCCGGCGCCGACATTCTGGGCTCCGCCGACGAGGTCTTCGCCCGCGCCGAGCTCATCGTCAAGGTCAAGGAGCCCCTGGCGGTGGAGCGCGCGCGGCTGAGTGAGCACCACAGCCTCTTCGCCTTTCTCCATCTCGCCCCAGACCCAGAGCAGACGCGGGAGCTGATGGCGAGCGGCGCGCTCTGCATCGCCTACGAGACCGTGACGGACGATGCGGGCCGGCTCCCCCTGCTCGCGCCCATGTCCGAGGTCGCGGGCCGCATGTCCATCCAGGCCGGCGCGCACTGTTTGGAAAAGGAAGAAGGCGGGCGCGGGGTGCTGTTGGGGGGCGTGCCGGGCGTCGAGCCCGGCCTGGTCACCATCATCGGCGCCGGTGTCGTGGGGCGGAATGCCCTTGCCATGGCGGTTGGTCTGGGCGCTGATGTCACCGTGCTCGATCGCGACGTCAATGCCCTGCGCGCCATCGACGAGCGCTACGGCAACCGTGCTCGCACCTCGCTGGCAACGGCACACGCCCTGGAGGAGTGCGTGCTGCGGGCAGACCTGGTTGTCGGCGCCGTGCTCGTGCCCGGAGCCGCCGCGCCCAAGCTGGTGTCGCGTGAACTGGTCGGGCGCATGAAGACGGGCGCCGTGCTGGTCGACGTCTCCATCGACCAGGGCGGCTGCTTCGAGACCTCCCATCCGACCACCCACCAGGAGCCGACCTTCGAGGTCGACGGCGTTGTGCACTACTGCGTTGCCAATATGCCGGGCGCGGTCGCCCGCACCTCCACCCTGGCGCTCAACAATGTCACCCTGCCCTATGTCCTCGTCCTGGCCGACAAGGGCACCAAGACGGCCTTGCTCGAAGATTCTCACCTGCTCGATGGCCTGAACGTCGCGCGCGGGCACCTCTGCCGCAAGGAGGTCGCGGAGGCCCAGGGGCTGGAGTATCGGCCGGCCCGCGATGTCTTGGAGCAGATGGTCTCCGGCCACTAGCGGTCGGAGTGTCGCCCTCCAGGGCGACACAAGGGCTCAGGGCGGGTCGGACGGGGCTTCGACTTGTCCGGCAAGCGTGCTCGCGCACTGCTAGATTTAGGGTTGAAGCGATCGCGTGCCGGAGCACGCGACCATCTACCACCGCCCAGCGGAGCCGTATCAGGGCCGTTTCCGGTGTGAAGCATGCCCGACACCCTGCTGATCTCGACCGAGGCGCTGCAAGGCCTCCTCGACGCGCTGATCGCCAAGGGCTACCAGCCGGTGGGTCCGCGGCTGGAGCGCGGCGCCATCGTCTATGAGACGCTGAGCGCGGCCTCCGATCTCCCTCGGGGCTATCTCGACGAGCAGGGCGGGGGGCATTACCGCCTCTCCAAAGCAGATCCGAGCAGCCCGGAGACGGCCGGCATCTTCCGCTACGCCGTCGGTCCGCAGAGCTGGAAAGGTTTCCTCTTCCCGTCACGCCAGTCACTGTGGCGCGCCCGTCGCACGGAGACCGGATTCGCCTTCGAGCCGGAAACCGACGACGCTCCTGCTTACGCATTCCTCGGTGCGCGCCCTTGCGAGCTGGCGGCGATGCGTATCCAGGACCGGGTCTTCCAGGAAGGTCCCTATGTCGATCGCGGCTATGCCGAGCGCCGGGCGCGCGCCTTCGTCGTCGCGGTCAACTGTACCCGCGCCGGGGGCACCTGCTTCTGCGCCTCCATGGGCACAGGGCCGCGGGCCGAGGACGGCTTCGACCTCTGCCTGACCGAGCTGTTGGACGCAGACGACCACGCCTTCCTCGTCGAGATCGGCAGTGCCTCTGGCCGCGCCTTGATGGAGCTGGTCAGGCACCGCACGGCGACGCCGGAGGAGATCGAGCGCGGACGGCGGGCGATTACGGACGCCGCCGAGCAGATGGGACGCAGGATGCCGCCGGATGCTGCCGCCATCCTGGCGAGCAATCCCGAGCACCCGCGCTGGGATCAGGTCGCGCAACGCTGCCTGAGCTGCGCCAACTGCACCCTGGTCTGCCCCACCTGCTTCTGCTCCAGGGTGGAGGACACGACCAGCCTGGACGGCGTGGAAGCGGCGCGGCACCGCCAGTGGGACTCCTGCTTCACCCTGGACTTCAGCTACATCCACGGTGGCCCCGTGCGGCGCGAGACGGCGGCCCGTTATCGCCATTGGATCACCCACAAGCTCAGCACCTGGCATGCCCAGTTCGGCACCTCCGGCTGCACCGGCTGCGGCCGCTGTATCACCTGGTGTCCGGTGGGGATCGACATCACCGAAGAGGTCGCCGCCATCCAGGCCACGGAGCGAGCCGAGCCGCTAGGAGATGAGTAGATGACACAGATCGAAGGTCTCGAGCGTCTGCTGGCGGAGCACCCCTTCTTCCGCGACATGAGCCAGCGGGCGCGCGACCTCATCGCCGGCTGTGCCGCCAACCGCGTCTTTCACGACGGCGAGCGTCTCCTGCGCGAGGGCGATCAGGCCGATGTCTTCTATCTGGTGCGCCACGGCGCCGTGGCGGTGGAGGTGCAGGCGCCCGGCCGCAAGCCACTGGTGCTCGAGACCCTGGGTGACGGCGAGGTCCTTGGCTGGTCCTGGCTGGTCCCGCCCTATCGGGTCCAGTTCGACGGCCGGGCGGTCGGGCTAGTGCGTGCGCTGGCCATGGATGCCAAGTGTCTGCGGGGCAAGTGCGCGAAAGACCCTGCGCTGGGCTATGAGTTTCTCAGTCACTTCGTGGGTGTGATGGCGGAGCGTCTCACGGCGGCGCGGCTGCAGATGCTCGATATCTACGGTCATCCGGGCGACTACATGGAGATGTCGCAGGGGCTGACCGGAGAAGACTCCGCGCCGGCCAAGCCGAGCCCGACCGGGGGATGACATGACTCAGGCCGCACCAGGGCTCGCCTGGAATCCCATGATCGCCGACGCCATGCTGCCGGCGCGCTATCGGGTCGATGCCATCCGGCGCGAGCTGACGGGTGTCTTCACCCTCGCCCTCGTGCCCGTCGACGGGGGCGACGCCCTGACCTTCGCCCCCGGGCAGTACAACATGCTCTATCAGTTCGGCGTCGGCGAGGTCCCGATCAGCCTGAGTGGGGATCCCGCGTGTCCCAGACCCCTGGTTCACACCATTCGTGCCGTCGGGACGGTCACCAATGCCCTTCAGCACCTCGCCTCGGGGCACATGGTGGGGCTGCGTGGCCCCTTCGGGACCCATTGGCCTGCCGAGGCCGCGCAGGGCGCCGACTTGGTCATCATGGCCGGCGGGATCGGGCTCGCGCCGCTGCGTCCGCTCATCTACCAGGTGCTGGCCAACCGCAAGCGCTATGGCGCGGTCTGCATCTTCTATGGCGCGCGTACGCCGGACGAGATCCTTTATCGCGACGAGCTGGAGCAGTGGCGCAGCCGCTTCGACCTGACCGTCGAAGTGACCGTGGACCGTGCGGGTCCGGACTGGCTGGGCCGTGTCGGCGTCGTCACCCGTCTGCTGGCCGCCAAGGGCTTCTCGCCGCCGGACACCATCGCCTGCCTCTGCGGACCCGAGATCATGATGCGCTACGCCGTGCTGGCGCTGCGCGATCAAGGCGTCGGCCCGGAGCGCATCTATGTCTCCCTGGAGCGCAACATGCAATGCGGGCTCGGCTTCTGCGGTCACTGCCAGTTCGGCGCGTCCTTCGTCTGTCGCGACGGGCCCGTCTTCCGCTTCGACGGCATCGCCAAGCGCTTCGACATCCGGGAGATCTGACCATGGCCTCCAGGCGCCCCAAGCTCGCGGTGTGGAAATTCTCGTCCTGCGACGGCTGTCAGCTCAGCCTCCTGGCCTGCGAGGACGAGCTGCTGGCAATCGCCGACGCGGTCGAGATCGCCTACTTCCTGGAGGCCAGTCGCGCCGAGGTCGCCGGTCCCTACGACATCTCCCTGGTCGAGGGCTCCATCACCACGCCCCAAGAGGCCGAGCGCATCCGCCGCGTGCGGGCCCAGTCGCGCATGCTCATCACCATCGGCGCCTGCGCGACCACGGGCGGCATCCAGGCGCTCAAGAACCTGCGGCCGCTGGACGACCTGGTCCGCGCCGTCTATGCCCATCCCGAGTACATCGACAGCCTGGCGACCTCGACGCCCGTGCTCGACCACGTGCGGGTGGACTTCGAGCTGCACGGTTGCCCGATCAACAAATACCAGCTCCTGGAGGTGCTGAGCGCCACCCTCAACGGCCGCAGGCCCAATGTGCCGACCTATAGCCAGTGCATCGAGTGCAAGCTCAGTGGCACGGTTTGCGTCATGGTGAGTCAGGGCAAGGCCTGTCTCGGGCCGGTGACCCAGGCCGGCTGCGGCAACCTCTGCCCGACTTGCGACCGCGGCTGTTTCGGCTGCTTCGGTCCGGTCGAGACCGCCAATACCCAGGCCCTGAGCGCGCGGCTCAAGGCGCTGGGTATGGACCAGCGTGAGCTGCAGCACTACTACCGCCTCTTCACCAACAACGCCCCCGCCTTCCGGGAAGCGAGCGAGACCCATGACTGAGTCAGCCCAGACCGGCACCCGTGTCATCCAGGTCGACGCCTTGGCCCGCGTCGAGGGCGAGGGCGCGCTCTACCTCAAGGTCAAGGACGGCGCCATCGAGGATCTGAAATTCCGCATCTATGAGCCGCCCCGTTTCTTCGAGGCCCTGCTGGAGGGGCGCGACTTCAGCGATGCGCCGGACATCACCGCCCGCATCTGCGGCATCTGTCCCATGGCCTATCTGCTCAGCGCCTGCCAGGCCATGGAGGACGCGGCGGGCGTCAGCGTCACAGGTCCGCTGCGGGACCTGCGCCGGCTTGCCTATTGCGGCGAATGGATCGAGAGCCATGTGCTGCACGCCTTCCTGCTGCATGCGCCGGACTTTCTTGGCCACCAAGACGCCATCGCCCTCGCCAAGGACCACCCCGAGGCCGTGCGCAAGGCGCTGGCGCTCAAGAAGGCCGGCAATGCCATCCTGGAGGTGATCGGCGGGCGTGCCGTTCATCCGGTCAACTTCCGGGTCGGCGGACTCCACAGTGTGCCGCGTCGCTCTGCCATCGAGGGACTGGAGGCCATGCTTGCCTCCAGCTTGGAGACGGCCATCGAGCTGACCCGCTTCACCGCCGGACTGACCTTCCCGGACTTCGAGGACGACTACCTCAGCGTTTCCCTGCGCCACCCGGACGAGTACGCCATCCACGAGGGCCGCATCGTCAGCAGCGCTGGGCTGGACATCCCGGTGAGCGCATTCGAGGAGCACTTCACCGAGGAGCACGTCGACCACTCGAACGCCCTGCAGGGCCTGAGCAAGACCAGCGCGACGCCCTATCTGGTCGGACCGGTCGCCCGCTACAACAACAACCAGGACCAGCTCAGCCCGCTGGCGCGGGAGCTCGCCGCCGAGATCGGCCTGGGCGAGCAGGTCACCAATCCCTTCCGGTCGATCCAGGTGCGGATGATCGAGACGGTTTATGCCTTCGAGGAGGCGTTGCGCCTGGTCCGCGCCTATGAGGAGCCGGAGGTGGCGGCGGTGCCTGTCCAGCCCAAGTCCACGCGCGGCGCCGGCTGCACCGAGGCCCCGCGCGGCATCTGCTACCACAGCTACGACCTCGATGCGGAAGGCCGCATCCTCACCGCGCGCATCGTGCCCCCCACCTCCCAGAACCAGCGCCGCATCGAGCGCGACCTGCGCGGCGTCGCCGAGCGCCATCTCAGCCTCCCCGACGCGGAGCTGCAATGGGTCTGCGAGCAGGCCATTCGCAACTACGACCCCTGCATCTCCTGCGCCACCCACTTCCTCAAGCTGACCGTCGAGCGTGTCTGAGCCCCCGAGCCTGCTGATCCAGTGCATCGGCAACCGCCTGCGCGGCGACGACGGCGCCGGCCCGGCCGTCGCCGACCGGCTGCGTGACCTGGGTCTGGGCGATCACGTCCGCGAATACTGGGGCGAAGGCACCGAGCTGATGCAGGATTGGGAGGGCAGGGAGCGCGTCATCGTCGTGGATGCCTCCCGCTCGGGCGCGCCGCCGGGGACGCTTCACATCCTCGACGCCAATGCCGGGGAGCTTCCGCGCGACCTGCGGCTCGCGAGCAGCCATCGACTTGGACTGGCCGAGGTCATCGAGCTAGCGCGGATGCTCGACTTGCTGCCGAAGGATTTGAAGGTCCACGCCATCGAGGGCGAAGGCTACGCGCCTGGGGAGGGCCTGAGCCTTTTTGTTGAGCGTGCTGCCCTTCAGCTCGCTGATCAGCTCCGCGGCGAAGCGATGCGCCATGGCGCGCAAAATGCCTCGGCAGCGCGAGACTGAATGGCGACCACTCGGCGCGCTATCAGACGCGCTGTCCTAAGCTGACGATACGAAGCCTGATTCTGTGCTTCCGCTGAGCCCGGAAACCAGAAAGCCCGGCCTCCAGGGCAATCGCATCAAAATATTAGCGACTGCTACTGGGTGATATCGATAGGGTCGGCAATATTCGGAGCCCGTGTTTGCTGATGATGTGCTGCCGCCGATGCCTGAGATGACCTTGGACCGCTCTCTGATGACGCATTTTGCCCCGCTGGCCTTGTAAACGGGTGGCGTGAACAGATTTTGTCCACGTGCGGACTGGGCAGTACCCGCTGCAACGCCCCCTTCTGAATCTTGTAGAGGATATCGACATGTCATTTCACAAAGAGACCTTCGCGACCGCTGTTGTTCTGACCCTCGGCCTTAATACTGGCGCCGTTCTAGAGGCCTCGGCTGGTGATGGCTGCACGCGGAAGCAGGCTGCCCTGCATGAAGGTCCCAGCCCCGAACGAGCCATGTCAGGTCAACAGGCCGCGTATCACGACGGCCGCGCCTTCGACTGGGGATCGATGAGTCATGCCGCGTCTCTTCGGCCTGCGGCATACTGGAGCGGCCAGGATCCCTGGCTCGTAAAGACCGGGATGGCGAGGGCGGTTGGCGCGGAATCAGGCGACATCGTCGACGTTGCCGTCGCCGCTGGCAGCTTCGACACGCTGGTCGCCGCTGTGAAGGCGGCGGATCTGGTCGAGACGCTCAAGGGCGAGGGTCCATTTACGGTCTTCGCTCCCACCGATGACGCGTTCGCGAAGATCCCGAAGGCAGATCTCGACGCGTTGCTTGCGGACAAAGAGGCGTTGACCGCGGTACTGACCTACCATGTTGTGCCGGGCAAGGTCATGGCCGCAGACGTCGCGGGCCTGGAGAGCGCGATGACCGTGCAAGGTAGTCGCATCGCGGTCGACACCAGCAACGGGGTGAAAGTGGACGATGCGATGGTCATCAAGACGGATATCGCGGCGAGCAATGGCGTCATCCATGTCATCGACACTGTGATTACGCCGAAGTAAGCCTGGGATACGACGCTGGGCTGGGCGAAGCCCGAGGACTCGAGTCAAGCCAGCAGGATGCGCAATGGTCTTGTTTCCCGTCAGCGCCATGGACGGCGCGCCGTCTTCGAGCGCCGGCTCATGGGCTCGCCGGGCGGTACCAACGGCGGCAGCTCATTCCAGATCTGAGAATCGACGGCGCGAAGTGCGGTAGGACATGCAAGGCTCCTGTCCCATCGTTCGATTCGCCGGGCCGGAATCTCTCGGCGACCGTACGACACCCGCAATTCCGTTCTATCCTCGCTCTTTAGGCGTTTCGGTCAGCTCGCCAGAATCGACGCAATTCGGTCGCTCGAAAACAATCATTCAGCGTTCGGTTGGCCGTGACTCGGACAAGCCGCCAGTTGCCAGTGATCGACCTGTCCGGAATCCATCAAGAGCCTTGCAAACGATGCCGAAGCTCAAGACCCCGATCATACCCACGTTGACCTTCCTCGCTGGTCTCACCACGGGAGCACTCGTATTTTCGGCGCCACCTCAGCCTGCGCCATCGGCGCCGGTGGTCGAGTCCGAGGCAGGGCCCTCGGACCTGATGTCGGTGAGCACCACCGAGACTGAGGAGTCCGCACCGCCCGAAGGGACATCGGAGGAGGCAGCGCCGGCTGCGGAGCTAACGCCCCCTGAGCCATCGCCCGGTCTGGTCGCGCGCGTCGACGACCTCGCCGCTGGCTGGGGCCGAATGCAGGCGGAGCTAGCCGAGCTGCACCAGCGTGTCGGTCAGCTGGAGCAGCGCCCGGCCGTAGCGGCCAATGACGGGCCAGAGGAGCGCCGCGCGGCGCTCGCCCGCACCACCGAGCAGCAGCGCGATGCCCTGGTCAAGGCAGGTGTCGCCGTCGACGTGGCCGAAGACATCCTCTGGCGCCGTGCCCAGGTCTCGCTGGAGCGCCTGTATACGCGCGACCGCGCCGCCCGGGAGGGCTGGCTGAATACCGATCGCTATCAGGAGGAGCTGAGCCGGATCAACGAACAGCGGGTGTCGTTGCGAGACGAGGTCGGGACCGAGGTTTATGATCGCTACTTGTTCGAGACCGGTGAGGACAATCGCATCCTCGTGGATTCAGTGATACCCGGATCGGCCGGTGACGAAAGCGGAATGCTCCCCGGCGACGTCATCGAGCGCTACGGCGATGAGCCGATTCTCGGCTTCCGCGATCTGCGCGGCGCGACGACTGAAGGCGAGCCCGGCGAGCTGGTACCGGTGCAAGTGCGCCGAGCCGGCGGTATGGTCGAGCTCTTGCTGCCTCGTGGACCGATTGGGATCCGGCTGGATTCAACCCGCGTCGAGCCGAAGGGCTGAGTCGGGCGGGGTATGTGGTAGCGGAGCTACGCACCGTGACCGCCGCAGTCGAACCTCTGCCCAGCGCTCGATTGGACCGCCTGATCGCGCCGCATAGGCGAGCAGCACCGGGTGACGCAGTCGGAGGGCGACCATTCCCGCCACCGTAGAAATCGCCAGCAGGAGGGCAGTCTCGGCAAAGGGCTCGATGGTCATGGCGCATTGCTCGATTGGTGAAGCTCGGATTATGCCAAATCGACGGACAGCCCGGCCGGTGTTCCATCTGCGTGAGGCGAGAAATCACCGACAAACGGCCTGATGCTGTATCAATCAATCACCGGTGACTCGACCATGCAGGCCCGGTAGCACGAGCTCGACGCCGCTTGCGCCTGGCGGTGCCGCTCAAGACGGCGGCTCGCTGGCCGCCTCGCCCGAATCGGTTGAAAGGCTGGGTGACCGAAGCGGCACTCGCGCGCTGCCCCGCCTCACTCAGTCGCGCTCCAACCGTTTGATCAGATAAAAGCCTCCAATCAGCGTGGCCAGCAACGCGGCGAGCCCCAGCATGTAGAGCGCGGGGTCACCTTTGCTCTCGGTGTCGAGCACGACGACCTTGCGCGTTAGCGCCGTGATCGCGATCAACAGCATGATCTCGACATGCACCGATTTATCCATCATGTACATATAGATACTGGCCATGAGCTCGACCGCGATCAGGACCACCAAGAACATGCCGAAGACCTCAAAGAGCTGATCCTGATCGAGCAGCGGTGGGCCACCGGAGCTGGTCAGGTCCTGGTAGAGCACCACGCACAGCGCGACCACGGCCTCCACTGCGACCGCCGAAATCAACACCAGCAGGACCAGGGCTAGCTTCTTCTCGAACCAGTGGAAGACTCGATCGGCGCGCGCATGTGCGCGCTGAGGCGACGCGGGGCCATCGGGCTCGCCAAGACTTGTCCGTTGGCTCGCGTGCGATGGGGGCGGCTGTCCCTGCGCCCGTTCGCCATGCACTGGAATGACGCGCGCCACTGCGCCGGCCTGCTCGAAGGCGGCATGCAGGCGCGCCGCCGTGGCTCCGTCGACCCCGCGCTTGACGGTGACGGGAGCCCCGCTGAAGAGCTCGGCGATGCCCCTGTCCGACAGACCGAGCCGGGTTTGCAGATCGGCGCGCGCCTTGGCGGGATCCGTTCCGGCCCTCAGCTCGCCGGCAAACTCGATGTTGAAGCAGATTTTGCTCATAGGCGTCAGGAGTTGCGCTCGCGCGATGTTGCCTGGATCGACCCGAGTATAAGTCCACCCGCACCCAGCGATGCTTCGGAAACGCCCGCCGCCGTTTTTAGCACGGCGCTCGATGCACCCGCTCATCCTGGCTGGTTCGGAATCACGGCCTGCGGGATCAGGTCGAGCCGCGCATGCCGCAGGATCGTCGTTCAGGAGTTCACCAGATACTGGAAGGACGAACACACCTGACCGAAGGCTCGGCACAGCTTAGACCTCAGGAGTGCGACGTAGGCCCCCTTGCCGCGCTTGCCCACCTTTCTGGTTCCCCTTAGCGATCCGCCTGGCGACCTCGCTCGACTCTGCAACGTTCCGACTCGGGGACCGGGCCTGCCGCGGCGCAGCGCCGCGTCGCGGCTCGTGCCCTCCTCGAGGCGGCGCTCGAAGTCCTCGGCGACGACGATGCCGTCGACCACGAGCAGGCCGAGCGCGATCGCGAGCGTCGCGAGGCTCATCCGTTGCAATGCCAGCTCGAAGAGACCCATGACCGCCGGGACGATCGCGCCGACGAGGAGCCCGGTACGCACACCCAAGAACAGAATGACGACGAGCAGCACGATGGCCAGCGTCTGCAGCACGTTTGCGGTGACACCATAGACGGCCTTGGCCACCTGATCGGCTTGAAAGGTCATGATCTCGAGCCGGTAGCCGATCGGCAGCGATGCTTCGATTTGCTCGAGCGTCTCGTCGACGGCGTGACCATAGTCGAGGACACTCGAGCCCGAGCGCATCGATACGGCGAAGACGATCACGGGCCGGCCGTTGCAGTAGGCCGGACGCTCGGGCGGGTCCACAGGAGCGCGGCGGACCTCGGCGATGTCGCGCAGCGCGATCACGCCGTGCCCGCCAGGCAAGGTCACGAGCGCTTCACCGACCTCCTCGGCATCGTTGAACTGCCCCCTGGGGTCGACGAGCATGCCCCGCGCGCCGGTGTCGACAATGCCGCCGGGGTGAAAGGTATTCTGACGGCGCAGCATCTCGGCCAGGCTTGCGTCGCGAATCTCGATGAAGATTCGCTCCGACTGGACGCCGAGCAAATCGACCCGCTTGGTCCCGGGGACGGCATAGAGGCGGCCGCGCACGTACTCGGCGATATCGAGGCGCTCCTGCCAGGGGGAGTCCTCGGCCAGCAGCACGACGGTCACGACGGTGACGTCTCCAAAGTCGGTGCAGATCCGCGGCGCCGGGGTCCCCGCGGGCAGATCGGCGCGGGCGGCGGCGACCTTCTGACGCAGCTTGTCCCAGATCTGGTCCAGCTCGAACAGGCTCGGATAGACCTCAGTATGGATGATCGAGGTCCCCGGCATCGACACGGAGCGGATCTCCGCTATCTCGGGCACGCGGCGTGCCGCGTCTTCGAAAGGGCGGATGATCAGACGCTCGACACGCTCGGCCGACAAGCACGGATAACTCGGTCGTGATAACGGCCGCGCGAATGGCGATGTCGGGGTCTTCGCGCGTCGGGAGGGCGAACTAGCTGCGCGCGCCGAAGGCCATCAGCGCGAGGAGCAGCAGGCCGACGACGGGGCGGTGATGTCCTCGCGGGCCCGGGCCATAGCGAGCCGCGCCCGCGCGGTGTCGAGCGCCGCATCGAAGGCCGCCGTCGAGGCCAAGTCTCGCTTATGGAGCTCGCGCTGGCGCGTGAAGGCCCGTTCCGCTTCGTGCAGGCTGGCCTCGGCCTCGGCCTCGGCCGCCTCGCTGGCCCGCTCTTGACGGACCAGCTCGTAGCTGCGCGGGTCCAGCCGTGCCAGGATCTCGCCGGACGCGAACCGCTCCCCCACCTCGACGTCGAGCGTTGCGATCCGACCGGGCACCTCGAAGCTGAGCGACGCCCGCTGCACGGTTCTGACGACCCCGGACAGGCTCTGCCCCGCAGCCCGCTCTGCGGGTCGCACCTCGGCCCAGGCGGTCGGGCGCGGTGCGGTCTCGATGGGCGGCGCGGGCTCACTGCAGCCGGCCAGTCCGAGGGTCAGCAGGCCCATCAGCAAGCCGGCCTGGTATCCGGCCGCCGGCTGCATTGGGGCCGCCAACCCGCCCGCTCTTGAAGTCAGTCGCTCACGGATCGCTCGATCACCGCGGAGCAGTTCTTGATGCTCCCAAAGCCCCAGCCGGCGCGATTGTCGCTGCGCACCGCGACGATTTGCCCGTCCTCGACCGCGAAGTCGAAGACGCACGCGCGGTCCTCGGCATCGGGTGCCGGCGCGCCGATCAGCAGGCCGTCCGGACCGCGGGCCTGCGCGGAGGAATAGGCGTAGGACTGCCGCGGAACGCCCGCGGACGTCTCGAACGCCCTGACGGACAGGGGCTCGCCGACGCAGCGCGAGAGGACCGCGACGTCCTTGCCGACGAGCTCGTGCTTGGCGGTCCGCACCGCTGCCAGATGCGGCGCGCCACACCCCGTCAAGGGGTGCGACCAGAACTGATGCGGGGGTCTAAGCTTGAGTTTCCCTTCAGTTTTCTACGCCGAGGCACCCCATGGACCGATTCGATGAGAGCGACGCCACGCTGTTGCGG
>NZ_JAAIJQ010000076.1 GCF_010820565.1 Thiorhodococcus minor | reverse complement strand
GCCCCCTTTAGTTTTGGCAAAACCCGGTTATAACCCACCTTTGTCGCCACTATTTTTTCTCCCGGGGGGGGTGCCCGGGGGGTTTTTCCCCCGCGGGGTCCCCCCGGCCTCTTACCGTCGATCCGACACGAAGAGCTTCTCCCTTACACCTGGGCCGACCTCTACGGCTCCCAATTGCACAGCGGCCAGGATTAGAGCGCGCTCAAACCCACCCAAGCCATCTGGCTGCTGGGCGAGAATCTGTTGGCCGACACCAGCGACTACGCCCACGATTTCCGCCTGCGCAACGCCCACGTCCGCCCGCTCCTCGACCACGAGGAGTACTGCGCTGCACCAACTTGACTCATCTGTAACGGTTTTGGCCCTTCAAGGAGTCTAGGGAATGCTGATCTCAAGTCCGCTGATTCGACTCTCCAGAACGGTCTTGAGGTCACGCTTTGCCTCTGCGTCGCCATGCACGAGCCGTATGGACTTGGGCTTGATGCGCATGCGACGAACGAACTTGACGAGGTCATTCTGATCCGCGTGGGCGGAGTAGCCGCTCAATGTGTGCACACCGCAGCGGATGTCGTAGCGCTGGCCGTCGAGGTCGACATAGCCACCGCGCGGGCCATAGCGCTGGATCATCCGTCCAGGCGTGCCCGCGGCCTGGTAGCCGACGAAGAGGATGTCGTGACGCGGATCGCCGAGCATGGCTTTCAGATAGTTGACGATGCGCCCACCTGCGCACATCCCGCTTGCGGCGATCACGATGGCGGGTCTGCGGCTACGGGCGAGGTAATCCAGGGTGCGCAGATGCGTTTCGTGGTCGTCGATGGTCAGCACCTGCTCGAAGTCGAGCGGGTGGCGGCCGCTACGCAGGCGGCGCCTGGCCTCTTTGTCCCAGAAGGCGCGGAGCCTGGCATAGCCGGCGGTGAAGTCGGCGGCCAGCGGTGAGTCGAGAATGATCTCCAGGTCTTGCCATTGACGGCCAGCGGACAAGCGCCGCCGGCCATGCCGGTGAACCATGGCTTCAAGCTCATAGAGCAGCTCTTGCGTGCGGCCGATGCTGAAGGCCGGAATCAAGAGCGTACCGCCATTGCTGAATGCATGCTCGACGATGGCACGCAGCCGTGCCTGGCGGTTGCGGCGATCTTCGTGGAGGCGATTGCCATAGGTGCTCTCGAGCACCAGGAGATCGGCACGGTAGGGCGATTTCGGCGCCGGCAGCAATGGCGTGTAGGGCGCGCCCAGGTCGCCGGAGAAGACGATGCGATAGCGCTCTGACGGTGTCTTCAAGTCACATTCGACGTAGGCTGAGCCGAGGATATGACCCGCTGGCTTCAGCTTCACCGACAGCTTGGTCTCGCCTTGGACGACGGCATGCCAACGACCGTAGGCCAAGGGAATCACGAGCCTGCGCAGATAGTCGAGCGTCTTGGCGATAAGCCGATCGTCCCTGGTAAAGCCAATCCTCAATGCGTCCTCGATGACCATGGGCAGAAGCTCGGCAGACGCCTGGCTGCAGAGGATGGGGCCGTCGAAGCCCGCCGCCAGCAGGTAGGGAATGCGTCCCACATGGTCGATGTGCACATGCGTGACGACCAGTGCCTGGATGTGATCGACCGATTGGGTGAACCTGAGACGCTCGGCGCCGGCTCCGGACGACGACGTCTCTGCGCCCTGAAACAAGCCGCAGTCGATCAGGATAGATCGACCATCGCCGAGGCACAGCTCGTGGCAGGATCCGGTAACGCCGTCGATGGCACCGTGGTGAATAATCATGTCTTGAAGGAGACCGCGTGGCTGATCCATGTCGTCGTTCCTTGAAATCCTTCCCAGCAGTTGCTTACCGGTTCTGAGCATGCCGGCTCGAAACGGTCGGGTCGCCCGCAAGCGGGCTCCTACGGGGCGTTGCCTTGGTAGGAGCCCGCTCGCGGGCGATGCTTCGGCACCAGGTGCCTTCTTTGCGAAGACGTCTCAGCGGCGCCGTCCATGATATCGAGTGGACGTCATCGATGTGCTCTCCCCTGGGGGCGCCCGGGTGAACTTTCATTCCCGCGGAAGCGGTCGGTTTTCCCTCGATGCCGCACCCAGGCGGCCGCCGCGCCGGGGCGGCGCTCCCACGGGGTTGATGGGCGACAGAGCTGCGATCCCCAGCCTAGGCCCTGAGCTGCTCCTGGTGGTCCAGAAACCACGCGTAGCTCTGCCGGAGCCCCTCCTCCAGGTCAATCCTCGCTTCCCACCCGAGCGCCTTGAGGCGTGAGACATCGAGCAGCTTTCTCGGGGTGCCGTCAGGCATGCTGGCGTTGAACGTGACCCTGCCTTGGAACCCGGTCACCCGAGCGATGGTCTCGGCAAGCTCCCGGATGGTGCAATCGACGCCGGCGCCGACGTTGATGTGCGAAAGCATCGGCTGCGTATGCGCCCGATAGACCTCAGGGCTCAGCTCCATGACGTGGACACAGGCGGCGGCCATATCGTCGACGTGGAGAAACTCGCGTCTCGGGGTGCCGGTGCCCCAGACGATGACCTCCGTCTCCGCATTCTGCTTGGCTTCGTGGAAGCGGCGCAAAAGCGCTGGAATCACGTGGCTGTTCTCAGCATGAAAGTTGTCATGGGGGCCATAGAGATTGGTCGGCATGACGCTGCGGTAATCGCGGCCATATTGGCGATTGAAGCTCTCGCAGAGCTTGATCCCGGCAATCTTGGCCACCGCGTAGGGCTCATTGGTGGGCTCGAGCGGACCGCTCAGGAGCGCGGATTCCTCCATGGGCTGCGGGGCATGCTTGGGATAGATACACGAGGAGCCGAGGAACAGGAGCTTCTGCGTGCCGGCGCGATGAGCGGCCTGGATGACGTTGGCCTCGATCATCAGGTTGTCGTAGATGAAGTCCGCCGGATAGGTGTCATTGGCGTGAATGCCGCCGACCTTGGCGGCCGCCAGGTAGACCTGGTCGATCCGGGTCGCGGCGAAGAAGGCGCTCACGGCACACTGGTCGAGCAGATCGAGCTTGCGATGACTCGCAGTGATGAGATGCTCGTAGCCCAGTGCGGTTAGTCGGCGCAGGAGGGCTGTGCCAACCATCCCGCGATGCCCCGAAACGAAGACGCGCTGGGCTCTGATCGATGCCTTGTCCGCCATTGATGCTCCTTGCGGGCTAGCTGCGCTGCAGTTGCATTGTTCTGCCTGGGGAGTCGGCCAGTTGCTTGAGCAATCCCCCGTTCGAAGCGAGAGACATCGCTGGCGCGGACCTTGATGCGCTAGCCCCCTTCGGGTAGCCCAAACCAGCGAGTGCGACAGCTAGGTAAGCGAGCACGACGGCGGGCATTTGCATACTGAAATCGACCACCGAGTGCACGCCGATCTGAACGGTCGCCGCGACGGAGAGCAAGGCGAGCTCGAGCTCGCCGCGCATGCGACTCGCGCGCCAGGCAGCAGCCAAGAGCAGGATGAAGGCAGAGAACATGGCGAGCGCCGCCGGCCAGCCGACGTCCATGATGAGCTCGAGATAGTCGCTGTGGGCACGCGTGAAGAAGGCCCCCACGGATGCGTCACGAAAGGCACGGAATGCGCTCTCGAAGGCACCCAAGCCATAACCTGTCCAAGGCCGTTCCGAGATCGCTTGCCAGACCAGCGGATAGACGTCGAAACGACCATCTCCCTGCTCGAAGAAACGGGCAAGCCGGTCGGCGGTCATGCCGCCACTCAGAAGCAGGTTGAACGCCAGGAAACTCAAGAGAACGACCAAGAGTAACGATCCGAAGGTGCGCGCCTGACCGGCGGGCAGCCGACTGACCCACCCACCGACTAGCACGGCGCTGGCGATCATGCACGCGATCAAGCCCATCCGCGACTCGGTCAGCAAGATGGCGACGAAGCAGGCAACGAGAATGACGGGCAGCAGCCACCCCGTCGTCGTGAGGACTTCGATCAGCTCGCGCAGCTTGGTGCGATGACTGGTGTCTCGGCTCAGCGTGCGCCGCAAGAAGCGCAGCGTCAGGGCGAGGGCCGTCAGAACGCCGAGGCCCGCATAGGTCGCATAGCTGTTGCGGTTGACGAAGGTGCTGGTCAGCACGCCACGATAAGCGGTCTTGTCGAACCAGAGGATCGTCTCGAGACTAGAGAAGTAGATCGCCAAGCCATAGACCGCATAGGCGCCTTGCGCGGCCACGAAGATCTTGAGCAGCAGCTCTGCGTTGCGCTGGCAACGCGCGTACCACAGGACCAGCAGCGCGAAGCTCAGATAGACCAGATAGCGGGTGGCCACCTGAAAGGACTGCTGCGGATCCAGGGACAGATACCCCTGCATATCCGGAAGCTCCAAGAGCGCGGCCGCTTGCGACCAAAACGGGTGATGCAGGCTCGGCAAGAGGCCGGGCACCGATTGCGCGTAGCCCCAGAGCACGACGACGAAGACGAGCAGCCCAGCGGCCAACGGGAGCTTGGGTAGCGGGGGAATCCCACGATTGGCGCGCCAGCGCTGAGCCACGTGCGCGACAAGGCCAAAACCGAGCAGGACGCCATAGAGCTGCGGCCAGATGGCCCCGACACTCGCGAAGGGCAGTGGGCTGAAGACCAAGACGAAGACGAGAATCCAGAAAGGGAAGCCGCGCATCGGCCTCGAGGATACATGTGCAGGGGTCAAGACGGCTGCCTCAAGCATTCCTTAGCGTTCGATTCGGTGCTACTCGGCGATCCCCGAGGAGGTTGGGACTTTGGCGGACGTATTCTGGAATTCCGAAGTGCCCTTGTCCATTGGAGCCGACGAGATGGTCGATGCGGCTATCAACGGGCGACGCTGATGCGAGCCGGCTCAGCTCGCCGCGCCGGCCAGAACCACGCCCCGCCAAGGCGGCGCGCACGGCTTCAGCGCGTGTCGATGAAGGACCGCGAGCGGCCCTGCAGAACCACGCAGGTCAGACAGCCGCTGGCATAGGCACCCGTGTCGATACCGATGCGGTTGGCCTTAATCTCGGGCTCTTCGCTAATGTTGTGGCCATGCACGATGACCTTGGGATGTGGTGCCGTGCTGCGCAGGAAGTCGCCTCGGATCCACAGCAGGTCTTGGCGCGATTGCAGCTCGACCGGAACACCCGGCCTGATTCCTGCGTGGACAAAGAGGTAGTCGCCCAGCACATAGGCCTCCTGGAGCCGTCTCAAGAAATTAAGGTGCTGCTCAGGGATGCGGGCTAGGAGCTCTTCTGCAAGATCCGGCAGTGGCAGCGCGGCCATGTGCGGCCCTGGATCGATCCCGTAGGACACCAGCGTCGCCAGCCCTCCGTAGGACAGCCAGCCCGCATAGGCCTCCGGATCTTCGATGAAGCCGAGCAGCGACTCCTCATGGTTGCCCATCAGAAAAACAGAGCGCATCCCTGACGGCTGCGCCGTCACCAAGTGCTCGACGACCTGGCGGCTGTCCGGCCCGCGATCGATGTAGTCGCCCAGGTAGACGAGCGTTCGCTCGGCGTCCGGGTGACATTCGGCATCTTGCTGGATCCTCTCCAGCAGGACGCGCAGCAAGTCGAGCCGTCCATGGATATCGCCTATGGCGTAAACCCGCTGTCCCGCGGGGGCCTCAGGAGGAGAGGATGGGGGCGGAGATGCCCCGCGCCGGCGACTGAAAACACCTAGCATGGAGTCAGAGAATCTCGATTCAGAAGACTTGGCGCAACAACCGACCCAGCAGAGCAGCCCGCACGATCCTGCGCCAAATGCCTCAATGCTACCGGAGATGGACACTTGCGCCTATTGGGCAACAGGGCTGAGTGGGGCTTAGGGCGGTTTCTCGAAATCTCTCTACCAGCCTTTCACACTCAGGAAATGCGTGACGGGATGAGGGCAGGATGCTCTCCGGCGGTCATTTTTCCCGCCTACGCGTCCGGATCGTCCGCAAGCGACTGGCAGGAGGAGGATTCTGGGAATTCGCCTAGGTTGTCCAAACTCCAGATCCCTACCCTACCCCCTTGCCAATCGACCCGGCCTGACTCGTCCTTGATGAAACGCTGCGGCGATGCGGCGCCTTGCGCATTCGGGCGCCTGAACATCACCGCTCCTGAAAGGGGCTTGATCACCTGCCAACCGACAGCCAGAGCACGGAGCCACGGACCGAGAATCGCCCTCAAGGGACAGCTATCCCGGCTCGCCGCCGCGCTGACGTCGATCTCACCGGCGTCGATCATGGATTGTCCCGGCGCCCCGGGTGGACAGGCGCAGCGCAGTCCACCAACGCCGGCGCGGGATTCGGCGGACTTCGCTCGCGAGACTGTGAGAGTCATCCAAGCGCACCGCGAAGATCGCAGATTGGTGTAGGTTGGGCCGACGCAGGAGGCCCAACAATCAAAGCGTTAGGCTAGCCGCCATGTTGGGCTTCGTACCTCAGCCCAACCTACGCAGAATTTCTTCACAGTCTCTCTCGCTCGTCCACCCTACAGGTCCAACTGACGATCAAGGCCCAGCCATCGGCCTCCCAGAGAGTAAGCCAATACACCTGGAAGTTGTTCTGCCCGACCAGGAGGGAGGTCGCGTTTGTGCGCAGGAGCCCGAGAGGCGCCGCCCCCGGAGTACGGGTAGGAACGGCCGCTCCGCGGCACGAAGCTAGCGTCTGTTCCGGGACACCGAACAGGCTCGACAGTCTGCTCGGCGGCCAGACGTCGCTGCGCGGTCAGGCGGCAGCCTTTTCTGCCGACTTGGACGACGCCGGCTTGTCGCCGCCCGTCTTGGTTTCCTTTGCCGCGGAGCCTCCCGGCTTACTCGAAGCCTTATCGCCGCTGTCGTGCAGGTTCTTCTTATTGCCCTGCTTGAAGTCGGTCTCGTACCAGCCGCCGCCTTTGAGGCGGAACCCGGCGGCAGAGATCAGCTTCTTCAGCGAGGGCTTGCCGCAGGCCGGGCAGTCGGTCAGCGGCGCGTCGCTGATCTTCTGCATCTTTTCCAGCTCGTGGCCGCATTCTTCACAGCGATATTCGTAGATTGGCATCTTAGATTCCTCGGAATCACATCAGTTGAGCAATGGGCTCCAAGGCATAGGAGCCCCATCGAAAGACATGTCGGGTTGCAGCAGCCCGCAAGATTCGCGTTAATGAGGGCCATGACAACGACGGCCCATCACCCGACCCCATGAGCGCGCAGACTGCGCCGAGTATTCTCATTACCGGATGCTCGAGCGGCATTGGCTACCACTGTGCTCGGGCCCTCGCCGAGCGCGGGTGGCACGTCATCGCATCGGCCCGCAAGCAAGAAGATGTGGATCGCATCGCCCAGGAAGGGCTCGAGGCCGTTCAACTGGACCTGGCCGACTCCGGGAGCATTCATGCCGCCGTCGAGCAGACGCTGCGGCTGACCGGCGGACGGCTGGATGCACTCTTCAACAATGGCGCCTATGGGCAGCCCGGGGCGGTCGAGGATCTTAGCCGAGCGACGCTGCGCGCGCAGCTCGAGACCAATCTGCTCGGCTGGCATGAGCTGACATGCCTGATCGTCCCGGTGATGCGCCGTCAGGGGCACGGACGCATCGTGCAAAATAGCTCCATCCTCGGGTTCATGCCGCTCCCCTTTCGCGGGGCCTATGTCGCGAGCAAGTATGCCCTAGAGGGCCTGACGGACACCCTTAGGCTCGAGCTGCGCGGGACGGGAATCCACGTCTCGCTGATCGAGCCTGGGCCGATCACCAGCGCCTTCCGCAAGAACGCGCATGACGCCTTCCGCGCGAACGTCGACGCCGAGGGCAGTCCTCACCGCGAAGCCTACCATCTCGCCGAAGCCAGGCTGACCAAGCAAGGCGCGGCGCAGCCCTTCACATTGCCCCCGGATGCCGTCTTCAAGAAGCTCGTGCACGCCTTGGAGAGACCGAATCCTCGCCCGCGCTATTATGTGACCTTTCCCACGTATTTCATCGGCTACGTCAAGCGGCTGCTGTCGACGCGGGCGCTGGACAGGCTGTTGATCCGCATCTCGCGCGGCGGCGCTGGCTAGAGGCTCGGCGGCGCTATCTGGGGCAAGGAGCCCCGATCGCGGCGGGGCGCCGCTCCCACCGGTCGGGCGGCCGAGCCGATCCGACTTGATTCGGCCGAGGCATCGCCCGCAAGCGGGCTCCTACGAAGAAGGACGCGCAGGAGCCCGCTTGCGGGCGATTGGCACGAAGATCAGCGAAAATCGCCTCAGACGTACTGGACTTCCAGGATCTCGAGCTCGCGCAGGCCACCTGGCGCCTGAACGGCCGCGACGTCGCCCTCGGCCTTGCCGATGAGCGAGCGGGCGATGGGCGAGCCGACCGAGATCATGCCCTGCTTGAGATCGGCCTCGTCCTCGCCGACGATCTGATAGCACAGCTCCTCGTCCTTCTCGAGCTCGAGCACGCGCACCGTCGCGCCGAAGACGACGCGGCCGTTCGCGTCGAGCTTGGTCACATCAATGATCTGGGCATTCGAGAGCTTGCCCTCGATGTCCTTGATGCGGCCTTCGATGAAGCCTTGCTGCTCGCGCGCCGCATGATATTCCGCGTTCTCCTTGAGGTCGCCGTGAGCGCGCGCCTCGGCGATCGCCTCGATGACGCGCGGCCGCTCGACCTTCTTGAGCTTGTCGAGCTCTTCACGCAATTTCTCAGCGCCCCTGGCTGTCAGAGGTACCTTGCTCATGGGTGATTTCCTCAGTTGCCGAAGCCGCTGGCAAGGATCTGCCAGCCGGCCATGCGGGCCCGTTGCGGGCCCGGCAGAAACGAATGCGGGCGCAATAATGCGCCCGTTTACCTTACTTCAATTCAGATCTTGTAACCGATTCACGCTGACGATGTCCAGTTGTTTCAGCGCCAGACAGGTCGCCTCGGCACCCGAGATCGTTGTGGTGTAGGTCACCTTATGCTGTAAGGCAGCACGACGGATGGCGGCGGAATCCGCAATTGCCTTGGCCCCTTCCGTGGTGTTGACGATGAAGCCGATCTCGTTGTTCTTGATCATATCGACGATGTGCGGCCGCCCCTCGGCCACCTTGTTCACGCCGACGCATTCGAGACCCGCCTCGCGCACCGCAGCCGCGGTGCCATGGGTGGCGTAGAGCTTGAAGCCGAACTCGGCCAGATCCCGGGCGACGCGAATGAGGCGTGCCTTATCGCTGGGCCTGACGCTCAGCATGGCCTTGCCGCCCTTGTGCGGCAGCATGCTGCCGGCGCCCTCCTGCGCCTTCGCGTAGGCCTCGCCAAAGGTCTCACCGACCCCCATGACCTCGCCGGTCGATTTCATCTCAGGTCCCAGCAGGGTATCCACGCCAGGGAACTTGATGAAGGGAAAGACCGCCTCCTTCACGAAGTAATGCTTAGGCTTGAGCTCGCGGCCATACCCCTGCGACACCAATGACTTGCCGGCCATGCAGCGCGCGGCGATCTTCGCCAGAGGCGCCCCGATGGACTTGGAGACGAAGGGCACGGTGCGCGAGGCGCGCGGATTCACCTCGAGAATGAAGATCTCGTCGTCCTTGATGGCGAACTGGGCGTTCATGAGGCCGACCACATTGAGCGCGAGCGCCATCTTGGCCATCTGCTCGCGCATGCGGTCCTGGATCAGCGCGGGCAGCGTGTAGGGCGGCAGCGAGCAGGCCGAGTCGCCGGAGTGGACTCCGGCCTGCTCGATGTGCTCCATGATGCCGCCGATGAAGACGTCGCTGCCGTCGCACACGGCGTCCACATCGACCTCGATGGCATCGTCGAGGAAGCGGTCCAGGAGCACCGGGGACTCATTCGAGACGCGAACCGCCTCGCGCATGTAACGCTGCAGCTCGGCCTCGTTGTAGACGATCTCCATCGCCCGACCGCCAAGGACATAGGAGGGACGCACCACCAGCGGGTAGCCGATGCTCGCGGCCTGTGCGACGGCATCTTCCTCGCTGCGCGCCGTCGCATTCGGGGGCTGGCGCAGTCCGAGCCGATTCACCAGCTGCTGGAAGCGCTCGCGGTCCTCGGCAAGGTCGATGCTGTCGGGGGTGGTGCCGATGATGGGCACGCCAGCCGCATCGAGGTCGCGCGCCAGCTTGAGCGGCGTCTGCCCGCCATACTGCACGATGACGCCGAAGGGCTTTTCCTTCTCGACGATCTCGAGGACGTCTTCCAGCGTCAGCGGCTCGAAATAGAGCCGGTCCGAGGTGTCGTAGTCGGTCGAGACGGTCTCTGGGTTGCAGTTGACCATGATGGTCTCGAAGCCGTCAGCGCGCATCGCAAAGGCGGCGTGGACACAGCAATAGTCGAACTCGATCCCCTGCCCGATCCGATTCGGCCCGCCACCGAGAACCATGATCTTCTTGCGATCCGACGGCTCGGCCTCGCACTCCTCCTCATAGGTGGAGTACATGTAGGCCGTGCTGGAGGCAAACTCGGCGGCACAGGTGTCGACGCGCTTGAAGACCGGGTGCAGGCCCAGCTCATGGCGCAAGGCGCGCAGCTCGGACTCCTTCATGCCGACCAGGCGGCCGATGCGCCGATCCGAGAAGCCCTTGCGCTTGAGCTGGATGAGCGCGTCCTTGGTCAGGGCTTCACGCCCGCCTTCCAGCGTCTGCGTCTCGCAGCGTACCAGATCCTCGATCTGCGCCAAGAACCAGGGGTCGATGCGGCTCAGCTGATGGATCTCCTCCAGGCTCATGCCGACGCGGAAGGCATCCGCGACGTAGAAGATCCGCTCCGCGCCCGTCTGGCGGACCTCGAGCTGGATCTTCTCGGCGGCCTCGGGGTCGCTGAGATCCACCACCTCATCCAGACCGTAGCGGTCGATCTCCAGACCACGCAGGGCCTTCTGCAGCGACTCCTGAAAGGTGCGCCCGATGGCCATGACCTCACCGACCGACTTCATCTGCGTGGTCAGCCGGGCGTCGGCCTGAGGGAACTTCTCGAAGGCGAAGCGCGGGATCTTGGTGACCACATAGTCGATGGTCGGCTCGAACGAGGCCGGCGTGGCGCCGCCCGTGATCTCGTTGCGCAGCTCGTCGAGCGTATAGCCGACGGCCAGCTTTGCCGCGACCTTGGCGATGGGGAAGCCGGTGGCCTTGGAGGCCAGGGCCGAGGAGCGTGAGACGCGCGGATTCATCTCGATGATGATCATCCGCCCGTTCTCGGGATCGATGGCGAACTGGACGTTCGACCCGCCGGTGTCGACGCCGATCTCGCGCAGCACCGCCAGGGCGGCGTTCCGCATGATCTGATATTCCTTATCCGTCAGCGTCTGAGCGGGCGCAACCGTGATGGAATCGCCCGTATGCACGCCCATGGGATCGAAGTTCTCGATCGAGCAGATGATGATGCAGTTGTCCGCATGGTCGCGGACCACCTCCATCTCATACTCCTTCCAGCCGAGGACGGACTCCTCGATGAGCAGCTCATTCGTTGGGGACAGATCCAGCCCGCGACGGCAGATCTCCTCGAACTCCTCTTGGTTGTAGGCGATGCCGCCGCCGCTGCCGCCCATGGTGAAGGAGGGACGGATGATCGCCGGGAAGCCAATGGAGGCCTGGACCTGGATCGCCTCCTCGAGGCTGTGGGCGATGGCCGAGCGCGGCATGTCGAGCCCGATCTTGCGCATCGCCTGGCGGAACAGATCGCGGTCCTCGGCCTTGTCGATGGCCTCGCGCGAGGCCCCGATCAGCTCGACGCCGAATTCCTCGAGCACCCCCTCGCGAACCAGGTCCAGCGCGCAGTTGAGCGCGGTCTGGCCACCCATGGTCGGCAGCAGGGCCTGCGGACGCTCCTTCTCGATGATGGCCGCGACCGCGCGCCAGGTGACGGGCTCGATGTAGGTCGCATCGGCCATCTCCGGATCGGTCATGATGGTCGCCGGGTTGGAGTTCACCAGAATGACCCGGTAGCCCTCCTCGCGCAGCGCCTTGCAGGCCTGGGCCCCTGAATAGTCGAACTCGCACGCCTGACCGATAACGATAGGTCCGGAGCCAATGATGAGAATGCTTTGGATGTCAGTACGCTTGGGCATTGAGTATCACGTTGGTGTTCAGGGAGGTGCCGCTCAGATTGCAGCAGCGCGGATGACATCCGGCCGAGCTCGTCGCATCGGCTGCCATCCTCGGGCTCGCGTCCAGCCATGGCGGTGCGGTGCTCGCACCAGGCGTTTCCGGTCCAGTCGAGCCGAGCCGCTCGAGCGAAGCGGCTGGCTCGGTCAAAGCGACGCGTTCGGTCGAGCCGTCTCTTTCGGTCGCTGCTGACGCAGCGGGCTCAGGCGGCATCGCCCTTGCGCTCGCGCATCAGCTCGATGAAGTGATCGAAGACAGGCGCGACGTCATGCGGACCGGGGCTGGCCTCGGGATGCCCCTGGAAGCTGAAGGCCGGGCGCTCGCGGTGGTGGATGCCTTGCAGCGAGCCGTCGAACAGCGAGCGGTGCGTGGCCTCGACGTTGTCCGGAAGACTCTGCTCATCGACCGCGAAACCGTGGTTCTGGCTGCTGATCATGACGACGCCGGTCTTGAGATCCTGCACCGGGTGGTTGGCGCCATGGTGGCCGAATTTCATCTTGAGCGTCGTCGCCCCGCTGGCGAGTCCCAAGAGCTGATGCCCTAGGCAGATGCCGAACATCGGGACGTCCCTCTCCAGCAGCTCGCGAATCGCGGTGATCGCATAGTCGCAGGGCTCCGGATCGCCGGGACCGTTGGAGAGGAAGATGCCGTCCGGCTCCAAGCCCAGCACGGTCGCCGCGGGCATATGGGCCGGCACCACGGTCACATGGCAGCCCCGGTCGACGAGCATCCTCAAGATGTTGCGCTTCACGCCGTAGTCGTAGGCGACCACGTGGTAGCGCAGCTTGTCGCCGACTGGCATCAGTGGCTCGGGCAGTCCATCATCCAAAGACCAGGTGCCTTGCGTCCAGGCATAGGCCTCTTTCGTGGAGGCATGCTGAGCCAGATCCATGCCCTTGAGACCAGGAAAGCCCCGCGCCTGCGCAAGCGCCTCGTCGACGTCGATCGCATCGCCGGCCTGAATGCAGCCGTTCTGCGCCCCCTTCTCGCGCAGGATCCTGGTGAGGCGACGGGTGTCGATATCCGCGATCGCGACCACGCCCTGCCGCTCCAGATAGGCATCGAGCGGCTCCTGCATGCGAAAGTTGCTGGCCAGGATGGGCAGATCCCGGATGATCAAGCCGGCGGCTTGGATGGCGGTCGATTCCTCGTCCTCGGGATTGGCGCCCACATTGCCGATGTGCGGGTAAGTCAGGGTAACGAGCTGCCTGAGGTAGGAAGGATCCGTCAGGATCTCCTGATAACCAGACATGGCGGTGTTGAAGACGACTTCACCGACGGTTGCGCCATCGGCGCCAATTGACGTTCCGTGGAAGACCGAGCCGTCTTCCAGAACCAGAACTGCGGCTTTTCTCAAGGGTATCTCCGAATCCGGGCGAGGACGTGCGAATTCCGGGGCGGGCGATCGAGACAGCCACTCCGGCACGCATCTTAGGGACGGATCAGGCGCGAGGCACAGATCCCGCCGCATTCTAAAGAAGGGCCGGCGGGCTGTCCATGTAGGACCGCCGAGCGGTTTCAGAGATGCTGGCGGGCCCAGGCGACGATGCTCGCGGCATCCATGGCTCCCGCCTGGCGAGCCGTCTCGCGGCCGCCCCGAAAGAGCATCAGCGTTGGAATGCTGCGGATACCCAGCCGGCCGGCGAGTGCCTGGGCCTCCTCCGTATTGACCTTGATGAGACGCGCCGCCGGCTCGAGCTGCGCGGCCGCGGAGGCGAAGGCCGGCGCCATCATCCGACAGGGTCCGCACCAGGAGGCCCAAAAGTCGACCAGCAAGGGCAGATCGCTGCGCGCAAGATGACGCGCAAAGCGCGCCTCGTCGAGCGCCAAGGGCTGGCCGCCGAAGAGCGGGGCATGGCACTTGCCGCACTTGGGCCCAGCCGACAGGCGGCTGCTCGGCAGCCGATTCACCGCATCGCAGCTTGGACAAACGACATGCAGATGTTGAGACATGGTGACACTACTCCCTGCAAGGATATGGTCGGTCGACAGGAGCGATCGGCCCTGCCCGATCGATCGGATCCAGCGTCAGTTGACTCTGTAAGACCTGGAAAATCATCACAAAGCCGATCCCCGCAGAGCAAGACCTAGGGTTGAATCGGCTCGACACCAGGGCTATTTTGCGCGCATTCGAAGTTTTGCTGAGCACCGAAAGTTTCTAGGATCATGAGCCAATCAACCAACGTCATCACCGTCACCGCGGCAAACTTTCAGTCCGTCGTCATCGACGGATCCTTCGCGCGCCCCGTCCTCGTCGACTTCTGGGCCGACTGGTGCGCCCCCTGCCGCATGCTGATGCCCATGCTGGCCCAGCTCGCCGAGGATTACGGCGGTAAGCTCCTGCTCGCCAAGGTCAACACAGAGGAAGAGCAGGCCCTCGCCGCGCAATTCGGCATCCGCAGTCTGCCCACGGTTCAGCTCTTCAAGGACGGGAAGGCGATCGACCAGTTCATGGGGGCGCTCCCGGAGTCTCAGGTGCGTGAATTCCTCGACCGCCACATCCCGCGGGCCTCCGATGGACTCCTGACACAGGCGCAAGCCCTCATGGCCTCCGGGGATCTGGCCGCCGCGCGCGACCTGCTCGAGCAAGCCAAGGCCGAGGATCCGGGCAACGGTAGACTCGCGCTGGCCGAGGTGAGGCTGACCGCCGCGCAAGGCGACATCACCAAGGCCCTTTCCGGCCTCGACGCCCTGCCGATCGACCTGGCGAACGATCCCGAGGTCGCCGCCCTGCGCGGACAGCTGCGCTTCGCCAGCGCCGCGGCCGACGCGGCCCTCGAATCCGAGCTCCAGGCACGGCTCGACGCAGATGCCAAGGACAGTGAGGCGCGCTATCAGCTTGCGGCCGCGCTTGTGCTCCGGGGCGACTATGCCAGCGCGCTCGAGCACCTCTTTGAGCTGATGAAGCGAGACCGCGCCTTCCAGGATGACGCGGGCCGCAAAGGCATGCTCGCCGTCTTCGACATGCTCGACAGCAACGACGACCTGGTCGCCCGCTATCGCGCCAAGATGATGAACGCGCTCTATTGAGCCTAGATCCGACGGCATCTTTCTCAAGAGAGAATCCGTTGCAACACAGCCAGGCGCCGCGCGGGGCGTGCACTGGAGGCCGTAGCGGGCTTCACCCGGCGGGTGAGCCAGCAGGAAACCCCGATCTCGAAAGTGATCAAGGCGTTACATGAAGCACGAAGCGGCCAACCTAAAAAGAGCTGTTGAACCGCAAAGGGCACAAAGAGCGCAACGGATTTCAACACCTTGTCTGCAAAGCGATGCTCACCCAGAGGGTGAAGCGACGCAGCGATGCAAGCCTCTGTTTTTTTTCGTGTCCTTCGCGCCTTTGCGGTTCCAATTGCCGAAGCTAGGGTCAACCGCCGGATCTAGGCTGAAGGGACCGCTTCGGGAATTGCGGCCAGCTTGAAGCCTCGTCTTGGAGGTGTCTTCGCTCTGTTTTCGCTCTGAGGAGGAGAGCTGGAAGCTGGCTGCTCCCCATCTTGAGATTGAGCCGCCAAGGGCAAGAAGCGCGCAGGGGATTTCAATGCATTGCGAAGCCGAGCCTGCTCGCCCAGGGGTAGCAGATGCGCATCGCACACGCCCTTGTCTTCCTTCGCGTCCTTCGCGCCTTTGCGGTTCCAACGACCGATTTTCGGCTCACCGGCTCCCGGGCAGGCTCACCCGGATCTCGCGCTGAAAGAAGCCGTCCAGAGGCTCCGGTGCCCGCCCCTGCCAGAGCAATGTGCCAGGTAGCGCGTCCACCCACTCGGTCGCACAGGCGCAAACACCAGCCACGGCGACCAGGCGATCGCCACAAAACACCATGGGCGCATAGGGGCGCAGCCAATTCGGCACGCCAGCCGCTTGAAAATGGTCCTTCAAGGCACGCGTATGACCCTCGGGCCGAGCGCGACAACGCTGACCGGGCTGGGCGAAGCGGACCTCCAGCGCCTCGGGCTGTCGCCGAGCCGTAGCTGGATGACTGTGGTCGGGCCGCCATTCGAGACTGCCGAGCTGGCCTGGAAGCTCGAGGATCGCCGGCGTCGCCGCGATGGACCATGGGATCCTGAGCCTTTCCGCGGGCGGCTCCGGCAGCGGCACCATGCAGAGGAGATGGTCGCGGTAGCGGCGAATCTGACAGCCCTTCCAGGCGACGAGCGGGCTGGCATCCGGGCGCGCGGGGAGGACCTCGGCTAGGATCCGCTCGAGGTGTCTGGCGTCGGGCAAGGGGAAGCCATAGAGCTCCAGCCAGGCCCGCAGCACCGCCTTCTGCAGGGGGCGATCCAGCTGAATGAGCATCCCGATCGACAGGCTGGCCTTGCACTCGCCGAGCACTTGCGGCAGGACGTCATGGGCAAGACCAGCGACCAGCCCGGCGGCCTCGGCGCAATGCCGGGCGCTGCGCGAGAGGGTGGCGCTGACCGCCGGCCAGCGGTCTTGCAGCATGGGAAGCACGCGATGCCTTAAGAAATTGCGATCCAGGTCCGTCTGCGCATTGCTCGGGTCTTCGATCCAGGCCAGGCCGCGCTCGGCCGCAAAGCGCGCGATCTCGGTGCGGGGGCGGCCCAGCAGAGGCCGCACCAGGCGACCGCGCCCGAGAGGCGCCGACACCGGCATCGCGGCGAGACCGCGCACACCACTGCCGCGCAGCAGCGCCAGGAGCAAGGTCTCGGCTTGATCGTCTTGGTGGTGGGCAGTGAGCAGCAGCTCGCGGCGACCGAGCAGCCCTTTGAAAACGCCGTACCTGGCCTCGCGCGCAACGGCCTCGAGGCTATCGCCAGCGGCGGGCACCACGCGGATGCGCTCGACGGTGAGCGGAATGGAGCGCGCGTCGCAGAAGGCGGCGCAGTGCTCCGCCCAGCGGCGAGACTCCGGATGGAGACCGTGATCGACATGCACCGCCCGCAGCACTCCGGGCAATGCATCCTTGACGTCGTGGAGCGCCGCCAAGAGCACCGAGGAGTCCATGCCTCCGCTGAAGGCGACCCAGATGCGCGCGGCGCCCGGATAGGCCCCGAGCTGACGAGCCAGCTCGGTGGTATCGAGACCAGGCATCCCGCTAACAGCGGCGATCGATCTCCATCACTCCTTGAAGCGGCCGTAGGACATGAGCCGTTTGTAGCGCGCTGCGATCAGGTCGTCCGGGCTGGCGGATCCGAGGACTTCGAGACGCGCCAGGAGTGCCTCCTTGACGCTCTTCGCCGCCGCGTCCGGATCGCGATGGGCACCGCCGGGCGGCTCCTTGATCACCTGATCGACCAGGCCCTGCTCCATCAGCTTCTCGGACGTGATCGCCATGGCCTCGGCCGCAAGCTGGGCCTTGTCCGCGCTCTTCCAGAGAATGGACGCGCAGCCTTCCGGCGAGATCACCGAATAGGTGCTGAACTCCAGCATCCCCAGCCAGTCACCGACACCGATGGCCAAGGCGCCGCCGGAGCCGCCCTCGCCCACCACGGTGCATAGAATCGGGGTACGCAGACGCGACATCTCGCGCAGATTGCGCGCGATCGCCTCGCTCTGACCGCGCTCCTCGGCGCCAACCCCCGGATAGGCACCCGGCGTGTCGATGAAGGTCAGGATGGGCATGCGAAAACGCTCGGCCATCTCCATCAAGCGCAGCGCCTTGCGGTAGCCCTCGGGACGCGGCATCCCGAAGTTGCGCATGATCTTCTCTTTGGTGTCGCGGCCCTTCTGATGGCCGATGACCATGACCGGACGCCCATCGATGCGGGCCAGACCACCGATGATGGCGCGGTCGTCCGCAAAGGCGCGGTCACCGTGGAGCTCGTGGAACTCGTCGAAGATGCGACGCACATAGTCGAGCAGATAGGGGCGTTGCGGATGACGCGAGAGCTGCGAGATCTGCCAGGGCGTCAGCGAGGAGAAGATCGACTCGGTGAGCGCGACACACTTGTTCTGCAGCCGCTCGATCTCTTCTTGGATATTGAGCTCATTGTCGTGCCCAACCAGTCGCAGCTCTTCGATCTTCGCCTCGAGCTCCGCGATCGGCTGTTCAAAATCGAGAAAATTCAGGTCCATAACCCTAACTACGTCATTTGGATAGCGGAGGCGGCTCAAGGGGCGCCAAGGTGTGCCGGAGTCGGTCGTCCGCATAGCGGCAGGCGCGCACCCTGCCGGATCCGGCCAGCGCGCCCGAGCCCATCAGCGGGCCTCGTGCCGGGGCGAGCAGAGCGCGGCCTTCGCCCATCGCGCTCGCGCAAGAACCTAGCCCCGAACGTCGTTCCACGCGGGCAAAGGCTTGCCAATCTAGCGCACCCAGCCGTGCGAGTACAGTCTGAAGATGGCCGGGACCGTCAACCCAGGCTGATGAGACGCGCGAGCTGCGACCACCAGTCGCCGAGCTGGGCGAGCGAGCGCTGCAGACTGTCGCCGAGCTGGCCGCCGATCGCCTCGAGTCGCAGGAGCCGGTCGGCGTCGATCCGCGCCAGCAGCGGGTCTGGCGACGGCGCCAGCCACACCAGCCCGACGACGACGGCGAGCATGGCGAGGCTGCTCATCGGCGAGCTGGCGCTGAAGGGCTTGAGCGCAGTACCGAAGGAGCGTTTGACCTTGGCGCCGAAGAGGTCGACGCTGAACAGCTCGTCGAGGAGCAGGTGGGTCAGATAGCCGACGCCAACGACGAATCCAGCGACCCAGGCCAGATCCGCCGATTGCTCCCACATCCAATAGGCCAGATTCGTGGCCGTCAGGGCGCTGGCGGCGATGCCCAGCCACGAATGCCAGACCCCCCGATGCACGGTGAAGCGGGCGAAGATCTCGAAGAAGCCGTAGCGCACGCAGAGATAGACGCCCACCCAGATCCCCGCCAGCTCCATCGGCAGAAAATGCCCGGTCAGGGGCAGCGTCATGGCGAAGGCCAGCCCGGCACCGAGCACGCTGAAGAGGGCATTGACCGGCTTGGAGGTGTCCGAATCGATATCGGGAAGGAGGCTGCCGATCACCCCTATGACAAAGAGGGGGACTGTGTGGCCGCTCGGGATCAAGCCGGCCATGTGCAGCGAGAGCGTGGTCGCGGCACTAACGACGATGCCGCCGTTGAGATGCGTCTGAAAGTTGGCCATGCTGGGCCTCGGGATCGATCGAATCGGACACCGCACGGTCCAATGGGGCGCGTGCGCTTACCACTATCTTAGCAGCAAATGCGACGCAATCTCGCCCGATTGGCCCAGACGGATGGCCGTACAGCCCATCTCGGCCGGAAATCGGCCGATAATGGGACCAGTTGCAACCCGGAGGCTCTCGCATCATGGCCCGCTCACCCCTCAGCATCGCGCTCGTCCAACAGTCCGACCAAGGAAGCACCGCCGCCAACTTAGACGACTGCGAGGCGGCGATCCGCGCGGCCTCCATCCGTGGCTGCGCCCTGGTGCTGCTGCAGGAGCTGCACAATGGCCCCTACTTCTGCCAGACCGAGGACCCCGCGCTCTTCGACATGGCGGAGCCGATTCCCGGACCGACGACCGAGCGGCTCAGCAGCCTGGCGCGCGAGCTCGAGCTGGTCATCGTCGGCTCGCTCTTCGAGCGCCGCGCCCCCGGGCTCTATCACAACACCGCCGTGGTCCTGGATACGGATGGCTCGCTCGCGGGGATCTATCGCAAGATGCACATCCCGGACGACCCCGGCTATTACGAAAAATTCTATTTCACCCCAGGAGACCTGGGCTTCAATCCGGTCGACACCGCGGCGGGAAGACTGGGCGTGCTCGTCTGCTGGGACCAATGGTTTCCGGAGGCCGCCCGGTCAATGGCCCTGGCCGGGGCGCAAATACTGCTGTATCCGACCGCGATCGGCTGGGACCCCAACGACACCTCGGACGAGCAGCAGCGCCAGCTCCAGGCTTGGATCACCATCCAGCGCGCGCACGCCGTCGCCAATGGCCTACCCGTGGCCGCCTGCAATCGCGTCGGCTACGAGGCGGATCCCAGCGGAGTCACCCCGGGCGCCCGTTTCTGGGGCAGCTCTTTCGTCTGCGGCCCACAGGGCGAGATCCTCGCCCAGGCCGACGACCAAGCACCCAAGCTCCTCGTCACCGAGGTGGATCTGAGCCGCACCGAGCAGGTACGACGCATCTGGCCCTTCCTGCGCGACCGCCGCATCGACGCCTATGCCGACCTCAGCAGGCGCTACCGCGACTGACCGACGGCCGCGCTCGGCATCCTGGAAGAAGCAGATTGAGAAGCCCCAGCCGTGCCCTTAGGATTCGGGGGCAAAAGATGGGCACCAACCGCAAACTGCCGCTGGCGTGTCGCACAAGGGGACACCCCGGAGACAGCCAAACATTCTCGAAGTCCCCGGAGGACACCATGAGCACCAGCACCACTGCGCCCGACGACGCCAAGCTCCAAATGCGCTCCATCATCCAGCGTGTGGCCACTGGGCCTGAGCTGTCGAAGGACATCTCGCAGGAAGAAGCGCGCGCGGCCATGAGCGCCATCCTCGACAACAAGGTGGATCCGGTGCAGGCCGGTATCTTTTTGATCGCCTTGCGGATGAAGCGCGAGACCGACGACGAGGTCAAAGGCATCCTGGACGCCATCCGCGAGGCGACGGGCAGCGTGGTCGCGGAGGTCGATGACGTCGTCGATATCGCCGACCCCTACGACGGCTACAACCGCTGCCTGCCGGCCGCGCCCTTTCTCATGCCGGTCCTCGCCGAGCTGGGTGTCCCGGCGATCAGCCACGGCGCGCACGCGGTCGGACCCAAGTTCGGCGTGACCCACCGCCACGTGCTCGAGGCCGCCGGGGTGGCGGTGGACCTGAGCCCGATCGAGGCAGCAGGGCGGCTCTCCGACCCGGCCATCGGCTGGGCCTATGTCGACCAGCGCGCCTTCTGCGCCCCGCTGCACAACCTCGTCGACCTGCGCACCACCATGGTGAAGCGCCAGGCGATCACCACGGCCGAGGTCTTGGCCCGTCCCATTCACGGGCGCAAGCACACCCACCTGGTGACCGGCTATGTCCACAAGCCCTACCCGCGCATCTACGCCCTGCTCGCGCGGCATGCCGGTTTCGACTCCGCCCTGCTGATCCGCGGCACCGAGGGCGGTGTCATCCCATCGCTGCGCCAGAAGGGGACCTGCTTCAGCTACCAGCACGGCGGCGAGGAGGTGCCGTTCGAGATCGATCCCAGGGAGCTGGGGATCGAGCAGCCGGTGCGCGCCGTCGCGCTGCCGGACGACCTACCCCAGACGAAGCGCCCCGGCGACGAGATCGCTGTCGCGGTCGACGTCGCCGCCACGGCCCGCGCCGCCGCCCAGGCCGGCACCCAAGCCTTGGAGGGCCTCAAGGGTCCGACCTACGACAGCCTGGTCTTCACCGGCGCCCTTATCCTCTGGCACCTGGGGCGCGCCGAATCCCAGGCCGACGCCGCCGACCGGGTACGCGAGGTGCTGGATTCGGGGCGCGCGGCACAGAGGTTGGGCCAATGAGCGATGCGAGCTTCGTGGCCGTCGCCACGACCGATGCGATCCCGGACGGGAAGTTCATCAAGGTCATGGCGGGCGAGCGCCCCTTCATCATCGCCCGCGTCAACGACAGCTTCTATGCCGTCGAGGATAACTGCAGCCATGAGGACTACCCCTTGTCCTTCGGCTGTCTGGATGGCGACTGCATCAAGTGCTCGCTGCACGGCAGCCGCTTCAGCCTGGTGACGGGCGATCCGCTCGACGAGCCCGCCGACGCGCCCATCCGTACCTACGCGGTGAAGGTCGCGGATGGCCAAGTCTGGCTGGACCCGACACAGCCATCCAACTAGACCGAGGCGCGCCGTCCGTCCGCTGGGAGACCGGCGGCGCCCTCAGTCGCGCGGGCTGTAATGGCGCTTGAGCCAGGCCGTCAGCCCCTCCAGCCCGGGGAAGAAGACGCGCTCCGTGACATTCGACTGGTCGAGCTTGTCGCGAATCTCCCACTTCAGCTCGGCCGGGATGATGATCCGGCGCCAGATCTCCGGGTAGTCCGCAAGCCAGCGATCGAGCGACAGGGTCGGATCAGAGCTCATGGAGAAGAAGGCGAACTGATTGACGATGCGATCGTCGATCGACGGTGGCTCGAAGAAGAGCGTGAAGGGCTGCACGCAGAGCTGCTCCAGCTCGGGGAGCGACTTGATGCTCTCGGAGAGCATCTCGACCGTGAAGACGTTTGCCCCCTCCAGCTCAAGGCGCGAGCGCAGGATGTCAGGCACCAGGCGGTGGGCCTCGATGTAGTTCACGCCCCAGATGGCGGCATCCCGATCGAACTTGTCGATGTGGGCCGTCGCGAAGTGCAGCGCGGCGAAGGGCGAGTAGGTCCAGTCGAGCAGCCGCGTCGGCAGCCCGTAGTGCTGGGCGACCGAGAGCCAATGCCAGACGGAATCGCGCTCCACGACCCGGCGATGAGCGTACTTGCGGAAGTTTCGCAGCAGGTGCCGCTCGAGCGGGGCATAGTCTCCGCCAAGCCGAATCAAGGTGGTCTCGAGCGGATAGCCGGCATCGGAGAGGCCACGGAAGGCATAGCGCGAGCGGTAGCGGCCGATCTCCGGGACCCAGCTGTCCGCGAAGAGGGCATCCAGCAGCTCGGCCCAGGATGAGATGCGGATCGCCGCATTGGGATGGTCGACGTCGGCTGCGGGCATGCCTTCAAGATTCATGCGCTGCATCACCCGCGATCAATGGACGGCACCTTTTCCCGTTGCGCACGCGGCGAGGGATTTTCCCGCGCCTGGCCGAACAGCAGATGCTCCCGAATACCCAGGACGTCCGCCACATAGCGCGCGACGCCCTGCCCCAGCCAGTTGGGCTGATGCGCATCCGAGCTGATCACGAAGCGAAAGCGATCGCGATGGGGGCCGTAGAAACGCCGCCAATCGCAACGCCAAACGTAGCGGTTGTTGATCTCGACATGGCATTCGGGCGGCACCCGCGAGAGGTCTGTATTCAAGGCGTTCGGATGGGCGACGATCACCGGACGTCCACTCGCCAGCAGGGGCTCCAGGGCGGCATAGTCGGCATCACGGTCATAGCAGTGGAAGATGCGGTAGTCGCAACTGTGCTCGAGCGCCGCATCCACCCACTCGTGACCATTGACCTCGGTACCGAGGCGAAGACCTGCACCACGCACCGCCGCCGCATAGTCATCGAAGCATTGGTGCAGGTGCTCGAAATGATCACTGATCCCGACGACCTCGGCATGACGCACGGCAGCGATCAGCTCGATGGTCTGCTCGGGGACGATGGCGCTGTCGTCGGATGACCAGGTGGAGTGAATATGCAGATCTTGCGGCAGCATCGCGGTCTCCGGAATGGGTGCGTCGTCGGTTGCCAGACTCCGAGCCGATCGGGGCGCGCGACGAGATGACAGGGCCGCCATCCTAAGCCGTTTGGGTTTCCATGCGATGTCGTCGGGGCGAGGCCGCAACCTGAAGGGGCGCGGGCCCTAGATCCTGCGCGAGGCCAGCGCGCGGTCGTCGTCCAGATCACCGTCGATTCGGAAGCTAGGCCCCTCCTCGACGACGTGCGGCTCATGGCTGCCCAGGGTCGGCGCCCGACGTTTCGGCCGACGCGGCTCCGCCTCGCCTCGCGCGCCCTCAGCGGGCCTGCTCGCCAGAGCGGAGCGCGCACCCGAGGCAGCGGACGCAAGGCGCGGCGGCCGCCGACCGCTCGCGCGCGGCTCGTCGATGACGGCCCGCGACAGATCCTGCAGCGCGGCGTCCGTCTCCTCGACGGACACCGCATCGCCCCGCGCTGCGGCGCCCTGTGCTTGCATGGCCGAGAAGATTTGCTCCTCGATGTCGACGACCGAATAGTGCTCACTCTCGCGAAAGCGCACCAGCGGCAGGCCGGCCGCCGCGCAGACCCGATCCAGGGCATCCCGCGGCGGCTGCTTGCGCAGCCGCGAGCGCGGCGCGAGGTTGACCGCACAGAGGATGGCCGTCGTCTCCCGGCTGCAGATCAGAAAATCGAAACGGCGGTCGCCGAGCCGCGCCAGGGCAAGCTCCTGCTCACGCCTGGACAGACGCGGCCGCAGCCCGATGACGTCGATCGCATGCACCTTGACGTAGATCTCATGCTGCTTGCCCAAGGCGCGCTCCAGCACCGCCTTGAAAGCGCGCTGCGATGGCCGGAGCAGGCCAGGGTCCAGCACATAGGGGAGCTGCAGCCGACGCTTGACGCCACGACGCACGCTCAGCAGGAAAGCGACGAGGACGACAGCGCCCAGCGTCAGCAGGAAATAGAAGTGACCCATTGCCGCAACCTCCCCGCCCAGTAGGCGGCTGCACCCTGACCGCCCGCAACCACGGCCCGAGCATTGACCAACGTCAGCGATGGGGCGACAGGATCGGCGCCCCGCGACCGGCGCATCCCTGGCCGCAACGACAGGGCGGCCCGAAACGGACTCAGTCGCCCAAGGGCACCTTGTTCTTGTGATACCACGCCTTGTCGAGGGCCCAGACGACCGACTCGACATCGGGCTGAGACACCATGACCTGGATCGCGCGCATCTCGACCTCCCTGAAACGCTGCCCCGCGGCCCGCATCTCGGGCGATCCCGCGGGCTTGTCCGCAACCCTTGGGTCGACCTTGGCCAGGAAGGGCTCCAGCGGCGCCTCCGAGGCATGCGGGCTCGTCAAGGTGACGATCCCATTGAGAAACAGCAGCACGCGAAAATCATAAGGATAGTTTGCCAGCACCGGGTCGTCTTCGAGCAGCTCGTTCAGTTGCCAGACGCGGGGGCGCAGCTCATTCTGGCTGGCGGCGAGCGAGACGATCAGCAGTACCAGGAGGATGGCGGAAATGATGATGGAATTTCGCGTCAAGCGATCCATGGGACTCGTTACCTCGTGAGCAAGACAGGGGCGATCGGGACGGCGACCCGATGCTCGACCGCGCGGCGTGGACGCCCCGCGGTCCGCGTAGCCGCACATCATGCTCGGGGCGCCTCCGAGACGCAAGCGAAGGCGAGGCGCATCAGCCAACCCCCTTGCGCGTAGAGGATCGTTTAGAATAGGCCGGCAGTCGCAGCGGGGACCTCGGTCACCGCAGAACCCTTGGCCAGTCGCGTCGCCACGGCCGCAGGAGCCGCCCCTCCCGCCCGTGCCCCGACGCTCGACACCACCTCAGGAAATCCCGAAGATGGATGCCAAATCGCGCTTTCCCTTGCTCAACAAGGTGCGGTTGGATCCTCTTCGTCTGCGCCCCTACGGCAATCACCTGCTGACCCCGGCCGTCGCGACCTGGCTCGGCTTCGCCTGGGTCGTCATCTTCCTGATGGCCAGCGTGGAAGGCATCGTCTGGGGCTTGGTTGGCGCAACCATGGTCCCACGCGATGCGACCTGGCTCGCCCCCTTCGCCGGAATCCTGCTGTTCTGCCTGATGTTCGGCATCATCTGGATCATCGACGCCTCCCTGATCATCTCCGAGCGCCCTCAACTGCGCGCCCGCCGCTGGAGCGCATCGAAACAGGATCAGGGCCTTGGCGCCCTGCTGCGCTGGGCCACTGGCATCCTGGTACGACTCCTCATCGTCGCCATTTCGCTCTATGTCACCGCCCCCTTCATCGCCAAGCTCATCCGCGCCGATGACATCGCCGCCTACCACCAGCGCCAGGTCGAGCGCTATTACACCCAGCGCGAAGACCACCTTCAGGGCCTGATCGACGAGCGGACCGCGCAGCTGCGCCAGGCCTACCTCCAGCGTGTCGCGCCGGTGGAGCAAGCCATTGCGCGGCTCAACGCCTCGATCGAGCTGGAGCGACGCAGGCGCGCCGAGATCGAGGCCGAGGTTGCGCCAGAGATCGAGATCCTCCGCAAAGACCTGGAGGAAGCCCAGCGACGCGTCGGCGATGAGATCTTCGGGCGCCATGGGCGCCCCGAGGGCCGCGGCCCGGAGGCGCGCAAGTGGGAGGCCAATGTGGACCGCATCGCCGCCGAGCTGGCCGAGAAGGAGGCCGCCTTGTCGGAGCGGGTCGCAGAGATCAGCGACCGAATCAAGGCCTTGGAGCAGTCGCTGCGCGCCCAGGCCAAGACGCTGCAGGACCTCGGAGCGGCCCACCAGGCGCGGCTGGACGAGATCGCCGAGGACATCGCCGCCACACAGGTCGCGCCCAGCCCCCCGAAACTGAGCTTCGCGGCCCGCTCCAAGGCGCTGCATGCCCTGAGGGAGAGCCCGGAAGAGGCCGGCGTGCCCCACTTCGAGACCGTCGAGGGCTTCGCCCAAGCCGCGCTCGCCGTGCTCTTCTTCTCGCTGATCGCCCTGAAGCTGTTCGAGCCGCCCGCGGTACGCGCCTACTTCAGCGAGACGACCCAGATGCAGTATCGCAAGTATCTGGAAGGCGGCCTCAGCGACATCCCAGGCTTCGAGCTGCCGGAAGATCCCAGTCAACGCTGCAACCCGGTGGAGTTCGCGCGACTCTGGCAGGCCTACGAAAGGGATCCCGCAGCCTTCTTCGCCGACCGCAAGACGCTCGTCGAGGTCCGCGAGCCCCTCACGCAGCTCCTCGCCGAGCAATCCCTGGAGCATGACCGACTGGCCCACAGACGCGCCCATCTCGAGCATGAGATGCGCTTCGCCCGCCAACGCCGCGAGCATGAGCTGGCCGCCTATGACCGCGAGCTCAATCTCCGAACCGCTCAACTGCAGGCACAGCTCGCGAACGAGACCAAGGCGCTCAAGGACCAGCGTCGCGTCGAGCTGGCCGTGGAGCTGCAGCGCGCGCGGGCGGATTGGCAGCAGCGCCGCGACCGCGAGGAGGAAGAGCTGCGCCAGCTCAGGACGGGCTTCGAGACCGAGCAAAGGCGCGCCGAAGAGACGCTGCGCCTGCGCGAGGAGAAAATCCGCCGTACCCAGGCCCAGAGCCTCGCCAGGGTGCGGCAAGCCGAGGCGGTCAAGCAGCTCGCGCACCAGCAAAAGCTCGCCGAGCTCGAGCTCAAGCGCCGCCGCGAGACCCGCAAGGTGCGCCTCGCCGGCGCGCGTGAGGAGATCTCGCGACTACGCGGCCTGGACGCCAAGCAGCGCACAGAGCGTCAAGCCCTGCGTGAGAACGGCCGCAAGCTGCAGGAGGCCATGGAAGGGCTAGACGCGCGCATCGCATCCCTGGAAGCCAATCTCGCCTTGCAGCGCGCCGAGGCGGAACGGCTCAGCCAGCTGCTCACGGATCACGAGGCCGAGTCCGGCGCCAAGACGGACCAGCGCAAGCGCGTTTTCTGGAGTCGCGCGGAGAAGGTCGCCGAGAACCGCACGGCGCGAGACATCGCCAAGGATCTCAAGACCATCGAGAAGACCGAGCGCGCGGAGGAGGATCAGCGATCGAAGCTGCGCGAGGAGCTGAGCGCACTCGCGCTGCGCAAGGACATCAACGACAGCGACCTTGCAGATTGCGAGGGCCGGATCACCTCCACCACCATGCGTATCCAGCTCTACGAGGACGCATTGGCAGAGCTGTTATCGGCAGACGAAGAAGAGATTGCCTCCGCTCCCAGGCGCACGGCTGTCCAGGCGCTCGAGGACAAGCGCCAGAGCGGACAACAGGAGGCGTGACTCCCAGGCGGCGGAGACATGCCAAGGAGTGCCAGCCATGTCGACCCATCGAGGTCTTGGCCGCTTCCATGCCTTCACCCCTTGGGCCTGCTCCATCAAGGACCAAGCAGGCGTCCGCCGACCGATTCCAGCGTGCTGGCGGCCGACAGCTTTCAACCTAGATTCGGCAATTGGAACCGGTAGAGTAGAGGCCAGGGTCGCCCCTGGCCCCCCTCGTCAAACGCAGCATGCAGATTTCCCGCACTGCG
>NZ_JAAIJQ010000075.1 GCF_010820565.1 Thiorhodococcus minor | reverse complement strand
ATCTCATCGTGATGCTGTTCAACAAAGGGGTTCATCGTCTGACTCCCGTGTGCGGGCTTACTCAAACGATAGACGATACGCCCCTCTTTGGTTCCGGCTTTGCCGGGTTAGGAGTGACCTTGTCCTCGATTGCCCTGAAGGCATGAACGTAGTCGTTCGAGGACGGGAGCTTCATAATCCTGGAAACCATGTCGCTAGCGCCTTGTTCGCGTTGTTGGAGTCAAGACTTTGAGTCGCGGATGCGGAGCCAGGTGTTGGCATCTAGCTTGAGAACCGCCGCGCCACTAGCCCGCGCAGACGGGAGCCCTCGACCTCGGCAGCGTGGCCACTATCTGGCCACTTCTTCCGGGCTCAGAAACGAAAAAGGCCCAGAATTTCAGCTAAGCCCTTGTATTTATTGGAGCTGGCGGACGGATTCGAACCCCCGACCTGCTGATTACAAATCAGCGAAAACCGCATTTCTGAGCATTTCTCACCTTCACATTTCAGCCTGCTACCAGGCTCGTAAGTCCAAGTAATAGTTGCCTTTCGAGGCCAATGTTATACTCTGTTAGTACCTAACGGTAACAGCTCATAACGGCGGTTTCTTGTCACCTAGTTGTTACCTAGAAATCTGGATTAGGTAACAGCCATGCCCAGCAAGCGACTCACCGCGCCCTTCGTCGAGAAAGTCTCGGCACCCGACGACAAGCCCCAGGAAGACTACTTCGACACCATCACGCCATCCTTCGGGCTGCGCGTCGGGAAGCGCCGCAAGACCTATTTCGTCATGGTGCGGACGCTGAAGAACGGCAAATGGACGATGACGCGCGTCACCCTTGGCACCACGGTTGAGCTGGACCTGAAGACTGCCCGAGAGCAGGCGCGAGACGCCATCGAACGCGCCGCTCAGGGGCTAGCACCGGCAGAAGTGAAGGCCGAGCGTAAGGCCGCTCAGGCCGAGGAAAGCCGCAACACCTTTGCCAGCGTCCGCGACGAGTTCTTGGTGAAGTATCGCGGCCGGCAGAATCGCAAGCCCGCCCCGCGCACCATGGCCGAGATCAAGCGCGTGTTGTCGTCGGATCTCTTCGCCGACTGGAGCGAGAGGCCGCTGGCGAAGATCACCCGTCGCGATGTGCTCGACGTACTCGACATCCTTGTGGAGCGTGACGCCGAGGTTATGGCTAACCGCACCCTCGCCTACCTGTCCATGCTCTTCGGCTGGGCGCTGCATCGCGAGATCATCACCACCGATCCCACCGACAACATCAAGAAGCCGGGGACCGAGCAATCCCGCGAGCGCGTGCTGGAGCTGGCGGAGCTGCGCGCGATCTGGCAGGCCACCGAGCCGACCCAGGCCAATCACGGCGACCTATTCACCGGCATCGTCCGAATCCTGATGCTCACCGGGCAGCGCCGCGAGGAAGTGGCCGGAATGCGCTGGGCCGAGCTGAATCTCGACGCGCGGACGTGGACCCTGCCCGCCAACCGCACCAAGAACAAGCGCGAGCATCTGGTTCCGCTCTCCGACCCCGTGCTCGAGATCATCCAGGCTCGCAAGACCGAGCAGGAAGCGATGCGACTCAAGACGGAGTACGTCTTTACCAGCTTCGGCTCCCGCCCCTTTTCCGGCTGGAGCAAGAGCAAGGCCCGCCTGGACGGACGCGCCAGCATCGCCAAGTGGACCCTGCATGACCTGAGACGCACCCTGGCTACTCGCATGGCCGAGGATCTGCGCATCCCGCCGCACATCATCGAGGCCACCATCAACCATGTGAGCGGTGCTCGGGCTGGCGTTGCAGGCACCTACAACCGGGCGCTGTACCTGGACGAGCGCAGGCAGGCGCTCGAGGCATGGGCCGGGTACGTGCGGCGGATCTGCTTCGCCGAGCAGGCCGAGCAGAGCAATGTTGTGGAGCTTTCGACCACGCGCGCACTTGGTTGACACAGGCCACGGATCGCCGAACTATTCATAACAGAGTCTTTCTATCCATCCCCAGTCAGGCAGGCGCCACCATGACTTCGATTCGCCCTACCGAGCTACGACTGCGCTGCTACGCCGAGCGTGAGGCCCCCGACGTGTGGGTCGCGCTGTGTCTCGACTTCGATCTAGCCGCCCAGGGCGAGACCTTCGAGGACGCCAAGGCCAAGCTGGACGCCATGATCGACGACTACGTGCGCGATGCATGGGAGGGCGAGGACCAACCCTTTGCCGAATCGCTGTTGAACCGCCGCGCCCCGCTGCGGTACTGGCTGCGCTTCTGGTGGTTCTCGCTTTGGAGCCGCATTCGTCACCGCAATGGCACACATCGCCCATTCAACGGGCGCCTGCCGTTGTCGCTCGCCCATTGAGCAGCCAATACCCGCCGCTGACCTGCGCCGAGGTCAAGTGCATTCTTCGAGCGCTGGGCTTCGAGCCCCGCAAGAGCAAGGGCGGCTCCCATGAGCAATGGATCAAGGACGATGGAGGCCGGCGCTTCAAGGTGACGGTGGATTGTCCCAAGGCGCCATTCTCGCAGACCCTCATTGCCTCAATGGCGCGTCAGGCTGGCGTCTCGAAGAAGGCATTCTATGCAGCGAGAGGAAGAGAAGCGGCCAATGACTGAGCTTGCCGAACTGAAGGCTCGATTACTGGAAGACCCCGAGACGCGCGCCGAGTACGAGGCCCTGGAGATGGGGTACGCCATTGCCCGCGAGCTGATCGCCGCTCGCACTCGCGCGGGTCTAAGCCAAGAGCAGGTTGCCGAGCGCATGGGCACCTCGCAATCGACCATTGCCCGCCTCGAGAGCGGCCGGACGCTGCCAAGTCTGCGGACGCTGGACCGGTATGCCCGCGCGACGGGATCGAAGGCCGTGGTGCGATTGGAAGACTGTCGGTGATAAAGGCTTCATGATCGGTCAGGGAATTTGACGTGATGAATGAGGATCATCCTGAACACCTCTGGCAACAGATGCTCGGCCCAAAGAGGCGATTACCGACCATTGCTGAGATTGAGGCTCTGCGAATTCAGTTCGCAGATCTAGGGCTCGACAAAGCACCGCTCTATGATGTCCGTGAGGCGGTTGTAATTGCCTCACTCATGTACCACGAACTGGTCCAGCCAGCTCCGAACAAGGCTTTGGAGCATCTGCGGCAAGCTAAGAAAAATGCATCAGCATTGCTTGCAACGCTCTACCCCAACGATTCGGTGATGCGTGCCGTAACCAGCCCCATCGAACCGTACATGATGCGGGAGAAGCTGGAGCAGTTGATCGGCAACGTCGAGAGAGAGATCGGCCGCGTCTCGCCATTGGCAGCCCCGGGCCAACGCCGGCGCCCGGGATATGGGTTGCGGCGGATGATTGAACACCTATCAAGTAATGTGATCCTCTGGACTGGCGGTGACTCTCACCCAACCTACACCCAAAACAATACTGCGGTTGACCGCGAATTTACCGGCATTTTCGTCGAACTCACTGAGGCCGTGTGCCGTCTATCTGGGATCCATGCCGCAAACAGTACAGTCGGCGGCGCCATCAAGGAATTGGACCTAGATGGGCGCATCCCCTACCGTCCCGAAAGGGATGCTATCCCCACGCTCTGGCCGTAAGCCCGCCTTTCGTGACTCGCTATAACTCGCTATAGATTAGCCGGCATCTCATCCACCGGAGATGCCTGATGCAGACCCACCTTGCCCGAGCCGCCGCGTCAGTCGATACGCGCGCGGCGATCCCCGAACCCTTCGCCGACGACGCGCTAGTGACACAGCCGCAGCTCAAGCGGCTGACGGGCGATGTGTCCGATATGACGATATGGCGCTGGAGACGCGCCGGAATCATCCCCGAGCCCACCAGCATCCGAGGCCGCAACTACTGGCGAGCGGGCGATGTCCGTGAGCTGCTAGCTCGGCTGGCAGGGGGCGCGCAATGAGACCCCAAAACGAGTGCGCCCCAGGTCTGGCGGGACCTTGGGGCGCGGATACTGCGGGCGGACATAGCAACACCCCGGGAGGGCGCGGCCATGCGGAATCGTAGCACATCGCCACGCCCCGGCTCATATCGCTGGCGCCAGCTGCGCGGTCTGCTGACCATCGGCGACCGCGTGCACGAATATCAGGCTATCCGGTATCCGCGCTCGATCCTCGGGCGCGTGCCGCTGCCGGACGACCTGCTGCCCTGCTGGCGGGAGGTGCGCCCATGACGCCGCGCACACCGGACCCGATCCAGCTCCCCACCTCGGGCCTGACGCTCGATCCCGAAATCCAGCAGCGTGCAGGCGGGCTCGATCCAGACACCGTAGATGCCTATGCCGCTGAAATCGCGGATTGGATCGCATCGGCTCCGATCATCGTCTACTCGGACAGCCGTACCCGGTGGGTTGCAGACGGCTTCCACCGTATCGCCGCGGCCGAGCTGGCCGGACTCTATGCGGTGCCGGCGATCATGCATGAGGGCACCCGCCGCGATGCCTTGCTCCATGCGGTCGGAGCCAATCGGGCACACGGTCTGCGGCGAACGAACGCTGATAAGCGACGCGCGGTTGAGACCTTACTCCGCGATGAGGAGTGGTCTCGGTGGTCGGATCGGCGAATCGCCGAGCAGGTCGGAGTCTCAGATAAGACCGTTGCCGCCGTGCGCCGTGAACTGCGCAACTGCGGAATTTCCGCAGTTGGAGGCGAGTCGGAGAAGCGTGTAGGCGCGGATGGCAAGGCCCGCACGGTCCCGCCGCGCCAGCCAGCCCCGGAGCAGCCCGACCGCACTACGGCGCCCCAACTCTGGCAGCCCAAACCGGCCCCACCGCAGCAAACCGCGCCCGTCGTCGAACAAGTGCCGGGCGATGACCTAGACGGCGTTCGCGCGACCAACGAGCGGCTGAAGACACAAACCTGGCCAGCAGAGCCGCCACCCGCACCGAAGCAACCAACCTCGAAGGAGGCGATGCAAGCGGCGCACGAAGTGTCCGGAGCGTTCGGGCTGGTGCGCCGCGCCCTCGACAAGCTAGACGCCATTGAGGACGCCTTGCTCGCCGAGGACGCGCAGACTCTCATTGCAGAGCTGCGCAAGACGCTCGATCGGCTGACGGCCAGATTCGAGCCCAAGGAGGGTGCGGCCGATGCGTAAGGACCATTTTTCACCCCCAGCCAAATGGACCCGCGAGTTTCGGCAGGCACTCAAGCTCTCGGATGCTCATTTCAAGGTCTACGCCTATCTCGAAGGCGGTTTAGAGAGTCACGCGACCGGCATCTATTTCGTCACCCTTGCGGCTATCGGCGAGATGGTGAACGAGGAGCGCGATGGCGTCGCGCGCATCATGGAAGACCTGGAGCGCATCGGCCTAATCCTGTGGGATCAGAATGCCGATGTGGTCTATGTGCCGTGCGTTTGTACCGAGCAATTCCGCTGGTCCGGGGCGCCGAAGAAAGACCCGAGCAAGGACTTTCGCGTCGTCGAAGCGCGGCGCCATATTGCCAGCCTCCCGCCTTCCAATCTGGTCGAGCTGCTTCTCTCTCGGTGGCCGATCTTCAAGCCCGAGGAAGGGGCATACCAAGGGGCTTCGGTAGCCCCTTGCCAAGGGGCTTACCAAGGGGCATACCAAGCCCCAACTACTACTACCTGTTCCTCTCCTAGGAGCAGATCCCCCGCACCAGACCCCGACCGCCGCCCAGACGACGCGCTCGGCATTCACTTCCCAGCTCAGGACGAGCACGGTCTCGACATCCTCGAGGATGAGGAGGGGGCGAAATGACGACGACCCCAACCAAGATCTATCTCGCCTGGCTGCTGCGCGACGCTGGCACGGTCGAGCTATGCCACATGGGCGAACGGGGACCGCTCGGCATCGCCTGGCTCGACGACGTAGACCAGCTCCTCGCCCAGGCCCGCGACAAGGCCAAGACGGGCAATCTGTTCACCACACTCCACCGGATCGACCCTGCCGCCTTGCGCGACTACATCGCCGAGCAGAGACAGGTAGATCCCCGGAAGCAGCCACGCACGCCCGATCAGGCCGTGACGCGGTTCACCCGGCTCTTTTTCGATTTCGATCCGGTTCGCCCGAAAGGCGCCAGCAGTACCGATGCCGAATTGGCCGATGCCGAGATCCGCGCGAAGGGTCTGCGGGACAAGTTGCTGGCGCTCGACTGGCCGATGCCGCTCACAGCGATGTCGGGCAATGGCTGGCACCTGCAATATCGGACCGCTCTACCGAACACGCTCGAGACTACCGAGCAACTACGAGCGATCTACCAGGGGCTCCATGGCGAGCTGTCCGACGACGTGGTGGAGTTCGACCGCAGCGTCCGCAACCCGGCCCGCCTCTGCGCCCTGTACGGATCGGTCAAGCGCAAGGGGCAGAACGCCCAGGACCGACCACACCGGCAGTCTCAATGCTGGATCCCGAGCGACTGGCGCCAGGTCCACCCGCGTCAGGTCGCCGCGCTGGCCGACTACTACGCCCGCCAACCGAGTACGACTCGCTCGAATGCCGCCCAGGCGCCACAGGAGCCCCGTACAGCCGTCCGCGTCTCGGGCAAGGGCGACTATGCCTCGCTCGACGTGGTGCGCTGGTTCGAGGCGCATGACGCCTACGTGGGCCATCTCGACGGCCACAAGCACGGCGTCCGCTGCCCATGGTCAAGTGAGCACTCGTCGCCTTCGCCGAGATCAGGGTCGGACTCGATCATCTTCGAGGCGGACGGCGGCTGGCCGGGTTTCCATTGCCATCACGCGCACTGTGCAGGGCGAGACATCCGCGACGTGATGCGGCTTTGGGGCGACGCGGACGCCTATTGCTCGTCCGAGTTCCAGCCACGGAGGGCCGCGTGATGTTCGATCTCTACCCGCATCAGGTCCAGGTCATCGCGGAGCTACGGCAGGGGGTCAAGGATGGCCACAAGCGCCAGATCCTCGCCGCCGCGACCGGGTTCGGAAAGACCGTGGTCGCCGCTCACCTGGCACTGTCGGCCGTCCAGAAGGGCAAGCGTGTGCTGTTCATCGTGGATCGGATCGAGCTGGTCGGACAGTCCGTGCGCACCTTCAACGCGCTGGGGCTCCAGGTCGGCATCCTTCAGGGCGAGAACACGGACTACTCGCGCGAGGACGACATCATCGTCGCCTCGATCCAGACGATCCGATCCCGCTCCGCCCCGGATTGGGTGCAGCTCATCCTCGTCGACGAGTGCCACATCCTGCACCGGGCGCACATCGCGCTGATGGAACGGTGGACGGCCATCCCCTTCATCGGTCTGTCGGCAACGCCGCTGCGCAAGGGCTTGGGGACGCTCTTCTCCAATCTCGTGCGCGGTCCCTCGATCCGCTGGCTGACCGAGCGCGGCTTTCTCGTGCCCTGCCGCGGCTTCGCACCGGCCGTCGATGCCGTCTCCGAGGCGCTGAAGGGCGTGAAGAAGGGGACGACCGTCAATGGCTACGACTTCATCGAGTCCGAGCTTGGCGAGGCACTGAACCAGAAGGCCCTTGTGGGCGATATCGTGAGTACCTGGCAAGAGCGCGGGGAGGACAGGCAGACACTCTGCTTCGCGAGCTCGATCGCGCACAGCAAGGCCATCCGCGACGACTTCGAGGCCGTGGGCGTGGCGGCTGCCCACCTGGACGCCTACACGGATGCCGAGGAACGGCGCCGGCTGATCGGGGCCTTCCGCGCCGGAGAGATCCGTCTCCTGACTTCGGTCAACGTGCTCGGGATCGGCTTCGACGTGCCGGACGCCTCCTGCCTGATCCTGGCCCGGCCGACCCTCTCGGAAGCCTTGCACATGCAGCAGATGGGGCGCGGCATCCGCACCGCCGCGGGCAAGCGCGACTGTCTGGTGCTCGATCACTCAGGAAACACCTTGAAGCACGGGCTTCCCATTCACTTCGAGGTGCCCGAGCTGGACGCCGGCGAGAAGGGACAGGCCGAGCCGCGCAAACGCAAGGAGAAGGAGCCCTTCGGGCTCTGCGCGCACTGCGGCGCCTTGATGGAGCGCACCGAGACGACCTGTCAGGAATGCGGACTCGACCGCCCCGACCGCCGACCCAAGGTGATCGTGCGCGATGGCGATCTGGTGGCGTTCGGCACGGCCGAGGAAGGCGAGGCGCTGGGGCTGGAGGAGGAGCGCAAACGCTTCTACCAGGGGGCGCTCGGCTATGTGCTGCAACGTAGCCAGAAGCCGGGGCGCGCCTATCACCTGACGAAAGCGCGGTTCAAGGACTTCGACCCACCGTGGGATTGGCGCGACCTGCCGCCGCTCAACCCGACGCCCGATGACGCCCGCTGGATTCGCAACCAGCAAGCGAACCGCGCCATCCGCCGCCGCTACGCGGAGGGCCGCAGATGACCGACCCCATCGACCCAGGTCCGCCCGTGCTCACCGAGCAGGAGCGCGCGGACATCCACGAGGCCGTGACCGAGCGCGCGGCCATTCTCGAGCATGACGCCGGGCTCCCGCGCCAGCAGGCCGAGCGGCGCGCCGTGAGTGCGATGCGGATCTACCGCTACCGCCTGGCCGAGCGCCCGGAGACCTGGCTCCTCATGATCGCCCCCGGCTGCACCCTGGACGAGGCCCGGCACGCGCTGAGCCTGCGCTTCGGGGTCAAGCGGCTATTGGAGGTCCGGGAGCACCGCCCCGGGCGCGCAGAGACCCAACGGAGAGGCTGAAGATGTTGACCGAAGCACATGCCGAAGCACGCCGCCGCGGTATCGGCGGATCGGACGTGGCCGCGATCGCGGGCCTGTCGCCCTGGCGCTCGGCCCTGGATGTCTACTACGACAAGACCGAGGGCAGCCCGCAGGAAGAGAACGACGCGATGCACTGGGGCTCGATCCTCGAGGAGCCCGTCGCCGCCGAGTATGCCCGCGTGACGGGGCACAAGATCCGGCGCGTCAACAGTGTGCTCGAGCATCCGGAGCACCCCTTCATGCTCGCGAGCCTCGATCGGCGCATCGTCGCCCACCCGGATGGACCGGGCGTGCTCGAGATCAAGACGACCCTGAGACGCACGGACGACTGGGGCGAGCCGGGCACGGACGCGGTTCCCGATTACTACGCGCTCCAGGTGCATCAGTACCTCACGATCACCGGGCACACCTGGGCCGACCTGGCCGTGCTCTTCCTCGCCGAGCGGCGCTTCGAGATCTACCGCCTCGGCGCAGACCCGGAGATCTCCGCCTGGCTGATCGCGCTGGAGCGGCGCTTCTGGACCGAGCACGTCGAACCGCGCATCCCGCCCGAGCCGCAATCCCTTTCCGACCTGGCCCGCCGCTACCCGAAGGACAGCGGGGGGCGCATCGTCGCCGATGGCGAGCTGCTGGCCGCTCACGCGAATCTTCAGCAGGTCCGTGAAGAAATCAAAGGGCTCGAGTCCCGAAAGGACGCGCTCGAGGTGCAGCTCAAGCAGGCGATGGCGGAGGCGTCCGAGCTGGTCGGGGCGGATGGCAAGCCCATCGCGACCTGGAAGACCCAGGCGCGCAAGCGCCTCGATACCAAGGCGTTACGGGCGGCGCATCCCGAGATCGTCCAGCAATTCACGACCCAGGCCGAGAGCCGGGTCTTCAGACTCAAGTGAGGCAGCAGATGACAGCAGCACAGCAACAGATGGTCGCCAACCCGTTCGGCGCCCCCGCCACCCAGGGCGCCAGCAACGCGGTCGCTGCGTCCGAGCAGCACCGCAGCGAGGCCGAGATCCAGGCCGCGATGGTGATCGCCAAGCGATTCCCGCGCGATCCCGTGCAGGCCACCGACCGCATTCTCCAAGCCTGCACCCGTCCGGCCCTGGCCGAGGGGGCGCTCTACGCCTACCCGCGGGGCTCCGAGCTGGTGACGGGGCCGAGCATCCGCTTGGCCGAGGCGCTGGCGCAGGGCTGGGGCAATGTGCAGTTCGGCGTGCGTGAGCTCTCGCAGTCGCGCGGGGAATCGACGGTGGAAGCCTTCGCGTGGGATCTCGAGACCAACACTCGGCAGGTGAAGGTCTTCCAGGTCGCTCATGTGCGCCATACCCGCCGCGGTCAGTTCAAGCTCGAAGACCCGCGCGATGTCTATGAGCTGGTGGCCAACCAAGGGGCACGTCGGCTGCGTGCCTGCATCCTCGGCATTCTCCCCGGCGATCTGGTGGAGGCCGCGGTCAAACAGTGCGAGCTGACCCAGGCCAACGCGGGCGGCGCCACCGAGGAGCAGGTCAAGCAGCTCGTTGAAGCTTTCGCCAAGATCGGCGTCACCCAAGAGCAGATCACCAAGTTCCTCGGGCACCGGCTCGATTCCGTCATCGGCGCCGAGGTCATCCGGCTGCGCAAGGTCTTCACCAGCATCCGCGACGGTATGGCCAAGCCGGGCGACTTCTTCCCGGTCGAGGAGAAGGCACAGGCAGACGGCGCTCAGACGCTCAAGGACAAGCTGAAGGCGAAGGCCGGCGACACGGGCAAGCCGGCTGAGACCGAGGACAAGGCGACGTGAGCCGATCGCAGCGCACCAAGGGCTCGGCAGGCGAGCGCGAAGCCTGCCGGGCGCTGCATGACCTGCTTGGCGTCCGGCTGGTGCGCAACCTCGAGCAGTCGCGCCGGGGCGGTCATGACCTGATCGTCCATCCCGACGAGCACGGCCCGGTCGCCGATGCTCTGCGCGGCTTCGCCCCTGAGATCAAGCGCCACGCACGCGCAACGGCCGGGCTCCTGGCCGAGTGGTGGCGGCAGGCCGTGGAGCAGGCCGACCAGGCCGGGCTGGTGCCGGTTCTGATCTTCCGCGAGGACCGCGGGAGCTGGCGCGCACGTCTGCCACTGGCGACGCTGCGGCCCGATCTGCCGAAGATCTGGACGGGGCTCGACTTCACCGCTGAGCTGTCGCTACCTGGCTTCGCGGCCGTGGTGCGGGAGACTGAGGCCGTCATCCAACAAAACGCATTAGTGGAACCCGACTCGGTTGAGCCCTGACACTGGCGCTCGCGTAGACACGGCACCTGCAAGGAGGTCTTCCATGAAATCGAGATACGAGATCGTTGTCGTGAGCGGCACCGAGATCACGGTGGATGTCTCGCTGCTCGCGCAGACGGAGGAGATGTACTTCAACGCAACGGAGATGGCCAAAGTGTTTGGGAAGAGGCCCAACGACTGGCTCAGTCTTCCCGACACCAAAGCGTACATCGACGCTCTCGTTACCGAAAACGCTGGTAACGGTGACGAGATCAGCCAGCCGACTATTACCGGAAAATCTGGTAATAGCCAGCATCTCATCCTCACCAAGCGAGGATCGAAGTATGGCGGGACTTGGCTTCACGCTGATCTCGGGATCGCCTTCGCCCGCTGGCTGAGCCCTGTCTTCGCCGTTCGGCTGGACAAGTGGACCAAGGCCAGGTTGAGCCAGGAGCGCGACTGGCGACAGAAGCGCATCGAGGCCAAGACCGGGTTCCTGCCGATGACCAACGCAGTCCTGAACGCCCATGACCCGGTGAAGCACTATCACTTCTCGAACGAGGCCGACCTAATCAACAGGATCGTACTGGGGATGTCCGCTAAGGACTACCGGGAGGAGCGCGGCGTTGCGTCGGTGCGCGACGCACTCGACGCGGTGCAGCTTCACGAGATCAATCGGCTCCAGATCATCAATACCGGACTGATCGAGGTCGGTATGGACTTTCAGGAGCGCAAGGCGAAGCTGATCGAATGCCATCGACGCGGGCTTACTCGGCTTGCGCAGGCAGCTTGACGCGCATGACGACCCCGACCCTCGAAGCGCTGGCGCTCGCCGAGAGCCTGGCCGCAAGCCCGACCCTGCGTACCCTGAAGGCCCTCGCCCAGGGAATGCCGATCGACTGCACCGAGGTCGAGGCGATCAAGGATGGCGTCGCGGCCGTGCTGCCCGATGTGCTGGAGGCACTGGACGCGCGACGGATCACCTTCACGGATGCCGACGACAAGGCCATGCTCCACGGGCTGCTTCTCTTCGCGGTGCAGTTGCTCATGGAGGGGCAGCTTGGCCGCTACGAAGCGCGGCTCAAGGCGCACTAGGGCCGAGTGAGCGAGGGAATCTAGACAGCATCTAGCCATGTTCTAGATCGGATCTAGAATCTTGCTAGAATATATCTAGATTCTAGCTAGATCGGAGCGAGATCATGGCCGAGCAGATCGCCTTGAGGTTCCCGGACGGCACGAAGGCCCGCATCAAGGCGTTGGCGCGCGACGGCGAGACGCAGACGGCGCTCATTCTGCGGGCGCTCGATGCGCTGGAAGGACAGGCAGACAAGCCCGCTCCCGATGTGGACGACGGGTATCAGCGCCAGCTCGATGCCCTGGAGGCGCGTGTGGAAGCCCTGGAGGCCGACCGCTCACCGGCTCAGGACGAGACCGCCTCTGGCGCCGACTACACGGAGTCCGCCCGCTTCATGGCGCTGGGGATGCAGGCGCAAGGCTGCTCACCGGCCGAGATCCGCGCCGCGCTGACGAAGGTCTGCGGCAAATCACCCTCGCCGAAGCACCTAGCGCGGACCCTGCGGAGATGGTCGGGACAGGGCGAAAGCGACGGCTGATAGACTTTCAACCAGGCGGAGCTGATCGAAACAGGTTTGAACAGTGGCTTTCAAGAAGGGGCAGAGCGGCAATCCCAAGGGCCGACCGAAGGGCATCGTCTGTCAGGCAAAGCTGCGGGCGGCCATCCTCAAGGACATCCCCGACATCATCGAAACCTTGGTGAAGGCTGCGAAGGACGGCGACACTCAGGCCGCGAAGCTCCTGATGGACCGCAGTATCCCCGCGATCAAGCCGACGAGCGAGCCGACCACGTTCAAGATGGGCGAGACCTTGGCCGAGTCCGGTCAAGCAATCCTCGAGGCCGTCGCCACCGGCAAGATGAGTACGGATCAGGGGACCGCTCTGATGCAGGCATTGGCGGGGCTGGCGCGCGTGACCGAGGTCACGGAGCTGGAGCAGCGTATCGCCGCCTTGGAGCAGGCCACACCGAAGGAGACGCCGACACCATGAGCACCCTGAAGGCCCGGCTCATCAAGCTCGAGCGCAACGGCCGGCCGGTCAACGAGCGCCAGCTCCTACAGATTCAGCAGGAGGCCCTTGGCGAACTGCCTGAAGCGCAGCAAGACGCCTTCGCGTCGCTGGTGGATGCCTACCTCGCATTGGAGCCGACCACGCGCAGTACGGCCGCGCTCTGGGATGCCATCCTCGCCCGGCCCCAGGCCGAGCGTGATGCACTGGCCGCGCTGCATACGCGCTGCAAGGCGCGCGAGATCGCGGTCGGGGCTCGAGGATGAGCAGCCTCGACACCCGTCTGAAGAAGCTGGAGCGCCAGCTCCGACCCGGAACCACGCTGGTGGTGATGACCGCGCCCGGCGAGACCATCGACCAGGCTACCGAGCGCACCTGCCAGGCATGGGGACGGCCGGCCGAGAGCTTCCGGATTCTGATTGGGCTCAACCTGCACGGCCGGCCCGGGGTATGAGCGAGACCGCGAGACGAGACAACGGAAACCGCAGCCGATTGCGCACCGACAGGAGAAACCGACCGCGCCAGCAGGAGGCGACGAAGGACAGGCAGGAAGGCGTTACGTGGAGAGCCGGGCATTGCCAGAACACAGGGCAGGGTCTAGGCTGAAAGCCGTTCCCCGAGGTGAAGCAACACCTCGAGGACAAAGCAGAGACCGCGCCAACGGCTCCGCACCGGCAGGACAGATTCTAGCATCACGCCCCAGGCCCTCGCCCGAGGTCCGTCTGGCTTGCCCTTGCCCCGTCTGAACGCGGTCGGTCCCACATCTCACATGAGGATCGATCCATGTCCCAGGCCATTCTCCAAGAAAACGGCACCTATCGCTTCGATGCAGCCATAGCCGATAGCACTATCGATAATGCCGAGACTGCGCACACGAACTTCGAGCCCATCCGGCGTGCCGCACTCCTCGTGCTAGAGCGCAGTTACGAGCAACTCGCCCAACCGCTGCGTGACAGCAACGAGGCTGGCTCTGCATTGCTCAATCTCTACGCCGAAATCGACAAGTACCTGAAGTGGCGCCAAAGCGAAACGGAACTCCTTGAGTCAGCACATGCACGCCTACTGCTCGTGCTCTCCCAGGAAGCCGAAGGGATCGAATCTGCCGAATCTGATGTACAGGCGACGGAGATGAGTTCATGAACGTCAAACCGCCGATCAATCCCCTGTTCGATCCATCCGAAGACGGACTCGCCCATACCCTGAGCAACGTGTCGGCCGTGATGCGCCTCCTGGAGCATGCCGACTTGACGCCGATCACTGAGGATGGATTCTGCGGTCTCTCCCTGATCCACCGGACCGTCGCCGATGCCCTAGAGGCCGCGGCCGAGCAAGCCGACCGGCAGCAGCGCAAGGACCCGGCCGGTAAAGGACGAGTGCCGATCGATATGGACTTGGCGCCCGAGATTTTCGAGAAGCTCAGGGTGATCGCCGAGGCGAACGACAAGCCACTCGACGAGCAGGCGCTAGAGATCATCCTCGAGCAGTGGAAGGAGCGCAGGAAGCCTCGACTTGTGACCTGAGGCAGATCCCAGCCAAGGATGGCGACCCGCCCGAGACCCGCTCGCGTGGCGGAATGGAAGTGCGCAGGGCCTCTTTGGAGATTACACTCGGGGGCGAGTGCCTGCCCCTGGGCTTGGTTCACGGGACTCAGGTTGGGATTCCCAACGACAAGAGCGCGAAGACAGCCGCCTACGCATGTTGCGCAGGCGGCTTTTCTATCGGTCAACTTTTGCTTCAGGTACTCACCAGCATGAACGACCTACAGATCGACCCCGCAACTGTCCTCGAGTTCATCAAGGCGGATGCCAGCTTGGACCAGAACAGTGACGATGCCGGCGACAAGCGAGGGATCGCGATGTCTGAGCTTGTCTGCGAGATCTCGGATGCTTTGAGTTCGCGTGGGAATGCCGAGCAGTCGGACATGGACGGTTCTTTCATCTCTCCTTTTGACGTGGACGTGACCACCGAAGGCTTCATCGTTCGTGTTCGATCGTGGACAGGTCCGCACGTAGACCTTGTCGTTTACCAAGATGGCAAGGTAACCGGCACAGCCTAGCTCGTCCCGCTTGGCTCTCGTAAAAGACCCGCCTGCGTGGCGGGTTGGATGTCATGATCCGTGACACGTCCGGGCTCGCCGGACGTGCTAGGCTTTACCCGCAATCCCCGCGAGGGCATCTGTTCCGAATCCCCTAGAGGGCTCCTATCAGGCAACTGGAGCAGAGCTATGTCAGACCATGCCCGCACGATTCAACGGCTCGAGAGCCGCTATGCAGAGATCCGTGGGCAACAAGACCGACTGTGGCGTGAGCGCGCGCTATGGCGAGTATGGCGACCTGGAACTCACACCAGCCGGCAAGCGCAGAATGAACGAGCTGGTGCACGAGATCCGACAGGTGGAGCAATCTTTAGATGCTGCGTACCGAATGCCCGCCTGAGCATTCCCGTCACTGACGACATTGAGACCCGCCCGCGTGGCGGGTTTCTTGTGTCCAAGGCCCGCCCCACCCAACCGGACAACCCTTTCCAATTCCGTCAGTGACGCTAATCTCTAAGTATCGTCACTGACAGGAATGCCCCCATGCGCGAGCCCAAGAAGCGCGGTCGCAAGTCAACCGGCAAGGCCCTGACCGGTGCCGAGCGCCAGCGTCGCTACATGGAGCGCCTGAAGGCTGGCGCCAATGGCGTCACTGACGCGAATCGAGTCGAGGCACTGGAACGGGAATTGGCCGAAGCCAAGGCCCTGATCGACCGGCTGGAGCGGGAGAAGGCCGTTCTCCTCGAGGAGCTGGAGGCGAGACCGCGGGCGCCCGGTGAGCCGGTCGAGCCGGACCCGGCGCTAGAGGCCGAGTTCAGAGAGTGGCTTGCGGCTGGCTGCCCGGATGATCTGCGGGAGCTGGAACGAAGGCGTCAGTGACGAGATTTCAGACCCGCCCTTGTGGCGGGTTTTTTGTCTCTGAAGGATTGGATTTGGGATCCAGCCCTGCAACATCGCTCAATCGGCACTTGTCACCTATAGCGTCACCTAAAACGCCATACGGCAAAGAAAAAGGGCCTAGCCGTTAAGCTAAGCCCTTGTTTTCTATGGAGCTGGCGGACGGATTCGAACCCCCGACCTGCTGATTACAAATCAGCTGCTCTACCAACTGAGCTACGCCAGCGTGATGTGGGACGAGGCCGGCACGGTAAGTCCGGTGTCCTCGCAGGAGGCGAAGTATAGCGTCCTGCGCCTTTCGCGCTCAACTGCCTAATTCGGCCTCGATGCTTGCGGACGCGCCTTTACTGTGGGGCGCGCTGACCATAGTCTCGGGTGTCTGGAGCAAATTCCCGACTTGAGGATATCGCATGAGCCTCCTTCAGCCCGCTCAGATGGCGTTCGATGATCCTGGCCTCGCCACCAGACGCGCCGAGCTGGTCGCAACGTTGCGTGCCTTTTTGCCCGAGGACGCCGTGCTGGAGCGGCGGGAGGAGGTACAGCCCTACGAGTGCGATGGACTCTCCGCTTACCGACAGCTGCCGCTGCTAGTCGTGCTACCGCGCACGGTGGAGGAAGTTCGGCGCGTTCTCAAGACCTGCTACGAGCGAGAGGTGCCCGTGGTTGCGCGCGGTGCCGGAACGGGACTCTCGGGCGGCGCACTGCCTCTGGGTGACGGCATCGTGTTGAGCTTGGCGCGTTTCAATCAGATCCTCGAGCTGGATCCGGTTGCGCGAACGGCGCGCGTGCAGCCCGGTGTGCGCAACTTGGCCATCACGGAAGCGGCCATGATGCATGGGCTCTACTATGCACCCGACCCGTCCAGTCAGATCGCCTGCACCATTGGGGGCAATGTGGCCGAGAACTCCGGCGGCGTGCATTGCCTGAAGTACGGGCTCACCGTGCATAACGTCCTGGCGGTGACCTTCGTCACCATGGAGGGCGAGCTGGTACAGCTGGGCTCGGAGGCGCTCGACGCGGCAGGCTACGACCTGCTCGCGCTCTACATCGGCTCCGAAGGCATGCTGGGTGTGACGGTCGAGGTCACGGTGAAACTGCTTCCCGTGCCGGAGCGCGCCCAGGCGCTGCTAGCGGCCTATGACGACGTCGAGAAGGCAGGCCTGGCCGTCGGGGAGATCATTGCGGCCGGTATCATCCCGGCGGGGCTCGAGATGATGGACGGACCGGCCATCCAGGCGGCCGAGGACTTTGTGCATGCCGGTTATCCCACGGATGCGGCGGCCATCCTGCTCTGTGAGCTGGATGGGACCAATCAGGAAGTCTCGGAGCAGATCATGCAAGTGCGCGAGCTTCTGCTCGCGAGCGGCGCGACCGAGGTGCGGACCTCTCAGAACGACGCCGAGCGCATTCGCTTCTGGCAGGGCCGCAAGTCGGCATTTCCGGCGGTCGGGCGGATCTCCCCGGACTACTACTGCATGGACGGCACCATTCCAAGACGCGCCCTCCCTGAAGTCCTGAAGCGCACCGCGGAGCTGTCGAAGGAGTACGACCTCCGCGTCGCCAACGTCTTTCACGCGGGCGACGGCAACATGCATCCATTGATCCTCTTCGACGCCAACAAGCCGGGCGAGCTGGAGCGCACCGAGGAGCTGGGCGGGCGCATCCTGGAGCTCTGCGTCGAGGTCGGCGGCACCATCACGGGCGAGCACGGCGTCGGCATCGAGAAGATCAATCAGATGTGTGTCCAGTTCTCGCCGGAGGAGCTGCGCCAGTTCCATGCCGTGAAGGAGGCGTTCGACCCCAGGTCGCTGCTCAATCCGGGCAAGGGGGTGCCGACGCCGCGACGCTGCTCGGAGTACCGCCAGCTCCCGGACCGCGCGCACCGGCACTGACCCGCCCTCCCCGCGCCAACCGGCTGCGCGCCCCTCCAGCGCCTGCCAGTCTGGACGCGCCGCGGTGGCGCGTCTCTATCCGAGCTGCGGTGCCGACGCGGTCGAGGTTAGGATGTTGGCCGCCATCCATCCCCTCCGAGCCAGATTCCGATGACCGACCCAGACCGACTGATCAGCCCAGACGCCGCGACCGACGACCAAACCCTGGACCGAGCCATCCGGCCGCGGCGACTCGAGGACTATGTGGGGCAGCCGGCGGTGCGCGAGCAGATGGAGATCTTCATCGGTGCGGCACGGGCGCGCGGCGAGGCGCTGGATCACGTGCTGATCTTCGGCCCGCCCGGGCTGGGCAAGACCACCCTCTCGCACATCATCGCCCATGAAATGCAGGTCAACCTGCGCCAGACGTCCGGCCCAGTGCTCGAGAAGCCCGGCGACCTGGCGGCCCTGCTGACCAACCTAGAGTCCGGGGACGTGCTCTTCGTCGACGAGATCCATCGCCTGAGCCCGGTCGTCGAAGAGGTCCTCTATCCAGCCATGGAGGACTTCCAGCTCGACATCATGATCGGCGAAGGACCGGCCGCGCGGTCCATCAAGCTGGATATCCCGCCTTTCACGCTGGTCGGTGCGACCACGCGCGCCGGCCTGCTCACCTCGCCGCTGCGCGATCGCTTCGGCATCGTCCAGCGGCTGGAGTACTACTCGGCCGAGGACCTCACGCACATCGTGCGGCGCTCGGCCCAAATCCTCGCCATCGAGACCGAGACCAGCGGCGCGGCGGAGATCGCACGCCGCTCGCGTGGCACCCCGCGCATCGCCAACCGGCTGCTGCGGCGGGTGCGCGACTATGCCCAGGTGAAGGCCAACGGCTGCATCACGGCGGAGGTGGCCGACAAGGCCCTCTCGATGCTGAAGGTCGATGCCCAGGGCTTCGACCACATGGACAGGCGCCTGCTGGAGGCGGTGATCGACAAGTTCGACGGTGGCCCCGTCGGGGTCGAGAGTCTGGCGGCCGCCATCGGCGAGGAGCGCGGGACCATCGAGGACGTGGTCGAGCCCTTTCTCATCCAGCAGGGCTACCTGATGCGCACGCCGCGGGGCCGCATGGCCACGCAGTCCGCCTATCAGCACTTCGGGCTCAAACGGCCCGGCGCGACGGCGAACGGCGCGACCGCAGATCTCTTCGACGCGACGGGCAACTGAGCTCGAGGTCTTCGAAACCGGCTGCCGCCGCCGCAGGCGCATAGATCGACTTCAGGCCCCGATCGCAACCCGCAGATCGGCCTGCGGATCATCCCCCGTCAAACGTAGATCGAACCGCTCTTGCAGAATCTTGAAGACGTTCGGGCTCACGAACCCGGGCGGATTCGGACCGAGCGTGATGCCCGTGACGCCAAGGCTCAGGAGCGTCAGCAGCACAGCGACGGCCTTCTGCTCGAACCAGCTGATGACCAAGGTCAGCGGCAAATCGTTCACGCCGCAGTCGAAGGCCTTGGCCAAAGCGACGGCGACTGAGATGGCGCCATAGGCATCATTGCATTGTCCCATGTCCATCAGGCGCGGCAGGCCAAGGTGCTCGCCGTAGTCGTGATCGCGAATGCGGTACTTGCCGCAGCCCAGGGTCAGGATGAAGGAGTCCGCCGGCGTGCTCTGGGCATAGTCGCTGAAGTAGTTGCGCCCCTTCTCCGCGCCGTCGCAGCCGCCGATGACGAAGAAGTGACTGATCTTTCCCGCCTTGACGGCGTCCACGATGGTCTGCGCCTGATCCAGCAGCACGCTGCGGTGGAAGCCGATCGTGGACTCGCCGAGGATCTTCTCCTCGCAGGGCTCGCAGCGGCGCGCCTCTTCGATCACCGGCCTGAAATCGTCGTCGAGCAGGCACTGACTGCCCGGAACCGCGGTCGCCCGCATGGTGAAGAGCCGTCCCTTGTAGCTGTCCGGCGGGATGAGCACGCAGTTGGTCGTGCCGACGACGGGGCCGGGAAAGACCGCGAATTCCTTCTTCTGATCTTGCCAGGCCCCGCCGTAGTGGCCCGCCAGATTGGGATGCTCGCGCAGCTTCGGATACATGTGCGCGGGGAGCATCTCGCCGTGGGTATAGACCTTGATATCCGTACCTTCCCCCTGCCGGAGCAGATTCCAGAGGTCGACGAGATCATGGCCGGTGATGAGGATGCCGGGTCCGGCTCGCGTCCCCTCCTGCACCTGGGTCGGCGATGGCTTGCCAAAGGTCTCGACATGGCCGGCGTCGAGCAGCTCCATCACGCGCAGATTCATCTCGCCGCATTTGAGGCAATAGGCCAAGAGGCTCTCGGCGTCGAAATTCACGTTCGTCATGGTGGCGAACAAGGCTTCTTCGATGAAAGCCGAGACGTCCTCGTCATACTTGCCCATGCGTCGCGCGTGGTGCGCGTAGGCCGCCATCCCCTTGAGGCCGTAGAGCAAGATCTCTTGCAGGGACTGGATATCGGCATCCTTCCCGCAAACGCCGGGAGAGTTGACGCAGGCGGTTTGACGAAAGGTTTGCTCACACTGGTTGCAGAACATGGCGACCTCGGGGAATTCGGATGTTGAAGCCTGAGGCAGCGACCTGCATCCGGGCCCTAGTCCGCTGCCAGGTCGCTGCACGGGCGGCAGTCTCGCGACATGACGGGCGTCGGGCCTTGACTGAGGTCAAGGCCCTCAAGTGGCGCGCGGCGGCTTCGCGATGAGCCGATGGCACCGCCAGGCGTCCGCTCGAGCCGAAGGGTGGAGACCTATTCAGAGATCCGATTGCGCGGCTCGCCTGCACGGCGTCTGGAAGGCAGGCAATCTCCCGATCGCAACGGCTATACTGGCCGCTTTCGAAGCCATCGCGGCAATTTGGGAAGTGTCCGTCCACTGCCTCCCGCTGTTATGGTCACAAAGCTCCTGCTTCGTGACCTCGGCGACGAAGCGCTGCTTCACGACGCCGAGCACTTCCGGCCCCTGCACCAGGCCGAAAGCAGGGCTTCTCCTCAGACTCGCGAAGCGGAGCTTCGTCTCGCGGGTGACGCAGCTGGAGCTGCGTCACCAGAGACCCAAATCGGGAAACAAGACATGGACAGCTCCTTGGTGAAAGGCGCGGCGCACTCGTGAACGCTCAGCACATCCGGCAGGGCCTTCGCTCGGCAGACCACGCCCGCAGTCTCGCGGGGCCAAACCGTAAAGAGATTCCGCGTCCGTCGGGCTGAGGCACCATCCCCAACCTAGCCAGTGTCCCAGGGCTTCAAATACTTGGATCTCCCAGGCCGGCGCGATCGAGGATCGGACAGCATTTTCAGGGTGCGCCCGAGTCCACTCGCCGCCTCAATACCGCTCACCCTCGCAGCAAAAGGGCGCGCTCTCACATGGAGCTAACCAACCAGATCATCCTCATCGGCGCCGCCGTGCTGCTCATCAGCGTGCTGGCAAGCGTGGTGACGAGCCGCCTCGGCGCACCCTTGCTCCTGGTCTTTCTGGTCATCGGGATGCTGCTCGGCGTCGACGGCCCCGGCGGCATCCAGTTCCACGACGTCCAGCTCGCCCACCTGCTCGGCAGCTTGGCGCTCGCGATCATCCTGTTCGACGGTGGTCTGGCGACACCCTATAAGGACTTCCGGGTCGGACTGAGACCGGCGCTCGGCCTGGCAACCATTGGCGTCGGCATGACGGCAGGCATCACGGGCTTCTTCGCCGCCTGGTTGCTTGGGCTCACGTGGATGCAGGGGCTGCTGCTCGGCGCCATCGTTGGATCGACAGATGCCGCGGCCGTCTTTTCGGTCCTGCGCTCGCAAGGACTGGAGCTCAAGCAGCGCGTCGGTGCAACGCTCGAGATCGAGTCCGGCAGCAACGATCCCATGGCCGTCTTCCTCACCGTGGTGCTCATCGAGCTGCTGCTCGGGGATGCAGGCAATCCCGGCCTGTTCATTCTGAAGGAGCTTGTGTACCAAATGGGTCTAGGGGCCCTGATCGGCATCGCGGGTGGCTTCGGGATCGTCTGGCTGATCAACCGACTCGAGATGTCGCCCGGCCTCTATCCGCTCGCGGCGATGGCGGGGGGGCTCGGCTTGTTCGGAATCACGGCGGTACTGGATGGCAGCGGCTTCCTCGCCATCTACCTGGCCGGACTCGTGATCGGCAATCGTCCGCTGCAGCAACGCGTGGAGATCACACGCTTTCATGACGGAATCGCCCGTCTGGCACAGATCGGAATGTTCTTGATGCTGGGGCTGCTCGTCACACCCTCAGAGCTGCTGCCCGTAGCGGACGATGCTCTGCTGATCGCCGGCGTTCTCATCCTGGCCGCACGCCCCATTGCGGTCTGGCTATGCTTGCTGCCCTTTCGCTTTCCCTGGCGCGAGCAGGTCTTCGTCGGCTGGGTCGGACTGCGCGGCGCCGTGCCCATCATCCTGGCGCTCTTCCCCCTGCTCGCCGGCCTGGAAGAGGCGCAGATCTACTTCAACATCGTCTTCTTCGTGGTCCTGGTATCCCTGCTCATCCAAGGCTGGACCGTCGCCGCGCTCGCCCGTGTGCTGAAGCTCGAGCTGCCACCCTCGACACATTTGGTGCAACGGGTCGAGCTGGACATCCCAGGCCAGCGCGAGCTGGAGCTGGTCGGTTATCGGCTTGCCGAGAACGCGCCCATCATCACGGAGAGGCACGTTGAGCCGCACCTGCCAACCGATACGCGCCTGGTCGCCGTGGTGCGCAACCAGCACCTTCTAGACGATCTCATTCCTCTCGATCCGAAGCCAGGCGATCACCTCTATCTGATCGCGGACCCCAAGCACATCCCAGAGCTAGACCGACTCTTCGTGCCAGAGCCCGCGTCGGAGCGCCTGACAGAGCTTGCCGTCTTTGGCGAGTTCGTCCTCAAGGGCGACGCCAAGCTCGGCAGCCTATGCGCCGTCTATGGGATGAGCCTGCCCGACTTGGACTCGAATCTCACCTTGGACGCCCTCATCCGAGGTCAGCTCAATGCCCACCCGGTCGTCGGCGACCGCATCCAGCTCGAGAGCATCGCACTTGTCGTCAAGGCAGAGGACGACGACATGGTGACGCAAGTGGGCCTCAAGCTGCCGCGATAGCGCCATCTAGCCGTTTAGAATCGGCCAATCAATGACTTCCATCCGTACCCCTGGTGGCGGCGCTGACGTGCCTGCGCATGGGGATCGGCCGGTGCCGCTCGCGCGGGCCTCGATCATCGAGCCAGCCGTTGGACAAGCGAGCGCGAAGGTTACCGGAGCCATCGCAGAGGAAACGACGCGACGATCACCGCAGGATCGTCACAAGACCCATTGCCCGGTCAATGAACGAGGCAAGGGTCAACTGACAAACAATCGACTGAGCCTATGAGGATCCGCTCTAAGGCGGTGCAATGAAGCAAGTGTTGCCAAAATAGCACACCCGAAAACCATGCTTTGAGTGGCTATTTTTCAAGTCGCTGTTTCTTAGACATAAAAGCCCAGCCACAGTCAACCGCGGGAAGAATTTTGAGGTATATAAGGGACATCCATTATCGACATTCAAGCCGCTCCGGTTCATCCTTGATCCTGGAGTGATTCGCGAATCGGCACGGCCTCTGCGACTGGGCCGATCTGGTCGCCAGGCTGGCGTATTGCCGACCCAGGACAGCGAACTGAGATAACCAAAACCAATACCTCAGGGAACTACTAGAGAGTAAAGCCCATGTCAGATGCGCCCTTTGATCTGGTCGACGCCAAAGAGAGCTTTACGGACACAGACTGGTTCGAGACTTGCCGCAAGACTCAGACGCCCTATGTGGTCGTGCGCAGTGGCGAAGCCGTTGCCGATGTGCTTTGGGACTTCGTGACCCTGCCCGTCTGCTGTGATGCCAAAATCCGCGCGAGCTTCGCCACCTTGGAGCGAGAGGCGCGCGCCATCTTCGAGCGTTTCGCGGTAGCCGACTCCTATCTGCGCGTGAAGCCCACGATGATCTGCTTCGACCACCTGCCAGTCGACGACGCCAAACAGGCAGCGGATGCCCTCTATGCGCTCATCGCCTCCTACCTTCCAAGCCGGCAGCAGATCAGTCCGCCCTCCGAGCCCTCATCCGCGATGACCACCACCAAGGTGCACGCCATCAATCCCGGAAAGCAGACTCTGGTCGCCGGGTCCGATCGCAAGCTCTGGGTCGAGCACAACGACCCGGCCTCCAGCGCCGCCTGAGATCCTCCCGCATCGAAGTCGGCGCCGCTCCCGCTGCGGCGCCGACTGACCGATCACCTTCCTGACGACGCCGTCGGTGCCAAGGCACCCTCGCGATCCCCCGCTTCCCTCGGCTCGACCGCCGTTCAGACGAGCGAAGGCGCTGACTCAGGTGATTTCCGGAAATCACCTCAGCGTCTTTTCCGCTTCCGCCAAGAGCACTATATAAAGCACCACAAGACAAGCAGGCACACAATATATGGTGCGGAAAGGCTTGGACGACAGCGCTCGATACCCTACACTCTCGACTGGTGACAGACGCTCGTCGCCACAGACAGCGCATCGCTCGCCAATAAGAACGCGGACGTCGGTTGACGCTACCCGACAGCCGAGCACGTCAATAAATCACCAAGACCAGACTCTCTCCAGCAACCCCAACGCGAGGACGCCATCATGCTGAACTGGGACGACCCTCTCGCGGGCGCAAGCCCTAGCAACAACCGCCAGGCAGCGAGCGAGCCAGTGCCAGATCACCTTGGCGAAGCGCCAGCGCTCGAGCTGTGGGAGAGCAGTACCTCATCGCCCAGCCACCAGCGTCCGCATGCGACCGAGAGCCACGTCAGGCCGGGCCAAGGCATCGTCGGCAATGAGGCGCTGATGGCAACCGCGGGACATGCGCCCGTGGTCGATCCAGATCCCTTCGCCGCCTCGGACACGGCCCAGGAAGCCCTGCCCTTCGAGGATACGCTGGCCCCGACGCCGCCCAGGCAGCCCAAGGCCACAATGCCTGCTGGCGAGCACGACGCTGCCACCGCCGCCAGCGGCGGCGGCGCGACCGGCTTGGAAAGCCTGGAGCTCGGTGCCGGCCGCATTCAGGTCGATGACAAGAAGATCATCAACTGCCGCGCCGACCTCAATCAGCTCGTCCCCTTCAAGTACGATTGGGCCTGGCAAAAGTACCTGGACGCCTGCGCCAACCATTGGATGCCGCAAGAGATCAACATGAACGCGGACATCGCGCTCTGGAAGGATCCCGAGGGTCTCACCGAGGACGAGCGCACCATCATCAAACGCAACCTGGGCTTCTTTTCCACGGCGGACTCACTGGTCGCGAACAACCTCGTGCTCGCCGTGTATCGCCACATCACCAACCCCGAGTGCCGCCAGTATCTCCTGAGGCAGGCCTTCGAGGAGGCGCTCCACACCCACGCCTATCAGTATGTCGTGGAGAGCTTGGGCCTGGACGAGGGCGAGATCTTCAACATGTACCGCGAAGTGCCATCCATCGCGCGCAAGGCCGAGTGGGCGCTGCCCTACACCCAGTTCCTGGCCGACCCACACTTCGCAACCGGCACACCCGAGACCGACCAGAAGCTGTTGCGCGAGCTTGTCGCCTTCTATGTGATTTTCGAGGGCATCTTCTTCTATGTCGGCTTCGTGCAGGTACTGAGCATGGGCCGACGCAACAAGATGACCGGCACCGCCGAGCAGTTCCAGTACATCCTGCGTGATGAGTCGATGCACATGAATTTCGGCATCGACGTCATCAATCAGATCAAGATCGAGAATCCACACCTCTGGACCCCAGCCTTCAAGCAAGAGCTGATCGACATGATTCGCGAGGCGGTCGCCTTGGAGTCGCAGTACGCGCATGAAACCATGCCGCGCGGCGTGCTAGGATTGAACGCCCCGATGTTCGAGGAATATCTGCAGTTCATCGCCAACAGGCGCTGCGCCCAGATCGGCTTGCCGGAGCAGTACCCAGGCGTCGGCAACCCCTTCCCATGGATGTCGGAAGTTCTCGACCTAAAAAAGGAGAAGAATTTCTTCGAAACCCGGGTCACCGAGTATCAAACTGGCGGCGCGCTAAAGTGGGACTGAGCGGCTGGCCGTCGCCACTGCTCGGGTCCGTGAAGATGCCGAATCCTTCGCTACCGGACTGAGGCGATTTCCGAGAGTCTTCTTACCAAAGGCGATTCGATCACGCGCCATCGGGCAGGCATTGCGTGGGAGCACCGCCGCGGCGCGACGGATCAGCTCCGACCGCCTCAGTCGCGGCGGGGCGCCGCTCCCACGCATTGAGCGGCTGATCCGACCCGACGCCGCTCGGCCGAGCGATGAAGCCGGCGCCTCGACCTCCTCTCTGGCACAAGCTTCCTGGAAATCGCTCTTGTGGTCAGACTTGGCACTCTCGTCAACCTGCCTCTCGGCCTCTTGCTTGGCGATTCCGTCATGCGCCTGCATCTTGCCGACCATCCCTTGTCGATTGCCGTCAAGCTCCTCGATCTCGTCGTCAGTGAGCTCGCCCCATTTGGCACAAGCCGAGCCCTTGACCTGGCGCCACCTTCCCTTGACCCGAACCCTTTGCACCGCGGTCTGTCCTCTCGCAGTCCTGTCGGCGGAAACACCAGGCATCGCTCAGCAATCGGCCCTGCGGCGACGTTTGCCGTCAATGCCAGCCGGTCAGCCGACCGTTGCCGCCCGGACGGCCCCTGCGCACCTTAGGCCGGCTGTGCAGATCGAGATCGTCGGATCCTGCGAATCGCACCCTATAGATCCGCCTCGCCTGAGCGTGCGATTTACCAGAAGAACCTTGCCAAGCAAATGCGGACTTCTACTCGCTCGACATAATCCCGAAGTCCTCGCCGGATCGGCGCTCCGGGGTCATCTGCTGATGATTGGCAGGCGCACCTAGCCGCCCGAGGTGAAACGGCCCATATCGGGCATCGGCGCCTTGTGGTAGGTCGAGGAGGTCGAGACCGCGGTCCAGGTCCCGGCGCGGACGGCCTGTACTAGCTGCTCAGGAATGGACAACACCACGGCCACGCCGCCCTTCCGCAAGCGTTTTGGGTGCCAGGTGAACTGGACTGACAAGGTCTGGCCAGACTCGCAGTGAAGCGGCTGGAGCAACCGCCAGGGTGATGCCGAAGCCCGGCGGTCCTGTGTTCGGTCGGCTCCGGCCAGCCCGCGCCCTAGCTGCGCGTGATCCCAGACGAGATGACGGAGCGAGCGTCCGATAACCCCCTGATCGGGGCGATGGCTGGTAGCAAGCGGAGAGCATTGGCTTGACCGAGGAGCGCCCCCAGGGCGCTCCTCGCGCTGATGCCGTCAGTAGAGCGGCTTGATCTCGACACGGCGGTTGGCGGCACGGCCCGCTGCAGTCGAATTGTCGGCGATTGGCTGGCTCTCGCCATAACCGTTCGCGGCCAGCTGGCTTGGGGAGACGCCCAGGTCGATCAGGCGGCTACGCACGCGATTGGCCCGACGCTCGGAGAGGTCGAGATTGTAGGCGTCGCTCGCGTTGCTGTCGGTATGCCCGGCAACCTCGTATTGGGTATCCGGCATGGTCTTCAGCGTGGCGGCAGCCTCTTGCAGAATGCTATCGGCCGTCGCGTTGAGCCGGTCCGAGTCATTCGCGAAATTGACCCCCTCGAGCGTAAATGTCGGTGCTGGAGCCGGCGGTGGCGGCTCGTTCTTCGGCGCAGTGGAGCAGCCGGCAAGTATGAGCGTAGCAAGGATCCCCAATACAAGCCCAATGTGGGCAGAGCGTTCGGTCATGTTATTCTCCTTAGGTTTTCCAGACTGGCCGCAACCGATGATTCATGCACCAGAAGCAGGCCGCGATCCATTACATTGGAGCACGAATGGCTAAGTCAATTCTTTCCGGTGCCGCCTTGCATTCAGCTCGACTCATCATCGCCAGCGCAATTCTCACCTCAGCCCCAGTGTCATCGGCGGGCACGCTCAAAGCCATCGACGCGCCCTTAGTCGTCGCACCATTGGTGCCCGACTACGAGATCACCGATCAGGGCGGCGTGAGCCTCTCTATTTGCTACAACTGGTCCTGCGCCGAAACTGCTCGCGTCGAGATCACACCAGTAGAGACCGCGCGTGCTCTCCGCCAGGTCCGCGCCTGCCGCGGCGCTAGCATCCGCGAGCGATTGCAGCGCGTCCGGATCGGCATCTGGCAGATGGAGCTGCTGACGCGCAAGTACGTTCCCGTACTCGCCAATGACCTGGGCATCAACGACAAGGACGCGGGCCTGGAGGGGCGCACGGACTGCGTCGATAACGCCACCAACACCTCGACCTTTCTGGCAATCCTCAAGGATCTCGGCGCCTGGGATGACTGGCAGCTTGGTGAGCCAGTCGCGCGGGACAAATTCACCGTGGACGTACACTGGACAGCCACCCTCATCGACGCGTCGACCGGGGACACCTGGGCCATCGACTCTTGGTTCCGCCCCCATGGTCATCTGCCCTTCGTCTCCCCGATTCGCGATTGGAAGGCAGGACGCAAACCCTGGCTGCCCCCTTTGGACAAGCTAAACCTCTATCCGAGATCAGTCGGCACGCTGTGCGACTGATCGTCCCGAGCAGCCGGATACCCCTCGAAGCCGAGCCGCGCTCTAGCGGCAGCAGATCCGAGTGCTCTGCCCGAGGCCTCATGCGCTCAGGTGAGACCGAGCGATTCTGAGTAGGCCGGGCTTGGGCACGCAGTCGTGGAGTCGCCCCCCCCCCGGGGGGCCCACAAACACCCCGGCCCCGGGGGGGGGGCCCGGGCCCCCCCAAAGTTGGAACAATAACCGGGGGGTGGGGGGGGGGGGGGGGGGGGGGGGGGGGGGGGCGC
>NZ_JAAIJQ010000074.1 GCF_010820565.1 Thiorhodococcus minor | reverse complement strand
GTCGCGGTCGATCAGAGCGGCGCGACCGGCGGCTTCAACATCAATAGCAGCAGCCAGACGCAGAACGGCATCAGCGGCCAGGTCGCGCTCTTCTAGAAGCCGTGCCACGCATCGCCGCAGCAGGAAACAGGGATCCTCGGACCCATGTTCGCGTTGTGGATCCCAACGTCATCCCGAGAAGGGACGGATCGCAAAGCGCCAGACGCCCTTTGCGGTCACTTGGAGGCGATTGCAGATCCTGCTCCGGGCGCTCATGTGCTCCGAGACCTTGAGCATCCGTCAGTTTTCTCCCAGTTTGGGCAAGCGCAGCGCAGTCCACCAACGCCGGCGGGGGATTCGGTGGACTTCGCTCTCGCTCGTCCACCCTACCCGCCCAACTGGCGACCAAGTCCGATGAGCGACGCCTGATCCGCGGCAACAGCCGGCTCGCGGTCGAGACCGATGGCCGAATAGAAGCGTAAGCCATCGCTGCCGCATGTTCTCCGACTCAAGGCCCAAGCGATCATCGCGCAAAGCTCACCGCGAATCACAAGAGCTCATTCGTGAAGCACTGAAAAATCGCCGACTACGCTCATTAAAACGAACGTAATTCGGCAATGATCTCGGCTAGTGAATAGAGCCACTCGATAGATTCACGAATATCGGCTGAGGAACCTTGGATCCGCAGTGCTTGACAGGGTCGCTCGGCCACGATAGCTTCTTACGGCGTTCTCCCATAGTAGCTAAAGCTACGTTTATCCACCACATATAAAGGTGCCTTATGAGTGAACAAGCAAAATCGCGACCCAAGGTTCCAGACGGCCACAGCCGCTTTATCGTGACGCGTCAGAAGCAGCCCAATGAAAAGGGCTACGTGGGCTACGACGTCCTTTGGGACAAGTTCCAGAAAGAAGTCCCCTACGAGACGCCGAAGCGCCCCTGAAGGTACGCGACCGCGTGGGCGTCGAGCGCTCGCGTGGCCGCTTTCTGTCGGTCGACGCGGATACTGGAAGTCACCGCCCCAGCGCCATGCGGACAGCGGCTTTTCCAACACGCCTCTAACCTCTTCTCATTCCCCCTCCGAGACCCCGCACCAGCTTGAGCCGCGCTCGCTCAGATGACCGCCTGATCACAGCTCCCCATTGCAGTGGTAAACTCCACAGGATTGGCTCCAGGCGGGCGTCGATCATCGATTGGCCCAACCTCCGGCTGTAGGTTGGACAAGCGCAGCGCAGTCCACCAACGCAGGCGCGGGATTCGGTGGACTTCACTCTCGCTCGTCCACCCTAAGGGTCCAACTGACGATCGAGGCCTCCAGGCGCGGCGCGGCGCGGCGCGGACATCGACCTTCGCCCCCAGGCGAAAGCATCGATTCGCATCGGTAGATCAATAGGGTATCGGCAATGAAACTCACTTTGGACAGCGAGAAATTCAACGACCTGCAAGCGATATTCATCGCGGATATCGTTGAACGGATCAAGATCAAGCTCCAGGAAGCCGAGGTCGAGCAAGAAAAGCTAGAAGACCTCACAGCGAGCATCGCATTGAGCATCGCCGGCGTCATCGACGATCTATCAGGGATCGAGGTTGACGGTATGGAAGTGCATCCCTATCTGACATTCCGCGAAGGTGAGGACCAGCTCATTCATTGGGGTGAGAACTCCTACACCTATGAGCAGGTCTACGGCGCCATGCAGAAGCTGTTTCACTCCTAGCAAGCATTGATTGTTGGGCCTTGATCGTCAGCTGGCCCCCTAGGGTGGACGAGCGAGAGCACAGTCCACCGAATCCCGCGCCAGCCTTGGTGGCCTGCGCTGCGCTTGTCCAGCTTGCAGCGGGACGCCGAGCCAAGCGATGATCGACGCCCGAATCTAGAAGCGCCTCAACCGGGGGCGACGTTGTAGAGCTTCTTGTGGGGAATCACGCTACGTACACCACCCTTTGGGTTTTCGACGTCGCCCTCGTACCGAGGGATCACATGGATGTGCAGGTGGTGAATAGACTGGCCGGCCCAGTGGCCGACGTTGATCCCGATGTTGTATCCGTCCGGATGAAACTCCTCATCGACCAGTTTCTTTCCACGGGCCACGAGCCCCCAGAGGTCGACCAGCTCATCATCGTTGATGTCGAAGTAGCTCGCAAAGTGTCGGTATGGGATGACGAGAAAGTGCCCCGGGCTCGCCGGGTGACGATCATATGCGGCAAATCCGTGCTCGCTCTCGATCATCAGCTGCCTACCCGGCTTGGACACGCAAAAGCGACACTCGTCCGCAGTCTGTGAGCTTGGATCTGGACTACTCATAACGCGATCTTTGGGGTTTGAGAAAGGGAATTCGAACGAGCCTGCATTCATGGCCGGCATTGGTGGACTGCGCTGCGCTTGTCCAGCCTACGAGAGGGAGCCGGCCGAAATGATGCTCAAGATCGAGCCCGTCCAATCGAAGGGGAGCAGGCTTAGATGGGTCTGGTCGGGACGTTACCGATGTCTGGTCCTTTTTCCAGCTTGCCGCCCGCGATGATCTCTTCTTCCGTCGCATCGCGCACGCTCAGGACCTCCAGCTCGAACACGACCATTCTGCCGCAGAGCGGATGATTTCCATCGATGGTCAGCGTCTTGTCGTCCATTCGGGTGACGAGGAAGCTCTTGGTGTCACCCTTGTCGTTCTCCATCACGATCCGCATGCCGACTTCCCGATATTCCTCGGGCACGTTTTCGATAGCATCGGTGATGACCAGGGACTCGTCTCGCGCGCCATAGAGCTCGGTGCAGTCGATTGGGACCGAGATGCGATCTCCGGGCGCTTTGCCGTGAAGCTCCGCCATGACCTGCGGGGATAGGACATCGTTACGGCCGTGGACATAGCCTAGGGGAAACTCGACAGTCGTCAGAACGTCTCCGGTCTTCTGATCCACGACCTGATAGGTCAGCTCGACAAACTTGTTGTCTCTGATGGTCTCTTGCATAGCCATGATTCTTGGATCAGAAAATGGATGCGGCGAAGATGCGCACCTCTCCGCGCTCGTAGCCGAGGACCATTCTTCCCAGCCACTCGCCCTCGCGCGTCTTGCAGCGGACTCGGTAGAGCACAGTTACGTGCTCGCCGCGCCTGATCAGTCCTAGAAAGTCCCTTTCCTCGACCAGGTTCCGGGCCAGCTCGCTGTGAGCGAACTGCTTGCCCACCTCAACCTCATTCAGGCCAAGCAGCAAGTCGTAAGAGAACATCTTGATGAACTTGCCGTACTGACCCTTGTTCGAATACTTGACGAGGTCATCCCACATGGGATGCGCGATCTCGAGGATCTCTTCGTCAGTCTTGTCGATAATGTTCATTTCACATCAACCTAGAGCGCTACCAGCTGACAGCATCATTATGCTGTCATTGAGTCGCGATCACGAAGCCGGCCGCGCAGGCGCGAAATCTCCCGAGCCCCGCGCCGCAAGGTCGGCGACCGATCGGTGAAGAGGGCGCCCTGTCATGGATTCACCGCTGACCTGGAGGCTGGCGGCTGGAAACACCTGCAATCCCGAAAACGGCGGGGCCCCCGGCTGCGCCGAGGGCCCGCGCCTTCAGAGGAGCTTGGTCCTACGCCTCGACAAGGTGATACAAGGGCGCCTTCTCCATGGTGTACTCACCCGTCTCTGGGTCACGACGCGACACGGTCAGCACATGCCAATTCTCGTCGTCCACCTTCATCTTGTCGCCACGGTAGTAGTAGCCCGGCCAGCGCGTTTCCTCACGGAACAGGGTGTGCTGCATGACCGCCTCGGAGGTGAGGTGGCGGTGCTTCAGCTCCCATGCCCGCAGCAGCTCGTGGATGTTCTCCGCGGCCAGCTTCTCCAGATCCTCTTCCAGGATCTTCATCTTCTTCAGGCCGATGTTGAGCAGCTTCTCGTTGGTCATGTAGCTGACCGTCACGCCGCCGGCGTACTCGTCCATCAGCTTCTGCAGACGATCCAGGCCCTGACGCGGGTTGATGTAGTTCGGGTTGACCGAGCCGGCCGTGATCTCGTTCCGATAGATCCTGTAATGCTCCATCGGCTTGTAGATCTCTTCCTTGCGACGGCTGATCTGCTCCTCGGAGACACGGATGCCTTCGGCCTTGCCATCGTCGATGTATTTGCAGGCAGCCTTTGCCGCGAGACGACCCTCTGTGAAGGAGCCGGACGAGAAGGCGTGCGGGGTGCCGCCGACAGCGTCACCGGCACCGAACAGACCTTCGACCGTGGTCATGCGGTTGTAGCCCCAGAAATACTCTGGCGGGGAGATGTCCTCGGGACCCGAGCACCAGGCGCCGCAGCCGGTCGCGTGGGAGCCCATGACGTAAGGCTCGGAGGTGGTCAGCTCCGGGTTCTCGTTCTTGGGATCCACGTCCGTGGCCGCCCAGAGCACGGCCTGTCCGACGGTCATGCCGAGGAAGTTGTGCCAGCCGATCTCTTCGAGATGGGGATCCTGGAAGGCCTCCATGGTCACCATGTGGATCGGACCGCGGCCGGCATTGACCTCGTTGATCAGCGCATGGTTACGCAGACAGGTCGGAATCGGCCGGTGGGTTCTGTGCGACGCCTCCGGATCCAGATATTCCTTGCCGACCATCTCCTGCAACTGCGGCCACCACTTGGACTCGTACTCCTCGCCGTTGCAGTTTTGCGTGTAGGTCTTGAGGTGCAAGAAGTAGGCGCCGACCGGACCATAGCCGTCCTTGAAGCGCGCCAGGACGATGCGGTTCTCCATCTGAGTCATCTTGGCGCCGGCGGTAATCAGCAGGCCATAGGCCGACCCGGAGGACCAGGGCGCATACCAGACGCGACCCGCACCCTCACCGACGGAGCGCGGCTTGTAGATGTTGGAGGCACCGCCTGCAGCGACGACGACCGCCTTGGACTGGAAGACGTGGTAGTTGCCAGTCCGCACGTTGAAGCCGACGGCACCGGCGACCCGGTTCGGCTTGCTCTCGTCCATCAGCAGGTGGGTGACGCAGACGCGGTTGAAGACCTTGTCGGCCGATTTCTTCGCGGCTTCCGCCACGATCGGCTTGTAGGACTCGCCGTGAATCATGATCTGCCAGCGCCCCTCACGCTGATAGGTGCCCGTCTTCGGGTTGCGCATCAACGGCAGGCCCCATTCCTCGAACTGGTGCACGGCCGAGTCGACGTGGCGGGCCATATCGAACAGCAGGTCCTCACGAACCATGCCCATCAAGTCGATCCGCGCGTAACGCACATGGTCTTCCGGATTGTTCTCGCCGAAACGGGTGCCCATGTAGCAGTTGATGGCGTACAGGCCCTGAGCAACGGCGCCGGAGCGGTCGATGTTGGCCTTCTCGGCGATGACGATCTTCTTATCTTTTCCCCAGTAGCGGGCCTCGAAGGCGGCTCCCGTACCGCCCAGGCCAGCGCCCGCGACGAGGATGTCGATACCGTCTTCGATGATTGTCTTGTAAGCCATCAGTAGTACACCCCTTCTTTCATCTTCAGGCCGTTGGACTCGAGCGTGTGAATGTCGCCATCATCGAGGCGGATGTACTTGGGCTCGTTGAACAACAGCTGGCTGTCACGCATCTCCTGGTCGGGAGCGCTCGCATCCGCGAGCTTGGGGATGTGCTGGCCCCAGGGCTTGGTGGTGATGGGCGCGAGCAGATTCATGTCTTTCTCGCCGTTGCGGAAGATGATCCGCCAGGCGATGACACCCTTCTCCTCGTCGCGGCGCACGCGCACGGAGTGGCCGAGTGGCGCAAAGTCGGCATAGCCGCGGACGTCGATCGCGTTGTGCGGGCAGGCTTTGACGCAGGAGTAGCACTCCCAGCACATGTTCGGCTCAATGTTGTAGGCACGCCGCACAGTGGTATCGATGTGCATGATGTCCGAAGGGCAGATATCAACGCACTGTCCACAACCGTCGCAGCGGGTCATATAGACGAAAGTCGGCATCTTCTAGTCCTCGTCGTGACTCGATTCAGCGAATCGAGATCAGTAGTGGGTCGGAGTTTCGCGCTTGATACCAAGCCCCATGTAAGGAGGCGCATCGCCCATGTATTCGGGGATGTCCGGATAACGCTGCTTCACGACGGGATCCGTCAGCTCGGGCAGCTCGGGCAGCTTGTCCATGGAGCCGTCCGCCTTGGCGACCTTCTTCTGGAAGGCAGCGGCGGGCTTGAAGAACATGTGAGCGAATTTCGACCAGAAGACAGTGCTGAACAGCGTGGTCGCCGCAGCAATGAAGACGACGAATGCAAGCATCGAGCCAAGCAAAGACCAGACCAGCGCAAAGGTGGTGGTCAGCAACAGGGAGACGATGAAGAGATCGGACAGATGCACGTCGTACCATTGATGGCCTTCGGAGCGCACATCGACGCGGATCTTGAACCAGAACCAGTAGCCCCCGATACATACGGAGAGGGCGCCGAGGTGCCAGAGCAAGGACACGAAGCCGGAAGTCTCACCTTCCGCAGCCGGCAGGCCGAAAATCAGAATGGCCGTGCTCACCACGAAGACGATGAAGCCGTACATGATGAAGAGGTGAGAGATGCGTCGATCCGGGTTCTCGAACTCGCCGGAGGCCAAGACCTCGTTCGCAACGGTGCTGACGGCGATGCCGATCTTCTTTCCGCCGCCGACTTCGTGCTTGGCGAGCTTCTTGAGCGACTGTCCTTTTTCGAAGAAATACTTTGCACTCTTCTTGTGCCTGATATCGAGCAGGGTGCCGCCGATGACCAAGAGGACCATCAAAACGACGTAGGCCTGCATCACAGCAGGCGAGATGAGAGCCGAAAGCTCTGCGAATGGATTGGCAATCATGAGAGCTGACCTCCGTTATGGATCACCGTACGGCTAAGGGAAAGGCCCCGGATGGCGATTCCCGCCCGGGCCATGGACGACCCGGCAATATCGAGCCCCCCGAAGCGCTCGAAAATGACACGACCCTGAAGCCCGAACTTGCACGTCTCACGCTGATCTTCCGCCAGACAAGCATTCGATCAGCTCCTTCGGGGCATCGCGAAGCGCCTGAGTCGGCTCACGTCAACGCATCTGCCCGCCGTAGCGCGTCCTGCCGCCCACGAGCTCATGAGACGTTTTCGATCTCTCGGGGGATACTCTGTCCTGCAAGAAAATACTGCTTGGATTTTTAGTGCATTATCGAGTGCTCATGTAGAGCACCGCCGAGCATACTAGATACTCCAGGCAGCTCTACACAACACCAGTATGACCCAACCAGATGACCTCGGTCATCAGTTTCGCGACATATGCGGCCATAAACTCAATTTGTCGCGACAGGAACGAAGGAGAACGCGCCTTTAAGGAAAGATCGGCTGACGGCTCACCCGTGCCGGGACGAGCGGGGACCAAGGCGATGGCGAGCCAAGACAGCTTGTCCGAGGCCGATGAGGCCCCGTCTCACAAGCGCCTTTTGCGCAGCTCGGCCTCGACCCTGGCAACCTTGATCAGGCCATCGTCGATGACCTCCGGATAGACGGCATGGAAACGCGCGACATCGAGCGCGTGATCGCAGGCCGCGAGCTCCAAGTGCCGCCGTGTCTCGCGCGGCAGGCCATGCAGCATCAGCAGCCTCGGCGCGAGCCGATGCATATAGCGCTGATAGAGGTCTTGCTGCTCCTCGCTCGACCAGTCCGCGCGCAACAGGCAGGGGGGCAAGACCCCAGGCGCACCACCCTCATCCTCACGCCGCATCCACCGCGCCCGTGGCCGGGCCCCGGCGCGCTTCTCGACGGCGCGCTCGAGTCGATAGTTCACGGGAGGCACATAGGATCCGTCAGGCCGGGCCGCATCGGCCACGGCGAGCTGTGACGCCGACATGGCGATCCAAGACGGATCTCGCGGCGCCAGGTCGCGCTCTTCCGGAACGATACAGGTGTGCAACAGCGCGAGGGGGGCGTCGTCGGCGCGATCGAGCAGCCAGTATTCGCTGTCGTCCGCGGGCTCGAACGGCAGCCGCGCGGCGGACACGACCGCCTGGAGCTGAGCGATGGCCTCGCGTACGGCATCCGACTTCACCAGGGGGTGCCGGCCTCTGATCTTCAGCTCGCCGCTCTCCAGGGTCGCGACCAGAAAGAAGCGCAGCTTGGGATCGACGCCTGGATTCTGCAGGCGAAAGCTCGCCTCGCTGACGCTCGCGCACTGGATCTCCCAGTTCCGGCCATCCAGGCTCAATGCCCGTGCGCGCTGCATCTCCGCGATCTGGACAACGCCGACGAAGGGTGACAAGAGGCGCCTGGAGTAGGTTCTGATCATCGGGTGACGACGCTGCGGACCTGGATCGGTTGGGAAGAATGGGCGAGCTGAGAAGGAAGTGCGGGGCATCGGCAGAATGGACAACCTCGAGGACGCCGCAGCAGGCTCTCCCATTTCCCCAGATCGAACCGGGACAAGCCCAAGATCGGCAAACCGCATGCCGTCAACCGCCCGCCGATCTCGGCCGCGAGCCCGCCCTCCTCCATGTCCGCAATCCCTCGCGGCCAAGGCAGATCAGAATTCTCGGTGCGCCAAGCCGCGGCCCAGGTGCTTTGTGATTGCGTTCTCCGACTCATCGCGGCTTCGCAGGCTATAAAGGGCGTGTTACGCACAACCGCGCCACCGGAGCAGGTGCAAAAGCCAGAGGGCCCGACATGCTCACACGCCTATCCATGATGCAGAAGCTCCTGCTGACGCTCGCGCCCCTGACCGTCGTGGTGGTCTTGGCGATGACTCTGGTCATTCGCGATCTGGTTCACACCGGGGCCATCGAGGACGCGGTTGCGCGCACGCAGCTGCTGGCGCAGGCAGAGGGGGAACGGGTCGCGGACCGCCTGCTCGGCCCGTTGTCAGGGGCGAAGACGCTGGCGAGCCTCGCCGATACGCGCAACCAGTTTCCGGCCGGCGAGCGGCGAAGCTACTTCAACGCCATCCTTGCGCAGTTCTTGAAAGATCGACCGGATCTGTTGGGGGTCTGGATGGTATGGGAGCCGGATGCCTTCGACGGCCAGGACGCCTTCTACGCCGGCACTGAGGGTCATGACGCAACTGGACGATTCGTGCCCTATTGGTATCGCGACGGTCAAACCCTGAAGCTGACCCCTGTCGAGAACTATGCGACGCCCGGCGCCGGCGACTTCTATCTCAAAACCCGTGAGATGGGCAGCCCGCAGATCCTGGATCCCTATGTCTACGAGATCCAGGGCAAGGAGGAGCTTCTCACGACCATCTCGGCTCCCATTAAGGAGGCCGGGCGTGTTGTCGGGGTTGTGGGAATCGACCTCCTGAGCGCGGGCCTCCAGGAGAAGGTTAGCCAGATCCGGCCTTTCAATGGGGTTTCCGCGTTGTTTACCGCTTCGGGCGAGATCGTCGCCCATCCGGATCCAAGCCGCGTCGGCAAGAATGCCCGCGACACGGAGCGCGAAATCCACGGCGACAAGATCGAGGAGCTCCTCGCCGCCCTCGAGCGCGGCGAGTCCTACGTCAACCGCCGACAGACACCAATGATGGGAGGTGAGTCGCTTATCGTCACCGAATCTTTCGCGCTCGGCGATACCGGCCAGCATTGGGGCTTCGGTATGGCGCTGCCCGTCGACAAGGTCCTCGCGGCATCAAATGCCATCATCGGTCGGATCCTCTTGATCGGCGCGCTGGGGCTGGCCCTGCTGATCGGCCTCATGGTGCTGCTCAGCCGCGGCATCTCCAAGCCCTTGGTCGGCGTGGCCGCCGCCCTGCAAGACATCGCCAGCGGCGACGGCGACCTGACCCAGCGCCTGCCGGTGCACGGCAAGGACGAGGTCGCCATGCTCGCGACCGGCTTCAATGCCTTCGTCGAAAAGATCCAGGAGCTGGTCAAGGAGGTCGGCGGCGCGAGCAGCCAGCTGAGCGCCGCCGCGGAGCAGCTCTCCATGTCCAGCGGCAGCATGGGCCAAGAGGTGCAGCGCCAGCACCTGGAGACCGATCAGGTCGCCACGGCTATGAACGAGATGACCGCGACGGTCCAAGAAGTGGCGAGCCACGCCAACGACGCGGCCCAAGCCGCCCGCGATGCCCGCACCGAGACCAGCCAAGGCGCGGATGTGGTCAAGGAGACCATCGCTGTCATCCAGCGTCTGGACACGGAGATCGAGCGGGCGGCAGAGGTCATTCAGCGCCTGGAAAGCGACAGCGATGCGATCGGCACCGTGCTGGAGGTCATCCGCGGCATTGCCGAGCAGACCAACTTGCTGGCACTGAACGCCGCCATCGAGGCCGCCCGGGCCGGCGAGCAAGGGCGCGGTTTCGCCGTGGTTGCCGACGAGGTGCGCAGCCTGGCGTCGCGCACGCAGGACTCGACCAAGGAGATCCAGGCCATGATCGAGCGACTGCAGGGCGGCGCCAACAACGCCGTGACGGTCATGACCAATGGGCGCTCGCTCTCTTCCGAGACCGTCGGGCAAGCCGGACGCGCCGGGGAGTCACTCAACGTGATCAACGACATGATCGGCCGCATCGACGACATGAACACCCAGATCGCCAGTGCCGCCGAGGAGCAGAGCGCCGTAGCGGCCGAGATCGACCGCAACGTGTCGACCATCGCCCAATCGGTCGACAGCTCGGCACGCGGCGCCAACGAGCTGGTCGCCTCCAGCGAGGCCCTCGCCCAGTTGGCTGCGGACCTCCAGACCAGGGTCGATCGCTTCAAGATTTGATACGGATCGCCGTCGCCCAGGTCGCCCCGGCCAACCTCACCGAACAGGTCGCACCCATCAAGCTCGAGGGTGCGACAAACGGTTGGCCGCCCGCGTCAGTCGGAGTCCGTCGCGCGCGGGTCGAATGATGCCGTCAGCGGTCACTGCTGCATCGACACCCAGCGGATGGGGTGGACGCTGAGCCGGCCTATGATCAAGGCCCAAATTCAGAGACCAGTCTTCTGGCTCCCACGCTCCGTCGTGGGAGCAGGTTGCGACGCTACAGCGTTGCGTCGCGGGCCGCTGGGGCTAGCGGGATGCGGCCACGGAGTCCAGCGCAAGGAGCTTCGGATGGCCTAGACGCTCGACCGGCCGACGACCAAAGCCCAAACCAGAGAGGAGGCCCCGAAGAGCATTCTCACCAGTGCATGCAAGCCATACCCTGGATGTACGCATTTTCGCCCCCATATCCCTCATGTAGGCGTGGATCCTGACTACCAGCTATTCACGCGCCACCCTCCCGGTTAAGCGTTTTCGGCCTCGATCATCGTTTCCGCCAGTCGGCTCTTGTCGACTGAAGAAGCGCAGCCCAGTCCACCAACGCCCGCGTGAAGCTCGGTGGACTTCACTCTCGCTCGTCCAGACTACTGGTGGATCTGATGACTGAAGGCCTCGTTTTCTGTCGTCCCCTAATGGAACCCTCGATCAGGACTTACTCCCATGGTTTCAACACGCTCGACGACGAAGAGTCCAACGGTAACGATTCGCGTGTCACACCTCCCTGACCAAACGAGCGAAACCGAGATTCAGCAGCTCTTTGCCGTCTACGGCAAGGTTCACCGTGTTCGGCTGCTCCCGGGCGACCCAGGTTTTCGGTTTCAGCGGGTTGGATATATCGATTTCGACATCGAGGCAGCTGCAAGTGCAATTTCGGGACTCGACGGACACGTGCTCAAAGGCGCAGTCATCCGCGCGATGCAAGTTTCCGAATGGCCGACAGAGACGAAGCCCTTAGCCGAGCCCGCCGCCCCTCGCTCCCCGGGCGGGCAGCCGCGGGAGGGCTCGGGGCGCTACGTCTATACGGTCGTTTCGGTGGAGGTGACCGCCATGCCGACCAGCACCCCAGGTGAGCCTTGGCTACGCTACGTGCTCGCAGGTGGGCAAACGCCGATCGTCGGATACCATCGGGGGACAGTTGAAGAGGTGACCGCTTTTGCCGAGGCCTGTGCCGAAGAATTCAATCTGCGCAATTCGATCGGCTGGAAAGCACGCACCGGCCGGACCCAGTACCGCCCCGCCGCGTCGCGTAAGCCGGCAACCACCGAATGAAGTGGTTTTCGCGGAATTTTCGCGCTTGCAGCGCGTGCTCACCTGATGCATCGCAGCCGGAGGCATATAGAACGCCATTCGGCCAGACACCACCGGACCTTCGCTCAATCACTCCTCGGTGCCGACGCCGCAGTTAAGAGCCTTGATCGTGAGTTGGGCCGGTAGGGTGGACGAGCGAGAGCGAAGTCCACCGAACCCCGCGCCGGCCCTGGTGGACTGCGCTGCGCTTGTCCACCCTCAGCGGGAGGTCGGGCCAATCGATGATCGATGCCAACTGATCTGTCATCCGCGAGGGCGATCATGGTGCTTACCGGGCGGACCGCTGCCCCGTCGCGGACCTGCATGCCTTCGGATCGACATATCAAGCGCGCTGCACCCGATTGCTGCAGGCGAACGGCTGATCACCCCGATTCAGTATTCAGAGGCATCGGCTTGACAATCCATGGATGCGGCTCCGAGGGCCCGCGCGCTTAATCCACTTTGGCCTGATGTGGGTTTCGCCTTTCGAAGGCGCTTGCTCGTTGGATGAGCAATTCCCTGACTATCGACCATTCAATCAACGAACGAGGAGCAGACATGAGAAATCACTTGAATTCGCGCCCAATCGTCGCGGCGCTGGTGGGCGCCAGTCTCATCGGAATCGCGCAGAACGGCCTAGCCTTCGACATGGGCAACATGATGAATCCGTCCAAATGGATGGATGGCGACCGCCAAGCTGACCGGGGGCGCGGCTGGGATGGGCCGGGCTATGGCGCTCCCGGCGGCTATGGCATGCCCGGCTGGTCCGGCATGCCCTACGGGCAGGGAGGGCCGGGCGGCTACAACATGCCGGGAGCCTATGGTGGACCGACCGGCTATGGCGCTCCCATGGGGTATCCAGGCCCAGGCGTCTATGGCCCTCAGCGCGGATATGGCGGCCCTTCCGGTCCCACTCAGCCTGCAATGCCAGGATACCCGGGGACCCCAGCGCCAGGCATGGCACCACCTATTGCTGCGCCAGCGGCTCCATCAGGCGTCTATGGCACGCCCCCGGCGGGGAGCTCGGAGATCGAGGCACTCAAGGCAAGAGTCCGCGAGCTCGAAGGACGTGTCGGGCGTTGAGGCAAGGTGCTGCCGGGGTGCCAGCCGGCAGCGCGAACGACGCGTCTAGCGGCTTCCGCGGCCAATCGCTGGGTGACCGCGGCTCACCGCGGGGGGCGAAGCTCGGTGGCAGCCGGACACCTCCTGAAGCAAGATGGGCTTCACGTCATGAAGCACGCTCACCCTGCACTTCGCGCCCTTGCCGCCCCTCAGGTGCTTCCCGATGCGGCGACGCACGCGCAGCTGAGCCATGTGCAAGCACAAGCGAAAGAGGCCTGCTTCGTTGCCATCTCCTCGCGGTGTCTGCGGCGAGCTGGCGGGCGCGACCCCGCCGGGGCACTCCTGCTGCCCAAGCTCGCGGTGGGCAGCCTCAGCATGAGCCTGCGGCTGGGTGAGGCCAAGCGGGCCATTCGATGCTTCAATGGCGCGATGGCCCGCCGGCTCCCGAAGACCGCTCAGGCAATGGAGGATGGATTCAGGATTCATCGTCGCCTGCATGCGACGCTTGAAGGGATTCCGTCGTGAGCGGATTCGGCCGCGCTCGGGATCCCGCTGAGAAGGCACTGCCCCGAGTCTCGGGCAGTCGACGTCCACGCCGCATGCGCTCGCTGAGCACCAACCCGAACGCGCCCTGAGAAGGGCCTACAAGGTCGTCCATGCAACGCTATCGCATCCTACATCGGACCTACTACAGCTTTTCCGGGCCGGTGCAGCTTGGCCCGCACGTCTTGCGTCTGCGCCCCAGGGAAGACCATGAGCTGCGCATCGAGTCATCGACACTGAAAATTCAGCCCGCCGCCACTCTGCGCTGGCATCGCGATGTCGAAGACAATTCCGTGGCGATCGCGACCTTCGACACGCCCGCCCGCCAGCTCGCGATCGAGAGCGACCTCGTCATTCAGCAGTACAACGAGGCACCGCTCGATTTCCTGGTCGACTCCGAGGCGGTCGACTACCCCTTCGCCTACACCCCGGAAGACGAGCGGGTACTGTCGCCCTATATGGGGCTCTCTCGAGACGCAGGGATGGAGCTGGGGGCTTGGGTCGAGACGCTCTGGAGACCAGGCGAGCCGATCCAGACCTACGCGCTACTGCAACGCCTGTGCGTCAGCATCCATGAGTGCGTGGCCTATCGGATGCGCGAAGAGCCTGGTGTCCAGTCTGCCGAGCAAACCCTCGCGCTGCGAACCGGCTCCTGTCGTGATTACGCCGCGCTCTTCATCGAGGCCGCCCGCTACCTGAGCCTTGCCGCGCGCTTCGTAAGCGGATACCTCCAAGCCGAGCCGTCGGCCTTCAACTATGGCGCGACCCATGCCTGGGCGGAAGTCTATTTGCCAGGGGCGGGCTGGAAGGGATTTGACCCCTCGATCGGCAAGATGTCCGGCGCGGAGCACATCCCCGTCGCCGTGGCGCGACTCCCGGAGTCCGTACCGCCTGTGGCGGGTGACTTCCTAGGGCCGCCAGGAGCCGCACTCAACGTGGGAGTTTGGGTCTCGCCGCTCTAGTCGGACCGCTCATCGGCCGACAGAGCCTCAGACCCTTGCTCGCCTCAGGCCTCCCATGACCTTGGGCTCGCCGCTTCAGGGACTCGCTTTCTCGCAAAGGACAGGGGCGATAGGACCGCGGTCGAGAAGAAGCTCGGTGGCGACCAGGATCGCATACCGCCCGCCAGCCCTTACCGCTCTGATGAGCCTGGCGGGATGCTCAAGCCAGGCACACGCCTCGGCGCGATAGGCTCTAGAATCCGTCTTGCGGAGCGCACTCTCCCCCTGCACCACCCTCTTGGACAAGGACGCCCCAACTGCTTCACCGGAGGGGCGTCGCCCGCGCTGGGGGCGAGCGCCGCAAGCGCGCGCCTGAGGTTTGCACGACCCTTCCGGGATCCACGATGCTCTTTCGATCGCTCTTCCGTGATGACGACGAGGCTAAGGGACGTTACCCAAGGTCGCGTATCGACGCCGCCATCGAGCGCGCAGTAGATGGCACGGACTCACGGCTGCGTCTGCTGTCCGGCTACCGCAAGCGGCTCCTCGAGCCAGTTGTCGCGGCCCTGGATCACGCCGTCGCGCTGGTGGATGCTCTCTCCGAGCCCCTGGTCGCCACGCGGGAGCGCTACCCCGAAGAGCACAGGCTGGCCGCCGTCTTTGCCTCGTCCGAATCCATGCTGGAGCAGCTCGGACGCGATCTGACGCTGCGCAACTTTCTCGCCGGCCCGGGGCGCTACGCCAATGAGGTCACGACGCTGCTGCGGGCCGAAAAGATCGAAAAGCACATTCTCGGACGCGATCTCGTCGACGGCCAGATGCGCCGCGATGTGCCCCAGATCGCGGTCAGCTTCGCCGGTCATCACATCGTGGACCCATCCGAGAACGAGGTCGAGACGCGCTGCCTGCTCAAACAGCGTGCCTTCGATCAGGTCGTGACGCTGGCCTTGTCGCGCATCGCCTCGGCGCAGGAAAAGCGCGCCGATCTCGCGCGGCAGCGCGACCTGCTCAGGCGCAAGCTGGCCGCGCTGGAGCGTGGCGACCTGAGCTTCGACCCGCCCCAAGCGGGCTTTCCCGACCAGCGCAGCCTGGTCAGCGAGCTCGAGCGCATCACTCGGCAGCTGCATCGATTGGGCACAGAAGACAAGGTCCTCCGGGTCCATCTCGACATGGTTGCCGAGGTGCTGATGGACGCAGCACGCCAGCTCTGGAGTCGGGACATCAGCCTACACCTCGACGCCATGAACATCCAACGCCAACCCCGCGACCCTTCCGCGCGCCGCATCATCCTGCGCGAGCTGCACACCGCTCAGGGTCGCCCCACCATTCTCCTGCTGCTCAGACTGGCGCCTTCCGATCTCCCGCCGCCCGAGGACTTCCTCACCGCTGCCGAGCGTTATCTGCGGCGCTGAGCCTCACGCTCCCGCGGCCGGGTGGCCGGACGAGACTTCCCTTCGCTCGAAAGCCGGCTATATTGTTACGAGTTTGTTACGGATGTATTGCGTCCCCATGACATGACATGCCATGGCCAGCGCACGGCGCCGCTCCAGTGAGGTCTCCAGGTCCCCGCGAAACCCGTTCGCCGCCGCCCGACGCTCAGGTCGGTCAGCGCCCCATCGGTCGCCGCTGCAGAGTGCGTCCGTTCGACACCCACCGGTCATCGAGGAGGTGCAGCTATTGGATGTCCTGTCAGCCCTTGTCATCGTCTCCGTCGCCGTGGTCCTGCTGTTCGACTACACGAACGGCTTCCATGATGCCTCCAACATCATCGCCACCCCCATCGCCTCGCGTGCGCTAACGCCGATCCAGGCCGTCACCATCGTCGCCACCTTCGAATTCCTCGGCCCCCTGCTGGGCGGCACCGCGGTCGCCAACACCATCGGCAAGTTCGTCAGCCTGGAAGACGTGACCACGATGCTCTCGGTCACCATCATCCTCTGCGGGCTCGCCGGGGCCATCTTCTGGAACCTGCTGACCTGGTGGTTCGGCATCCCCTCTTCTTCGTCGCATGCCCTGGTCGGCGGACTGACAGGTGCCGTGCTCATCGCGGTCGGCTCGGATCACGTCATCTGGGGCTTTCAGCAACTGGCGGAGGGCCACCTGACGGGCATCACCAAGATCCTGCTGGCACTCATCCTCTCGCCCATCCTCGGCTTCTGGCTCGGCTTCTTCATCCACCGCCTGGTCTTCTTCCTCTTCCGCGGCGCGAAGCCGTCCGTGAACAGGCTCTTCAAGCGGATGCAGATCTTCTCCTGCGCCGGACTGGCCTTCGCCCACGGCGCCAACGACGCACAGAAGAGCATGGGCATCGTGACCCTGGCGCTCTTGAGCGGCGGCTACCTGGAGACCTTCGAGGTGCCCTTCTGGGTGATCCTGTCCTGCGCGCTCGCCATCTCCCTGGGCATCCTCTCGGGCGGCTGGCGCATCGTGCGCACCGGCGGCTTCGGCATCTTCAAGGTGCGGCCCATCCACGCGGTGGACGGCCAGCTCACCTCGGCGGCGGTTGTCTTCGGCGCGTCCATGGTCGGCGCACCCGTCTCGACGACCCACGTGGTGAGCTCCTCCCTGATGGGTATCGGGGCCTCGGAGCGGCCCAAGGCGGTGCGCTGGGCCAAGGCGAAGGAGATCGTCAGCACCTGGATCATCACCATTCCAGGCGCGGGCGCGGTCTCGGTACTGACCTACCTGCTGGTCGACGCGGCGCTCGACATGGGCTGAGGCCGCCCGCCGCGGGGCCAGTCAGCCAAGCCCTGGCCGGAACAAAGACGGCCCGGAAAAGACCCTTGAGCCACCGGCCGGCTCGATAACCATGATGAGACTGGAGGAGACTCGATGAGCGCAACCGGCACATCCGCCGTCACCCGACTGGTCGACCGCGTCTTTCCACGCATGCCCGACTTCTACGGGCTGATCAATGCCCAGTGCGACCTGATCTGCGACGCCATGGATGTCTTCGTGGAGTTCATGGAGACCGGCGACGAAGCAACCGGCAAGCGGGTCCGCACCATGGAGAAGGAAGGCGACGACCTCAAGGCGCGCAATATGGCTATCCTCAGCCGCGCCTTTGCGACACCCATGGATCGCGAGGATATCTACCGCGCGATCGTCGCCATCGACGAGATCCTCAACTATGCGAAGACGACCGTGCGCGAGGTCGAGGCATTGGAGATCAAGCCGGACAATCACATGGCGGAGATGGCGCGCCTCATCCGAGACGGCTGCGCAGCGCTCCGTCAGGGCTATGCCAAGCTCTCCTCGACGCCGACCGCGGCGGAGTCCGATGCCGCCGTCGCGCGCAAGTCAGAGCGCAGTACCGAAAAGCTCTATCGCGCCGCACTGGCGGAGCTCTTTCACGCCGAGGACCACATCGACGCCCTCGGCCGCAACACGGAGGATGCCCAGGCCAATGCCATGCGCTACGTGATCGAGATCTTCAAGCGGCGCGAGGTCTACCGCCACCTGTCGAACGCCGCCGACCGCGTCGAGCATGGCGCGAGCGTGCTTCACGACATCGTGGTGCAGATCGCCTGACCTCAGGGCGCGGGCAGCCGGCAGCTCAATAGGTGATCGCCACGGCTTGCAGACGCCTCCCGGATGGCTAGCCTTAAGGAGACCCTATGAGCCCGCGAGCGCGCCGACACGCGCGTGGCATGCATGAGGCCCCGGCCGCTGGCATCCAGATGGCGATCGGTTGTGGCAGATACGGCCATCGAGCTCGCAAGTCCATCAACGGCGAAGGATGCCCCATGCCGCAGAGGCGAGGCTGAAGCTGTGCCGAAAAAATCCAAGACCCCACCCCCAATCGATGCCAGCCAAACCACTAGCGAGGCCTTCGCCAGCATCCTGCGTCACAACCACGACTACATGCTGACTTGGCTGGAGTCCGCCCGCGACTGGGCCGACATCGAGGGCGTGCACCAGACCCGCGTCGCGGTGCGGCGCATGCGCTCCGCCATCAGCCTCTTCCGCGACGCCATCCCCAAGGAGCTGACCGCGCACTGGGCAGAGGAGCTGCGCTGGATCGGCAGCCAGCTGGGTCAGGCGCGGGATCTGGACGTTTTCATCAGCGAAGGGCTGGTCGCCGTCGCCCCCGTGCAGCTCCCGGGCGAGGCAGAGCTGAGGGCGCTCGCCGAATCCAGGCGGGCCCAGCTCTACCAGGAACAGGTTCAGCCCATGCTCGACAGTGAGCGTTTCGGGCGCTTTCGCACCGAGCTCCCGGATTGGATCGGCACGCGCCCCTGGGAGCAGGCCAAGCTCAAGAAAAAGCGCGCCAAGCGACTAGCGGCAAGCGTGACGGTCTACGCACGTCACCTGCTCGACAAGCAGGAGCGCAAGGTCCTGGCAGCCGGCACCCATGTCGACCGCACCAACCATTTCGAGATGCACCAGCTGCGCATCGAGTGCAAGAAGCTGCGCTATGCCGCAGAGTTCTTCCTCCCTCTTTTCAGCGGCATGGACGAGTTCATCGCACACATGAAGGGGCTGCAGGACTTGCTCGGCGTCATGAACGACGTCGCCGTGACCCGCAATCTGCTCGAAGACCTCTGCGGGGACGAGGGCAAGGGCGACGTGCCGCTCTACGCCGGCGCGGTCGTCGGCTGGCGCACCTGCGAATACCGCCAGCTGCTCGCGAGCTTCGACGACTACTGGGAGGAATTCGTCGGCGCCAAGCACCCCTGGTGGAAAAAGGGCTCGACGCCGAGCTGAGACGCGCCCAGCCTCCAACGCCGGTCCCAGGGCAAGTCGCGCGCAAGCGGGCGACTTGCCCCTTCACTCGGCTGGAAGCTGGACGCTGGCAGCTCGACGCAGGCTAAAGCACCTCGCCGGCTAAAGCACCTCTGAGGAATCCCCTGTCGGCACCGTCTTCGCCATGCGCTTGGCGAAGTAGTAGATGCGCTTGAGCTTCTCGATGATATCGATCTCGATGGTATAGGCCGGGATACGGTTCGGCTCCTCGGCCACCAGGCGTCTCGCCTGGTGCACGGCGGCAGAATCGGCGATGCGCGAGATCTCCTGCTTCATGGAAGTCACGTTCCGCGCCGCCAGCTCGTTACGCTGGGCGACGGCGTGTACGGCGGCCTCGACCGAGCGCGTCACCGCGGCGTGGAGCTCGCTCAGAACCTCGCGGGTTGGCTGGCTAATGGAAACGCCCGCATCGATGCGCTCGTTCCCCAGGACGATGAGATTGGTCTCGATGATGTCGCCGATGTTCTCCAGGTCGTTGACCGCATCCATGAGACGGATCAGCTCGCTGGTCTGGGCCTCCGTCAGGCTTTGGCGACTGATCTTGGCCAGATAGGCGATAACCTGCGCGTGAAGGGTGTCGACGGCGTCGTCCATGCGCTCGATCTCGCGCAGCGTCTCCCGGTTTCCGCTCAGGATGGCGGGCATGATGCGCGCCAGCATCTCCTCCACCCGCTCGCCCATGTGCAGCGCCTCCAGACGCACCCGATCCAGCGCCAGAGATGGCGTCGCGAGCAGGTCCTCGTCCAGATACTTGGCGCGTACCACCAGCATCTCTTCACCCAAGGGCCGATCCGGAATCAGCCACTCCGCGACGCGTGCGAACTGCGTGGTGAGGCCGATGAACAGCAAGGTGTTGGCGACGTTGAACAGGGTGTGCGCATTGGCGATCTGACGCGGCACCTCGGCCGCCAGGCGCGCAGAGCCGGCCAGCTCCGGATGCTTGGGTGAGATCCATTCGACGAAATCGGCGAGCTGACCGATGAAGGCGACCCAGATGATGACGCCGGCGACATTGAACATGATGTGAACCAGGGCCGCGCGCACCGCCTCACGCGGCTTGCCGATCGCCGCCAGCAGGGCCGTCACGCAGGTGCCGATGTTCGCCCCGAAGGCCAGCGCGATCCCGGTCGGCAGATTCACGAAGCCTTGGCTGGCCATGACGATCACGATGCCCGTGGTCGCCGCCGATGACTGGATGAGCCCGGTGAAGGCCGCCGCCACGGCAATGCCGACCAGCGGGCTCTGCATATGGGCCATGACGTCGAGAAAGGGCTGATAGCTGCGCAGGGGCGCCATGCCATCGCTCATCACGCCCATGCCGAAGAACACCAGGCCCAGCCCCATGAGCATCCCGCCGTATTGCTGGATCCGCTCCGTCTTCGAGGCGAAGAGCATGGTGAAGCCGACACCGATCATCAGCAGCGCCGCCTTCGTCACCTTGAAGGCGATGAGCTGGGCGGTCACCGTGGAGCCGATGTTGGCCCCCATGATGACGCCTACGGACTGGGCGAGCGACATGAGTCCGGCGCTGATGAAGCCGACCAGGAGCACAGTGGTCACGGACGAGGAATTGATGACCGCGGTGACGAAGGCACCGGTCACGGCACCCATAAAGCGATTGGTCGTCAGGCGCGCCAGGATGTCCTTCATGCGCTCGCCGGCGACCGCCTTGAGGGCATTGGCCATCTGGTCCATGCCATAGAGGAAGAGCGCCAAGCCGCCGAACAGGCTCATCGCCATGGTGCCCCAGTCGATACCGGCCTCGGTCGCTTCCGCCCCCCAGGCGCTTGCGGTCGGCACGGCGATGAGCGCCACGAGGGCGAGCATCAGAACAGGTGAGCGGGACAGCGTCGGCCAGTTGCCAAGGACTCCTGCAGGGATCTTCACGAGGCCAGCTCCTAGGGATGCGCGGACTTGACGATGGTGACGGGAATCTTGGCCAGGCGCGCCACCTGCTCGGCAACCGAGCCCATGAGCAGGTGCTTGAGACCGGTCGCTCCCTTGCTGCCGAGCACGATCATCGAGGCCCCAACCTTATCCGCGACCTCTAGAATGCGCCCGCTCGGGAGCCCCTTGACCAGCATGGACTCGCGATTCTTGAGCTTCTTGAACTCCGGATACCTCTCCTCGGCCTTCGCGATGAGGTCGTCGAGCATGGCTGCCGCCCCATCCTCGATCCGCATCAACTGCTTCTTTTTCAGTACCTTGCCATAGTAATCCGGCATGGTTCCGGGGTCGTGAACCACGTGCAGGACCAGCAATGACGAATCCAGACAGCGTGCAAGCCACACCGCGTGCAACAGCGCGGCCTCCGAGCTTGGGGAGAAATCGACTGGGACCAGGATGGGTCCGACATCATGGGCTTTCGTCATCTCGCTCCGTTCTCGATCTGTTGAAGTCTGGATCGTCATCGGCGGCCCCGCGCAGCCCGCTCCGGGTCCCGTCCCCGGGCGACACGGGAATCCGCCCAATTATGACAGCTTTGTTACAGAACTCTATCAGCCAGCAACAGGCAGCCTTGGGGAATCAGGGTGCCCGAAGCTCAACTTGCGCCTGGTCTCCCATCCCGCACCAGCGCATTGAAGCCCGGGGCGAGCGGCTCGCCCGGATAGCTCAATGGGACCATGTGACGATGCACGCGGGTGATGACACCGACGCGCTCGTCCGAGGCACTGCAGAGGATGTGGTGGTGATCGATCCCACCGACATTGAGCCAGAAGCAGCCTTCGCTCGCGAGGCGGGTATGCCCGACGATGAAAGGCGTTTCCGGCTCCAGCCCAAGGCGCTTGCGCAGCCGCTTGACGTCGCTGGCGCGGTATCCGGCAGGGACGTTTTGCTGGCGCAGACGCCCGTGCGTCAGCTGATGCTCGACTCTCGGATGCTCGCGGACGTGGATCAGCTCATCGCGGCTCACCTTGCTGATCGGGGCCCCAGCGTGGCAGGTGAGAAACTGCGGCGAGAGCGCAATGTAGGGCAGCAGGTCGTAGAACGCCTGCATGGCATCGCGATAACGGGCGCCGCGATGATCCTGAAGGGTCTTTTCCCAGACCAGGCCTTGCGGCACGCCGCCCTTGCTGATGTCCTCCGAGAAACTGTCGTGGTTGCCGCGCAGATAGAACACGCGTGACGGAAACATCAGCTTCAAGCGCAGGATGAGGTCCATCATGGCCATGGAGGTCTCCATCTCGGCCTCCTGGCCGGGGTCCTCCGGATGCACAGCGTCGCCGATGATGATCATGACCGCGCTGCCGTCTTGCAGCGCCTCGAGAAAGCCGTTCTGCGTCAGGATGACCAGGAGATTGTCAATCTTGGCATGCAGATCCCCGACGATGATGGGCGTCGGCTTGGCCGGAATCTGCAGCAGGCCCCCTGGCCCGCCATCCCGGGTGCGCACACGATAAGGCTCGTCGCGCAAGACCTCGAGCACGCGCTCGAGCAGACCGAGCGCCGCGTCGCGCGGCATCGGCTCGAGCGGCGCCTCGATCAGCCGCGCCAAGCGCTCGAGCTTGGCGCGCCGCCAGGCGATCTGACGATCGATCAGCTTGGGATCGCCATCTGGGGTGATCAGCGTGGGATGCGTCAGGGATTCCCGCTGAAACACCAGTCCCTTGGGTGTGAGCTGGAGCGACAGATGGCGCGCATCCACCGCATGCGTGTACTCAAAGACACCTTGCTGCAACGCATCCTCGCTGCCAAGCATCAGAGTGTCACCTTGAGCGACCCGCACGAAACCGCCAATCCCCTCGAAATATCGCTGAGGATCGAGCAGCAGGTAGTCCTCGCCACAGGTAAAGCCTCCGCTGGCGTCCATCCTGATCTCGGGCACCAGACTCAGCCGAAAGGGCTCGGCCTTGCCCAGGTCGAGGGTGAGCGGTGGCGCCGGGACGGGCACATGGATCTTGGCATGGCCGAGCCGCATGGCCCCTCGCGGGCACTGATCGTCCGCGCGAGGCCCCTCTTCCATCAGCGATTGGAAGACGCTGAAAAACTTGCCGCGGCCTGAGCTGCTCAGATGTGGCATCGGCGGACTCCGGTGAGCGATGCGCCGCGCGCCTGAAGCGGAGAACAGACCGACAGCGGCACGCCGCTCATCGAATCCGGTCCTCGCCGGCCGCGCCACGCCGTCGGCCCCGGGTGCGCCATGCGGACGCCGGCACAGGTCGCCACCGACCGCGGCACGCCAAGGCTAAGGGGATGTCTCGGGTATGGGCTCACAAGCAACATCCGCCTGGCGGCTGATCACGATCTGCCGAATGCGCCGAGCCGAGGCATCCTGGACACAGATCTCGAGGCCATCGAGCACCAAGGTCTCGCCCTCGGCGGGAATGCGCTCGGTGAAGGAGAGGATCCAGTGGCTGACGGTATCGGTCGGCTTGCCGGGGAGCTCGATGTCGAGCAGCTCCTCGACGACGCGCAGCTCGACATGGCCATCGACGAGGATGCTCCCTTCCGCGAGCACCATGGTGTGATTCGGCAGCTCGTCGACCTCGTCATAGATCTCGCCGACCAGCTCTTCCAGGAGGTCTTCCAAGGTGACGACGCCCTGGAGGTAACCGGTTTCGTCCACGACCACGGCCATGTGCTGCTTCTCGCGCCGCAGCAACGGCAGCAGGACGTCGATCTTCTGATTCTCCGGAACGAACAGCGGCGTCCGCCCGATGCTGAGCGCATCCACGCCAGTTCTGCCTGCCACCACGGCGTCGAAGAGGTCGCGCAGAAAAAGCACCTTGAGGATCTCATTCGCATCTTCGCCGTGGAGAGGGATACGTGAGTAAGGCCGCCGCATGACCTCGGGCAACAGCTCCTCCACCTGCCGGCGCCCATCGAGCGAGAACACGCGGCGCATCGGCGTCATGACGTCGCCGGCCTTCAAGTCGTTGAGCCTGAACACGCGCTCGATCATCTCGCGCTCGTCGGACTCGATGGTCCCCTCCTCTTCGCCGTGCTCCATCATGCTGATGAGCTCGGCCTCTGTGATCATCGGATCGGCCTGGGCGCCGGACAGGCGCTGCACCTGGTTGGTCAGCCCGTTGAAGAGCCAAACCAGTGGATAGATGGCGCGCATAAAGCCGACCAGCAGAGGGGCGACGATGAGCGAGATCCGCTCGGCATAGCGCGTCGCGAGGCTCTTGGGCGTGATCTCACCGAAGATCAGGATCAGAATCGTCAGCACGCCGACGGCGACGCCCGGCCCGAAGTGTCCCAGCCAGCGTGTCGCAAGCACGGTCGCCATCGCGGAGGCGGCGATATTGACGACGTTGTTGCCGATAAGAATCGTAATGAGCATTCGAGCCGGATGTCGCTTGAGCAGATAAACCGCTGCGGCGCCACGCCGGCCTTCTCTGGCCAACGCCTCGGCACGCCCGAGTGAAATCGACACGAGCGCGGTCTCGGAGCCTGAAAAGACGCCTGAGAGAACCAGCAGAACGAGCAAGATGACAAGCTCAGCCAAAGACCTGAATCGTCCTCTTCGAAGCCGCGCCAGGGAGGACGCCAAGGCACGCGCTTCAACGGATGCGCCACGCAGACCAGCCGAGATGCGCCGACGCGATGCCCCGCCTGAGCCCTAGGGCCGCGCCTTAAAGCCGCCAGCTCGCTCGCCGCCGCGGACGCATCCTCGTCGGCATCTCCCCCGCTTGCCCGACATTGAGTCCCTAGTTGCGTCGTGCATTCGCCACCCGCGGAGTCGGGTGGATCGACAGACATCTTGCCTCAGCGGGCTTTGATCGTCAGTCGGCCCCATAGGCTGGACGAGCGAGCGCGAAGTCCACCGAATCCCGCGCCGACGTTGATGGACTGCACTTACCTACCCTCTCAGCGGGAGGCCGGGCCAATCGATGATCGACGCCCCTCAGCGGGACAACTTTCGTCCCTGGAGGGCCTCATGCGCCTCGCTAAGTGACTATCCAGGAACTACTTCCCGATTTGGTCGGTACCGTCTGCCCACAAGGCGGGAAGTAGAATGTGGACGTCTCCTAAGGACGAATCTGTCCCTCTTGGGGCCGATCGTAACACAACGGTAACAAAGAAATATCTGGGGGGAATACCTAGTTCGACAAGGGCCCGCGCAATCGGTCAGAGCCAGCTCGACAAGACCCTCTTCATGGTCTTGATCGGCGTCATGCCGCGCAATTCGGGCGAGGTCGTCGAGCGGTGCGCGGCGCCATGGATGGGAGCGAGCCCGCTGGGTCAAGGCTGGCTCGTCTGATAGGCCGTCTGAAAGACCTCGCAGGGGCGACTTTGGTCGGCCTTGGCGCTGGCGAGAGGCAAATAAATTCGCTACAGCAAGAGTGATCGCAATATGTCAGACAGCCTCTGAGAACAGAATTATGCTGTTGACGTCGGACCAACGGGCGCGCTGGCAGTCTCAGCCGTCCAGTCCCAGGAGTCCGCGTCGGGCCGCATGCCGCCCGCAGAGGTCAAGCTGCGACAGGGGATGTCGATGACCCCATTGTGCACGAAGCCAGATGGCTCGCCGAGCTCATCGTAGCGGCAGCAGCGCTGCTCCCGGATGGTGAAGTCGCCGATGTAACGATGGGAGATCTTCTGCTTCAGATTCGTAGCGAAGGGGAGATCGAGAAGGCACGTGATCAGACCACGGATGACCCCGGCATGCAGCACGACCAGCAGCGTCTGCCCCTTGTGCTGCCGCTCTAGCCCGAGTAGGCAGTTGACGCTGCGCTCACGCATCGCAGCGAAGCTCTCGCCATTGGGAAAGACAAAGTCCGGATCGGACTTGTATTGGGGCCAATGACGTTGAGCCCAGTCTTTGGAAAGGCTCGCAAGCTCGCCGTAGTCGACCTCGTTGAGCTCGGGCCGCTCACGCATCGGCGTTCCCGGACGTTGCTCGGCCAGCCAGCGGGCAGTCTCGCGAGCCCGTGCGAGACTGCTCGAATAGACGGCGTCGAACCTCAGCCCCTTCGCGCGGAGCAGCGCGTCGATCCGCGCCAGATCCGTTCGCCAGCTTGGGATCGGCGGCGAGTCCGTCCAGCCAAGAATGCGACGCCTCAAGTTGTTGAGCGTCTTGTAGTGACGTATCACGATCAGTCGCATGATGCCCGGACTACAGAACTTCCCCGGAATATGAAAAGGACGCGCGCCGTCCTCTTGCGCGACCCTTCCGACTCAAGCGCGTGCACCAAGCACAGATCCCAGTTACCACTCGGCATTGGCCACCACCAGTGCAGGTGCCAGTCAAGCCGTCTGCTCCGGCCAGACCAACTCTGATCTCCATCTCGCGGCTGCGCAGTCAGCGCTCAGTCGTCAAGCCGTGTGGCTTGGGCGACGAGCCACACGGGGCTGAAGGCGCTCCAGTAGACTCGTCATGCAAAGCCAGTCTTTGAGCGTCGATGGTCCGTAAAGGCAGGCCATCGTCATGAGGCCATCGAAGAGATCCACACCGTCCCAATGCGGGCGGATCAGCTCCTCCAGGCTCGCGCGGTCGTCGAAGCTGAGTCCGTCATAACGCAGCAGTTGATCGCCCGACTTGGCCCCAGCGCTCACGCAGCCGATGGTCAGACGCTCGCGGTGATCGCCCATCAGCGTCACCTGAACGTTGCAGCCAAGCGGCAAGCTAGGCCCCCCCCTCACGAGCAGCCCGTCGCGGCCGACCCCGATCGCAACGCAAGGAGCATCCGTCACCGTACCGTGCTCGGCCAGCCGTATCGCCGCATCGAGCTGTCTCGGGAAATAGGCGTCGTCGTCAGTGTACATGTCACTCCTCCCATAACCACAAATCGACTGTTATTCTTCTGCTCGTCCCGACGCCAACATTCTGGACCAATTACAAATAATTACAATAGAACTTAGCGCGCCCGACCCGATCTGAGGCATGGCCTCAGTCAGCGAGACCCCATTAGTATCTGCTCAATTAATTCTAGGCTTTCATTGCCTAATTGAATGCATACACAAGGGTCCCTCTTAGCTTTTAAATAATTCTAAGATGTCGAGCACCCATTGAAATCCACGCTTTGAAACCGCTCGCTCAGCGGCCACGACGCCAGCGAGCATTCTCCCGCGGAAACTGGCCGCCGCTCCCGACTGGATACCCTAGGCGCAGATTGCCGATCTGAGCCTTGGTCGTCAGGTGAGGCACGGCTGGACGAGCGCGAGCGAAGGCTACCGAATCCCGCGCCGACGTTGGTGAGCTGCGCAGCGAGAACGTGAAGAAATTCTGCGCTGGTTGGGCCGAGGTACGAAGCCCAACATCGGGGATAGCCCAACGCCTTGATTGTTGGGCCTCCTGCGTCGGCCCAATCGACAGCCAGGCACCACTTCATGCTGTGCTCGGGATACTTTCCCGGCCTCTGCGCTTGTCCACACGACGGCAGCCGGCTGAAACGCTGATCGACGCCCCGACCTGCTGAGCCACTCATGACTCATGACGGGCCGCTCGCCGACCGGCACGGCATGAGAGAGCGACATTAGCCATGCAGCGTGATCCTTGAAAACCAGCCGCAGCCGCCACGATGGGGAATCCGGCCGCGCCGATCTCCTACACTGATCGACCAAGGCCGGCGCTCATGGACAGATCACGTCGCTCCAAGAGCACGCCCAGCGAGCCGGCCGCCGATTCTGGTCTTGGAAATCTCGGGCCAAAAGCCCGTGGGCAAGGGCGCGTCCCGACCTGAGCCGCGCAAATGGAGGTGGGAGATGTTGAAGCGATGTGGCGCCGTTGTGGTCCTTTCCTGGCTATGCAGCGGCTGTAGCGGGACGGCCGTGATCACCGAATCTCGAGCGGACCGCGTCGTCATCGAGGCGAGCAACGCGACCGACGCAAGCGTGTCGGCCGAGGCGAATCGAGGCTGCGCCTTCTACGGTCGATCCGCCCTCCCGGCATCCAGCACCTGCCTCGACGCGGCCTGCGCCAGGCAGGACCACGAATTCACCTGCTCGCGCGTCGACACCCATCGCATTGCCTCGCCATGGCTCGGCATCAGCGTCGACGACATTCGCGATCACCAGTACGCAGAGCCACCAGGCTCACCCGAGGTCGTCGTGACCCGCATCTTCGTCGACCGCCCCGCTTTTCAAGCCGGGCTCCGCGTCGGCGATATCGTTGAAGCCTTCAACGGCACCCGGATCACCGCCGCCGCAATGCTCATCCCACTCAAGAAGAAGGTCCGCCCAGGCAACCGCGTCGAGCTGTCGATTCGTCGGGGCGGAGAGCGTCTGGCACGCGTCATCAGACCTCGATAGCCGCCGCAAACCCTGTGGGCACCGACTTTGAGCATGGCAATCGGTCCATCTTCCCCTGAGAGTCGACAGAAATCTCCATGCCATGACTGCCTGAAGCATCATGGAGGCTTAGAACGGCCTCGATCATCGATTGCCCCGGCCTCCCCCTGTAGGGCCAACAAGCGCAGCACAGCCCACCAAGGCCGGCGCGCGATTCTGTGGACTTCGCTCTCGCTCGTCCACCCGAAGGTTGCAACTGACGATCAAGGCTCGCAAGTAAGGGTTTACCCCCCACCCCAAAGGAGCTACCCGGGAGGCCTTGTCAGGCTGCAGCCGGCTGCGGCAACGCAGGCGCCTC
>NZ_JAAIJQ010000073.1 GCF_010820565.1 Thiorhodococcus minor | reverse complement strand
GTCGTCGAATTGGCGAAGGTCGTGGTCGCTGAGGTGCGGCATGTCAGAGCGATGCGTCGCGTCAGAGAAAAGCGGCGCCGTTCAATGGGGCTTGATCCTGCCAGATCTGGCTCGGTTTGTCCCGTCAGAAATGAGGGGGGGTAACCGACTACCCGGAGACAGCTTCGCCGCGTCAGCACCGACACCCCGTAGGTCCGACTATTTCGATCGATTTCGCGATCGTCCCCTCGTGAAGAGGCCGCACTAGCCGCAGATCTCGCTCCAGGGGGGGACCGCACCGAAAGACGGGCAGATTTGAATCGGCGCCCGATTACCCATCGGCTGCCGCGAACAACCGAATCCTTCCTGTCTCGCGGCAGCCGGTGCTCAAGCCCTAGTCAAGCTCGTTGACTCGGTCTGTGCTCGGAGGGGTGATTGGGCTGAACGCGCCGAAATCGTTGATGAGCGCTTCGAGATCATTGCCACCATCCAGCCGCGGCTCCGTGATCGTAGCAAAGGTGGTGAAATTATCTCCGCCATCGGCAAGGAAGTTGTTCACCGTGACGTCGTAGGTCGCGACGGGATCGAGAGCCTCGCCGTTGAGCCGGACGTTGCTCACCGAGACCGACGTACAATCGCCGCTATCGTCGATTGTCTTCTGCAGGTCGTACGTAAAGCCTTGGGAGACGCCGAGGTGCAAGAATGGCGGCTCGAACCGGCGGGCTGACACTGCTCCTCCAGCACGGAGACGATCTCCGCCCCAGTCATCGGGAAGGTAACCAGCGTATTGCCGAACGGCTGGAAGGAAAACGCCTCGCCGAACGTCACGACACCGTCGCCCTCGCCGTCCGATTCAGGATATGTCAGATCCGAGCGCAGACCACCTGGGTTCATGAAGGCGATTTGCGCACCGTTGGCCGAGGTCGCCCAGAGCTGGGCATCCGCAGCCAGGTTGCCCGCCGCCGATTCGACGCCGCGATCTGACCCAGCCGGATCGCCCCCGCGGTAGATGGTTTCAGTGATGGTGCCGACGGGCTTGGTGCCGGCTGCTTCGTATAGGGGCTGCCACTTCTCGACGACCGCCGTGACCACTGGGTCGGGGACAAGCACGTCCTGCGCCACCAGATGGTTGGTGGCAACGCTCAGGTCGCGGCGTACGTCGTTGGTGCGCTTGTCGAGGACCAGGCTCACCTCCGAGACCACCCGGCCGTACGAATAGGCGCTGGTGACGATGCGGGGCTGACCGGCGGGGTCAGGCAGGATGCAGTTGTAGGGTAAATGCGTGTGTCCGGTAATGAGCACGTCGATCGCGGGATCGAGTGCTTCATTGATCGCGACAATCGGCCCCGAGATGCCCACGCAGGCGTCGGTATCCCCGGGTGGTGGCGTCTGCGAGCCACCCTCGTGCAACAGCACGACAATCGCGTCGACGCCCTTCCTCTTCAGGATCGGGACCAGCGCGTTCGCCGTTTCCGCCTCGTCGAGGAAGTCCCATCCCTGGATCCCTGCGGCAGCGACTAGGGTATCCGTTGCCTCGAGTGTCATCCCGATGAAGCCAACCTTGACGCTTTCGATTTTCTCGATCCGGTAAGCCGGGAGGGCGGTACGGCCGGTGGTCTCGTCGACGACATTCGCGGCGAGCCAAGGAAAATCAGCACCCGCATAGGGGGCCTCGGGGAAATAGCAGCCATCGACAGGATGGCATCCACCGCGCTGCATGCGCAGCAGCTCAGTGACCCCTTCATCGAGCTCATGATTGCCGACACCGGATACATCGAGCCCCATGGCGTTCAGGGACTCGACTGAAGGCTCATCGTGGAAGAGTCCGGAGAAGGCGGGCGAGCCACCGATGAGATCTCCGGCAGCGACGGTCAGACTGTACTTGTGGCCAAAGCGCAGTTCGTTGAGCTTGGCCGCGAGATACTTGCCACCGCCGGACTCAATGCCGTCTACGGCGCCCGATTCGCTCCCCTGCAGATGCCCGCGGTAGTCGTTGAAGGCCAACAACTGGAGCTCAACCAGCTGGCCCCTGTTGTCCGTCTTGTCCTTTTCTCGGCCGTTATCCTTCGCCATTGCATCGTTGGCTGGGCCGATACCGACCATGGTAGCCAGCAGACCGAAAACGAAGGCGAAGTGCCCGATGCGGCGCGTCTGCTGAAGTCGGGTAAACGGGATATCTGAGCTAGCAGGTCTCATGGGGCGAATGCCTCGATGTGGGAGGGCTCGATGTAGGAGCATGGTGAATCCTGTCGCAGCCTGCAGCGACGCGAGGGAGACGCGAGGCACGGCCGGGTCGGCCCAGCTGCCATGAGCGCCGACGGTCGTTGGGCGGATTGGACGAACGCGCTCCGCATGGCCGAATCCGCCCAACGACCTGCAGAGACGGCATGCTAATAACAAAGTATTAGAGTAAGATTAAGGGATGATGATGAGAATATGACGCAGTTGTCTTCAGTCTGCTCATACTCTATCGCTCTGGGCCGCAGCGTACGGTCTCGCAGCAAGCATCGAGCGACCTTGCTGCGTGGCCGCTCGTTGCTAGTTTGCGGCTGCCGAATTCGCCTATCTGTCGAACGCCGAGCCTTTCACCGCCTCATGGCTGGAGAAGCGCTCCCCGGGAATGCGCCTGTTCTGGAAGCTGTTGAGCCAGCTCTCGATGGAGGCGTCATCCCAGCAGTGGCCTGCGCAATTCATGGGGCCACGCATCCCGTGCTCGGCCAGCGCGTCTTGGAAGGCATGGCTGATGTACTGGCTGCCGCGATCGAGATGCAAGACGAAGCCGGTCGCGGCTGGCGACTGAGCCCGGCTATGGCGAGCGCATCGGTGGCGAAGACGGCCGTCGTGAGGCGAAAGAGTAAGAGGATTGGCAAGGCCCTGAGTGTATCGCTCAGCTCTCGGGCAATGCCTGGTCGGGTTCACGCTGCTGGCGGTTGGGAAGTGACTGGCCAGGCTGACGGGAGGTCTCTGGTCAAGCATCATTCATCTCGTGAGGAGTCGCTCGACTTCGTGGGCGCGACACAAAGACACAACGGGGCCGAACGATGCCAAGAGATCTCATCAATCGAGTGGCTGCGCTGCAAGGTCTGGCAGCGAATTCCCTCAAGCAGATCATCAGCTGGAGCAGTGATTTTGAGATCGATGACCCGGCCATCGATTCGCAGCACGAGCGCATTTTCGATCTCGCACTAGAGGCTTGTGAGCTTTCACGGGCCGCGACCGGCATCCCTGCCCTGATTGACCTGCTCGAAAAGCTCGACGCTGTCTTGGGCGTGCACTTTCGAGCCGAAGAGCAGATGCTCGCCGAAATCGACTACCCTCGGTTGAGCGAGCACAGAGCTGAGCATAATGCAATCCTCGTCGAGCTCGACTTCATCCGACAGCGCTTGGCGAGCGGCAGTGAGGGATGGGCCATTCATCAACAGACCTTGGTCGTGACCAACTTCATGATCGGCGTCACGGTAGGACACATACTGCGCAGCGATTCGGATTACGCCCAGTACATGCAGCGGGACATGCTCCCGCCGCCAGGGTAAGTCCGCAAACACCGGGTTGCCCCATTCCGGGGTGCCACCCTCGAGACGATCGCTGGCCGCATTCCGATCCCTCGCCTGATCGAATCGCAGCGTGTCGTTCGCACCACCGTTCTTCAGGTCGACGACCCAGCGGAGCCATTCACTGACGCGAACATTTCCGGCTGTCGTGGCGGCCAACACAGACGCCGAGATGGGATACGGCGACACCAAGCCCTGACTCTGGAGCCGTAGACGATCTGCCTCATCCGGCTCGACATACTGGGCCGCTCAGCCGATAAGGCCCAAGAGCGTCCTCGGAACTCGCCTCAGTCTCGCGCAGTCAAGCCATGACCAAGGCGCGCTCACCCCGGCTCGTGGCGTCTCGTCGGCTCCGAATCACAGCCACCTTTGCCAGGCTCGGATCGAGTCGCGTCCGCGCAATGCCTCGCTTCGACCTCCGGACCCAGCATGATGGCAATCGGCCGGGTCTGCGGATTGGAGCTGAGCGCGATCTTCAAGGCCATGGTCAGCGGCACCGACAGGAACATGCCAGCCGATCCGAGCACATAGCCCCAGAAGACCAAGGAGACGAAGACGACCAATGTCGAGAGGCCGAGTCCACGTCCCATGACCCGTGGCTCGATGACGCTGCCGATCACGACATTGACGAGCAGGTAGCCCGCAGCGACGAGGACCGCCGACTCCAGTCCGAGCTGGACCAAGGCTAAGAGGACGGCTGGGATCGCGGCGATGATGGAGCCGATGGTGGGCACGAAGTTGAGCAGGAAAGCGAGTGTCGCCCACATGGCGGCGAAGTCGACGCCGAGGAACCTCAGCCAGAGCCAGACCAGGAGGCCGGTCGCGAGGCTGGTGATGGCCTTGATGAACATATAGCCATTGATGGTCTCGAGGACTTGGCGCAGGTGGCGCAAGGAGGCATCCGGGGCGCGCAGCGCCACCCTCAGTTTGCTGGGCAGGCTGTTGGCCTCCATCAAGATGAAGACGACCGTCAGCAGGATGAGAAAGGCATTCGCCAGGGCTGCGCCTAGACCTTTGATCAGATCGCTCGCCAAACCCAAGATGCCTGCGGGGTCGATCATGGAGGTCAGCACATCCCGGGAGATATGCACGCCAAGGTGGTCCAGCCAGCGCACGGCTTCGCCGTTCATGACCTTGAGCCGCGCCTGATACTCAGGAAGGCTCGCGTTGAACTCATTCAAGGATGTGGTGAAGAGACCGACCATCGCCCCACCTATACCCACAATCATGACGACGACCAGCAGAAGCGCCGCCCAGCCGGGCAAGCCTCGACGACGCAGAAAGCGCATGGGAGGCTGCACTACCACGGCGATGAACACGGCAAGGAGGAAGGGCGTCACCAGCGTCGCGGCGGCCTTCAGCCCAGCCACGACAACGACGAAAGCCGCGGCGACCAGCAAGAAGCGCGCGCTCGGACTGAAAGCGAAGGATCGATCCGACTCGGACATCGGCGGCTCAGGTGACTCCACCTCTACACGAGACTGCGGTTGTGAACGGGTCTCTCTCGCAGCGCTGCAGCCAAGCGTGACGCCTTCCAGGGACACTTTGCGACAGGCTGAGCGCGGCGGCGTCAGAGAGCACCCAATGCACTGATTTGGCCCCCGACGAAGGCAGATTGGCCGAGACCGCGCGGCATGCGATCTCGATCAAGGCACCCCGCTCCAGACGATTCCCCGCGCCAAGAGCCAAGACTGAAAACGCTGGATCTTGGTCTCCAGTGAGCAGGTCGGCGGCAAGGTGTCGAGATACTGCCCAAAGGCGATCCGCAGATCCGTTTGCGCTTGGGGATCGAGGTCTTCCCAAGCGCGTCCCGCAGGCGCTTTCTGCTCCATCGTCGTCGCTCCAAGCATCGAGGAGCACGGCGGCGCCAATGCTCCGAAGGGGCCACACAGCCCCAGTTCAGTCGCTCCAGGTTAGCCAACTGGCCGGTCCAGTCAACAACCCGCAGCACCCAGCCAGCGCATGCGAAGGTCGACGGGAGACAGCCCACGAAGCGCACCTGCGTCACCGTCATCATTCGGTAAGCCAATCTTCACCACACGCCCGAGCCTCAGGGTGTAGCGTACAAACCCCTACCAACGATCGGGATTAGCGCCGCGAGCGGCCTTCTTCGTCCCTCATGCGGCGCCAGCCCCTGGCTCAGGTGCCCCATGCCACATCAGCGTCCAATGACAAGCCGGGGGGCGACGACAATGGCGCTACGCCAGACCGCCCTCGCGATCCTTTCGACCCAGGCTCTCATCTCCTCTGAAGCGCTCGGCGCGACGAGCGGCCCGCTGCAGACCGCACCGGAAACGACTGCGGTCGGCACACTCGACATTCGAGACACCCACCTGCGCAACCCCTTCGCCTACATCGTGCCCCAGTGCTATGTCCTCAACCGGGACGAGCAAGACACCGTGCTGAACCCATGCTACGTCTGCCACCAGCGCGGCGCGCAACCGAACTTTCTGGACGATAGCGATTTTCAGCTCGCCTATGAGATGACCGAGCTGGGCTTGACCAATCCCTGGGACAATCTCTTCGAGGACCGGTCGTCGCGCATCCAGGGGATCAGCGACGCGGAGAGCCTCGCCTACGTGCGCACCAGCAACTACATCTCCGAGACCGGCGACCTCATCCTCGCCGAGCGCCTGGCCGACTTGCCGTCCGCCTGGGATATGGATGGTGACAACCAATGGGACGGCTATCGGCCGGATGCCTACTTCCGGTTCGACGAGCAGGGCTTCGACCGCGACCCTCTCGACGGCTACACGGGATGGCGGGCCTTCGCCTACTACCCGACACCCGGGACCTACTGGCCGACCAACGGCTCGGCCGGGGACGTGCTCATTCGTCTGCCGGAGGCCTTTCGGCACACGAGCGCCGGGGAGCTGAGCCTTGCTGTGTATGCCGTCAATCTGGCAATCGTCGAAGCGCTGATCAAGCGCGCCGATGTCGCCATCGATCCGATCGACGAGACCCTATACGGGATCGACCTCAACAAGGACGGCGAGCTCGGCTGGACCAGCCTGGTTCGCTACGATTGGGCACCTCTGGAGGGACGGGAGATGTCCTTTGTGGGTCAGGCCGGCGCGCTGCAGGCGGCTGGGCAGATCCATCTGGCGGTTGGTCTGTTTCCCGAAGGCACAGAGTTTCTCCAGAGTCTTCGCTACCTGGACGTGACCGACGACGCCGGAGTCCAGCCTGCTGTCCGAATGAAGGAGCTGCGCTATGCCCGAAAACAGAGCTGGTACACCTATGCGGAGCTCAAGGGTCTGATCGCTCGAGAGGACGCCGAGCGGCGCGAGTACGAGAACAACACCATCAAGCAGGTCCCCGGCGACTATGAGAGCGGCCTCTTCGGTCAGGGCTGGGTCTACCAGGGGTTCATCGAGTCAGACGACGGCAGCCTCCGGCCCCAGACGCAAGAGGAGAGCCTCTACTGCATGGGCTGCCATACCGGTCTGGGCGCGACCACGGACACCACCTTCGCCTTCGCCCGCAAGCTCGACGCGGAGGCCGATCGCCACGGCTGGTATCACTGGTCCCAGAAGGATGCCTCGGGACTGAACGAGCCCAAGGTCGAGATCGATGGGGCCGGGGTCCAATACGAGTACGCCTACTATCTGATGTACACGCGCTCCGGGAGCGAATTCCTCGACAACCCCGAGCTCGAGGCCCGTTTCTTCGACGAGGATGGGACCCCCAAGGCCGAGGCCTTCGCCGCGTTGCACGACGACCTGACCCTCGCCTTGATACCCTCGCCCGAGCGTGCGCTCGCGTTGAACAAGGCCTACTGGACCATTGTGGAGGACCAGGATTTCGTCCTTGGGCGTGACGCCAATCTCACGCCGGTCGACAGCATGCAAACCCAGGTCACCAAGGACCTCCCGACAGGCGTCGAGCAGGCCGCCAACCCGGTCGCCTTCCACGGCTGTTTCGCGACCGGGGGCTCGTGCGATGCCGATGAAGAGCCCTCGGAGGAGCCGAGCGCCTGGGCGGAACTGGTGACCGGCGCCGGTATGGACGGTCCGGACGGGTCACGTTATCAGGTCGATTGGAACGGGATCATTCATCTGAGCAGCTATGCGCTCGGGATCGAGGGCGTCACCTTCACCTTCCCCGAGCGCCTGACGCTACCGACGCGCACCATCGTGCCTTTGGGAGACACGCGGGTCTGCTACGACTGCCACCGCGTCTCGGCCCCGATCGTCGCGACGAACAACCGCGCTGAGCTGCCCGTCGACTTCGCCGCGCTCGATGCCGAGCCGTCGAGCCAGAGCGGGCTCGTCCAGCTAACGCAGGATCCCGCACGAGACGTTGGCGCCAAGTGGAGCCCGGATGGCCGCACCCTCGCCTTCGTCTCGGACCGAACCGGAACCGACCAGATTTGGCTGCTCTTCCTGCGCAGCGGCGAGCTTCGTCAGCTCACCCAGGGCCCAGAACAGCACGCCTGGCCGGAATGGAGCCCCGACGGAAGACGGCTGGCCTACTGGGCCTATGACCCGACCACCGACCAACAGAGCGTCCGGACCATCTATTTCAACGGCAGCGGCGAGACCACCGTCCTCAATCCCCAAGGTCCGGTGGACCGCCCGGCTTGGCGCCCGGACGGACGTTACCTCGCCGCGGCCGCCGAGATCGACGGCAACTGGGACCTTTGGCTCTTCCGTCCTGACGGCAGCGATCTGCACCGTCTGACGCAGGACGAGGCCATGGAGACCAACCCGCTATGGAGCCCGGACGGCACCACCCTCGCCTACAAGGTCGCCCCCTCAGGCGACTACAATCTGACCATCCAGAACTTCATGACCTTCGAGAACGGCCTGACCCAGCCCAGCATTCACGTCTGGAATGGCCCACAGGCCGTGCAAATGAATGCCTGGAGCCCGGATGGTGCTCAGGTCGCCTACACCGCGGAGGTCATCAGCGGAAGCACCGGAGAGGACCGCGTCACCTATGCGAATATCGTCTCCGATCTGCGCCTCAGGGATGATGAGGCTGTCGCCGATCCCTCTGTCATCATCTCCCGGGGACAGACCATCGGCGACCGTGGAGCCGTCTTCTCGCCCGCGGATGCCAGCCAGGTCGCCTTCTGGGCCTGGGGCAAGGATCACCGCGCCAATCTCTGGCTGTACGACCAGGTCAGCGGACAGCTCGAGCAGCTGACCCAGGGAGGATCCGACATCTATCCGCAGTGGAGCCCGGACGGCAAGAGCCTCGTCTTCGAGTCGAGCCGCGGCGGCAGCTCGGACCTGTGGCTGTTGTCAATCGACTGACGGCATCTGCGAAGTCGAATCTGCCCCTTGCCGGGGCGAAGCCGCCTTGCCTGCGGCTTCCGCCCCCAGTGCCACCAACAAGCCTCGAATGCTGCGCAGCCCGATCTCCGGTCGCGACCTCCCGCTTGAAGAACGCCATCACCGGCTCCGCCGAGAGCGAGCTGGCATCTCAATCGCTCGGCCGAAAAGATGCTCGAGGCCGCTTCGTCGGCGCCTATTGACTGGGGCGACGAGCAAGGGGTCGGATCATCGTCCAGCCCCCTATGCACGAGCTGAAAGGTCGTGACAAGCCATCTGAATGCGTTTTTGTCGATCCAGCGCAAATGTTCCGACTCGACCGGCGCACCTTGGATTGCGGACAATGGCGGCACCTGAAGAGGCACCGCCGCCCATGCCTGCAAGCCGCTCCGGAGGCTAGATGTATCAATCCGATAAATTGAAGAACAGGGGGCGCCATGTGGTGGTGCTGTTCCTCACCCTGATGCTGTTCTGGGTCATCCTGGTCGATACGCTCGCGCCGGATAGCCTGCTGGCTGGTGCCATGGTGTCGCTGGGTATCGCCCTGCTGTACCGCAACGGGCTGTCCTTCTTCACCGAGCTCCGCCCGACGCCACGGGCCTTGCTGGCGGGGCTGCTCTCCTACGGCTACTTCTTCCGCGAGCTCGTCAGATCCAACTTCCGCTTGGCGGCCATCGTGCTCTCGCCCGACCTGCCGCTCGACCCTGGGATCATTCGGGTTCGAACCCGTCTGAAAAGCCGCATGGGCCGGCTGATGCTCGCCAACTCCATTTCGCTGACGCCGGGCACCCTGACCGTCGAGGTCAACGGGGAGTGGCTCTACGTGCACTGCATGACTGTCGGCACCACCGATATGGAGGCGCTGACGGCGTCGATCAGCTCGGCTTCGAGCGGCGTGACGGCCGCGGCGGCCTCGCGCAGGGTTTGATCCAGGGTGCCCACGCTCACGCTCAAGGCGAGCCAGTCGTGGAGAAACTCGCGCATGCGTCGGCGCGACATCCGAAAGCGCAGGTGCAGCGCAACGATCAGGCTCGCCAGTCCCGGTCCGACCAGGCGCCACTCGCTCAAGGCCGCCGGTTGCAGGGTCGGATCCTCGACCTGGCCTTCACCAGGACGGGCGCGGGTCTGGTGAGCGCAGGCACAGCGGGTGTCGAAGAGACGATGGTCGGTGACCTGCAGGTGCAGGCCCGGCTGCTCGGGATCGCCCCACACCAGATCGACCGATTGGAAACCGGCGTAGGCGACACTCGGCGCATCCGCCGGCAACGCCTCGCCGCAGGCCGCACAGACCTCCGCACGATGCGCGCGCGTGGCCTGGGCCTTGAGCACCTGGGTGCGGCCGACACCCGGCGCGCCGGGTTGCTTGCCGGCTTTGCGCTTGGGCTTGGGCTTGTCGGTGTCGCCCGAGGGGGGCGCATCGGAGGGCGCGGCAGGCGCCTGCGCCGATGAGTCTACCTCGGCGCTTGGCTCCTCGGGCGGCTCGTTGGTGTCTTGCGCCGCGGTGCTCGCCTCGGGGCTCGTCGCATCCGTCTCATCCTCATCCGACGATGGGCGATCCCAAGGCGCACGGCTGCTCGGCGGACGAGAACTGTTACTGGGGTTCTGCCGCAAGCGCTCGCGCGCTTCCTTCAGGTCGTCCAACAGCCGTAGCGACAGACCACGCAGCTGACCCTCGTCCAGGCTCTGGACGTAGGCTTCGTCAAGCTGGCTGCGGCTGTGGTCGCTCAGGTGCATCGGTCAGGGGCGCGGGATCACAAGGCGGCGATTGGTGCGGCATCCTGATCGGGGCGGGGGCTGCCGGTCAAGAGGGAGGTCTCTGAACGCTTACGAGGCACTGATCGAATGCGCTTTGGGATGGGGGCTAGACCTCTGCGCTCCCGCAAACCCTATGCTTCGACTACGGGGTGCGGCTAGGCTCCTGCTGATCGGTCAGGGTAGCGATGACCAGATTCAAACGGTTCTTGCCACCCTCGAGACGGTAGCAGAGGGAGTCGGCGAGGCAGCTGACCAAGTAGAGGCCGAGCCCGCCGACCGGCCGATCGGCCATCGCCGCGTCCAGGTTCGGCGCCGCGGTCTGGGCAGTTGGATCGAATGGCTCAGCGTCGTCAAGAATCCTAAGAATCCTCATACCAGTCGCCTGCGGGCGATCCTGGGGCGTAGGCGGGAGAAATGACCGGCGGAGAGCATCCTGCCCTCATCCCGTCACTCATTTCCTGAGTGTGAAAGGCTGGCAGGAAGATTTCGAGAAATCGCCTTAGTGGAAAGGCCCAGTGTCAGACCTCGAATCGTACGCAGAGGATCGGCGGTAGATGCTTGCTCACGCTCCGCCAAGAACTGCCCTGGCCTTCACTGATCCAGAGCGACCCAGTCGTGCTATCGAAGGCGAGGCGATCGCCGCGTGCGTCGCAGTCGAGACCCTGTCGATAGACCAAGTCGTAGGCCGGCTCCTGTGGCAGCCCCTGCTCGATAACGTCAAAGGTCTGACCGCCGTCACGCGTCCGTGTCACCACGAGCCTGGCGAGGATCTCCGACTCCGCAGACGCTGCGTAATCCCCGATCGCTGCCCGCAACGGCGGGAGCCACGACTGTCTCGCCTATCCCTTCACTAAACAGCCCGTCCGTGACCCTAAATGGCTGCGACCAGTCGAGACTCGCTCCGGCCGTGATCCTGAAGGCGGTCTATGGCAGTTCGGAACCTACTGGCCCAGGGTCGGCGAGGCGCCGCTGCCAGGTTGACCGGACGAAGCTCGACGCTCGCCGATTCGGAGGCAGTTCCAGATGTCGCAAAGGCGAGCCTCTAGTCGAAGCCCGCCCATGCGACGGTTAGATTCAGATGCTAGGCACTGAGGGCAGACCGGACGGTCCGTCCGGCCCGCGCCAGCCAGCTCGGGGGCCTACTTCCGGCCGAAGCGCAAGTCGACCTCGAAGACGGTGGTCGTGCCACTGATCTCGTTGCCGACGAGGAGTAGCGGCTTCCAGCTCGGACTCTGCCACCAGGGAATGAAGGCTAGCCCTTCTGGGCCCAGATCCTTCGCCTCAGCGTTCGCCATCCCTTCGCCGGTCATGCAATCGCCCTCGTCGTCTCGCTGGTTACAGACGTCGACGCTGAAGTCACGGTTGTTCACATAGGTCTCGAACACCGGCCTTCTGGGGTTGGTGACGTCATACACCATGATGCCCCCGATCCGCTCCAAGCCGACGAATGCGTACTGGCGCCCCAGGATCTGCCCGACGACCACGCCCTCCGGCTCGGGCCCCTTGTCGTCGCTGCGGTTGTCGAAGCAGTCGTTGTCGTCGTTCGTGCAGTTGAAGTGCTCGGCGAAGTCCGGGTGTGCGGCGATGATGTCTTCGAGCTCGCTGCCACTGTCCCAAACCAGACGGCCCTTCCTATCCCAGATAGAAAGGGATCGGCTGCCATAGGCGTAGAGCTCGTCGAAGTCGCCGTCGTCGTCGGTGTCCCCGTTCGCGGTGGTGATGTTCAGCCGCCCGAGGTTCTCGTTCTCCTGCAAAAACTCGGCATTGGGGAAGGCATCCGGATCCAGCTCGACGTCCTTCACCCGCTCTTCCTCGCTGTAGCCGTCGTAATCACGGGAGTCTCCCTCGCCGGCCGTGACGAGATAGGTCCCGCCGAAGGTCCGATAAGCCGCGATGCCGTCCGGCTGGTACATGCCATAAACCGGCCAGTTGTTGATCGCGATGGCATCGTCCCGGTTGCTGGGATCCAGGGCATTCTCCACCAGACGATGATCCTTGTACCCCAGTGGCACGATGTCCTTCACCTCGCCGCTTCGCAGATTGACCTGAGCGAAGGCGTTGTTCTCCTGCAGGACGACGGTCGCGTGTACACCATCCGGGTGAATGGCCGCAAACTCGGGCTCCAGGTCCTTGGCAACGGTCGCGCCCGGACCAAAGATCCGAACGCCGGCGGCGATCAAGGCATCCTTTTGGTCGTTGAACGCAGTGAAGTCGACCTGAGTGACTCGTGCCTTGTCGATGCCCCTCTTGATGTCGATGATGGTGATCGAGCCCTCCGGATCGACACTGTAGTCATCGTTTGGCTCACCCTCGTTGACTGCCAAGATAGTCTTCCCATCGGGACTGAAGGTAACCGCGTCTGGAAGTGCGCCCGCCGGGAAGGTGGCGAGAGGTTGAGCAACCGGGTCGGCCGCCGCGTCGTAGAGGACGATGATGCCTGGGTTCTGCTTGGGGTCCGCCTCCACGGCCACCGCCACCAGCCCGCCCTTCACCGCCACGCTGTTGGCAGCCCCCAGGTCCGATCCCACATCGCCCACGTCGATCGCGCCGATCTTGGTGGGCGCTGTCGGGTCGCTGATGTCGAGTACGTCCACGGTCGCGTCGTTGGCGTTCACCACGAACGCGCGGCGGGTCTTGGGGTCATAGCTGACGATTTCCGCCGCACCTTCGTCGAAGACACCGGAGGCATAGGTGCCGATGGGGGTCAGAGTGACTTCACGGTCAACGCCGAAGGCGAGCGCCTGCGTGGCCGCAAGGCCCGTAAGCACGGCAAGAATGAGTCGCTTCATGTTGTATGGCTCTCCTGTTCCGCTTCTTGTTTAGAGGACCTTCGATCGTAACCCGACCCTTTTACTAGGATGTTACGAACAGGTTGCAGATGCCCTGCTTCCGCGTCAGAGAGTCGGCGGTTTAGATCTTTGGAGCCACTGCTCCGAGCCAAGAAGGAGGACAAAATGGTAGAGGCGGCGGCTCGTGAAAGTTGACGCGGTGAGCGGCGCACTCCTAGAGTGAGATCGCGGACGGCGTCCCGAGGTGGCCAGCATCATCGGCCTCTCCGGGGCTACCCCGGGGGCGATTCCCAACCAGGCAGTCCAGTGCACGGGCGACCCTGCGCTCCACGCAGGGCTGCCCGCGCGCCCACGAGACGGGTCGGGGCGCCTGTCCGCATGTCCCCGCGTCCATGAGTCCGACGGAGGAGGGTCAGGTGAGTCGTCTCCGACGCGATCTTCGGACGCTCAGTGCATCGCTGCTCGCCGGACGATGGGCACGACCTGATCTGAGCGATCGTATCCAGCGCGCCCTGGAGTGGACGCACGCGCCCGCGAGTCAGCTCGCCGCCAGGTTGACTCGCGACCTCGGCGACCACCATCCGCCACAGGCGCAACGCCTCGAGGATTGGCTGCGACAGGATTCGACGCTGGTCGCGCGTCTGGAGCGCGGCTCGGATCATCACCCCCAGGTCAGATGGCTACTGGATGCGCCTGTCATGGAGGCGCAGCCCGCCGCGTTGGCGGCAAGGGTTCCGCAGCTGCCGACCATCGGTGATCTGGCGGCCTGGCTGCGGCTCAGTCCCGGCGAGCTGGAGTGGCTCAGCGACCGCTGGTGTCAGCAATCGCGCGAGACGCGTGAGCCGTTGCGCCACTACCGTTACCAGTGGCGTCCTAGGGCAGGCCGAGCGCCGCGCTTGATCGAGATGCCCAAGCCGCGGCTCAAGCGCATTCAACGTCGCATCCTGCGGCACATCCTCGATCCCTTGCAGCCGCACCCGGCGGCCGAGGGTTTTCGCAGGGGCCGGTCCTGTCTGACCCACGCTGAGGCCCACACGGGTCAGGCCGTTGTCGTGCGCATGGATCTCGAGGACTTCTTTCAGAGCGTGCCGGTCCGACGGGTGACTGCGCTCTTCCGGTGTCTCGGGTATCCGGCGCCGGTCGCACGCGTACTTCGCGGACTCTGCACGCACTGCGTCTCAGGAGATGCCTGGACCCGAAGCGGTCTCGATATCCCTTGGGAGCGCCGCCAGCGGCTGTCCTCACCGCACCTGCCACAGGGCGCGCCGACCTCGCCCGCTTTGGCAAACCTCTGCTGCTATCGGCTGGATTGCCGCTTGACGGGACTCGCCGCAAGGCTCGGCCTTCGCTACACCAGTTACGCCGACGATCTCGCGTTCTCCGGGGCGGAGACCCTGCGGCACGGCTTTCAGCGCTTTCACGTCCTGGTCGCCCGCATCGCCTTAGAGGAAGGTTTTGCACTCAACACGCGCAAGACGCGACTCATGACGAGTGCCCAACGCCAAATACTGACCGGGATTCTGGTCAACGCGCGACCGAATCTCCCGCGCCCGGAATACGATCTCTTGAAAGCCACGCTGCACAATTGCATCCGCTACGGGCCCAAAGAGCAAAACCGCGAGGGGCTGCCGGACTTCCGAGGCCACTTGCTCGGCCGGATCGCGCACCTGTCTCAGGTCAACCCGGAGCGAGGCGCGCGACTGCGACGTCTCTGGGAAGAGATCGACTGGTCAAACGAAGCGAGCGAAGACCGGCTGTGACAGGCTGTTGCGCCGCTCGTCTTGAGCGCAGTCTATCCAGCACCCATCCCCGAGACCCGAATTGACGCTGGGCGGCTAATGGGTATCGACTCGGTCAATGGATTTGGTCGGAAGAAAGAGGCCGCTGCTTGACCGTACGAAGTCGCGGGCCTCATTCAGGTCCGCACCGAGAAAGACAGGACGCGTCTGACCAGACTGAAGCTTTTCGAAAACTTGGTAGTCGGACGGCTGGTCGGACGGGGCTCGAGCGCTGGGATGCCCATAGGCTTGGGCGCCGTGATCCACGATCTCGAGTCGCTCCAGGACATGCTTCACGAACAGACCGCCAGCGGCGTACCAAAAGATCCAATCAACGATCAGCCCATCGTAGAGATCGCGGGGTTTCAGGAACAGGCCGTAGAGGCTGGCACCAATCGTGACCGTTAGTGTGCCTGGCACAGGGAGGGCGCTGGAGAAGGGGTCGGTCTGCGGTGGCTCGGGGCGCAATCGGCAGAATTGGTCCAGGCATACGACCGGCCAGTGGCCACGGTGACCTCTCAAGCGTGCCTCGGCTTCGATCCGGGAGTCGTACCCTTCCCTGGAGACGAACAGCCGGCCCTTATCATCCAGGGTGACGATCATGACTCTGCCACTGTTGGATCTCACAAGCTGCAGAAACCGCGAGGCTCGGGTCACGCGCTCGAGGCGCTTCCTCGGCAAGCCCTGCTGCTCGGTCGTGCGCACGACACTGAGGCAGGTGCACGGCACCTCCAGACGAACATATCCGTGGGTGTCCTGGTCAGAGTCCCAGTCTGATGCCAAGGCAATCGCGGCACGGTCTCCGGTATCGTAGCTAACGACCACCGCGGAGCCCGCTGTGATGAGCTCGGAGAGCGCCATCGGCTCCTCCTTACGAGGACAGAGGCTTGCCGACTTCCGTCTCTGCCCGGCGAATCTCAGACCAATACTTTCGCCCCCGGCCTCGGCTTGGGGTTGTGGCTGACACATAGCCTAGCAGCATGCGGCAGCCGCCATCACCTATCGCGTTCTAGCCTGCTCTAGCCATCATCTCGGCGCGGCGCTCGGACCGCATCGACCTCACGGCGAGTGAGTCTGTTTGGTGGCAGGCGTCCCGAGATTCGGCGCCCAATGCTTGGGACGCTCCGGTACAGGACTGCGCCCGCCAACCCAGAGGCCGATCGCCGATCGGCGCGCCCGCCCCCAATCAAGCCGATCCGAAGCGGCACGCCCGCTCATCAGCCCAAAGGCATCCCCGGGCTGGAGCCCATCTCACTTGCGCCATCTCTCGGCGAGCACCCTCAACCTTCACAACCTCGTTACCTTGGCGCAAAGGCCAGGTCATCTTCCGTCCCTACACTTGGCCGCAATTCGGCTCGTGAATCGAGCGGCGACCTTGATAAGCGCTAACCGGGGGGTCTGGGTGATCCGACTCGAGAATCTCAGTGTGACCTACCCGGGTGGACTCACTGCCCTGAGTCCGACGAGCCTCGAGATCCGGCGCGGCGAGACCACGGTCCTGCTCGGCGCCTCCGGGGCCGGTAAGTCGACCCTTTTGAGGTGCCTCAACCATCTCAACCGGCCCACCTCTGGGAGCGTTCGAATCGATGGCCTCGGCCCTTTGAGCCGCCGCGAGAACCTCCTCGCGCACCGGCGTCGGACCGGCATGATCTTTCAGCAGCACCAGCTCATCGGGCGTCTGACTGCGCTGCGGAACGTATTGACCGGGCGGCTCGGCTTTCACTCGACGTGGCGCAGTCTCTTTCCCCTGCCCCATGAGGATCAATGCGTCGCGCTCGAGGCCCTGGAGCGGGTTGGACTCCTCGACAAAGCGCTCGAGCGGGTCGGGAACCTCTCTGGCGGACAGCAGCAGCGCGTCGGCATCGCGCGCGCCATCGCCCAGCGTCCCGCCATCATCCTGGCGGACGAGCCTGTGGCCAGCCTGGACCCTCACACGGCCTCCCGGGTACTGGATCTGATCCGTCGCATCTGCACGGAAGACGGCATCCCCGCCGTCGTCAGCCTGCACCAGGTCGATCTCGCGAGACGCTTCGCGGACCGCGTCATCGGACTCGCCGCCGGCCGCGTCGTCTATGACGGGGCTGCCGAGGAGCTCGCCGACATCGACGTGCAGCGCATCTATCGCCAGGGCCAGGCGGAGAGTCGCCCCAGCACGGACCGCGCCTACACCGCTCGTCCACTCGACCTCGCTACGGAGGAATCGCCATGAAGTCCTTTCTGACCGGCCTCGCGCTCGTCGCAGCCATGCTGACCCAGATCGCCCAGGCCGGCCCCGAGCCAGACCCGGATACCCTCAAGGTGGCCCTGCTGCCGGATGAGAACGCCGCGACCGTCATCAAGAACAACGGGCCGTTGAAGGAATACCTGGAGACCAAGCTCGGCAAGGAGATCGATCTGGTGGTCACAACGGACTACTCCTCCATGATCGAGGCCATGCGTCACGGCCGACTCGACCTCGGGTATTTCGGTCCCCTCTCCTACGTGCTTGCCAAGCAGAAGAGTGACATCGAGGCCTTCGCGGCCTTGGTGAAGAAGGGAAGCAAGACCTACCAGGCGGTCCTCATCGGCAACGCCGAGGCCGGGGTCGACAGCTATGAAGCGGTCGAAGGCAAAGACGTCGTCTTCGGCGACGTCGCCTCCACCTCCAGCCATCTCATCCCCAAATCCATGCTCGCCGAGCATGGGCTCACGCAGGATGCCGATTACAGCGAGCACTTCGTAGGTGCGCATGACGCGGTCGCCATGGCCGTGATGAACGGCCGTGCCCAGGCCGGCGGTCTGAGCAAGCCCATCTTCACGTCCCTGGTCGAGCGCGGCGTAGTGGACGGCAGCAAGGTCGTCGTCATCGCCGAGTCCAAGCCCTTTCCGCAGTATCCCTGGACCATGCGCTCGAGCCTGGACCCCGCGCTCAAGGAGCGTATCCGCGAGGCCTTCTATCAGCTCGATGACCCGCAGGTCCTCGGTCCCTTCAAGGCGGATGCCTTCGAGCCCATCGCCGACAGCGATTATGACCCGGTACGCGAGCTCGGTCAGATCTTGAGCCTCGACTTCGCCAAGCTCTGATGACCAGGGCACGCGCCGCTCATCGGCGCGTGCCGGCTGAGCGAGCAATGGCGCAAACCCACGCTGTCGGGACACTGCTCCCGCACAGGACCTGACCCAGAGCCCCATGTCCGCTGACTATCAAGATATCCTCGCTCACCAGAAACGGCGCTACCAGCGCAGCCTCGTCCTGCTGGCCGGCATCACCGTCGTCGTGTGCATCTGTGCCTACTACGCCGATCTGTTCGATGGTGAGCGGCTCGCCGAAGGCGTTCCGAGCATGCTCGGGCTGATCGGCGAGATGCTCCCTCCCGATTTCCGGAACGCAGCGGATTGGGTCGGGCCGCTCGTCGACACGGTCGCGATGAGCGTCGCCGGAACCGCGCTCGCCGTGCTCTTTTCGGCGCCGCTGGCCTTTTTCGCCGCCCGCAACACCGCATCCAATGCGATTGTGTATCAGGCCGCACGAACCCTGCTGAACGCGCTTCGGGCGATCCCCGAGCTGATCATGGGGATCATCTTCGTCGCCGCCGTCGGTTTCGGTGCCCTACCCGGCGTCCTAGCCCTTGGACTGCATTCGGTCGGCATGGTGGGCAAGTTCTTCGCCGAGTCGATCGAGCACGTCGACGAGGCGCCGGTCGAGGCCGCGCGCGCCGCCGGTGCCAACGAGCTGCAGGTCATCCTGCATGGCATCCTGCCCCAGGTCCTGCCGCAAATGGCGGACGTCTCCATTTACCGCTGGGAGTACAACTTCCGCGCCTCGACGGTCATGGGGATGGTCGGCGCCGGCGGCATCGGATTCGAGCTCATGGGCTCGCTCAGGATCATGCAGTACCAGGAGGTCTCGGCCTTGCTGATCGTCATTCTGGTCATGGTCACCCTGGTCGACGGGCTGAGCGCATGGCTGCGGAGTCACTTCAAATGAGTCCAAGGAGTCGATGATACGCCAACCGCGCGTCCTGGTGACGCAGTGGGTCCACCCAGAGGTGACCGACCTCCTCGAGCGCGACTGCGAGGTCATCGCCAACCCGAATCGCGTCCCCTGGCTGCCCTCCGAGGTTCGGGAGCGCGCGCGCGACGTGGACGCCATCATGGTCTTCATGCCCGACCGCATCGATGCCGAGTTCCTCGATGACTGCCCCCGCCTGCGCGTGGTCGGTGCCGCGCTCAAGGGCTATGACAACCTGGATGTCGATGCCTGCACCGCGCGCGGTGTCTGGCTCACGATCGTGCCCGATCTCCTCACGGTCCCAACGGCAGAGCTTACGATCGGGCTGATGCTCGCGCTGGGCCGGAGGATGCTCGAGGGCGATCGCCACGTACGCAGGGGCGGCTTCGCAGGATGGCGCCCGCAGCTCTACGGCACGGGCCTGGCGGGCGCGACCGTGGGGATCATCGGCATGGGTGCGGTTGGACGGGCGGTCGCGGCCCGGCTGAGTGGGTTCGGGACCCGGATCCTCTACACCGACACCACCGAGCTCGCGCCCGAGCTGCAAGCCCGCTGGGAGGCGCGCCCCGTCGATCTGCACAGCCTACTGGAGCAGAGTGATTACATTGTCCCCATGGTCCCCATGACCGCGGACACCTTGCATCTGCTCGACGCGCAGCGGCTGGCGCTGGTCAAGCCGGGCGCCCTGCTCGTCAATGCCTGTCGTGGCTCGATCATCGATGAGCGGGCAGTCGCCGAAGCGCTGACAAAGGGGCGGTTGGGGGGCTATGCCGCGGACGTCTTCGAGCTGGAGGACTGGGCGCGTGAGGACCGTCCCCGCGAAATTCCACCCACCCTGCTCGATCACCCGCGAACCGTCTTCACGCCGCACCTCGGGTCCGCGGTCGATCGCGTGCGACGGGACATCGCGCTCGAGGCCGCACACAACATCCTCGAGGCACTCGCGGGCAAACGCCCGCGTGGCGCCATCAACACAGCGGTGCGCAAGACTGGCCGATGAACCTCAAGCACATCGAGAGCTTCCTCGCGATTGTGCGCTGTGGCAGTTTCCGCAAGGCCGCCGCGCAGCTCGGCATCTCGCAGCCGGCATTGTCGCAGCATCTCGGCCACCTGGAGGCCGAGCTCGGCGGGAGTCTCATCCAGCGCAGGAACAACGGCTGTCGGCCGACGCAGGCCGGACTGGCACTCATTCCCCATGCGGAGAGCCTGCTCAGGGCAGCGGCGCGCGCCCAGGCCCTCTTCAAGTCCAACGCGCTCTACTTGGGGGCGTCGTCGAACATCGGCGTCTATCTCCTGCAGCCGTTGCTGCGTCAGTACCTTGACCGCCATCCCACAGAAAGGGTGGAGCTGTCGATCGGCACCAATCCGGTCATTGCAGATCGCCTCAGCAACGCCGAGCTGGACGTCGCGCTCATGGAGTGGTGGGACGACCGACCCGGCTTCACCGCGCACCTCTGGCGCGAAGAAGAGCTGCTGCTCATCGCGCCGCCCGGGCACCCCTGGTGCGGCCGCAGCTCGATCGACCGCGAGGAGCTGCGCGGCTGCGCCCTCTTAGGTGGCGAGCCCGGCAGCGGGACGTGGCGCATCATTCAAACCGAGCTCGCGGCGGTCTCCGCGAGCCTGAGCTTGGCGGCCAGCCTCGGCAGCACCGAGGCCGTCAAGCGCGCCGTGCAGGCGGGACTCGGCGTCTCCATCGTGCTCGCATCAGCGGTCGAGCACGAGCTTCGTGACGGCCGTATGTGCGCCACGCGCATTCGCGATCTGGAGCTGAAGAAGCGGCTTCATTTGGCCTACCGCGAGACCTTGCTCGAGAACTGCCCGGCGCGGCGCTTCGTGCGATTTCTGATGTCCTCCCCCAGCTCGGCTCTTCGGCCGAAGCATCGAGCTTGCGAGCGAGCGCCAGATCAATCGCTCTCGCCGATCCGAGGCGAGCCTTGAGCTGCGTCCGCGGCCGTAAGCGCTTTCCCGATCGCTTGGTATGCCTTCTCGCAACGCTCTGGCACCAAGTCTTCCAGGTTGAGAAAGGCGTGGATCAGGCCGCGCCGGTGAGCGCACATTCACGACCAGGCGCCAACGCCCGGAAAGTCTGCCTGAAGGGCCGAGGCCGACATATTGATGTCATCGGAGAGCAGACGGACGGTACAGTTCCGCAGCCTATGCGAACTGGCACTGACGATTGGTCAGCGGCCCGTCCTGCGCGGGCAGAAAGCTTCTAACCTAACCGGAGCACGCAGATGAGTACCGACGATGGTCAATTCGAGGGCATGGACTGGCTCAGGGCCGAGCTCGAGGACGCACTGGATGAAGACTACGAGCTGGAGATCTCAGAGCCCGCACTCTCCATGGAGCTGCGCAAGATCTACAAGCGCAGGCACCCGGATACACTCGACCGCCGCGCCTATTTCGAGGCCCTGCTGACCCTGCAGGCCGAGCTGATCAAGCTGCAGGACTGGGTGGAGCACACCGGCGAGAAGATCGCGGTGATCTTCGAGGGCCGCGACGCGGCCGGCAAGGGCGGCGTCATCAAGCGCATTACGCAGCGGCTCAATCCACGCGTCTGCCGCGTGATCGCACTGAGCAAGCCGAGCGAGCGCGAGCGCACCCAGTGGTACTTCCAGCGCTACGTGCCGCATCTGCCCGCGGGCGGGGAGATCGTCCTCTTCGACCGCTCCTGGTACAACAGATCCGGCGTCGAGCGCGTCATGGGCTTCGCGAGCCCCGATCAGGTCGAGCAGTTCTTCCAAGACGTTCCAGAGTTCGAGCGCATGCTGGTCCGCTCCGGCATCCGGCTGATCAAGTACTGGTTCTCCATCACGGACGAGGAGCAGCAGCTGCGCTTTCTCATGCGCATCCACGACCCGCTCAAGCAATGGAAGCTCAGCCCCATGGACCTCCAGTCCCGCGTGCGCTGGGAGGCCTACACCAAGGCCAAGGAGGAGACCTTGGCCCGAACCAACACCCCGGAAGCCCCCTGGTTCATCGTCGAGGCCAACGACAAGAAGCGCGCCCGGCTCAACTGCATCCACCACCTCCTCGATCAGATCCCCTACGAGGAGGTGTCCCACGAGCCCATCGGCCTGCCCGACCGCATCTTCAATCCGGACTACGAGCGCGAGACCCTGCCGCCGGAGCTGCATGTGCCCAAACGCTACTGACGTCCGAAGACTCGATGCGACGGCTCACCTTCGCATCACGAAGGTAGCGACACGCGCCAGCTCGATGATGACGCTCCTCCGGTCAGCAATCGTGACGCATGCGAACGCGGCGCGTCCTGGTCGGGAAGCGATCGCATCAATGCCCTAAGAGCGGGATGCCCGTGCGGATCCATCTTGGTGGGACCTTGCCTCGGACGTAACAGATGCCATTCGAATCTGTCAGCCTCTCCGCCCTCTTCTTCGGCCTTCTGAGCGCGGCGACGCTCCCGCTCGGAGCGCTCGCCGGCGTCGCCTGGCGGCCCCCGGACCGCATCATGGCGATCCTGCTCGCCTTCGGCGGTGGGGCGTTGCTGGCAGCGCTAACGATCGATCTGATCGCCCCGGGTGTCGACCATGGGCACTTCGGAGACCTCGCCCTGGGCGCCATCGTCGGAGGCGCACTCTTCAAGCTGCTCGACTGGCTCGTAAACAGGCAAGGCGGCTATTTGCGCAAGCCATCCACGGCGCTCACCTACTGGCGCAACCAGGCCCGTCGGCGCTTGAAGCGCGTCCTCGCGGACATGCGCCGCGCGCGGCCGCTCGGCGACCTGTCAGAGATGCACTGGACCTGCTGTCGTCCATCGTCGTGATTCGTGAGCTGCCAGAAGGGACCTGTCTCTATCGTGCCGACGACCCGGCCGGCCATCTCTACATCATTCTCTCCGGACAGGTCGAGCTCACCGAGCCGAGCCAGGGCGGTCGCGTGTTCGAGCGGCTCGGCCCCAATGACGCCTTCGGACGGATGAGCTTCATCACCGGGCTGCGCCGGGCGACCGAAGCCCATACGGCAACGGATGTGAAGCTGCTCACCATCCCACGGGGTGCCTTCATGGACCTCATGGTGACGCAGCCCGAGCTGCGTGCACTCATGGCTGGCCATCTGCAGGACGCGGAGACCGAGCGCTATCTGATCGAGCGCCACGGTCTGGCACGAGAGGCCATCACGGCTTGGCGCAGCCAGGCACTCGAGGAGCTTGCGCAAACCGGCGCCTACGACCCGCCGATGCAGACGCCAGAGATTGCCGAGGAGCCCCTGCAGCTGATGCGCGACGAGGCGCGTGTCGCCTTCTTTTCCGGTCTGTCAGAAGAGACGCTGAAGGCCATCGCATCGCGACTGGTGCACAAGACCCTTCCACCAGGCTACAACTTCTTCCATCACGGCCAGCCCGCGGATCGCCTCTACCTGTTGCGCCGCGGCACTGTCTATCTCATCGATCCCGACCAACGCGCGAATGGGGCCATCGTGGTCGATGCTGGCGAGTCCTTCGGCGGCTACTCCTTCTTTACCAGCGGCGTGCATGCGGTCACCGCAGTCAGTCATGATGAAACGGAGGTCTCGGAGCTGCGGCGAAGCGATTTTGATGCGCTCTTAGAGCGTTCGGGCGAGCTGCGTGAGCGCTTGGCGGAATATCTGAAACGAACCCGTGTCACGGCCTACCTGACCGAGCGACATCATGTGGACGCCAAGCGCGCCGCGGCCTGGGTCGATCAGGCGGCGAGAAGCGTTGCTGGCGGCCGTATTCTTCCCTCAGTCTCCGAGATGACGCGTCAGGTGACAGCGCACAAGGGCGCAGCGATCGCCATGTATCTGGGGATGGCGCTGGATGGCATTCCCGAGTCCTTCGTGATCGGTGCCAACGTACTCAACACTGGCGGCATCAGTCTGTCCCTGTTGAGCGGCCTTCTTCTGGCAAATCTGCCAGAGGCGCTCTCGAGCGCCGCCGGGATGCGCGATCAAGGTCTGCGGGTGTCGCGTATTCTCGTGATGTGGACCAGCCTGATGGTCATGACAGGTCTCGGCGCCGCGCTGGGTGCAAACCTGCTGGTCAGCGCGTCAGCTGAGCTGTTCGCACTCATTGAGGGGGTCGCGGCCGGCGCGATGTTGACGATGGTCGCCGAAACCATGCTGCCGGAGGCCTTCCACAAGGGCGGCGGAGTGGTCGGCCTATCCACCCTGGCCGGCTTTCTCATCGCGATCTTCTTCGACACACTCTGATCCGCGGGGAAACCAGTCGCTTTCGCGGCTCTCTCCCCTGCTCCGCTCAAGGCGGTGCAATTGCGGTCGCGACGGCTCCTCTGCGCGCCGTCCCAGCGGACAAGAAGCGGTTACGTAAGCATCCACGAAGGCCCGATCGACCCCGAAGATGTGGGCGAGCAGCCATTCCCGGAGGACCCGGTGCATGGTCTCGTCCAGAACGTGCTGCCTTTGGGAGCGCCAGGCACGGAGCAGTTCGGCGTACTCGGCCATCAGGAGTGCGTTCTCGGCATGGCACCGCTCGATACCGTCGTAGCCGATGGCGGCCATGCGCTCCGTCGTGCGTCGAAAGTGTGACCGAACGGCCTCACCGAGATCGGTCAGCGCACAAATCAGTGCCGGCTCGGCATCCTTGCGATCAGCAGAGGTGTCCGGTGAGTAGCGGCGCGCAATCTGGTCCAATTGGGCCAAGAGTGCACAATGCTCAGCATCCAGAGCAGGGACGCCCAAGGACCATTCCTGACGCCATGTCGTTGACTTTGGCATTGCATCACCTTCTCGGCGCGAGCCATGGCGCGCGCGCATCGGCCTGATTCGGCGCGCTAAGCGCCTTGATGCCACTCCCTCTGAGGACTTGGGCCAGTCGACCGATGTCGCTGGCCTCACTCTAGTCGCGATCCCGAAGAGACATCCTTGCGATGTTGGGGGGCGGACCCTGCCTTACGCCGTAGCCCAAGCATAGTCCTCGAACATCGCGGTGTTGATGACGAAGCCGTGAATTCCGCCCGCAGCCAAACGCGCGGCGCGCTTAGTCTTGCCGTCATTCTTTCGCAATCTCTTGAGCGCATGCTCACTCCCCGGAGCCCATACAGGTACGCCATTTGCCCAGATCTTCGGTCGCGTGATCGAGACAAGGGCGCCAGTTCCGAGAGGCAAGCATGGCCCGGACGCATTTCTCGATCGCCACCTGCAATCCCTACAACTTGAACCGGCCCGGCCTGCGCATGTACCGAGATCCCGACGGCTGGGATGATCAGCTGTACGAGCGCAAGGTGCGCTGGCTCGGCGCAGTTCTTCGCCAGCTCGACGTCGATGTCTGGGGCTTCCAGGAGCTCTGGCATCGCCAGGCGCTGGAAGACGCCTTTACCGAAGCGGGACTGGCGCCGCCCTATCGGCTGTTGACACCGGAAGGTCAGACGGGCCAGGGAATCGTCTGCGCAGCCGCCGTTCGCGAAGATCTGCTCGCCAGCGAGCCAACCTGGATCGCGCAGTTCCCGGAGAAGCTCAGGCTCGAGAGCCGCGGCGACGATCCCCAGAGCGCGGACATTGCGGTTCGCATCGACCGGTTCTCCCGCCCCCTGCTGCATTTCCAGATTCGTCCGCGGCCCGCGAGCGCAGCCATCTCGGCGCATGTCGCCCACCTCAAGTCGAAACGCCCGAGCGACGTCTACAACGCGCTGGCCTTGGCGACGGCGATCAGCTGATTGGTGCGAACATCGGGGGCGTCCAGATCGCCAGGACTGTGGTGATAGCACATGGCGAGCGCGAGCTACTCCGGCAGCTTCCAGTGAGCGGCCACCTAGGGCGATTGACGCTTCGCCACCACCCGGCTGACCCTGTTCCCGATGCGCCCCGCCTGCGAAGTCCAGTGCGCCTAACTCAAAGCTGTCCGGACCAAGGACGCCCGAGCCAACTGCGCTGCGCCGACGCAGATCGTGAAGAGAATCAAGATTCTTACCAGAATCGTCGACTAGAGTTTCTGTGGAGGCATCCGCTATACGGCAGCCGGATCTGAACAACAGGTGCGCTCAAGCCATTCGACGCCGCAACGACTTCGGCAGGATGAGGGACCACGCGAGCCGGTTAGCATGCCGCGAAAGGCAACCGATTTTCGCTTCCGGAGGGGACTCACATGGCATACATACTCAGACAAAAGGGACACACCTACATCTATCAGCTGGATTTCGGTGAGGAGGCGCTCGTGGCCCGGATCATCGTGCGTTCCGATTCCGCTGGCGCGGGCGGGCTCTTCCTGGTCAAGCCAGATGGATCGCTTGAGCCGGCTGACGATCGACCCGGATTTGGCGTCAACCCGCTTCGCAAAGATGGCATTTGGCCGCGTCCGCCAATGGAAGCGATCAGCGATGCCCGAACCATCGCCGAGCAAAAGTCACTCAGTGCCAGGCATCCCTAGGCGGATCCGAGCCCGCGTTGCGTGCGCCCATGCGATTGGGCAGCTAAGCGCGAGCGGAGAATGTTACGGAGCGGCATGATAAGGCGGCTCATTCGCCATCACGCTGCCCGTCTCTGAGCGCTCGCAACATTCCCCTCCGCCAGATGACGACGTCTCTGAAGAGATCCAGGTCGCTGCGGATGGCATCGATACGCCAGTCGACGAGATCCAACACCGGTGCGGATCTGACTCACCCGCCACGACTTCTCGCAACGCCAGCCGAGCTCTCAAGATTCGGATCCTGATAGGCAACGCCACGGGCCAATAGCCAGCGATGAAATCGCTCGACTTTTGCTTCAAGCGAGCAGGTTGGCGGCAGGCCGTCGAGGTAATACCCGAACGCAATCCGGAGGTCTATTTGTGCGTCCACATCGAGGTCTTCCCAGCGGCTCAGCGCCGCGCCTCCATCCTTCATGACATTTCTCCGGGGCAACAGCACCGCCGACAAGCCCTCGCACAGTCAGCACATCCGAAATCACGCTGTACATCCGTCCGCTCACTCGTCTTGAGCGGACCATTCCCTGCCGAAGGGCGATCCACGGCAGCGTGCGCGCGGATGAATCGCATCGATGCAACACAATACCGCCCGCCTGCTCAGGCCGACTTCGCGTCACGGCCATGGCCGCGCCACCATGGATGCTTGGCATGCAGGAACTCCTGCCACCGGGTCTCGAAGTGATCGAGCAGATCGTCGGCATGGCGCACTCGCCATCCAATCAGTGCCCCAGAATAACGGACAAGCTCAGTGCTTGATCCATCAGCTCCGACGATGTCGGTCAGCAAGTGGCTGGAGACTGAGGTGGACGCGGGCGGCTCGAAGCTGGTGCTGACGTTTTTCAACCTGATTCGCGGGGATCTTTGGGTCATCGGCCTCGACCCGGACTACCGCTGCAGGGCAATCGCATCAAAATATTAGCGATTACTACTGGATAATATCGATAGGGTCGGTAAGATTCGTCGCCCGTATTTGCTGATGATGTGCTGCCGCCGATGCCTGAGATGACCCTGGACCGCTCGCTGATGACGCATTTTGCCCCGCTGGAGGATCCGCGCTGCGCGCTCAAGCGGCGTCACAAGCTGCTCGACATGATCGTGATTACCATCGCCGGCACCCTCTGCGGGGCCGATGGCCGGGTGCAAATCGCCGAGCTTGGGCGCGCGAGACGGGCCTGGCTGAGCCAGGTTCTGGAGCTGCCGGACGGGATCCCCGCCCACGATACCTTTGGACGGGTGTTCAGCCTGCTGCGGCCCGAGGCGTTCGAGGCGTGCTTTCGCGACTGGGTCGAGGCGATCCGGGAGGTCATTCCGGGGGAAGTCATCGCCGTCGATGGCAAGACGCTGCGCCGCTCGCATGATCGCGGCAAGGGGCTGGCGGCGCTGCACCTTGTCAGTACCTGGGCGACGGCCAATCGGGTGGTGCTCGGGCAAGTGGCGACGGATGCGAAGTCCAACGAGATCACGGCCATCCCGCAGGTCTTAGAGCTGCTGCACCTGAGCGGGTGCATTGTCACCATCGATGCTATGGGCTGTCAGAGTGCGATCGCCGAGCAGATTGTGGCACAAGGAGGGGACTACGTTCTGGCACTCAAGGGCAGCCAGAGCACCTTGGCCGCCGAGGTCGAGGAGGCCTTCATCGAGGCAGATGCGCGTGAGTACGCTGACGTCGCCTCGGAGGTCCTGGAGACGACCGAGCAGGGGCATGGGCGGCGTGAGGAGACCCGTCGCTACCGCACCCTCGGCGACCTCTCGGGCGTGCCGCGCAGCGCCCTGCGGGAGGGCATGAACATGATCGGGATGGTGGAGTCCGAGCGCGCGCTCACCGGCAAGACCACGCGCGAGACGCGCTTCTCTATCGGCAGCATCGGCACCGACGTCGAAACCTTTGCACAGGCGGTGCGTGGGCACTGGGGCGTCGAGAATCAGCTGCATTGGAGCCTGGATGTCTCCTTCAACGAGGACGGTTCCTCATCACAGGAAGGGGAAACAGAAGCATGGTCGGAGATCCGGTCAGCGGCTGATACAAGAAGCAGTCACTTTGGATTGACTGCTCTGAGCCCGCAGAGCCCCATGACCGGTCATTCAGGGAGTCCGCATCGGCGCAGCCCGAACGTTGCATTGCGGTCACCGAGGTTCATGAGAAACGGAGGACTGCGAACGCCAGAAGCTGGAAACTCAATTCACAGCGGCCAGCGGGAGCTGGGGGCCGGGAGCCGTCAGCTGGCTTCGTTGAAGAGGCAGCCTGGAACCGGCCGATTCTGCTCGGTCGCGCTGAACATCGAGACGGCAGTACAGGGAAACACAGCGTTCCCTGTCGTTCGCGCATGGCTTTCAAGGTCACATAAAGTGCATGCCTGGCGATCCCGGCAGGCTGGACACCTCGATCGCTGCGGCACCCGCCCTCGGCATCTGGCGCCAAGCGCGGTATAGTCCGGCCCCTTTGTTAACGACCGGACGTTGATCGCTGTGCTGACCTCGCTGTTGGAGCGTTTCGCCGAGAA
>NZ_JAAIJQ010000072.1 GCF_010820565.1 Thiorhodococcus minor | reverse complement strand
CACCCTGCTGACGCAGGCCGTCCTCGCGCTTTCCGATGCCGTCGAGGCGGTACGGCCAGACCGACAATTTCCACGCCGCAATCCCGGCAAGCTCAAGCCCGGATTCCACCCGGCGTACTGCCGGACGGCTTAAGTCCATGGCATTGGGCCCCCTCCCATCTCGGCTGTGCCCCTTGCTGTCTTGCCGCAAGAACCGACACTTTAGAGTCAGGCTCATCGCCTATACTCCCCGCTCGGTGCAGCAGCGCGCTCTCGCGCATCGAAAACTCAAGAAACACTGGGGGTACAGCATGGGACTCTTCGATTTCGCCAAGGCCGTCGGACACAAGCTCTTCACCAAAGACGCGGATGCCGAGGAGAAGATCCGCGAGCACATCGAGCAGGCCAATCCTGGCATCCAGGATCTCAAGGTGAGCTATCAGGACGGTGCCGTCTCCTTGTCGGGGAAGACGGACGACGCCGCAGCCATGGAAAAGGCCGTCCTCATGGCCGGCAACGTGATGGGCGTCGAGAAAGTGACCGCTGATGGGCTCGAAGCACCCGAGGCGGTCGAGAAAGTGGATTACTACGTGATTCAGAAGGGCGATACCCTCTCGGCCGTCGCCAAGCACTTCTACGGCAAGGCGTCCGCGTACCCGCGCATCTTCGACGCCAACCGCGAGGTCATCAAAGACCCCGACCTCATCTTTCCGGGCCAGAAGATCCGGATCCCGCTGGACGACGCCTGACCCACGGGAGGGGCGAGCTCCAGCTCGCCCTGCAAGCCGGCAGCTCGGAATGCCGCCGACCAACTCCTAACCACCGAGGCCACACCATGACCGCCACCCCGATGCAGTACCTCGACAAGGCCATGACGCAGCTGCACGACCTGGGGCTGGTGCCCGAGGAGCGTGACGGGCGCGACCCCATCATCGCGCTGCTCGACCAGATCTCGGAGCTGGACGAGGGCCGCATCGCCGCCATCGCACGCACGCTCAGCCAGTCCTCGCTGTTCAACGACGTGGTGCGTGAGCAGGTCCAGGCAATGGAGATCGGCCAGCGCTATGAGGCCATCACCAAGGCCTTCAACAGCATCCGCGACGACGCCAAATCCATGGTGGACCAAGTCGAGGACGGCAAGATCGACACCTTCGAGCGCCTCGGCAACGTCTGGATGAAGGCCACCCGTGGGGATATCGCCACCCGCTTCGACACGATCAAGGAGACCTACCTGGACGTCACCGCCTCGACCAGCGATCAGATCCAGCGCGAGCGCAAGATCCTGGAGGCCTATCAGGACTTCCGCGGCGCGCTGAAGGAGTCCGAGGTGCTGGGCCTCGAGGTGCTCAAGACCGCCGAGGCCAGGCTCGAGGCCGCCAAGGCCGAGGTGAAGACGGCCATGGACGGGGTGGAGGCCTTCCAGGGCGAGGAGCCCGCCGAGCGCGCCAAGCTGGAGCTGGCCCGCGACGAGAAGGTCCGCGCCCTGCAGAACGAAGAGAAGCGTTATCAGATCGCCAAGGATCTCGCAGACAACCTGACGATCGCTTACAACACCTCCGAGGTGGTCATGGCCCGCCTCCTGCAGACCACCAACGCCAAGGAGCGCGTCTATGCCCAGGCGGTCAGCTTCTTCAGCACGAACGAGGTCGTACTCACCGCGCTGACCGCCTCCTTCACCGGGATGTTCGGGCTGCACGAGGGCACCCAGACCGTCGAGGCGATGAAGGAAGGGGTCAGCCAGTCGCTCGAGGTCCTGGCCGACATCGGCGGCAAGGTGCAAGAGGCGGCTGTCAGGGCCGGCTATGGCCCCACGGTGCGGGCCGATGCCGTCAAGAAGCTGGTCGATTCCGTGGTCGACTGGCAGACCCGCTCGCACGAGATCATCGAGGAAATGCGTGAACAGAGCACAGCCAACGCCGCCGAGATCCGCAACGCCGTCGAAGACGGCAAGCGCAAGCTCGCGCGGCTCGCCGAGCAAGGCAAGGGACTGGCGACGGCGAGCCGATGAGCGCGCAGACCGGTCCTGCCGAGGCCGCCGCCGGCGGCAAGGCGCCGCTGGACGACCTCATGCTCGCCATGGACGTCGTCGACACCCTGCGCAGGCGCGAGCGCCTGGTCAAGCGGGAGCTCGACGTCGCCGGCCGCGAGGAGGACCTCAAGGCGCGCCTGCGCAAGATCTACCACGCCCAGGGCATCGAGGTGCCGGATCACGTCCTTGAGGAAGGCGTCGCGGCCCTCAGGGAAGACCGCTTCGTCTACAAGCCGCCCGCCAGCAGTCTCAGTGTCAAGCTCGCGCGGATCTACGTCAGCCGCGGGCGCTGGGGGAAATGGCTCCTCGGCGGCCTGACCGCCTTGATCGCCGCCTGGAGCATCAACTACTTCGTCTTCGTCGCGCCGGACGCGGCCCTGCCGGAACGGCTGACCCAGGCCTATGGCGAGACGATCGTCATCGCCAAGTCGGACGCCGCACGCAACCGCGCGGAGCAACTGCTCGCAAGCGGACAGAGCGCCGCCCAGACCGGAGACACCCAGGCCGTCCGCCAGGCACTGGCCGCGCTCGAATCCATGCAGACCACCCTGCGCCAGGAATACAGCCTGCGCATCCTCAACCGCCCGGGCGAGCGCACCGGCGTCTGGCGCATCCCGGACATCAACACCCAGGCGCGCAACTACTACGTCATCGTCGAAGCCGTCGATCCGAGCGGGCGCGTGCTCAGCGTCCCGATCACCAATGAGGAAACGGGCAAGACCGAGTCCGTGACCGCCTGGGGCCTACGCGTCGACAAGCAGATCTTCGACCGGATCGCCCGCGACAAGCAGGACGACGGCATCATCGAGCGCGACCGCTTCGGCGACAAGCCGCGCGGCGCCCTCACGCCCAGCTACGAGATGCGCACCACCGGCGGTGCCATCACCCAGTGGTAAGGGAGCGGACATGATCTCGGGACGACAGACCCTGGCCTCCATCGATCAAGCCGTGAGCGCGGAGCGCGCCAGGCTGAGCGAGCTGGAGCAGCGCATCCAGGCCGCCAACACGACCCGGCTGCAGCTCCGGCACGCCGACGCCGAGGACTATCGCGCGCTGGCCCGAGCCCGAGTCGACCTGCTCGCTGGCGAAGACCTGGTGCGGCACATCGACCAGGCGGAGCAGCAGGTCATGGCGCTCTTGAAGGCAAGGGACGAGGCCCTGCGGACGCTCGATGCGCGCATCGCCGCCGCCGATGCCGAGCGCGAGCGCTTGGAGGCCGAGCGCCAGGACCAGGCCGACCGCCTCGACCGCGCGGCCGAGGCCGTCGACGCCGCCGAGGCCGGCACCCAGGCCAGACTCGACGCCGACCCGGACTACCGGCGCCAGCGCGAGCAGGCCAAGGAGGCGGAGCGGACCGCCATGCACGCCGAGGAAAAGGCGGCGGAGAGCGCGCAGGAGAAGGACGAGAAAGGCGCGTCCTATCGACAGGACCCACTCTTCATCTATCTTTGGGACCGCCGCTACGGCACCCCAGCCTACAAGGCCAATCCCCTCGCCCGCTGGCTCGACGGCAAGGTTGCGCGACTCATTGGCTTCGCCGACGCCCGCGCCAACTACGCCCGTCTGAGCGAGATCCCCGAGCGCCTGCGCGAGCACGCCGACGCGCTCCAGGCAGTCGCCGACGCCGCCTTCGAGGCGCTCGAGGCCCTAGACACGGCGGCACGCGAGGCCGATGGCATTCCCGAGCTGCAGGCGGCGCTCGAGCAGGCAGAGCAAGCGCTGAGCGCCATCGACGCAGGCATCGAAGCCGCCGAAGCTAAGCTGCAAGGCCTCGCTGCGGAAAAGGCGCGCTTCGCCGCAGGAGAGGACCCCGAGACCAAGAAGGCCGTCGAATACCTCGCCGCCGAGCTGCAGCGCGACGACCTCATGACCCTGCGCCGCGAGGCCCTGAGCACCCCCTTCCCAGACGACGACCTCATCGTCAACCGCCTCCTCGACCGCGACGACGAGCGCCGCCGGCTCGATGCCTCCGTGCACGGGCTGGACGAAAGCCTCACTCAGCAGCGCAAACGTCTGAACGCGCTCGAATCTGTCCGCGTGGACATCAAGCGCAGCGGCTACGACCGTCCAGGCTCGACCTTCCAGGATGGATCGCTCGTCGCCCTCATGCTCGGCAACTTCCTCAACGGCATGCTCGACCGCAACGGGCTCTGGCGCGTGCTCCAGGAGCAGCAGCGCTACCGCCCGCCCCGCAGCGACCCAGGCTTCGGCTCCGGCGGCTTCGGCCGCGGCACCGTCTGGGGCGGCGGCCTTGGCGACCTCGGCAATCTGGGAGACATCCTTGGGGGCAGTCTGGGGCGCAGCCCCATCCGCAAGCGCGGTAGCCAAAGACGGTCCGGCGGTGGATTCCGCAGGGGTGGCGGCGGCGGTGGCTTTCGCACTGGCGGCGGGTTTTGAGCCTCGGAGCACAGCCGCGTCGCGGATGGCGCACCTCGCCTCCTTGAGCAGTCAGCAGCGATCCGCCAAATCTCCCCGGTGCGCCCTCCGGTCTGGACCCATGGCACTCCATGACACAATCGCTCCGACAGGGCGGTCTTCACCAACTGGGATTCGCGCGAGACTTTCCTCATGCAGAATCGACATCGCAATAGCGTCGGACCCAGACCAAGCGCCAGTGTCTCGCAGGCCGGCACTGGAAGTGCCCAACCGCTTCAGCCACCCAAGAGTCCGTTCAGAAAGCCAAATGCCGTCGGCTGCGTTTTTGCGCCGTCGAGCCCCAGAATCGCCGACCTGTCCCCGGCCGCCTATGTAGTGCTCCCAGAAGCGCTTTGAATATCCAGGAAGTTCTGCGCTGGCTTCAGGACGCCGATGAGGACCTGACCTTGGTCGGTGGCCAAGCGGTCGCTTTGCGGGAGCACCTCCTCGGCCTTCCTGTGCTGACAGAAACGGTCGACATCGACCTCCTTGGAGACGCCTCCCAAGCGGAGGATCTTGCTGCCGCTCTGGGATATCGCTGTGTCATTCCGGATCCGGCGGACCCAACACCGAATACGGCCCTCATTCTCGAAGCATCCGGCGGGGTCGCCGCCGGTTTTCTGGGCGTCGTGGCCGGTTTGAACGAAACGGATATCCTGCGTCGCCGCATCTGTGGCAAGCCAGGATTCGGCGCCGCCTGTCCTCCGCGAGGCGACAAGCCCCACAGTGACGTCTTCACGGTCCGCGCACTGGACACCGAGAAGCTGGACCTCGACCAAAGCGCGTCGCCGGCATTGGTTGGCTTCTTCCTCAACCAGCACGCCCTGGCAAAAGCCTCTCTGATCGCCTACTACCGTCGCTAGGGACGCCGCAACCCTGTGAGCGAGGGAGCACGGGTCGTCGCAATCGACTCAGGTGCGCGACCTCGTTCGCATCTCAGGCCACGCGTCCAATCATCCTCGCACCCAAGCCCTGACTTGATCGGGGCCTGGAATGCCCCCCGAATGGACCACCTTGCCATCCAGCACCACACCAGGTGTCGACATCACGCCGAAGCCCAGGATCTCGGCCATGTCCGTGACCTTTTCCAGCTGGATCTCGACGCCCGCCTCCTTGGGGGCCTGAGCGATCACATTGGCGGTCACCTCGCAGTTGCGGCAACCGCTGCCCAATACTTTGAATGTCTTCATCTCGATTCCTCGTAGAGAGCTGCCAGCCTCCAGCGGCCAGCTTGAAGCTCGATTTCGTTTTCCCGCACCTCACCCTGACGCGACGGAATAGGCGCGAGCACGCGTCAGAAATAGTCGCATTTCCGGCTGGCGGCTGGCGGCTGGCGGCTGAAAGCTCAAACAATCAGATTGAAGCCCCACCCCACCAGCGTAAAGGCCACGGCCAGCACGCCAGCGAACAAGGCCAAAGCCGGCCAGCGGATGACCTTGCGCAGGATGAGCATCTCCGGCAGCGAGAGCGCGGCAACGCTCATCATGAGAGCCAGAGTCGTTCCGACGGCGACCCCTTTGGTCAACATCGCCTCCGCAACCGGGATGATGCCGGTCGCGTTCGAGTAGAGCGGAATCCCCAGTAGGACGGCCGCCGGCACGGTGGTCCAGTCGTCGCCGCCCAGGTGCTCGGTCACCCAGGCGGCCGGAACGAAACCGTGGAAGAGCGCGCCGACGCCGATGCCGATCAGCACCCAGCGCCAGATGCGGCCGACAATCTCCTTCACCTCACCGATCGCGTAGCGATGGCGGCCGAGGAGACTGGTGTCCGGCTCAGGCATCGCCGCATCGCCCATGCGGATCTTCCAGACGTAGTCCTCGACCCAGCGCTCGGGGCGAAAGCGCTGCATGGCGATGCCGCCGAGCCAGGCCACCAGCAGACCAGCCACCACGTAGAGCAGGGCGAGCTTCCAGCCCAGGATGCCGACCAGGATGACGGCGGCGACCTCATTGATCATCGGACTGGCAATCAGAAAGGAGAAGGTCACCCCAAGGGGAATGCCCGCCTCGACGAAGCCGATGAAGAGCGGCACGGAGGAGCAGGAGCAGAAGGGCGTCAGGGCACCGAGGCTGACGGCCATCCCGCGCGCCTGCCAGTCGGGCCGATCGCGCACGAAGGCGCGCACCCGCTCGGGCGAGAGCATGGCCCGCAGCAGGCCCATGACATAGATGACGGCGACCAAGAGCACAAAGATCTTGGCCACGTCCATCACGAAGAACTGCACCGCCGCACCGAGGTGCGACTCTGGGCTCAGTCGCAGGATCTGGAAGGCGACCAGATCGCCGAGGCGCTCAAACATGCGCGGGTACCGCGCGCCCTTGCTCGTACCAGCCCTTGGTGCGGTTCACCACCCGCACCACCAGCAGCATCACCGGCACCTCGATCAGCACCCCGACCACGGTCGCGAGCGCCGCGCCCGATTGGAAACCGAACAGCGAGATGGCCGCCGCCACCGCCAGCTCGAAGAAATTGGAGGCGCCGATCAGGGCAGAGGGACAGGCGACATTGTGCTTCTCGCCCACGGCACGATTCAGCCAATAGGCCAGGGCCGAGTTGAAGAAGACCTGGATGAGGATGGGCACCGCCAGCAGCAGGATGATCAGCGGCTGCTTGAGGATGGCCTCGCCCTGGAAGGCGAAGAGCAGAATCAGGGTCGCCAACAGCGCCAGAATGGAGGCATGGCCCAGGGTGTCGAGGGTGGCATCGAAGCGCTCCTGGCCCTGCTTCAGCAATCGCTTCCGCCAGACCTGGGCGATGATCACCGGGATGACGATGTAGAGCACCACGGAGGTCAGCAGCGTATCCCAGGGCACTACGATGGCCGACAGCCCGAGCAGCAGCCCGACGATGGGCGCGAAGGCGAAGACCATGATGGTGTCGTTGAGCGCGACCTGACTCAGGGTGAAATAGGGATCACCGCCCGTCAGCCGGCTCCAGACGAAGACCATGGCCGTGCAGGGCGCGGCGGCGAGCAGGATGAGGCCGGCCACATAGGAGTCGAGCTGCTCGGCCGGCAGCCATGGGGCGAAGAGCCCGCGGATGAAGAGCCAGGCTAGCAGGGCCATGGAGAAGGGCTTGACCGCCCAGTTGACGAAGAGGGTGACGCCGATGCCCTTCCAGTGCGACTTGACCTGGTGCAGCGCACCAAAGTCGATCTTCATCAGCATGGGAATGATCATCACCCAGATGAGCAGCCCCACCGGGACGTTGACCTGAGCGAGCTCGAGCCGCCCGAGGAACTGGAAGGGCGCAGGCATCCACTGGCCGAGCCCGATGCCGACCAGGATACAGAGCGCGACCCAGAGGGTCAGCCAGCGCTCGAAGACGCTCATGGGGGCGCCGCTCACCGCCTTCGCGGTGGTTTCACATTGGACACTCATAGTTGATTCCTGAGCTGGGCCGCGCCCGAATCCTTCGGCGGCAGCCTACGAATAAACAAAGTGTAGGGTGGACAAGCGCAGCGCCGTCCACCAACGGCGGAGTGGCATTCGGTGGACTTCGCGCTCGCTCGTCCACCCTACCGAGCTACTGAGCCAGCCGCGCCTCGCGCACGGCGGGGACGAGCCGGGCACGGATCTCGTCGCGCACGCGGATGAAGGACTCCAGCGGCTCGCCGTGCGGATCATGGAAGGGCAGATGCATCTGGCGCACCGGACGCGGAAAGACCGGGCAGGTCTCCTTGGCGTTGTCGCAGACTGTGACCACCAGGTCGATGGTTTCTTCAAGCACGGCATCGACGTCTTTCGGGGAGAGGCCGTCCGTCGGCAGACCGGCATCCGCCAGCGCCGCAATGGCGCCGTCCGCCACCTTGGGCTGGGGCCGGGTCCCGGCGGAGAGGGCGCGCACCTGGCCGGCCAGGTCGTGGTTGAGCAGCACCTCGGCCATCTGCGAACGGCAGGAGTTTCCGGTACAGAGGACCAGGACGGTCTTGGGCTGGGTCGACATGGGAGATTCCTTGGCTGTTGGCTGAGTCTCAGTCGGCGCCCCGCTCGAAGTCGAGATAGGCGCGGTTGATGTTGGATTTGTGCAAGGCATCGAAATTCTCGAGGCGACTGAACTGCGGGGCCTCCGCGAGGCGCGCGACGACTTCGTCCAGCGGCTCCCAGTCCGCCTGGGCCGCCCCGACCTCCGCGACCAGCCAGTCGAGATAGTCACCCGTGTCGCGCTGGGCCTTGGCGAGATCCCCGACACCACCATGGCCAGGCACCAGGACCTCAGGCTTCATCGCCTCCATTCGATGGAAGGCCGCCTGCCATTCCCGGACCCGGCTCGCGGGCAGCACCCCGAGCAAACGATCCAGATAGACCAGATCGCCGGTGAAGAGGATGCGCTGCGTCGGCAGCCAGACCAGGGCATCCCCCGGAAAATGGGCGTTGCCCAGATACAGCAGCTCGATCTGAGCGCCCCCGAGCGCGAGCGACGCCTGATCGCCAGGCAAGGGCTTGCTGGCCGTCACGGGCTCGGTACCTTCCAGACGATCGCCAAGCACGGCGCCCAGGCGCCTGAGATGCGGCCCGCCGAGGTCGGCTTGAGTCTCCACCGTGCGCCGCAGCGCAATGATCTCGGCACCCTGCTCGGCGAAGTAGCCGTTGCCCAGCCAGCGATGGTCCTGGCTGCCGGTGTTGATGACCCAGCGGATCGGCGCCTCGGTCACCGCGCGGACGGCATCCTCGATCCGCGTCGCGCCCGCTCGGGATGCACCCGAGTCGATCAGCACCACGCCCTGCTGCGTGACGATGAAGCCGAGATTGCAGTTGAGCGCATCGTTCTCGGCGGTGCGCGGGCCGGTGGGGCCGATGAGGGCGTAGACATCCTTCGCGACCTCGACCCGTTTCAGATCGGCGGCGCTGACCAAGGTCACGCCGAGGAGAAGCCAACATGCGGTCAGGACCGGAAGCCATCTCTGAATCGAAGGAGTCATGATTACCTCTTGCCTGGGGCTTGCCTGATACCTTGAGAAAGAAGCCGCATCGATCCCAAAGCTCAGGCACAGCGAGCCGCCGAGGGCCGATTGGGCATGGTCGATAGGGCCTGGTCGTCGTCGGTGAAGGGCGCCTGGTCCGCCACGCCGGCGGCGGTTTCACGCAGCACCGCGACCACCCAGGCCGGAAGCTCCGGGTGGATGCGGTAGTGGACCCAGAGTCCAGCGCGCCGGTCCGCGACCAACCCAAGCTCGCGCAGCTGTGCCAGGTGGCGCGAGACATGCGGTTGCGCCGCGCCTGTCGCATGGGTGAGCTCGCAGACACAGAGCTCGTCATGGCGCAAGAGCAGCATGAGGCAGCGCAGACGGATGTCATGCGCGAGCGCGGCGAAGAGGGTGCTTGGGGTGATCGTCATGCGCAAAAACATACGCGAGACGGAATATATCTTCAACCGCATATAACCGCCGTCCGCTCGAGGCGAGCGGAAGCAAGCATGGCCTGCAGTCTTGGCGCCGGATGACGCAGCAGACGCATCGACCTAGAAAGAGCTGCCAGCCACCAGCAGCCAGCTCAGAGCTCTGTTTCGGAGCTGCTTTCAGGTCTTCGCTGAGTCACCCAACGGGTGAGCGGCTGATCGGCCAAAAAATCCGGCAACTGTATGATATTCCTCCGCTGGCGGCTGGGAGCTGACTGCTCCAATTCGGATCAAAGACGCCGAATGGAAAGTGCCCTGGAGGGCGAGCCCTTGGCTCCACCCGATGTTGCAGGAAGGGGTGACGCTGGGCGTGTTGACCTCCAGGTCAACAGGTGTCGGCCTGGAGGGCGACACTCCCAGCACGGATGGCGCCCAGGTCAATGCTGGGAGCGCAACGCAGGTTGGGATGCAGTCCTAATCGAGGGCCTTGAGCCGCGCGGCATAGTCGCCCGCGGCATCCTGATTGCCCGCCTTCTGATTGAAGGTGACCAAGGCCACGAGGATGTCGCGGTCCTCTGGATGCGCCTGGAGGGCCCGCTCCAGGATGGCTATGGCCTGCTCGACCGCCCCGGCCCCTTCGACGGCGAGGGCGTAGACATAGGGATAACGAGCATTGCCGGGCTCCAGCTCGGCCGCGCGCCCGAGCGCCGCCACCGCCTTGGCCAGATCCTTGTCGCGGATGTGCAGGAGACCCAAGGCATAGTGGAGACTCGCATCGTCCGGCGCGGCCTTCAGCCCCTGCGCGAGCACGGCCTGGCCTTCGGCATCGCGCCCCAACGCCCGATAGAGATCGGCGAGGTTGACGTAACCTGGCGCGAAGCTGGCGTCGAGCCGGATCGCGGTCCGATAGGCCTGCTCCGCCGCCTCCGGGCGGTTCGCCGCGACATCCACCAGACCGATATTGAGGTGCGACTCGGGCCGCTCGGCATTGACCAGTTGGGAGGTGCGATAGACATCCAGCGCCGCCTCCAGGCGCGCCTTCTCACCATCCGGGATGGGCATGGCCGCGAGCGGGGCCAGGGTGCGCGCCGCCTCGAGCCGCACGGACAGAATGGGGTCCTTGAGCAAGGGGAGTCCGAGCTGCATCAGGGTCTGAGGATTCGTGGTAGCCAGGTAGCGCAGAGCGGCGGCGCGGACCAATGAGTCCGGGTCTCCAAGCAAGCGACCCACGGTCAGCATCTGGGCGGGATCCGCAAACTGCCGCAGCAGATCGACCGCAGTCGCGCGGGCGATGCCAGGCTGAGCCTCGTCGCCCGCGAGCGCGAGCAGCTTGTGGTCGGCTTGCGGCAGACGGGCGCGGCCGGCATGCAAGGCCTCGCCATAGTGCGGCCGCGCCGTCGCCGCCGTGCCGTACCAGTCCTCGTAGGCCTTGACCGCCCACTCCGTGGGCTGATCCACATGGCAGGCATTGCAGGCGTTCGGGCTGCCCGTCTCCAGCGTCAGATCCGGCCTCGGGATGCGCAGGCTGTGGTCGGCGCGCGCGTCGATGACCATGTAGTTGCGCTGAGGCATGTGGCAGGCGATGCAGGAGGCGCCGGCCGATCCCTCGGCATGGTGATGATGCGACTCGGCGTCGTAGCGCGAGGTCGGATGGCACTGGGCGCAGACCTGATCGCCATCCGCCTTCAGCTTGAGGCTGTGCGGGTCATGGCAGTCCGAGCAGGTCACGCCCTGCGCGTACATCCGGCTCTGGAGGAAGGAGCCGTAGACATAGACCTCGCCTTGGATCTGGCCGTCCGGGAAGTAGAGCCCTTCTTCGAGGAGCGCCAGCCGGTGGCTGTCACCCAGCGGCTGGCCATCGACATACTGATCGCTGATCTGGCCGCGCCTGGAGTGACAGCGGGCGCAGAGGTTGATCTGAGCTCGCGCCTTCCGCGGGACGGAGCGGCGCGGCAACTGCGTCTGCGGGTCGATCACCCAGTGACCGCCGTCGCGATCCGCCAGGTCGACCGCAAGCCCCTTGGTCACGTTCCACAGGGGCTCCCGGCCCTCACCCGCCGTTCTCGCCTGCTCGACATGACGCGCGCCCGGTCCGTGGCAGGCCTCGCAGGCGACGTCGATCTCCGACCAGGTGGTGTTGAAGCTGTCGCTCGCGAGGTCGTAGCCCTTCTTCAGATTGGTGGAGTGACACTCAGCGCACTGGTAGTTCCAGTTCTGGTCCCGGCCGGTCCAGTGCAGGACATCATCGTGGTCGATCGATGCGTCGGGATAGAGATGAAACCAGCGCTGCCCGCCGTCCGCCTCGGCGCGGCTATCCCAGGCGATGCCCAGGCTCTGATATCGACCACCGGGGAAGGGGATGAGATATTGCTGCAGCGGCCACCAGCCGAAGGTATAGGCGACGGGATAGTCGTGCAGCTCACCGTCCGGCCCCTCGGTGCGCACCATGAAGGTGCCGTCGCGCTTGAAGAAGCGGGAGGTGACGCCCTGGGCGGTGAATGGCGTGTCATTGAAATCGCCGAGCACGGTCTCGTCGGTCGCCTCCGCCATCGCGAGGTCGTGATAGGAGCCGCGCCAGGCATCCAGCTCGGTGTCGTGGCATTCGGCACAGGCCTGGCTGCCGACGAATGATGCCCCAGGCTGGTCAGCCGCCCGTACGGCCTGCCACAAGGCAAGCTGGATACAAACAGCGGCGCAGAGGAATGGGAGACTAGGAAATCTCAAGGGAGCTCCTTTCCGCCTAACGACGGGACCGGCTTCGCTGAAACGGCACCCCGAAGGCCATGGCTCCGGGGCGGCATCCGATGCCGAGGGTCATCTGCACCTGGACAGTGGTGCAAGCGCCCGCTGGCGATTGCCGGAAATTGGTCTACCAGGTGGCGCAGGATTGAGGCCCGCCTTCAAGGAGCGCCGGTAGGCGCGACACAGAAGGCGGGCGTCAAGACAAGCCAGATGGTATGAGAATTGACCGAAATCGCCTCAGTACGGGGGCTCGACCACGACGTACTCGACGCTGGAGCCATAGTAGCGCGGCTTGTACCAGGTCGATCCGCAGCGCTCGTAAGTGAGGCCATCGACGATCACGCGCGTACAGGACGGTGGCAGCGAGTAGACGATCGCGCCGATCACAGCTGCCGTCGTCGCGATTGCCGCGGCCGTCCCGATCGGATGGTTCCAGCGTGGATCGGCGACGCGCGGCGGCGGTGGTGGTGGAGGCCGATGACCACCACCTCGAGGCGGCGGCCGGGTGCCAGCGCCAGGCGGCGGGCGCTGACCGCCGGCCGGAGGTCGCGCCCCGCCGGGAGGACGGTGGCCGCCTGGCGGACGGGCCGCCCCACCCGGCGGGCGGCCTGGCCTAGCGTGACCTCCGCCTCCAGGTGGCCGCCCCCCATGGACGGCGGACCGCGCATGGCCACCGCCACCGCGCAGTCCGCGCGCATCCGAGATCTCGGCCGGGACCAGGCTTGCGCCGACCACGACAAGGGAGGTGAATGCGACGATGAGGCTTTGCTGGCTGAAGACGCGCATGCTCATTCCCCCGCTGGTGTTGTCTGGACCTGCCCCTGAGCGAGGATCTCGATCGGTCGATCCTCCTCGGTGGGCGCAAAGGCGAAGACCGAATCGGCGGGCTTCGCTTCGGTATTCCAAGTCATGTCGGCCACGAACTGTGGCGCGCCTGGCTCTTCCTTCGTGGTGATCACGTAGCGCAGCGGCAAAGGCGCGGTGCCCTGAGCGATCCAGATCTGCCAGTCGACCGCGGGCTGCCGAAAGGCGTAGTGATCCGTGAGCTGCCCGCGAATCTTGCTGGTCCCGACCCACATAGCCTTCTGGATGTCGGCACCGGATGCCGCGTCCGTGCCCCAGTAGAAGAGATCCTGGAGGGGGATCTCGATCCCATAGGTCTCGTTCAGCTGGGTCAGGAGCTCGCGAATCGTCGGCGGGGCCTCGACGGTCGCGTAGAAGCGGGCCTCCGGGGAGACGATGGTGAACTGCTTGCCGTCGTAGAAGACGACGCGCGCCTTGCGGTCGGTCTCGATCTCGGCGCGCAGACGATCCGGACGGCGCACCTGGAGATCGACCGTTTTGTTGAGCTGGATCTTCTGGCCGTCCTCGAGCACCTCGTCGATTCGATCCTCGGCCTTCAGCTCGAACGCTGTGAGCGTCCGCAGATAGGCCCCCATGCGATCGAGCGCCTCCAGCGCGGCTTGATCGATCTCTCCTAAGCTCTCCTGCAGGGCGCCCTCCTGTGGGACGCCTTCACCCGCCTGGCCTTGAGCCAGCGCGGGGCCTTGGAGTGCCAGCCAGGCGAGGGCAAGCACCGTCGAGCCAAGCAATCTCAGAGTCATGTCAGCAGCCTCGCTTCGCATCTGTTCTGAAGATCCCTCCTCCCTAGAGCCGCCCCAGCCTCGGCAGACTGACGCGCGAGGGGCCGTTCCAAGCGGCACGCAAAGGCCGCGTCACCGCTGGATCGCTTCAGCTTAGCGCAATTGGCGATGGCCGTCCGGGAGGCCGGAATCACCGGCCAGGACACCCGGGATACCTACCAGCGAGCGCGCCGATCACCGACTCCCGCAATTTGGAATCGGGCTCAGACTCCTATACCTTAGAAACGCAAACCAGCGCGATCGTGCGGCTCGCGGATTCTAGCCGGACACGAGAGGCCCAGACGATGTATATCCTGTTACTAAGCACTCACGGCCTGATCCGAGGCCACGACCTGGAGCTTGGACGCGACGCCGACACCGGCGGCCAGACCAAGTACGTCGCGGACCTCGCCCGCGCGCTCGGGGAGCGCGAGGACGTCTCGCAGGTCGATCTCGTGACGCGGCGGGTCGTCGACCCGGCGGTCAGTCCCGATTACGCCGAGCGCATCGAGCCGCTGAGCAAGAAGGCGCGCATCGTTCGCATCGACGCCGGACCGGAGGAGTACGTTCCCAAAGAGCAGCTGTGGGACCATCTCGACAGCTTCGTCGATAACCTCGCCGCATTCCTCCACGAGGAAGGCCACTGGCCCGACATCGTGCACAGCCACTATGCGGATGCGGGCTATGTCGGTGTGCGGCTGGCCAGCCTGATCGGCGCCCCCCTGGTGCACACCGGACATTCCTTGGGGCGCGACAAACGCCAGCGACTCCTCGCCGCCGGCCTGGATAGCGATGAGATCGACGCCCGCTATAACATGCTGCGGCGGATCGACGCCGAGGAAGCTGTGCTGGCCAGCGCGGAGCTGGTGATCACCAGCACCCACAACGAGATCGAGGAGCAATACGGCCTCTACGATTACTACATCCCGGAGCGCATGCGGGTCATCCCGCCCGGCACGGATCTCAAGCAGTTCCGCCCGCCGAGCCCGAAGGAGAAAATTCCCTTCGCCAAGGAGGTCGAGCGCTTCCTCGACGCCCCGAGAAAGCCGCTCATCCTCGCCCTGTCGCGCGCCGACCACCGCAAGAACATCGTCGCCTTGGTCGAGGCCTATGGCGAATGTCCAGAGCTCCAAGAGCGGGCCAACCTCCTGATCGTCGCCGGCAACCGCGACGACATTCGCGACCTCGACGAGGGCGCTCGCACGGTGCTGACCGACCTCCTCATCACCATCGATGCCTACGACCTCTACGGCAAGATCGCCATGCCGAAGCACCACAGCGCGGAGGAGGTGCCAGCGATCTACCGGCTGGCCGCTCAATCGCAGGGTATCTTCATCAACCCGGCGCTGACAGAGCCCTTCGGTCTCACCCTTTTGGAGGGCGCGGCAACGGGCCTGCCCCTGGTGGCGACCGAGAATGGCGGCCCCGTCGACATCATCGGCAACTGCGAGAACGGTCTGCTCGTGGATCCACTGGACCGCGGTCAGATCGCCGACGCCCTGCTCGAGATCCTAGACGACGCCGACACCTGGCAGGCCTTCTCCGAGCGCGGACTCGCCGGCGTCCGCAAGCACTATTCCTGGGAAGCGCATGCCGCGACCTATCGCAGCCTCCTCTCGCCGCTGACCGAAAAGACCGAGCAGATCCCAGACACCCCGCCCATGCGCCGCGCCATGGTCTACCGCGACCGCGCGCTCTTCACCGATCTGGATCAGAGCCTCCTCGGCGATCAAGAGGGTGTCGAGCAATTCGTGGAGATGATGCGCCGGAGCAAGCGCTGCTCGAACTTCGGCATCGCAACCGGCCGCCGTCTGGATTCCTTGCTCGCCGAGCTGAAGAAGCATGGCATCCCTGTGCCTGACGTCCTGATCACCAGTCTCGGGACCGAGATCCATTACACGACCCGCCTGGTACCGGACGACTACTGGAACGACCACGTCGACCACCTCTGGAAGCCGCGCGCCGTGCGCCGCGCCCTGGCCGATGTGCCAGGACTGGTGCCCCAGGGGAAGACCGAGCAGAGCCGCTTCAAGATCTCTTATCACTATGACCCCTCGATCGCGCCCTCGGTCGACGAGATCTCGACCCTGCTGCGCACCCGCGAGCTAACCGTCAACGTCATCCACGCCTTCGGCCAATTCCTGGACATCGTTCCCGCACGCGCCAGCAAGGGGCTCGCCGTGCGCTACGTCGCCCATCGCTTCGGCATCCCGCTGGAGCACGTGCTCGTGGTCGGGGGCTCGGGCGCGGACGAGGACATGATGCGTGGCAACACCCTCGCCGTCGTGGTCGCGAACCGACATCACGAGGAGCTCTCGCAGCTCTCCGAGATCGACAATATCTTTTTCGCCCAGCAGGCCCACGCCAAGGGCATTCTCGAGGCGATCGACCACTACGATTTCTTCCGCTCCTGCCGGGTGCCCGTGCCGAGCGAGACCGAGGAGCCGGCCCCCGTCGATGAGACCTAGGGCAGACACGCAGCCGCTCGCTCGTCACGCCAAGGGCGACCCTTGAGAGCGGCATCCAGACAGCGAGGACAGTGAACCGTGGACAAACCCGCAATCTGCGTCTTCGGCGAGGTTCTGTTCGATTGTTTCCCTGACGGTCGACAGGTCCTCGGTGGCGCCCCCTTCAATGTCGCCTGGCATCTGCAAGCCTTCGGCGCCGCCCCCAGCTTCGTCAGCGCGGTCGGAGACGACCCGGAAGGCCAACAGATCCGCGCGAGCATGGCCGATTGGGGCATGGTCACGACCGGACTGCAGACCGACCCGGACCATCCGACCGGCCGCGTCCAGGTCAGCCTGGAGAATGGCGAGCCGAGCTATGACATCGTCCCCGACAGTGCCTACGACTTCATCCGCACGCCGAGCGAGACCGCCCCCGTCGCGCTCCTTTACCACGGGACCCTGGCGCTGCGCCAGCCGGTATCCGAGGCCACGCTGACGAGCATCAAGCGGTCCGCGCCGGACCTGGTGTTTCTCGACGTCAACCTGCGCGCGCCCTGGTGGAGCTGGGACAAGACGGTCGCCTTGGTGACGGACGCGGACTGGGTGAAGCTCAACGCGGACGAGCTGTCCTTGCTCTCCGGCGCCCAGGCCGCCTCCGCACGACCGACCCTCGAGCTGGCGCAAGACTTCCTGGAGCGCCACGACCTCAGCGGCCTGCTCGTGACCCTGGGGAGCGAAGGCGCACTGGGTCTGTCCAAGGGCGGCGACCCCATCCAGGTCGCTCCCAAGCCGGCGCTCAACGTCATCGACACGGTCGGAGCGGGCGACGCCTTCGCCGCCGTCACCATTCTCGGCATCGTTAGCGGCTGGTCTCTAGACAGAACGCTCGACCGTGCGCAATCCTTCGCCTCTAGAATCGTCGAGCAGCGCGGCGCGACCCAGGCCAGCCCAGATCTCTACGCACCCTTCGTCGATCAGTGGGGTCTTGCCAGCTAGCCAGCGCAGCCGAATCCGTGCATCACAGCACCTACGGGGTGTCACCCGGACGGCTCGGCGATGAAGGCAGCCCCCAAAGCTGGGGCGGGATTGTCCTTGCGGCAATCGACCCAAGCTCGATCTCTGAGCAAAGGCGACGCAAACACCCCCCTAGCAGCCAATCCACAGGCGACGCGCAAGCACACCCCGGGTGTCGCTCGGACGGCGCGATGAGCGGCCTTCTTCCGAGGCGCTCGGGGCTCCCACGCCCCTCCCCTCAACTGGAGTCTTCATGTACGAACAGGTTTCACACGCACTGCTGAACGACATCCTCGATGACCTCAGTCATCAAGTCGTTCGTGAGGACCTGCGTCATTTCTACACCCGCCTGGGCGCCAATTTCTACGCGATCCACTCGCTGTTCGAGCACCTCTACGGCCATCGCGAGGACTTCAAGGAGCAGATCACCAAGCTCACCGAGCGTCTCGCGCGCGCCTATATCGACCGCCCCGAGAGTCTCCGCAGCATCGACATGGAGCGCGAGGAGAACCACAACTGGTTCCTGAGCCAGGAGTGGACCGGCATGGCACTCTACCTCGACGGCTTCGCCGGCAACCTCCAAGGCCTGACCAAGCGGCTCTCCTATCTGCAAGAGCTCGGCGTGAACATGGTCCACGTCATGCCGATCCTACGCTGCCCACAGGGCGCCAGCGACGGCGGCTATGCGGTGAGCGACTTCCGCAACATCGACCCGCGCGCCGGCTCGGTCGACGACATCTCGGAGCTGACCGAATCCATGCACAAGCGCGGCATGCTGCTGACGCTCGACGTGGTCGTCAACCACACCTCCAACGAGCATGAATGGGCACAAAAGGCCTGCGCCGGCGACAAGACCTACCAGGACTTCTACTACGTCTTCCCCAACCGCGACGTCCCGGACATGTTCGAGGAGACCATGCCCGAGATCTTCCCGGAGACCGCCCCCGGCAACTTCACCTGGAACGAGGAGATGCAAAAGTGGGTGATGACGGTCTTCAACAACTACCAATGGGACCTGAACTACTCCAACCCCGCGGTGTTCATCGAGATGGTGGACATCGTCCTCTTCTGGGCCAACCACGGCGCCGACGTCCTGCGCCTGGACGCCGTCGCCTTTCTCTGGAAGAAGATCGGCACCACCTCCCAGAACGAGCGCGAGGCTCACCTCATCCTGCAGCTCCTGAAGGACTGCTGCCAAGTGGTCGCACCCGGCGTGCTCTTCATCGCCGAGGCCATCGTGGCCCCTTCGGAGATCATCAAGTACTTCGGCGAGGACGCGGTCATCGCCAAGGAGTGCGAGATCGCCTACAACGCCACCTTCATGGCCCTGCTCTGGGACGCGGTCGCGACCAAGAACGCCAAACTGCTGAACCAGGGCATCAAAAGCCTGCCGCACAAGCTCGACCGCGCCACCTGGCTGAACTACGTCCGCTGCCACGACGACATCGGCCTGGGCTTCGACGACGCGGACATCCGCGCGTGCGACTATGACCCTTATGCCCACCGCCACTTCCTGATCAAGTGGTTCACCGGCGCCTTCGAAGGCTCACCGGCGCACGGCCGCCCCTTCGGCGTCAACCCCAAGACGGGTGACGCCCGCATCTCTGGCGCGCTGGCCTCGCTGGCCGGATTGGAAGCGGCGCTCGAAGCCAATGACCAGGAGGCGATCGACCACGCGGTCAGCCTCATCCTGACGATGCACGGCATGATCATGTCGTTCGGTGGCATCCCGCTGATCTGGTACGGCGATGAGATCGGCACGCTCAACGACAGCTCCTTCCTGGACGACGCGAGCAAGGCCGGCGATACCCGCTGGATCCACCGCCCGCGCATCGACTGGCGCCGGGCCGAGCGCCGACTCCAGCAAGGCACCGTGGAGCAGCGCCTCTTCGACGGACTCAAGCGCATGATCGCGGTGCGCCAGAGCACGCCGGCCTTCGCGGACTTCAACAACCGCGAGCTGGTCGACGTGAGCAATCCACACCTCTTCGTCTTCCTGCGCACGCACCCGACGATGCAGACCAGCTCAGTGCTTGCCGCAGCCAACTTCGATGCCAATCCGCAGTACCTGGACCTCGACGAGCTCAGCCACCGCGGCATCTTCCGCTATGGCCTGCTGCAAGACATCATGACCGGAGACTCGCCCGCCATCTTCAACAACAGGGTCATCATCCCACCCTTCCACTTCTACTGGCTGGCGAACCAACGGGCAAGGTCGATGCTTTGAGGCGAAACGGCTCTGAGCACATGCGGTCATCGGCCAACGACATCGCGATCTCCAAGCCGTCGACAGATGAGCTCGCTCACGGCGGCGGCGAAAGCGCGCGGCACGGGCCAATGAGCCGAAATGGAGCAGTCGGCGTCCAGCGGAAGGAGACCTCATCACCCCGACCGGCTCGTCCGCCATCCCGAGAGCATTCGACACCGAGGCGTCGATCATCGTTTCGGCCAGTTGTCTCCCGTCGGGTGGACAAGCGCAGCGCAGTCCACCAACGCCGGCGCGGGATTCGGTGGACTTCGCTCTCGCTCGTCCACCGGCCGGGCTGATGACCAAGGCCGACACCGAAGGCCTCGGCGAAGCAGACCGCTCGCCACCCAGAACGGCAACGCAAGATCCTCGATGAAAGGCCAGGGAAAGGATCGCAGCGGTGAAGGATGCGTCAGAGTGGACTGGCGCAATCGCCTCGCCAGCGGTCAGTCAGGAAGCTCCCGTCGGCACCGCCGCAACGCCGCGCATTACTCAGTGATATCCCAGAGAAACGGCGAGCCGCAAAGCGACCACCAGCTTTTCAGCGCTCGGCGTGAGCGCTGTCCCGTTAGCGGAAACTCACATCCGACGGCTAACCGGAAGGACTCGGCCAGTGCCGGTTACTCGCCTCCATTGCTCCAGCGTCCGGTTTGATCAGATATGCAGTCAGTGTCGAGCGCGAGTAGGTCAGCAGGCTCTCGCCATCAGGCCGCATCGCGAATGCCGGCATGGATCAGGATTTCGTCGTAAGGAGCCAGGAGCACGCCATCGTTGCCACGCTCCAGGAGACCAAGCTCGACCAGCTCGGTGACATCCCCATGCACGTTCTTGTAGTCACGCCCGAGCGATTGGGCGAGCTGGCGAACGTTGAGCCCTTCCTGCGACGCCACATGGCGCAAGAGCTCCAACCGCTTCTCGGTAATCGCCGAGAACAGCTCCCGAAGGCTGCCGAAGGCGAGCCGAGGCCTCGTATCCTCGCCGGCTTCAGCCTGCTGCCAAGTGCTTGCGAAGGTCTGCAAGGCCGCTTGGGGGCTCAGTACACTGATCTCGATTCGGTTCATTCCCACCTCCAGCCGGCGAGCCGCACGCAGTCATTTCGGAAATCGGCCAGTAATTGCTCCACGGAAAGGAGCCCATAGGGCTCCTCCCGCGCTTCGCAGTGGCGATGGTCGCCCTTTCCAGCCTCGTTGTCTTAGCGCACAACGCAGGCCCCGATACGGCCGCAAAACAATCGGTATTTCAGACCTTGGGGTCGATCCGGAGTCGTGGCTGGCAACGCCCAGATGACCATTTCGCAGATGAGGTCACCCTGGCGGACCTTGTAGCGGAAGAGCTGACGCGCCTTCATGACATAACAGCTTGCCAGATCCAGTTATGGCATTCCACACCATAATGTAAGTTGCTTCTTTGGCCCACGAGTCGACTGACGGCGATCGCCGAGCCTGCGATTCAGTCAACAGATCGAAGACATCGTGCACATTCCGGAGCACATGATGGAATGCGAGGAGCGTCCGGTGCTCGCCGGACTGCGGTGGCTGAGGCGGTCGGATGGAGTGACCCTTACGGGTCGGGTCGCAAGGGGTCATCCGAACGAACAAGAAAGGCGACTGCTTTGGCCGGCCAGGTTCGCGATGTGCGTTGACAGCGGTGCGCATAGCGGCCGCAGAGTCGATATGCCTGGTCGACGCCTGCATGAATTGCTGAAGCTGCCCAAGATTCGCGGCCATGGCTCTCTCCGTGTCTAGCGGACGTGATGGCCGCGCGACTCGACCTGTCGATGCTGGTCGCAACCAGCCGCACCGACCTTCAAGCTACAGGTCGCTCATCCCAGACCACCCGCATGACGGCGCTAGCCTGCCTGGCGGCACTGATCTGGCAGTGATCGCACTCCGAGCGGACGGGCGCGCGACTGCAGCCGTGGCAGCCTTGCAGAAAGGCTTGGGCGCGCTCGATGTCGGCGCGCTGCTCGGCGATGGCCCGCGCCTGGGCGTCGAGCTCGGCATCCATCGCGCGCAGCAATGCGGCGACCTCGCGGCTTGCGGCATCGCCCGTCTGGCTGGCTGAGCGGATACCGGCCAGCTGCGCCAGACGCTCCAGGGAGAATCCAAGACGGGTGAGCGCAAGCAGGGCCGCGAAGCGTGCCTCGTCCTCCGCGTCGTACTGGCGCGTACCGCCTGGCGAGCGGCGCGGGTGGAGCAGACCCTGCTCCTCGTAATAGCGCAGGGTCCGCACCGTGGTGCCCAGCCGCTCGGCGATCGCGCCGATCTTCATGGTCACAGATCGACCAGCCTGGCCTGGTAGCCCTGCTCCTTCACGGCCTTCAGCACCAGGTGCCGCGGCGCCTTTTGTGGATCCGCGGCACAGAACAGGAGGTGAGGCTTGTCGGACGCATGGGGCGGGGCTTCGAGACCTAAGCGCTGCTCCAGGTGATCGAGGAGTGCCTGACGCGCTTCAGAGTCCAGCAGCTCCTCAATGTGCAGCATGACATCGCGAGACATGAGTCGATCCTCGAAGATAGCCAGTGAAGACTCATATCTAACGCTCACGTTAGATTCATGTCAAGCAGCGACGCTCACGGCCCCTCAGAGCGGACGCCCGACCTCGTCAAACTGACCCTCGAAGAGCGCCGAGCTCAAGTAGCGCTCGCCGGAATCCGGCAGGATGACGGCAATCGTCTTGCCGGCATGCTCCTCGCAGTGGGCGAGACAGGCCGCGGCTGCAACCGCGGCACCGCTGGAGATCCCGGAGAGGATGCCCTCCTCGCGCGCGAGGCGCAGGGCGTACGCGATCGCGGCCTCGTTGGAGACGGTCTCGATGGCGTCGATCAGCGAGAGATCCAGGACCTCCGGGACGAAACCGGCACCGATGCCCTGGATCTGATGTGGCGCGGGCGTCAGCGGCTCGCCCGCGCGGGTCTGGCTCAGCACCGGGCTTGCCTTCGGCTCGACGGCCACCGAGAGGATGGGCTTGCCGCGCGTCTGCTTGAAATAGCGGGTCACGCCCGTGATGGTCCCGCCCGTGCCGACGCCGGCGACGAAGATGTCGATCTCGCCGTCGCTGTCGTCCCACAGCTCAGGTCCGGTCGTGGCCTCGTGGATGGCCGGGTTGGCGGGGTTCCTGAACTGCTGCAAGAGTAGGTAGCGTTCGGGATCCGAGGCGGCGATCTCTTCGGCCTTGGCGATCGCACCGCTCATGCCCTTGGCGCCTTCCGTCAGCACCAAACGCGCGCCATAGGCCAGAAGCAGCTTGCGCCGCTCCAGGCTCATGGTCTCCGGCATGGTCAGGGTCAGCGGAATCCCGCGTGCCGCCGCAACGAAGGCCAGGGCGATGCCTGTGTTGCCGCTGGTCGGCTCGACCAGCTCCCTGCCCGGGCCCAGCTGGCCCCGCTGCTCCGCATCCCAGATCATGCTCGCCCCGATCCGGCACTTGACCGAATAGGCCGGGTTGCGACCCTCGATCTTCGCCAGAACGCGCGCCGGCGCCCCGTCTGTGACGCGATTGAGCGCGACCAGTGGCGTGCGGCCAATGGATCGCGCGTTGTCTTCGAACCATCTCGGCATTGAATGCACCTCAGAACGACTCTGTTGCTGCCCCGGACAATGATCGCCGCGGTCAGCCCGCGACCGCCAGCCGCCGAGGAACGGCTCCCGAGCCGGACCAAGCGGCGTGCTCGCCCCCGGCCCGCGCCAGGACCTGAGTCGGAGCCGCCAAGCCTTTGGCCTGGGCCTCCTTGAAGGCACGCAGCAGGGCCAGCACTTCCGGCCAAGGACCGAAGCCGGCATCCTCGTTGATATGCCCGGCCTGGCCAGCGTGGGCGACGGCGCTGCCCCAGCGATCCGCCCAGTAGGCGACCTTCGCCGGCTTCATCCAAGGATCGTTCGCGCTCGCAACGATCAGGCTAGGAAAGGGCAGCAGGTCCTGCGGCAGCGCCGAAGCAATCGATTGCCCGCCGGCCTCCTCGCGCAGCCCGTCAGGGGAAAAGCGCTCGGGATCGCCCGGCGCCACCAGCAGGACGCCAGCGATACGCGAGCCTGCCCGGCTCGCAGCGGTCACGGCGGCGAGGCAGCCGAAGCTATGGGCGACCAGCCACACCGGGCTGGTGGCATAGCGAATGGCCACCCGAACCGCATCGGACCACGCCGAGAGCCTGGGCCGAGCCCAGTCGATCCCGGAGACCCGGCGCGCATCCGGCAGCTCGCGCTCCAGCCAGGTCTGCCAATGGCCGGAACCGCTGCCCTGGTAGCCCGGGACGATGAGGGTGGAATACTGAGGAAACTCGAGAATGTTGGACGTCGGCATGGCGGCACTCGCTCCTTTGGTGTTGTTCTAGTACGCGACCGGATCGACTCGGATCGGCGCGCATGGAGAGACGATAGCCGTGATCTGCGCGAACGAAAAAGAATATGTGCGCATGAATTTATAACTTCAGGCGATAAACACTCGGATGCGCTGTAGACACCCGGCACAGGTGTGCGCCGTGGCGGAAGAGGTCGCGACCGACATCTGCCGCCCCGTCCTGACGTGGCGACGCACCGAGCCTCCAGGCACACTAGGCGCCCCAAGCCCATCTGGATTGGGCGTTTCGAAATCGACCCCCGCGCTTGGAGGCCTACTATGAGATACCCCACCCTGAGAGATCTCCACCTCAGATACCCCGCCCTTGTCGCCGCTCTGCTGCTCGCCACGGCCTTCGCCATGCCGGCGCAAGCCCGCCAAGTCGGCCTCGACGGCTACTTCATCGCCCTATCGGACTGCGAGGCAACCAAGAAGAAGGACCGCGACAACCCAGGCAACGTCCGGCTAGAGTTCAGGCATGCCTATGACGTCATCGCCCGCAACGCGACTCCAGGCACGCACTACCAGATCCAAGTCCCGGGTGCGCCCGTGACCGAGGCACGCTGGGTAGCCATGCGCTGCGGGGCTTTCGCCTCCTCGGCGAGCCTGGTCCAGCAGGAGGACTCACCGGCTCCGGGCGGCGGCGCTCCCACGGAGCCGTCCAGCGCACTGCCGCCCGACAGCATCGAGTATGTGCTAGCGGCAACTTGGCAGCCCGGCTTCTGCGCGACCGCCGCCGGGCAGGGCAAGGCAGAATGCCAGTCGCAGACCTCCGAGCGTTACGACGCGACCCACTTCTCGCTCCACGGACTATGGCCGGACGACCTGGACGATACGGCCATCTTCCCCTGCTACTGCGATCGCGGATCGCCGATCAAGTGCTCGTCGAGCCAGGCGCGCGACACCAGTATCGATCTGTCCCCAGAGGTAATGGAGCGGCTGAGGGTCGCCATGCCCGGCGTGCGATCAGGCCTGCATCTGCACGAATGGCCCAAGCACGGGTCCTGCTACGAAGACGATGAGACAGGGCCGGACGCGAACGCGACGCCGGACGAATATTTCACCGAGGCCATGGCGGCCCTCGATGCGCTCAACGCCTCCCCTGTGCGCGACCTCTTCGCATCCCACCTGGACAGCATCCTGACGCGCACCCAGATCGAGGAGGTCTTCAACGACGCCTTCGGCAACGGGGCGGGCGAGCGCATCCAACTGCGCTGCACCAAGGTCACGGGCGAGAACATCATCACCGAGCTGTGGATCAGCCTGAAGGGCGACATCAGGACCCCGGCCGACTTGGAGAGCCTCATCCAAGCGGCGCCGCCAACCTCGATCTCCGCCAATAGCCACAGCTGCTCGAGCGGGCGTGTCATCGAAGTGATCAGATAGCCAGTGCTCGGATCGACTGGATCGGCGACACGGCCGAAAGGGGGATCGCGGCGTCATCAGGGAGCATGACCGCGGCCCCCTCGCCGATCGCTCCCTCCCCCGCCGGCCAGCCAGCGTTCGATCGACAGGAGCCCGCACCATCCCAGAAGGTCCCCGACGCAATGCCAGACGTCACCGTCCTTCCCATTCTCCTGCTCGCGGCATTCGTGCACGGCGCCTTCGGTTTCGGCTTCCCCATGGTCGCCACACCTCTGCTGGCGCTCTTCATGGACATGCGCGCGGCCATCCTGCTGACGCTCATCCCGACCGTCAGCATCAACCTCGCCAGCATCTTCTCCGAGCGTCACTGGCGCGAGGCGCTACGCACCTTTTGGCCGGTCCCGACCTTCACCATCGTCGGCAGCTTCATCGGCACTCAGGTGCTGCTCGCGGTCGACCCCGAGCCCTTCCGGCTCTTGCTCGCGCTCGTCCTCGTCGCCTATCTGGTGACGGACAGATTCCATCGCGCCGAGCGCGAGCGGCGCGCGCCGACCTGGGCCCTCGCACTGCTGGGGCTCGCGCTCGGATTGCTGGCGGGTCTCGTCAACATCTTCGCCCCCGTCCTGGTCGTCTTCGCGCTCTACACCAGGATGAATCCAACCCTCATGGTCGCGGCCTTCAATCTGAGCTTCGTGACCAGCAAGTCGGGGCAGATCATCGGCTTCGTCAGCAACGGGGCCTTCGATCTCACGACGCTGAGACTGAGCTTGCTGATCCTGCCGGCGGTGCTGGCTGCGCTCTGGATCGGGATCCGCTTGCGCCGGCGGATAGAGGTCGACACCTACAGACGCCTGCTGCGCTGCGCGCTCTGGGCGATGGCGGGCCTGCTGATCGCTGACTGGCTCTGGACAGCCGACTGACCCTTGCTTCCGCGGTGGAGCGAAGCGATCGGTGATAGGCTCGGACACGGCCGGACCCCGTTCCCAGCTGCAGAGCGGCGCTGCGCGGCGGCCGACGCCGACCTCGCAGCATCGCCCGCCGAGCGGCCCGAGACACGTCCACCGGACACCTTGCATGAACCTCCAACAGCTGCGCTACATCCACGAAGTGGCCCGCCAAGGACTCAACGTCTCCGCGGCGGCGGAGGCGCTTTTTACATCCCAGCCCGGCGTCTCCAAGCAGATTCGCCAGCTAGAGCAAGAGCTGGGGATCAGCATCTTCGCACGGCAAGGGAAACGCCTGATCGCCATCACCGAGCCTGGCCGGGAGGTGCTTGCCATCGCGGCGCGCATGCTGGGGGACCTGGACAACCTCAAGCGGGTCGGCGCTGAGCTCAGTGCCGAAGCCGCAGGCAAGCTGGGCATCGCGACCACGCACACCCAGGCCAGGTACGTCTTGCCGCCGGTCATCCAGGCGTTCATCGAGCGCTACCCGGACGTCGCGCTCTCGCTGCAGCAGGGCAATCCGCCCCAAGTCTGCGAGCTCGTGAGATCTGGCGCCGCGGACCTGGTCATCGCCACCGAATCGGTCTCCGACTATGCCGAGATCTTGAGCCTGCCCTGCTACGAGTGGAATCACTGCGTCATCGCCCCGCGCGAGCATCCCATTCTCGACAGCCAGCCGCTCAGCTTAGAAGCGATCGCGCGCTGGCCCATCGTCACCTACGACTCCGCCTTCACCGGCCGCAATCAGATCAACCGCGCCTTCCAGAGCCACGGCCTAGAGGCAAGGGTCGTCCTCACCGCGCTGGACGCCGACGTCATCAAGACCTACGTGCGGATGGGACTCGGCATCGGGATCGTGGCCCGCATGGCCTATGATCCGGAGATGGACCTCGGCCTGGGCATGACGGACGCTAGCCACCTCTTCGACTCCAGCGTCACCCACCTCGGCATCCGCCGCAATGCCTGGCTGCGCGGCTACACCTACGACTTCATCGAGCTCTTCTCACCCCAGCTGACCCGCAAGGTCATCGACTTGGCGATGCAAGCGGGCGGCAGCGACTACGCCATCTGACCCGGACTCGGCGATGCCGCGTCGCGCATGTCCTAGGGCGGACAAGCGCAGCACAGTCCGCCGGCGGCGCCGGATCCAGGGCGCGTCAGCCGCCTTGGATCTCGACGTCCTGAGGATTGCCGGCCGGGTCGTAGCTGACCCGGAACACGATGAAGTCCTTGCTGGACATGAAGCCCTCGATCGGATAACCGACGACATTCCAGATGCCCAGGGTAGCGACGGAGAGCACGCCGTGGGTGAAGGAGCGCAGCGTCGATCCCTTCTTGCGGCGGACCTGATAGATCTCTTCGAGCGAGCCGTCCGCTTGGGGGGTGCTCTTGAGGATCTCCCCACCGTAATCGAGCAAGCCGACGAAACAGCTGCGCGTCTCGCATCTGCCGACCTCCTTCTCGGTCGCCCCGGCCTGCTTCGATGCCTTCTTGGAGGCAGGTCCCACGCATGCGGCCATACCGACGACCAAGGCGAGGGCGATCAGGAGCGCCAAGAATCTACGCATGGTCGATCTCCAGCTCTGACGGCGAAGGACGCCGTTCGCGTGACTTGCGGAACGAGACATCAGAAGTCGAAGGTGATGCCCGTGGCGATGCCCTCCTGGCGAACGTCGTACAGGAAATCGTCTTCCTCGTAATCGACCTTGACCCAGCGGTAGCCCAGGGTCGTGGAGATCCTATCGGCGAAGCGATACCCAAGTCCGACGAAGATGTCCGCGGTGATGTCGGAGGCGATCCCTAAGCCGCCGACATAGGCCCATCCGCGCGCGAAGACCTGGGGGCCGAGGTCGATGACCCCGCTGGCGCCGATGATCGGATCGACCCAGGTCTCGTCGCTCGTGATCCGGCGTCCAGGGAGCAGGCCATCCGAGAGCTTGAGGTCCGTCTCCACCGACCAGAGGCGCGCGCCGCCACCCAGGCGCAGGCTCATGCGCCCGTCGTCGACCACCAAACAGCTCGCGATGGCGGAGACGACCAGACTCGTGGAGCGCAGCGTCTCGCGACCGAAGAGAGGGGTGAGCGAGGTGCTCTCCGCCTCGGTCTCCACGTACTGGAGGTCGGCGGCGAGTCCCAGACGGCCCTTGGTCGCGTTGAAGAAGACCATGCCGGAGGGCCTCAGGTCGTCGAAGATGTCACCGAAGCTCATATCGACGTCGGCCGCCGGCAGTCCAGGAAGCGTACCGGTCGTTCCCTCGATGCCGGCCGCCCAGAGGTAGGGCGAGACCGAAAAGGCCCAGTCGTCGCCTTGCGCGACCCCGAGGGAGCCTTCGCCGGTCGCCGGATTGGCCGCGACGCACGCCCAGAGCGCGAGTGCCGTTCCAGCCCAGCTGGAGCGGGCCCTGCCCAGCCGCCCCGGAGGAGTGACATCGAAGTGCTTGTGCTCGGGGGCGTTGCTCATAGGCTGCGGGTCCATATGTTTGCGGCGGTGTGATCGTCGTCGAGCTGAGGCGGAGGGCAAGGCCAGGCCGTTCGGCAGCCCGAGCCGCCGTGCTCGAGCCCACGCGGTCAGCGTCGGAAGACAACTGCTGGACGGATTCTAAGCCTAGCCGGAGATCAGAGGCCGCACCTGTCATCTGGTGCCAGCCGGCCGCGGCGACTACCTTTGCAGCTAGGCCCGCCCCATTGAGGACCGACCTGATGCTCGACAACATCCCATTGCCGTCGATCCCGGTCGCTCGGGCGCGCATGCTCGCGCCCTGGTTGGCCCAGGTGCAGAGTCTGGGGGCACCGGCCGAGGCCTTGTTGATCCGCTCCGGCATTCACCCCGACCTGCTAGCGCACCC
>NZ_JAAIJQ010000071.1 GCF_010820565.1 Thiorhodococcus minor | reverse complement strand
TTTCGGCCTGACGCAGGGGCCGGAAGTGCTCGGCGTCGTGAAGCAGAGCTTCGTCGCCGAGGTCACGAAGCAGGAGCTTCGTGACCAGAACAGCGGGAGGCAGTTGACGGACACTTCCTAAGCGCCCCGACCACCAGCTGCCGCTGGGCTGAGACTGTGATCAGCCGAGGGCGGCGCCGATATCGCCGGCCAAGCCGGCAGCACCATGGAGGAGATCCTCAACAGCTTCCGCCAGGTCGCCGGTCTGGTCAGCGAGATCACCAACGCCTCGCGCGAGCAGAGCTCGGGCATCGAGCAGGTCACCCAGGCCATCGCCCAGATGGACGAGGTCACCCAGCAGAACGCCGCACTGGTCGAAGAGGCCGCCGCCGCGGCCGAGAGCCTGGAAGACCAGACCCGGGTGCTGGCTCAGGCGGTCTCGGTCTTCAGGATGCCCAGCCACCGGCCTTCAGCCGCTGAGGTCCCGCCACCACCAGCGGCGGCCAAGGCAAGACCGCAGGCAGCGCCGATCAAGAAGTCCGTCGTCCAGATGCCGACCAAGGCGAGCCGCTCGAGCCTCAAGCGCGTCAGCGCGGTTCCAGCGGCCGGCGACGACGATGAATGGGAGGAGTTCTAGCCGGAGGCCGGCTGGCAGCGATCCGACAGGCGAGCGCGGCTGCCCGCGCAGTCCGCGGCCGCGAAGAGCCCGGCAACGGCATCGACCGTCGCCTGGATGATCGCCTCGCGCGCGGCCGCAGGGTCGGACGTCCCTGCCGGACAGACCAGACGACACAGCCAATCCGTCTCGGATTCGAAGGCGCAATGGCCGGCCCCGGGAAAGCGCCGGACGACGGCATTGGGCGTCGCGGCATAGACGGCCAAGCCGTTATTGCCGGCATTGCAGGGAGATGGCTCGCCCACCAGGGCGACCAGGGGCGTCTGAAGTCGCTCCGCCATCAGGACACCGAGCCCCTGGGCGTCGACCAGATCCAGAGCAACGACACCCAGGCTGCGCGGATCGTTCCGCCCGGCCACCAGGGCCGCCAGGGCGCCGGCGGAGAATCCGACGTAGACCAGGCGACGCCCACCCTCGGCCCGCGCCAGCGCCCTCATTGCCATGCCGTTGCGGAAGTGATTGCCGGCGAGGCGGCCGTCCGCGCAGAAATCCAAGGTCAGCGCCGTCACGCCCGATGCGGCCAAGGCCTGCGCCAGCCCAGCCATGCGCGCCTGGCTGCGCAGGAAGCCATGGGCGACCACGACCACATCTCCAGGTCGCGCGCGTGCAGACGAATAGCGGCTGTAGTGGATCAGGCATCCGGAGTCTGGGGAAAAGCGCGCGCGCCGGACGCTGAGCGCGGCGCCGTCGGCCCGCTGCGGCACCGCCTGGGCCGCGGGCGAAGACATCTGGCGCAAGGACTCGGCGCCGCCGCCAGCGCAGCCCGAGAGCAACAGACAAGCGGCCAAGACCGCTGTAAACTTCCATTGACAAGCCGCCGTCAAGCAAGCCTGACAGTCCTTTGACTTCATGGGGATCGACCGCCATTTGCATGGGAGAGCTTGGCTGGCCTGCATGCGTGGCCTATCGCACGGCGTGCCGATCGCCCGGCAAGACTATCTCCCGTCATTTTTTTTGAGCGCAGGGTCTGGAGCTTCCAGCTCGGTGAAGCGTCTAAGGGTGCCAGATCGAGCAAGGGTGCCAGATCAAGCACGCGGCCCACAGCCAAGGCCGCCAGACCCGACTGCTATGAGGTAATCGCACATGGACTCTGCAATCTCGTCCGACACCAGCAAGGCCATGGCCCGCAGCTCGCTGCCCAGCGCCATCGACGCCAGCCGCCACGACCTTCATACCCAGCAGGGAGGGCGGATTCACTATTACGCGGATACCGCCGTCGCCGGCCGGCCCGTGGTCCTGATCCACAGCATCAACGCCGCGCCCAGCGCCCATGAGATGAAGCCGCTCTTCGAGCACTTCCGCACCAAGCGTCCCGTCTACGCGCTGGATCTGCCCGGCTTTGGCCACTCGGACCGCAGCAAGCGGCGCTACTCCCCCGAGCTTTTCGCCTCCACCATTGCGGAATTCCTCGAGACCGTCGTCAAGGAGCCCGCGGATCTGGTCGCCTACTCGCTGGGCTGCGAATTCTCCGCGTCGGCGACGCTCGCCAAGCCCGAGGGCGTCACCTCACTGGTGATGCTCTCCCCCACCGGCTTCAATATCCGCGGCCTGCCGACCGGCGCCGCCGCCGAGCGCGCCTACAAGTTCCTGAGCGTGCCCCTGATGAACGACGGTCTCTACGGCCTGCTGACCACACGGCCGAGTATCCGATTCTTCTACAATCAGGCCTTCGTCGGCGACACACCGCGCGAGCTGATCGACTATGCCCACGCCACCACCCATCAGCCGGGCGCCAAGCATGCCCCACTCTATTTCCTCTCGGGCCAGCTGTTCACGCCCAAAGCCGGTGACAGCCTCTACGACAAGGTGACTCAGCCGGTCTTGGTGCTCTATGACAAGGATCCGAACATCGACTTCCACGAGCTGCCGGACTTCCTGAGCCGCCACGCGAACTGGCGCGCGGAGCGTATCGCCCCCACGCTCGGGATGCCGCAGTGGGAAAAGCCCGCCGAAACGGCCCAGGCAATCGAGCGTTTTTGGGACTCGCTCGGTTAGAATCCCGGCCATTGCACTGAGCCGGCCGCATCGCGACGGCGGCGTCACCCAGTGACGCCGCCGCGCGGCCTTCGACGCCCCGTCCAAGCCATCCGAACATGCTTCAACAGCTCCAAGCCCTTGAGCAGCTCAAGGCACGTCTCCGCGAAACCATCAGCAGCCTTGCCTTGGGGCCGGGGCCGGGATACGCCTCCCTGATCCTCGAGCTGCCGCATGGCCTAACGGCCGCTCCGGACATCGCGGGTCCAAGGTTTCAGTTCCTGCACGCGCATCGCGGAGACCTGCGGGTCGGCTACGGCATTGCCGGGGAGTGGCGCGCCGAGGGGCCGCAGCGGCTCGAGATCCTCAGAGGACAGGCCAGGGCCGTCGCGGCTCAGTGGCAGCAGTCCGACCCCGACGAAACAGGCTTCACCGGATTCGGGCTGCTGGGATTCGCCGCCTCGCCGAGCCCCAAGCCGGACAGCAGGGCCGGAGACCTCCCAAACGCCGTCTTCTGGCTGCCGGAGCTTGCCCTGGCAGCGCACGGCGGCCAAGCCGCCCTTATCCTGACGACGGCCGTCAAGGCCGACCGGCAATGGCTCCTCGGGCATTGGGAGGCCTGGCTGGAGCGCGTCGTGCCGCTCCTCGACGCCCCGGCCCTGGACCCGCTCACCCCCGCCCACCTCGACCCTGGCGACAGCGAGCCAGGTCCGGAGGATTGGCGCGAGCTGGTCTTCTCCGCCCTCGACGAGATCGATGAAGACAGGCTCGAGAAGGTCGTCCTCTGCCGGCGGCTGCGCCTGCAGGGGCACCGCCGCTTCGACCTGACGCGACTCTCCGCGGCGCTCAGCTATCTCTTCCCGTCCTGCCAGGTCGTGAGCATCCGCAGAGACCAGGACAACTTCGTCGCCGCCACCCCAGAGCGGCTCTTCACCCAGCACCGCGACCGCATCGAGGCGGACGCCATCGCGGGAACGGCCTGCCGGGCGGAGGATTCGGAGCTCGACGCCCAGATCACGGCCGGACTCCAGTCCTGCGAGAAGAACCTGCGCGAGCACCGCGTGGTGGCCGAAGCGGTCAGCGCGGCCCTCAGCCACTGCTGCAGGCACCTCGACCCGCCGGACGGCCCGCGCATCCTCCAGCTCAACAACGCGCAGCACCTGTGGAGCCTGGTGCGCGGTGAGCTGAAGCCAGGCGTCGATGTCTTCGAGCTGGCCGAGCGGCTCCACCCGACACCAGCGACCAACGGCCAGCCACGCCGCGAGGCGCGCGCCTGGCTGCGCGAGAACGAGCCCATCGAGCGCGGCTGGTACACGGGCGCGGCCGGCATCGTCGCGCCCGACCTCACCGGCGAGCTCTGGGTGCTGCTGCGCTGCGCCCGCATTCAAGACCGCATGGCCGAGCTCTACGCCGGAGCGGGCATCGTCGCCGGCTCCGACCCCGCGAGCGAGTGGGAAGAGACGGAGCACAAGCTCGCGGCCATGTCGACCGCCCTGCAGTTCGCCTGACCCCTGGATGTCGTCCCAGCAGCGCCAGGCGTGCGTCAACCTGCAGTGGTCGCTCGCCCTGATGGACGGCCTGATCGCCGGCGGGATGCGCCGGCTCGTCATCTCCCCAGGCTCCCGCTCCACCCCGCTCGTGCTGGCCGCTCAAAGACGCCCCGAGCTGGAGCTGACGGCCATCCTGGACGAGCGCAGCGCCGCCTTCTTCGCGCTCGGCCTTGCGCGTGCATCGGATAGACCGGTCGGCATCCTCTGCACCTCGGGAAGCGCCCCGGCACACTGGCTGCCGGCCGTGATCGAGGCGTCCGAGTCGGAGATCCCGCTGATCCTGCTCTCCGCCGACCGCCCGCCCGAGCTCAGGGGCTGGGGGGCGAATCAGACCGTCGACCAAAACCGGCTGTTCGGCAGCTACGTCAGGGAATTCCACGATCCCGGCCCAGCCGAGGACGCCCCGGCCGCGCTCAAGATGATGCGCGCCCTCGGCCTGCGCGCGGCCAGCATGAGCCTGGCGACGCCCACGGGACCTGTGCACCTGAACCTCCCCTTCCGCGAGCCCCTGGTGCCGGATGCGGACTGTCCGGGCTTCGCGCTCGCGGAGCCCGAGACAACAGCAGGCCCAGAGGCCCAGCAAGGGCCCGCTAGGCGCCCCTGCGCGACACAGACGCTCGCCGGCCGAGGCGCGCCAACCCCAACAGACCTGCCACTGGGAGCCGGCAAGGGCCTCATCTGCTGCGGACCTGGCGCCTGGTCCGCAGCAAGCGCCGACGCCCTCTGGGCGCTGGCCGCGCGACTGGACGTCCCTGTGCTCTGCGACCCCTTGAGCGGCCTGCGCTTCGGCCCCGCCGGGCCTGGCCGCATCACCAGATACGACGGCTTCTTGCGCAACGCGCGGATCGCGGCCGAGCTGAGGCCGGACTGGGTGATCCGATTCGGTCGCGCCCCGGTCTCCAAGACGCTGCTCGGCTGGCTCGCGGACATCCCGACCCTGCTGGTCGATCCCGGCGGGCGCTGGAGCGACCCCAATCACGACGTCCGCTGGCAGCTTCACAGCGACGCACAGACATTCTGCCGTAGCCTCCTGGCGACAGACCTCGGATCTGCAGCGGCCGCAGCCGCGCATGCGGACTGGGCGCCGCGCTGGACGCGTCTGGAAGGGCAGGTCGACCGACTCGCCAGCCAGCACCTCGACGAGGCCCCCTGGTGCGAGGCACACATCATCAGCGACCTCTTGGAGCTGCTCCCCGCGGACGAGGGCCTGCTGTGCGCCAATTCGATGCCGATCCGCCAGGTCGACACCTGGTCCGGCGGCCGTGACAAGGGGCTCCAGGTCTTCGGCAATCGCGGGGCCAGCGGCATCGATGGCCAGACCTCGACCCTGGCGGGATTGAACGCCGGCGGCATCCCCACGACGGCGCTGCTCGGCGACCTCTCCTTCCTGCACGACCTGAGCGGCCTGCACCTCCTGCGCGCGCTCGAGCGCCCCTGCATCGTCATCAACAACGGCGGCGGCCGCATCTTCGACTACCTCCCCCAGCATGGCCTGTCCGGCTTCGAGCAGCTTTGGCGGACCCCCATGGCGATCGCGCTGAAGCGCCTGGCGGAGCCCTTCGGCTTGGAGCACCGACTGGCTGCCGACCGGGATGCGCTGCGCAAGGTGATGCAGGAGGTCCTGACCACCTCTGGGCCAGGGCCGAGCGGCTGCGTGATCGAAGTGATCGTCGACGCCGAGGTCAGCCGCGCGGCGCATCGGCAATTCTGGCACCGCCTGGCGTCGAGCCGCCTGGATTGAGGGCCCACATGCGCCCGTGCACCAATGCCGGGCCAGGCTGTAAAATCCCGGGCTTGCCTTGGCCAGCCCGGCCTGTGCGGCGCGCCGGCGCCGAATCGCCGCCCCCTGCTTGCGAGCCAAGCACGGGGCGCACCCGACGGAATCGCCGGCCTTGATCGTCAGTTGGACCTGTAGGGTGGACGAGCGAGAGAGACTGTGAAGAAATTCTGCGTAGGTTGGGCTGAGGTACGAAGCCCAACATGGCGGCTAGCCTAACGCTTTGATTGTTGGGCCTCCTGCGTCGGCCCAACCTACACCAATCTGCGATCTTCGCGGTGCGCTTGGATGACTCTCACAGTCTCGAGAGCGAAGTCCACCGAATCCCGCGCCCGCGTTGGTGGACTGCGCTGCGCCTGTCCACCCGACTGCGGGACGCCGGGCCAATCGATGATCGACGCCGAATCGCCCGACCGGATTCGAGCCCACGAGCCCAGATTCACCCTTCGCCATTCACCGAGAGATCACGCTGGAGTCATCACCCATGCAGCACAGTGAGGAGCGGCCCGAAGCCGAGCACCAGCCCATCCTTTGGGAAACGCCCGCCGATTGCGCCTACGGGGACATCCTCTATCAGCACGCCGAGCACATCGCCAAGATCACCATCAATCGGCCCGAGGTGCGCAACGCCTTCCGTCCCCAGACGGTGCGTGAGCTCATCGATGCCTTCCACCGCGCGCACATGGACCCGGAGATCGGCGTCATCATCCTCACGGGTGCCGGCGATCTGGCGTTCTGCTCGGGCGGCGACCAGCGCATCCGTGGCGACGGGGGCTATAAGGACGAGGCCGGCGTCGAGCACCTCAACGTGCTCGAGCTGCAGCGCCAGATCCGCACCCTGCCCAAGCCCGTGGTCGCCATGGTCGCCGGTTATGCCATTGGGGGAGGCCATGTGCTGCACCTCATCTGCGACCTCAGCATCGCCGCCGACAATGCCCGCTTCGGTCAGACCGGCCCCAAGGTCGGCAGCTTCGACGGCGGCTTCGGGGCCGGGCTCATGGCCCGCACCGTCGGGCTCAAGAAGGCCAAGGAAATCTGGCTTCTCTGCCGCCAGTACGATGCGCAAGAGGCGCTCGACATGGGCTTGGTCAACACCGTGGTGCCGCTCGCCGAGCTGGAGGCGGTCACCGTCGATTGGTGCCGACAGATGAACCGGCTCTCGCCGACCGCCTTGCGCGTGCTCAAGTCCGCCTTCAATGCGGACACGGACGGGCTGGCAGGCATCCAGGAGCTGGCCGGCAACGCCACCGCCCTCTTCTACACCACGGCCGAGGGACAAGAGGGACGCAACGCCTTCCTGGAAAAGCGCGCGCCGGATTTCCACAGGTTCCCGCGCCGCCCTTGAGCCTCGCCGCGCACCGCCGCTCGCCGACCGGATCCGGCCCAACCTCAAATGGACAGGATTAACAGGATGTTGCAGGATGCGGTGAAGAACGCGCGAGCAGCGGCCCGCAGCCAAACTGTCCAGGGTGCTGGCCCGAAGCGCGGCAAGCCCTTTCCCATTCACCGAGATCCGCGACCGTCCCTAGCATGACCGAAGCCCAAGAGATCACCATGCCCGAGTCCATTCCCGGGACTCCAACACTGGTCGCGCGCTGGGTCGCGGCGGCTCGTCCCAAGACGCTGCCGCTGACGCTGACCCCGGTGGTCGCGGGGATCGCCCTCGCACTCGCCGAGACAGGCAGGCTCTCGATTTGGGCCGCGCTCTTCACCCTGATCGCGGCGGTCGCCATCCAGATCGGGACCAATCTCCACAATGACGCGGCGGACTTCGAGCGCGGCACGGACACGGAAGATCGGGTGGGGCCGCCGCGCGCGACGGCGCAAGGCTGGCTGACGGCGCGGCAAGTGAAGCTGGCCGCGCATCTCATGTTCGGGCTCGCCTTCGTGCTCGGACTCGCCCTGCTGACACGGGGCGGCCTGCCCATCCTGGCCGTGGGGCTGGCTTCGCTCGCCGCCGGCTATGCCTACACCAGCGGCCCGCGCCCCATCGCCTATGGCCCCTTCGGCGAGCTCTATGTGCTGGCCTTCTTCGGGCTGGCCGCCGTCGGCGGGACCTATTACCTGCAGACGCTGAGCTTTGGCTGGACGCCCCTGCTGGTCGGCCTTGCCCTGGGGCTGCCGGCCGCGGCCGTGCTGCTGATCAACAACTACCGGGATCTGGAGACGGACGAGGCCGCCGGCCGCGCGACGCTCTGCCACTACCTTGGCCGTCCGCGCGCCCGTTACCTCTACAGCCTGCTGCTGATCGCGCCCGTCGCCATCCTGATGCTGACAGACCTGCCGGGCGCAAGCTGGCCACCGCTGGCCGCACTGCCGGCCGCCGGCCTGCTCAGTGCTCGGCTCTTTCGCGGCGCGCTCGGTATGGCACTCAATGAGCAACTGGCGCGAACCGCTCAGTACCAGGCCCTACTGGTCGCCTTGATGATCCTGGGCTTCATCTTCCACGGCCCCACTGTCCAGCCGGCACCATGAGCGAGCGACTCCTCATCCATCCCTACGACCTCCCCCTCCGACGTCCCTGGGAGAGCGCCAAGGGCCGCTTCGCCCGGCGTTACGGATTCATGGTGCAGGTGCGCTCGGAGACCTTCTCCGGCTTCGGCGACTGCGCCCCCCTCCCGGACGCCGGCACCGAGGAGCTGGAGCAGGCGGAGCAGCAGCTGCCCGAGCTGCAAGAGCGACTCAGGGGCACCAAGCCGGAGAGCATGATGGAGGAGATCGGCTCGGACCTGGACGCCTTCCCCGCCACGCGCTTCGCGCTCGAGTGCGCCCTGCTCGATCTGATCGGCAAGCGCGCCCGGGTGTCGCTCCGCCGCTATCTCTCGACCACGGCGCGGGATCGCCTCCCCGTCAACATCGCCGCCGGCCCGCTCGCGTCGGTGACCGCCGAGACGATTCGGGGATACTACGAGCAAGGCTTCCGCGTCCTGAAGATCAAGGTCGGCATCGAGGAGCCAGAGACCGAGCTGGAGCGGCTGATGGACCTGTTCCAGCTGATCCCGCCAGATGTCGGCCTCAGGCTCGACGCCAATGGCGCCTGGAGCTTCGACCAGGCCAAGACGGTGGTCGACAGGCTCGCCCGCTTGCCGATCGAGTCGCTGGAGGAGCCCCTGCGCGACCCTACCTCGGAGCAGCTCGCCGAGCTCCAGTCCGGCACCCCCTTCCCGATCGCGCGCGACGAGTCCCTGCGGAGGCAGCTAGACACGGAGACCGACATGGCGAGCCTAGGCGTGCGGCGCCTGATCCTCAAGCCAGCCGTCATCGGCGGACTGAGACGCACCCTGGACGTCGCGCGCGCGGCCACGGACGCGGGCATGGAGGTCGTCATCACCAGCCTGATCGAGACCGCCGCCGGACTCTGGCCGACGGCCCAGCTCGCCGCCGCGACGCGCAGCTCCATCCCGCACGGGCTATCGACCTCCTACTGGCTCGCTCAGGACCTCGGCTCGGCGCCGACACTGAAGGACGGCTTCATCCAGCTGCCCCTGTCCGCCGGCTCCGGGTTCGCCCCGATGCCCGACGCCAAGCCTGAGCTTTGAGCAAGGCAACGCCCCCGGGCAAGAAGCCGCCCCGCCGCGCAGAGGAAGACCCCCGCTCCCCCTAGCATGAAGCTTCCGCTCGATCCCAGCCTTTGGTCGTCCGTGCGCCTGGTGCTCCACGTCGCCTTCTTTCTCGCCGTCTTCTATCTGCTCAAGGAGCTGGTCGGACTGCGCGACCTGGCACGCCTGCGCCATCTGCCCAAGCCCAAGGGCCGCTTTCGCGTCGCCCTCATCCTGCTGGGTCTGCTCTTCGGCGGACTCCTCATCTACCAGGCGACCTGGCAGCTCACCGGCGTCTACCGGCCGCAATTCATCAGCTTCATGCAGCTGCACGACCGCCGGGACTTCAATCCGGCACACTGGATCCAGCGCGGTCGTCTCCTGGACCGCAATGGGGAGGCGCTGGCCTATACGCGGGAGCGCAATGGACAAGTCCAGCGGGTCTACCCGGACGGCCCCGTCTTCGCGCCCGTGGTCGGCTACACTCAGCCCAAATTCGGCGCGACTGGCATGGAAGCCGTCGCCAGCGTCCACCTCAACGGCGGCGAGCCGACCAGCCTGGACGACTGGGGCGAGCTGGGCCGCCAGATCGTCGCGCGCGACAAGCGCCCCAAGGGCAAGGACCTGGTGCTGACCCTGGATGCCGGCCTGCAGCGCCTGGCGGTCGAGCGTCTGCAGGGCCGTCGCGGCGCCGTGGTCCTGCTCAGCCCCCAGGACGGCGCGGTGCGGGTGCTCGCGAGCCAGCCTGCCTACGACCCCAACCGCATCGATTCATCGCTCTTTCTGCAGCAGGATCCGACCGCCCCTCTGCTCAACCGCGCGACCCAGGGGCTCTACCCGCCCGGCTCGACCTTCAAGATCGCCGTCGCGGCCATGGCGCTCGAGCGCGGCTTCCGGGGGACGCTGGACTGCCCGGCGAACGGCTTCACAACCTCCTCCGGCTATCGCCGGATTCGCGATCACGAGTACTACAGCGCGCGGCGGCGCGGCAAGACCTGGCGCGGCTATGGCCGCATCGGACTCGCCAAGGCCTTCAGCAGGTCGTCCAACGTCTTCTTCGCCCAGCTTGGCGTCCGCTATGGCCACGACACCTTCTACGCCATGACCGACCGGATGCTGATGAATCGTACCCTCGTCCTGCACGAGACAGCCTATGGGCGCTTCGGCATGCGTACCGGAGAGCTGGGCCGGATCCCGGATTCGGACAAGTACGGGCTGGCACAGCTCTCCATCGGGCAGGGACGCCTCCTCGTCACCCCGGCCTACATGGCACTGATGGCCGCAGCGGTCGCCAATCAAGGCGTCGCCGTCCGCCCGCGCCTGATCGACGCGGCGCCAAGCGCGGCGCTCGGCCGCTTCATGTCCGCCGAGACGGCCCGCCAGCTCAGCGCCATGATGCGCCAGGTCGTCACCCAGGGGACCGCACGCGGCATCGACGACCCGCGGCTGGCCATCGCCGGCAAGACAGGCACCGCGGAGAACCCCCAGGGCGACCCGCATAGCTGGCTCGTCGGCTTCGCGCCGGCCGAGCGCCCCCAGCTCGCCGTGGCCGTGCTGGTGGAGCAAGGTGGCTATGGCTCGACAGTGGCGGCACCCATCGCGCACGACCTGCTCGTCCGCGCCCAGGAGATCGGACTCATTCGATGAGCGGCCAGCTTCCAGCCTCCAGCAGCCAGCCACTCGGAGCCCGCGATCCGGGCGCCGATCGAGGCTCATCGACGTCCAGCGACAGGGCTCGCGAGGGCGCATGTCTCGGTCGAGCGACGGCTACGCCTAGCTACTTGCTGCCGCCAGGCGCTTCGCATCCCCGGCCGGGCTGCCGTAGCGATGGACTGGCGCGTGGGCCTCGTGCGCCGAGGTCAGACCGACGATGAGCGCCAAACGCAAAGCACCCAGCCGACCGACGACACTGGGCGAGGCCTGGGCCCTGCGCTGGCCGGAGCGGCATCTGCTGAGCATCTGCGCGCTCGCCATCGGCCTCGGCTTCATGATGGTGCTGGGCTCCGGCTACGCGGAAGGCCAGCCCTTCGAGGCGATGGACCTGACGCCCTTCCTCATCTACGGCGCCTGCTTGGCAGCGATGCATCTCACCCTCGTCGCCACGCGCTTCCACGGCGATCAGATCCTCTTAAGCAGCCTGGCCTTCCTCGCCGGCTTCGGCCTGCTCGCTCAGTACCGCATGGGCACGCTGAACCTCTCCGATCTCACGAGCGCCAGCCTCTATCTCTTTCCCGCCGGCATCGCCCTGATGCTGGCCGCCTGCCTCGCGCTCATGCGCGGCCGCTACGAGCGGCTCAAGGACGGACTCTGGATCTGGGCCGGACTCTCGCTGCTGCTGGTCGCGGCCTTGCTCGCGCTCGGGCAGAGATACCGTGGCGGCGTCTACGGCGCCGGGCTCATCACCCCGACCGAGCTGCTCAAGGTCACCGTCGTGCTCTATCTCGCGAGCTTCATCGACCGCAACGCCAAGGCGCTGGCCAACTGGGGCAAGGGCTTTCCGCGACCGCCGTTGCGCGCACTGCTGCCGGTCGGCGTCTTCTGGGCTGCACTCACCGCCCTGCTCTTGCTCCAGCGCGACCTGGGCATGTTCGTCATCCTCAGCGTGACCCTGCTGATCATGCTCTTCGTCGGCACGCAGCGGCTCGGCTACATGGTCCTCGGCGGCCTGGCGGCGACCGCCGCCGGCTATCTGGTGCTCGGCCTCTTCGCGCACGGTCAGCGGCGCATCCAAGCCTGGCTGTCGCCCTTCGACGACCCGACCGGCAACAGCTGGCAGATCCTTCAGGGGCTCTCCGGGATGTACTCGGGCGGACTCTGGGGAGAGGGCTTCGGCGAAGGCAATCCGGAATACACGCCCATCGCGCAGTCGGATTTCATCTACTCCGTGATCGGCGAGGAGCTCGGCTTCGTCGGCTGCGTGCTCATCGTGATCTTCTTTCTCATCTTCTTCGGCCGCGGACTCGGCATCGCCGATCAGACGCGCTCCAGCTTCGGCCGCCTGGTCTGCATCGGCCTCACGACCGTGCTCGCCACCCAGACCTTCCTCAACCTCGGCGGCGTTACGAAATTCATCCCGCTGACCGGCATCACACTCCCCTTCATCAGTCACGGCGGCAGCAGCCTCATCACCAGCTTCATCAGCCTGGGCCTGCTACTTGCCATCTCCGAGGGCGCACCCAAGGCGCAAGGCAGCAGCGCCCGCAAGAAGGCGCCGACGCGCCCGAAGCGCGCGACACAGAAACAGCCAGCCTCCAAGAAAAGGCCGGCGCGTGCAGCCAAGGCCGATTAGAGGCCACGCCCTGGGGCTTCGGCTAGACGAGCACCGGCAGGCCTGCCCAAGGGGCGAGCCTGGGCAAAGCACGCAGATCGACGGCACGGATATCGACGCGATTTGTGAGCCAGCCCTCAGTTGGCTCGCGACCACTGAGCGAAAATACGCAGCCAGAGACACTAAGACGATTTCTGTCAATTCTCATACCATCTGGCTTGTCCTGACGCCAGCCTTCCGTGTCGCACCGGCAGTCACATCGCTCGGCGATACTCCTGCCGGCCCTCCTTGAAGGCGGACCTCAATCCGGCGCCACCTGGTATCCGAGTTTCAGGCCATCGCCTAAGCGGTATCGGCAGGAAGAGGGCTTGGTCCACCGCTCTTGCCCTCCAATGAGATTCATCGGACAGCGCACTGCCAGGGATGGGCATCGCGGCCGCACTCGAGCAGAGCATGCCGAAGACCTATCCACACAGCATCGAGCCCACACGGCCGCCAGCGGCCGTTCTTGGCCGACGCCCGCCGCGAACCCAGCACGCCGGGGTCACGCTGATCGAGCTCCTGCTCAGTCTCGCCATCGTCGGGATCCTCACCACGGTTGCCATGGTCAGCTACGGCTTCGTCCGCGAGCGGCAGGACATCGTGCAGGCAACCGTCGACATCCAGAACATCGAGGGTCTGCTCGAGCGCTACTTCGTTGGGCACAATGGCTACCCGGATTCGCTGGCGGACATCCCCAGCGCCGCCGCGCTGCGCGATCCCTGGGGCAATCCCTACAGATACCTCAATATCGCCACAGTCAATGGTAACGGCCAGGTCCGCAAGGACCACAACCTGGTCCCCCTCAACACGGACTACGACCTCTACAGCATGGGCAAGGACGGCCGCAGCGTGTCACCGCTGACCGCCCAGGCCAGCCGCGACGATATCGTGCGCGCCAACAATGGCGGCTTCATCGGCCTGGCAGCCGACTACTAGGGCCGGCCCGGCAGCCATCCCCCATGAAGATCAAGATGGAGTTCCTTCGCAGCCGGCTCGCGCGACGCGTCTTCACCCTCTTCGTCATCTCAGCACTGGTTCCCATCACCCTGCTGGCGCTGCTCTCATACGGTCAAGTGAAGGCGCTGCTCAGCGACACCCAGTACGCCGCCATCAAGCAGAGCAACAAGAATTACGGGCTCGCCCTGCTCGAGCGGCTACTGCTCTTGGACAGCGAGCTCAAGTGGGAGGCAGATGGCCTCGCACGGGAATGGCGCCCTGACCAAGACCGCGAGGAGGCCATGCGCGACCTCGCCGCCTGGCAAGGTTTTCAAAGCGTGCGGGTCTACACGCCGGCTCAGATGGAGCAGGACGCCCCGCGGCCCTTGACCGACCTCGCGCAGGATGAAGATGCGCGGACCTATCTCGGGAACGACAAAGCCATCCTCATCAGCGCCCCCCAGCCAGGGCTGTCAGGACGCGTCTATCTGCTGCGGATGATCGCGCGCGAGGACAAGACGCCGGCCTATCTGCTAGGCGAGATCGCGCCGAGCTTTCTCTTCGGCAAGCGCGACACCTTTTCCGAAATGGCACAGACCTGCGTGCTCAACGAGAATCACCTGCCGCTCTTCTGCTCGCACAACGTCGATGCGCTCGGGCCACAGCAGCTCGAGAGGCTGAGCCACTCGCCGTCCGGACATTTCGAGATGACGGATGCGCAGGGCCACGCGCATCTGGTCAGCTACTGGTCGGTCTTTCTCAAGCCCAACTTCCGGGTCCAGGATTGGACGATCCTGTCCCGGGCGCCGGCATCCGCCGCACTCGAGCCCATCGCGGACTTCCGACTCATCTTCGCAAGCGTCATCGCACTGACGATCGCCATCGTCGCACTCCTCAGCGTGCATCAGATCCGCCGCAGCCTGGTCCCCTTGGAGCGCATGCTCGATGGCGTCAAGCGCATCACGCGACGGGACTTCTCACGTCCCGTGGAGGTCGACAGCGGGGACGAGCTCGAAGTGCTGGCCGCCTCAATGAACAAGATGGCCAGCACCCTCGACAAACAGTTCCACACATTGTCGACACTGGCCGAGATCGACCAGCTCATCCTGTCATCGCTCAAGGCCGATGACATCGTCCGGACAGTGCTCACGCGCACCAGTGACATCCTTCGCTACGACCACATCAGCATGACGGTGCTCGAGGCGGGCGATCGCGCGGTCTGCTACACACTCGCGAGCGACAGCCACCTGCGCGAGATCATCGCGACCCGCACCCTGGCCGTCGAGCCATCCGAGAGCGCCACCCTCGCACGCAAGCAGTATCAGACCGCGGTGCTCGGTCCGGAGCGCCCCAGCGGCTATCTCCAGACCCTGCAAGACCGAGGTGCCCGGCAGACACTGACGCTGCCCGTGCTGGTGAAGGAGCGGGTCTATGCGCTCATCTGTCTCGGCTATGCGGAGTCGATCGCGATCGATCGGGAGGACATCGAGCTGGCGCGTGACCTCGCCAATCGCGTCGCCGTCGCGCTCGCCAACGCCAGCTGGGAGGACCAGCTCTACAAGCTGGCGCACTATGACAGCCTCACCGAGCTGCCGAACCGCCTGCTCCTGAAGGACCGTCTGCATCAGGCGCTCGCCAGCGCCGAACGGCGAAAATCCTTCATCGCCGTCCTCTTCATCGATCTCGACCGCTTCAAGAACGTCAACGACTCGCTCGGCCATGCCACCGGCGACTACCTGCTGCGCGAGGTCGGCGAGCGCCTGCGGCGGACGCTCCGAGAAGAAGACACCATTGCGCGGCTCGGGGGCGATGAGTTCGTCGTGGTCGTCCAAGCCTCCGAGCATGCGCACGAATCCCTGTCGCTCACCACAGCCATCGCGCAGAAGCTGCTCCTGGCGCTCGCGAGCCCCCTCTACCTCAACGACCGCGAGATCATCACCACGGCCAGCATCGGCATCGCCTGCTATCCGACCGACGGCGAGACCGCCAGCGAGCTGTTGAAGAATGCCGATGCCGCCATGTACCACGCCAAGGCGAGCGGCAAGGACAACTATCAGTTCTACTCCAAGATCCTCAACGCGGAAGCCCTGGAGCGCCTGGAGCTGGAAAACTGCCTGCGTCACGCACTGGACCGCAACGAGCTGGAGCTGGCGTACCAGCCCAAGTACGAGACGCAGAGCGAGCGCATCTGCGGCGCCGAGGCCCTGCTGCGCTGGACGCATCCGCAGCGCGGCCGCATCTCGCCGGCCGAGTTCGTGCCGATCTGCGAGGAGATCGGCCTCATCATCCCGATCGGCGAGTGGATCGTGCGCGAGGTCTGCGGACAGCTCAACGCCTGGAGGGATGCGGGACTCGCGGCCGTCCCTGTGGCGATCAACCTCTCTGCGGTGCAGTTCAGGCAGCCCGATCTGATCGACCGCGTGCTCAAGATCGTCGCGGAGACCGGCGTCGACCCGGAGCTCCTGGAATTCGAGATCACCGAAGGCGCGGCCATGGAGAACATCGCCCTCACCACGGCCACCCTAAGCCATTTCCAAGCGCAGGGCTTCCATCTCAGCATCGACGACTTCGGCACTGGACATTCGTCGCTGAGCTACCTGAAACAATTCCCCATCAACACGCTGAAGGTCGACCAATCCTTCGTGCGTCATCTCTGCGAGAGCCCGAAGGATGCCGCCATCGTCAAGTCGATCGTCACCTTGGCACACAGCCTCGACTTCACCGTCGTCGCCGAAGGCGTCGAGACGCGAGCCCAGCTCGATCACCTGAGCGGGCTCGGCTGTGACGTCATTCAAGGCTATCTCTTCAGTCGCCCGGTTCCCCCGCAGGAGCTCGCCGAGCTCCTCGACGAAACCTCGCTGGCACGAGCCGCCGTGTGAGTCCGGAAACCCAGCGCTAGGCCGTCCGGGCCCGGTCATCCTTTCGGTCCAAGCGCGGGGGCAGTGGATGCGGTGCCCACGCAGCCGACTGGGCGCACCGATTGTCAGCGCCCGCAGCGCCCAATACACTGTCGCCAATTCGCAGCATGTCGCCAATTGGGTCTGCGCCGCTCTGCCTTGCGCCGACGCCAGACGCCCGACGTCTCAGGTCGCTCGGACCACGGGAGCCCTCATGAAAGCCCATCAACCGATCGGTGTCTTCGACTCTGGCCTCGGCGGCTTGACGGTGCTGCGCGAGATTCGCGCGCTGCTGCCCGGTGAGGATCTGCTCTATGTGGCGGATTCCGGACATGCACCCTATGGCGACAAGCCGACGGCCATGATCGAGGCGCGGGCCTTCGCCATTACGGAGCTCCTGCTCGCACGCGGCGCCAAGGCCATCGTGATCGCCTGCAACACGGCGACCGGGGCGGCGGCCCGCCTTCTGCGGACACGCTATCCGATCCCGCTGATCGCGATGGAGCCCGCCGTGAAGCCGGCGGTCGAGCGCACGCGCTCCGGCGTGGTCGGCGTCCTGGCGACGCGCCAAACACTGGCGAGCCACAACTTCTCCGTGCTCCTGAAGCGTGTCGGGTCTGGCGCCGAGGTCCTGCTCCAGCCCTGTCCCGGCCTGGTGGAATGCGTGGAGGGGGGCGACTTGGACGGCGAGCGGACGCGCGCGCTGCTGACGGGCTATCTCGATCGACTTCTGGCGAGGGGCGCGGATACGCTCGTGCTCGGGTGTACGCACTATCCCTACCTGACACCACTGATCCAGGAGATTGCCGGCCCAGGGGTCCAGGTACTGGACTCGGGCGCCGCCGTGGCCCGCCAGGTGCAGCGCCGACTCAGCGAAGCCGGCTTGCTCGCGGATTCCGAGCGGCTTGGCGAAGAGCGCTTCTGGACCAGCGGGGATCCCGCCGACATGCACGGCCTGATGCGCCGACTCTGGGGCAATGAGGTGCTGCTGCGCCATCTCGGCGAGGACACAGCTCCGAGGACGACCAAAGCGTCCGCAGCACTGGCGCTAGAGCCGGTCTGAGCCTTCGCCACACCTGGGCCGATCGGATATCCTGGGCCCACCAGTATGACGCGCAAGGGGTTAAGATGGGCTCGAGACTCGGAAGACGCTTCGCCAAGGCCATGCTGACGCTCTTCACCCTCCTCTGGTCCAGCCTCGCCGTCGTGCCGACAGCCTCGGCTGACGAGCAGTGTCTCAAGCAAGTCTTTGGCCGCTACTGCCTTGGCGGAGACCTCGAGCGCGCCCTGCGCGGCATGCCGGCACCGCTCGGCCGGCAGTCGAACGGCGACAGCCTAGCCATGGTCTTCGCCGACGGCACGGACAAGCTCTATCTGCTCGCCTACAAGGGAAGGATCTACAAGGTCGTCCGCGCCTACGCCATCTCGACCCAGCTGCGCTTCGACGACATCTACAACGACCTGCGCCAGATCTATGGCGATGGCGAGGACCATAGTCGCTTCCCGAGCTATGCCAAGACACCAGCAGCCCGGCTCGCCTCGATCAGACGCGGCGAAGGCCGCGCGACCCACCGCTGGGACCCCACCCTGGAATGGCACATCGAGCTGTCCTGGACGCGCGAGCTCGGCGTCTCGCTGGCCTATATCGCCACCGCCTTGGACGCGGAGCGCGCCGCGCAGGCAGAAGGCGGCCTCTGACCCTCATCGCGTGCGGCGCCGCGCCCGGCCCACGCCGATTGGCGTGTTTCACGCTCAGTTGGGATCCGACATTCATGTGGGTGTCGGCAGTGCTGGGAGTGTCGGCCTCCAGGCCGACACCTGTTGACCTGGAGACCAACGCTCCCGGCGCGCTCCCACCACATCGAATGAAACGGCGAACTAGCGGCCGGCAGCCTCAGGCTGACCGACGGGCCGAGCCAGGATCAGCTCGCCCGCCTCGTCGACATCCGTCAGCTCGACATCCAGGATCTGGTTTCCCGTCTCCTCCTGGCCCCCGATCAGTCTCACCGGAAGGTAGTTTGGCGTGTATCCGGAGCGCCACGCCTGATCCCGCTCCTTGGCGGCACTCTCGTGCAGCAAGCTGACACGCTTGCCGATCTGGGCGCGCATCACGGCCAGCTTGGAGTCCTTGAGCAGACCTTGCAGGCCTTGGCAGCGTGCCTTCTTCACCGCCGCGTCTATGGGGTCCGGCAGCTTGGCGGCCAGGGTACCTGCACGCGGTGAATAGCTGAAGATGTGGATATGGCCGAACGCCATGGCCTCGGCGAAGTCCAGCGTCTGGCGCCAGTCGGCGTCGGTCTCGCCCGGGAAGCCGACGATGATGTCGGTGGTCACATTGAGGTCCGGCACAGACTGCCGTCCACGCTCGACGAGCCGGGCGAACTCCGCCGTCTTGCAGCGGCGGGCCATGCGCTTGAGCACGGCATCCGAGCCGCTTTGCAGGGGCAGATGCAGGTGCGGCATGAGACGCGGGTCCTGGAACAGCTCCCAGAAGCCGTCGGGCAGGTCCCAAGGCTCCAGCGAGCCGATCCGCAGACGCGGGATCTTGGTCTCCGCGAGCACCCGCTCGATGAGCCCGGCCAGATCCACGCCGAGATCGCTGCCATAGCCCCCAAGATGAACGCCGGTAAGGACCACCTCCTTCACCCCGCCCCCATGCAAACGTCTGATGGCCGCGACCACCTCGTCCACCGGCCGGCTGAGCTCCGCGCCGCGCGCCTGGGTCGTGATGCAGAAGGTGCACTGGTAGCGGCAGCCGTCCTGCACCTTGACGAAGGCGCGCTGACGCCCGCGCGCGAAGAGTGGGCTAGCCACGTCGGTGATCGCCAGCTCCGGCATGGCCGGGATCTCTAGCGCCTCCATGGCGATGTCGACCAGGCGGTCCTTGTCCGCATTGCTGACGACGAGATCCACGCCCGCCTCGCGCGCCAGGGCATCCGCCTCCAGCGACGCGAGACAGCCGCTGATGATCAGGCGCGCCCCAGGCAGTTCGCGGTGGCTCTTGCGCAGGATCTGGCGCGACTTGCGCACCGCCTCCTGCGTCACCGCACAGGTGTTGATCACGACGAGGTCGGCCGGCTCATCCCCGCCGACCACCTCGACCCCCTTGCGCTGAAAGCCCTCGCCCCAGGCCTCGAGCTCCGCCTCGTTGAGGCGGCAGCCGAGCGTCTGGAGCTTTACGCGATGGGATCGGGACACTGGATCTGATCTCGGGCCGCACACTGGGCCCAGGTGGCATCAAGCAAAGGCGGTCTGACCATTTCCGGGCACGCCGGGCGGGGGCGGGGGCGTCGGCGAGTTCTGGTGCATGAGCAGGCGCCAGCCTTCGGGGCCGCGACGAAAGAGATTGGATGCGTAGATGGGGGGCGGCGCCTCCCCCGGGCCTTGACTCGGGGTGCGCTCCTCGATGAGGTGGATCGCCACCTCTTCGCCCTCGATCCACGCGAGGTGCCGCACCTGCAGATCGAACTTACCGCCTTGCTCGAAGATGGCCTGCCACAGACGCTGGACCTGCGGCCCTCGGGCGACTGGCGTCATGGGCAAGAGACAGACGACGTCGTGCGACGGCTCCCAAATCCGCGCCATGGCCTCCGCGTCACCGCTCTCCAGGGCGTCGTAGTAGGCGTCTTCGACGTCTTGCGGGGTCTCGAATTGCATGCGGTGCGATTCCTCCAGGTGGGGGTGAAGATTGACGCCGAAGCCCCTGGGCTACCAAGCGCCCCGCCGTGGCGAGGCAGCACGCGGGATGCGCAGCAGAATGTGTCCGTCGCTCTCCTCGCGCGCCATGGCGTCCAGCTCGGCGTCGGCCGGCAGACCGATGCGGCGCGTGATCACGCCGTGCGAGATGCTGTAGCTGCGGCGATAGCCGGCGCCGGCCGGGAGCTGATCCTCGCGGTCGACTTTGACAGACTTGTCGTAGGAGACGACGAGCCCGCGACGGCCGGGACGGATCTCGATCCGATCCGGCTCGATGTTCTCGACCCGGATGTCGATCAGATAGTCATCTCCCTCCATCCGGCGCGCGACATCCAGGCGCGGGATCATGGGCATGGCGCCCAGCGGCCGACCATAGCCGCCCCACTCCGGACCTGGCTGCGCCGAGGGCGCAACCGTCTGTCGATCAGGCTCGCCCGCAGACGGCTGAGGCAGCCCCGAGGTGGAATGCGGCCCCATCCAGCCGCCGGGATACGCGGGCCATGCTGGCGGGACCGGCATCCCATAGGGCTGCGGATAGGCTCCCGGGTAGCCGAAGTAGGAGCCGGGAAGCGGCATCTCGGGGGCGTAGGGCGGCGACCAGGCCCAGGCCAGGGCGGGAACAGCCACAAGAAGAGTCACGGACCAAGGGGATCTCTTGAGCATTGAAGGCGTCCTCATGGTGATCTGCTTTTTGGGTGAAGTCGGCTCGCGCAATCGGGCCTTGATCGTCAGTCGGACCGGCAGGGTGGACAGGCGAGCGAGACTGTGAAGAAATTCTGCGTAGGTTGGGCTGAGGCACGAAGCCCAACATGGCGGCTAGCCCAACGCTTTGATTGTTGGGCCTCCTGCGTCGGCCCAACCTACACCAATCTGCGATCTTCGCGGTGCGCTTGGATTACTCTCACAGTCTCGAGCGCGAAGTCCACCGAATCCCGTGCCAGCCTTGGTGGACTGCGCTGCGCTTGTCCACCCTACTGCGGGATACCGGGCCAATCGATGATCGACGCCCGCAATCCTGAGTGGGCAAGTATACGCGGCAACCGGGCTCGCGCGAGCCGCCATTAGCTGAGATCGACAGCATCACGCACCCGCCAGGTCGGGCATCCTTGCGGGTCGATCAGGCCGTGCGCGAGCAGCCAGGCGCGGGCATCCTCGGCGTCCTGCTCAAACCAGGCGCGTGCCGAGCCGAGCCTGAAGGTATAGCCCCAATCGTCCATGTCGCGGAGCATGGGGTCGCGCCCGGCGCCGGGAATGGCCTCCGCGAGCAGGATCTGCAGATAGCAGACTGCGTCTTCTTCGGCATAGTCGCCACCCGCATCCGTATGCAGCCGCGCGCGGCGCTCAGCGTCCATACAGATCCAATGACAGGCCTCGTGCAGGATCGAGTGCAGCGGCGTGGAGCGGCGCGCATAGAGTCGGTCGCCGATGAGCCCGGCCTCGAAGTCGCCCCAGTAGGAGCCAGGAATGGGCTCCGCGTCCTCCAACTGCACCAAGCCCAGACCGAATCGCCCAAGCATCTCCCTAATTCGGTCCGTGTCGGCGAGAATGAGCATCTGCCGTCTCCTCTTTGCAACTGAGCCAAGCCCATGCCCGAGAGTCCGCTGTCCCAACTCCTCGCGACCACCGACTTCGCGTGGCGGCGCCCGGCGACAGCCCAAGGCGCACTCACCAACATCCAGTGGCGCGCGGACCGCTGCGACGCCGGCTCCATCCTCTTCTTCCAGCGCTTCGAGGACGGCAAGACGGACATGGAGATCTACGCGCGCTATCTCGCGCGCTGCCCCTGCGCCGTCCTGGTCACGAACCGCATGCTGCAGTGCTTCGACCGCATGCCGGCGCAGGGCATCTATGTGGCCCGACCGAACGACTGGGCCGAGGTCATCCGCCGCTTCTGCGACCTCTGCTATCCCCTGCGCCCAGACCTCACCTTCGTCGGCGTCACCGGGACCAATGGCAAGACCACGACCGTAAAGTACCTGGAGTCCATCCTGACCGCCCAAGGGAAGCGCGTGCTCTCCATCGGCACCCTCGGCGTCTTTCGCAACGGCGAGCGTCTGGTCGAGACCGGCTTCACCTCGCCGCCGCTGATCGAGCTGCGCCGCCTGCTGCGCGATCAGCAGGACGCCTGCGACCTGGTCGTCATGGAGGCCAGCAGTCACGCCCTGGATCAAGGCCGCGTGCATGGGATCCCGTTCAGCAACGCCGCATGGACCAACTTCACCCAGGATCACCTGGACTACCACCATAACGAGGCGGCCTATTTCAACGCCAAGGCAGGCATCCTCGACCTCATCCAGGCGGGCGGCCGCCTCTATTGCGCGAGCCCCGCGGTGGTGGAGCGACTGTCACAGCAAGGGATGACCAAGGCGCCCATCGAGCTGATCGCACCCGCCGAGGTCAGCGCAGAGGCCATCGCCGCCAAACCCTTCCTGGCACTCGAGCACAACAGGTCCAACTACGCCTTGGCGTCCGTTCTGGCGAGCCAACTGCTCGACAGATCGCCAGCGTCATTCTGGCGGCACCTTGAGCCCGTGGACGGGCGCTTCGAGTGCCGCGTCTTCGGCAGCCGCACCATCGTGGTCGACTTCGCCCACACGCCCGACGCCCTGGAGACCATCCTCACCGCCATCCGCGCCGGCTTCCCGCAAGCACGCGTCCTTACGCTCTTCGGCTGCGGCGGCGACCGGGATCGCACCAAGCGCGCCCTGATGGGCGAGGCCGTGGCGCGCCATTCGGACCAGGTCATCGTCACCTCGGACAATCCGCGCACCGAGGCCCCCGAGGCCATCATCGCCGACATCCTGCCAGGGGTTCCCGAGCCCATCCGCGAGGTCGTCGTCGAGCGCCCGGCGGCCATCGCACGCCTCTTCGACCTGCTCGCCGAGCGGCCGGCCGCGGAGCCATGGATCGCGCTCATCGCGGGCAAGGGCCATGAGCGCTATATCGACCAGGGCGGGCGCAAGATCGACTACAGCGACCAGGACGAGGTCGCCCGTAACGCCGAACGGCTGGGGTGGACCTAATGCCGGGACCCAAGGAGCACCGATTGCCGGGAGGCGCGCCGCGCGCCCCCGTCTTGAGCAGCGGGCCGCGATGCCGGCGTCCGCTAGCAAACGGCCAAGCCGACTGAGCGCGAGGGAGGACCGCGGATGCGCCAGCTCTATTCCATCCCCGTCGGACTGCTGACCGGCATCCTGCTCGCCCTGCTGCTGCCCGAGGGCGCTGCCTATGTCGCCTGGGCCGGGCAGATCTTTCTGTCCCTGCTGAAGCTGCTCATCCTGCCGCTGATCCTGGTGTCCATCTACGCCTCGCTCTCCGGCGGCATGGACCTCAGACGCATCGGCGGGCGCACCCTGGCCTATTACCTCGCCACCTCAGTCGTTGCGGCGATGCTGGGCACCGCGATCGGGCTGGGCTTCTCGGCCGACGTGCCGGCGGGTCTGCTCGATCTCGAGCAAGTCGATCAGGGCGGGGCGGGCTTCAGCGTGGAGCAGCTCGTCGGCAACTTCATCCCGACCAACCTCTTCGCCTCCCTGGCGGAGGGCAACATCCTGCACATCGTCTTCGTCGCCGTGGTGGCCGCGCTCGCCTCGCGGCGGATTGCGGAGACGGAGCGGACATTCCTGCTCAACGGTGCCCGCGCCCTGGACGCCCTGCTCATGCAGCTCCTTCGCGGCGTGCTCGCACTGGCGCCGATCGGCATCGCTGCACTGGTCTATGACAGCCTGGCGGGCATGGATTGGGCTGGCGTCTTCCAGCTCCATGCCTTCGTCTGGGCCGTGACACTCGCGGCCGGACTGCACGCCATGGTTGCCCTGCCCCTGCTCTACCGCGCGCGCACCGGGCGCCCGCCCTGGCCCTTCATCGCCGCCTGTCGCGTCCCCTTGCTCACGGCCCTGTCGACCGCCTCCAGCTCCGCGACCTACCCGGTCTCCAAGCAGAGCCTCGAGCAGCAGGGCGTCGCCGAGCGGGTCACCAGCTTCACCCTGCCCCTGGGCGCCACGCTCAACATGAACGGCTCGGCGCTCTATCAAGCCATCCTGCTGATCTTCATGTCGCAGCTGGCCGGCGTCGACCTGACGCTGCCGCAGGCGGTCTTCATCGTCCTGCTGACCATGGCCTCCTCCGCCGGCACCGCCGGCATCCCGGGCGGCGGCATCGCCATGATGGCCTTCATGCTGGACCTGCTCGGACTCCCGCAGACCTATCTCGCGCTCTACATCGTCGTCGACCGCTTCTTCGACTATCCGATCACGGCCATCAACGTCTGGGGAGATCTCGTCGTCGCCGCCATCGTCGATCGCGACCTTCGGCGGTCCTGAACGGATAACCAAGAGTCGTCAGCCGGCAAGGCAGCTTTCGCCATGACCAAACAGCGGATCGCGCCACGCTTCGACGCGCTCAGCCCCGCGTCCAAGCAGGCATCGGCAGTCAAGCGAAAGAACCGCGCCAAGGGCAGCGGCGCCGAGGCCCTGCTGCGCAAACGCCTCTGGGCGCGCGGGCTGCGCTACCGCCTTCACGCCAAGGAGCTTCCCGGCAAGCCCGACATCGTCTTCCGCAAGCTCCGCCTGGCGGTCTTCGTCGACGGCGACTTCTGGCACGGGCGCGACTGGGATCAGCGCCAGCGCAAGCTCGCCCAGGGCCATAACCCAGGCTACTGGGTCGAAAAGATCCGCTACAACCTAGAGCGCGACAGAAGAAACACCTTGGAGCTGGAGTCCCGCGGATGGCGCGTGCTACGCCTCTGGGAGACGGACATTCTCAAGGACCCAGACGGCGCGACCGAGGCGGTTGCCCGTCTCGCGCAAGCACGCGCCATTCAGGCCGATCGGCGCTCGGAATAGCGACGGGGCGTCCCTTCCCCCTCGCCGCGATGCCCGCGGCGATTGGTGCCAGTCGATGGCCCGGCGGCAGCAGCAATCCTAAAGAGAGCCGTTGAACCGCAACTGACGCAGCCGTTCAACGCGTGGAAGTCGAGCGCAAGCGGCGCAACCGGCCGGTGTTGAGCCCTTGGTGCAGATGGATTGGCTGGCTCTACAGCGGGTGTGCGACTTCGCCGGTGGGATGCACATCGCCCAAGGATCAGGGCGTCGATCATCGATTGGCCCGGCCTCCCGCTGGCTGAACAATCGCAGCGCAGTCCACCAGCGCCGGCGCGGGATTCGGTGGACTTCGCTCTCGAGACTGTGAAGACATTCTGCGTAGGTTGGGCTGAGGTACGAAGCCCAACATGGCGGCTAGCCTAACACTTTGATTGTTGGGCCTCCTGCGTCGGCCCAACCTACACCAATCTGCGATCTTCGCGGTGCGCTTGGATGACTCTCACAGTCTCTCTCGCTCGTCCACCCTACCGATCCAACGGACGATCAAGGCCAGGATCAGGGACGACCTAACTGATGGAGTGCGCAAAGCGATGTCATCTGGATTGCTAATGTCGATCAAGAAAGTATTGGCTGCGATTGCGATGACAATCGCATGGCTGGCCGTCGTGTTGCTCGGCGCTCTCTTTACCGCAGCCGGACTGCACGGCGTCAAGAATGCGAGCACGCATTACACGCCCGTCACCGCGACTGTTATCGTCAGTAAGCCAGATAGCCGCCGCGGGAACGTCAATACCTCTTCGCGAGACCTTTGGTCGTCCAGTGTCGATATCCAGTATGCCTACGCCATCAACGGAGCCCGTCTCCACGGACGCGACCGATTGGCGATCGGTCGCGACGGCTCGCCTTCCGAGGCCAGCGCGAGAGCTGCTGCCGCATCGGATCTCTACGCCCCTGGAAATCCCGTTCAGATTTTCGTAGACCCGGAAGATCCGTCAAAAAGCACGTTAGAGCGAGAAACAGCCCTTTCTGGTATGGCTGTTCTGATGGTGGGGATGATCTTCCTTGCTGTGACCTTGGGATGGGGGCTGTTTTCTTTGTCCAAATTGGTGCGTCGCATCTTCGTGACGACACCAATGGCGGCCGCTACCGAGCGCCGATTCCAGAAGGGGATGAATCGGGCTCTCCTCATCTTGCTGGGTGCCATGATGGCTTCAGCACTTGCCTGGGGTGCGACAAGAGCGCCTGTCACAGTCGCGATCATCGTTGGTGTTGTCATCCTGAGCGCCGGTTGGATCCGATGGAGCAAAGGACGCGCGCTGCGCCTGACACAGGGGCGGTCATCCCGTCCTTGAAACCCCCGCCCTTGTGGTCGACGCCCTGGATAGCTGTCTGTAGCGCGGGGAGCCAGCCAAAGGCCGAACGGCATGCGGCACATGCCGGCGCTGACGACCAGCAGGCTGGCGACGTGGGTCGCCTGCTATCCGCTCCCGATGCCACCCCGAGAGCCGCCGCGCAGGGGGCTCAGTCACTGCCCCCTGTCTGCCGGCTCCGCGAGCGCGGGCGCCTCAGGCGCTGCTTCCGCGCGCTCCAGCCTCTCGTTTCCGACGCCAGCGTTGTCCCGGAATTGCTGTAGCCTGGCCTCGAATCTGGCCCGATTCTCCTCGCGTTGACGCGCCATCCGCTCGCGCAGCTCGGCCATGTCCCTGTCCAGCTGCTCCTTGGCCTGGCGGCTGCTTTCCTCGAGTGCGCTGCGCAGTCCCGAGGCGTCCGGCTTCGGCAGGTCGATGGGGCCGATGTCGATCTGGTAGAAGCGGTCGAGGGGTGCCATGTCGAGATCCATGGCGTTGACCGTGTCCAGTGCCAGCTGAACCTCTACTTTCATCGCGCTGTTGAAAAGGCCGGGGTGGAGCTCGGCGCTGGTGCGCTGTTCCGCCACCTGTTTCAGCGCCCATGTCTGGAGCGTCGAGACGAAGAGTACCCGCCGGCCGTGCATCGCCATCCGGTAGCCGTCGAGACGGGCGAGGCGAGCGATGCTGTCGACAGTGTGGGGCGGGGCCGGCGGCCTGGAGTCCTCGGCCTGAGACCACGCCGGCAGATCCGGGCCTGGGCCGAGATCCAGCAGGATGCCGAATAGGGTCACTTCAGCATGGACATCGGGCTTCCCGACACGGGCGATGGCGGTTTCCCGCGAGCTGTATTCGAACAGCCACAGCAGGCGCTCGCCGTCGGACCGGGACAGGGCCGGGCCGATGCGGTCGGGGGCTCCGGTGGTGGCCGCGAACGGACTCAGGAGTGCGCGCAGCTCGGCGAGGGAGACGTCGTCGTCGCGCAGGGTGAGACCGAAATCCTCCGCCAGTGCCGCCAGTTGCTGCTCCTTCGGAGGCAGGTCGCGTTTCACCACCCAGCGGTCGATGGCGAGGACGCCAAGACCCAGTCCGATCACAAGGGCGCAGGCGATGAGGATCCAGTTGGCGCTTCGGGATGGCATGACGACGATGCTCCTGTTGCTGCTCGTGGGCGTGTCTTGCGCGACAAGCTCTGTAACCGCGCGTACCTGTGACGACGAACGCTTGGCCCCGCCGGGCCTTCGAGGACATTCACCTGGGCGGCAGCCTCATTCGCAAACTGGGCATGCCGATGCCAACGGACAAGCCGCCGCTGTTCCAGACAAGCCCCTCACTGACGCCTCGCGTCGGTCAGCCTGTGGCTCAGACCAGAGGAAGGCGCAGGTCCCACCAGACCAGGGCCTTGAGAAGGGACGCAAGGGCCGCTTTGCAGGAGCACAGAAACGTGGATGAGAAACCGCTAACACCAGGCGCGCAGCGTGCTCGCGACGAGATTCTCGAACATCTGCTGCAGGGGCGAGAGGTCGTGGCCATTCGCGCCTACATGCGGGCCTCTGGTAAGCCGCTCTCCGAGGCGAAGGCTGTCATCGACCGATTGAGCCAAGCCCTCGAAACACCAGCCCTGGATGCCGCCGAGCAACGCTTCCTCGCCGCATTCCGCGCCAGCCTCGAGCATCCGGAGCGGCCGCCGCTGGAAACGGGGATGCCGAAGCCACTGATCAGGGCGCCCAAGAAGGCGCCCAAGAAAGGCATCCGACCGGACGCCCGAGCACGCCGACCCTCACCGAGGCAGCGGCCAAGGCCAGCTTCGCCAGCGGCCAAGAACCGGGATCTCTATGCGGCGGATGGCACGCCAACGGGTCCCCCCGGCGTTTGGCCGGTCGTGCTGCACGTCCTCCTGGCACAGCTGATCCTGAGCGCGTCCTTTGGGCTGTTCTCCGGGGTGCTCGGCGCGCTCGGTCATCTGCTGAGCTTCTGGATCCTTGCGGTGGTCGCCATGGTCATGGGCGTTGCGATCTTCATGATGTTCCCTGTGCTGCTCGACAGACTGCTGCATCGCTTGGGCGTGAGACGTTGGACCCGGACGCCGGACCTGGTGTTCGATTTCGGGCTGGGTCTGACGCTGTTAGTGCTCGGGCTTTTTGGCGCCTACACCGTGGAGCGCTGGCTCTGGTATCAGCGGGCCGAGATCATCCCTCTGGCGGACGCCGAGCAGCTGTCGGACAAGCATGCTCAAGGAGGACGGGAGATCTACCGCATTGAATCGCTCAGGGTTCTGCCCTCACCGGGAGCGACCTACAGTAAACAGACGACGCGCAACGCCGATCGGGGCGGCTCATACACCGATCACTGGCACGTGCGCCTGATCGCCACGGCATCGCCCATCGAGACAGCCTGCCTCTGGCTCGGCTGGCGCTCCTATACCGGCAGATCCGGATTCGACGACCCGCTCGCGCCATGGCAAGCCGGTGACCACTATCTGATCGCTGCCGACGACCGGCACTACCGACGCGCCGTGCGATTGGCCCTAAATCGGAATGAAGCGCCTGGGTGTACGAGCATCGTCAATCGCATTCCGCCTCCCTCCGATGTCATCTCCGACATGGAGCGTCGCCTCCTCTTGCTGTTAGCCGTGTCGGCCGGACTCCCATGGCTGCTCCTCTTGCTGATCACAAGCTACAGGCTGTATCGGCGAAGACGCCTCGGCAAGGCGTATCACGGCTGATGCCGCCGTTTCGTTGCCACCCCCAGCTCGCGGGGGATGGCTTAGTCAGGGCTCGCGCCCCTTCCGACGCCGAGGCTCATGGCCGCAGGCCCGGTGACAGCAATGCATTGAGCCTAGATTCGGCAATTGGAACCGGTAGAGTAGAGGCCAGGGTCGCCCCTGGCCCCCCTCGTCAAACGCAGCATGCAGATTTCCCGCACTGCG
>NZ_JAAIJQ010000070.1 GCF_010820565.1 Thiorhodococcus minor | reverse complement strand
CCCGCTCGATCGCATCTACCTCGCGCCACCGCAGGCGCTGGTGTTGGAGGACCCCGCTTTTGGGCGGGCAATCAGGACCCAATCCGCAGGCAATCACAGCGCGGTGGTGTGGAACCCCTGGATCGAGCAGGCCGCCGCGATGGGGGATTTCGGGGACTTGGAGTACCTGAAGATGCTCTGTGTGGAGACCACCAACGCCGGTCCGGATCGGGTGTCCATTGCGCCCGGCGGGGCTTATCGGCTTGGGGTCGATATTCAGGCGGAGCGTCTCTGAGTCTCTGAGGTGAGCCCGTTGTGATCGACGATCGAGGCGCGGCGGATGCCGATATCGCTCCGGCCCTGTGCTCAGTTCGTGGGGGCGTGACAGCGGAACGCACGCTCGTGCGCTGTCGGGCAGTGCAGATCGCCTGATTTTCCGGCTCGCCACCTTGTCGGTCAGCGGTCCGTGGGTAACCAGTGGCGAATAGGTCTCCAGAAGCGGAAACCCTTGAGGCGGTCAAGCAACGCGCAAGCTGATTGACGTATTACGCTGCACTTAACACTCTATACCCAATGATCAAGCCGTTTCGCTGCAAAGCCACCGCCAAGCTGTTTGCCGGCCAGTCGCCGCGCGCGTTCCAGCCGGTCGCTGTGCGCAAGCTCGTCCAACGGCACGCGGCGGCGACGCTCGACTTCCTTCGCAGCCCGCCGGGGAATCGTCTGGAAGCGCTGAGCGGCGACCGCGCGGGACAGCAAAGCATCCGCATCAACGCGCAGTGGCGGCTGTGCTTTGTATGGCGAGACGGCGATGCATTCGATGTCGAGAACGTTGACGATCACTGAGGACACCCAGCCATGACACCCACCAACGCCATGCGCCCGGTGCATCCGGGTGAGATCTTGCGCGAGGATTCTCTCGCCGCCTTGGGCATGAGAGCGTGAACGCCTTGGCCGTGGCGTTGCGCGTGCCGGCGACGCGACTGCATGAGATCGTCAAAGAGCGCCGCGCCATCTCGCCTGATACGGCGCTGCGCCTGGCGCGCTACTTCGGCGGTGATGCGCAGTCCTGGCTGAACCTAAAATCCGGCTTCGATCTGCGCCGCGCGGAGTTGGAATCGCGCGCGGTGATCGAGCGTGAGGTCATCCCGCGTGAGGCGGCTCAAGTCCGGAGGTCGCATCCGAGAACGACTCGCGTTCTTTCGTCTTCTTCGATCAGCTCGCGCCGATCACCACGCGACATGGTGAGGTGTGGCGCGACTTAGAGTTCGATTCGGAGGGGTTTGGCCATCATCAAGCCATGCCCCATCGGGTTCGACGTGTGAAGGACATGCAGTGTTCGTTGTGTCTTGGGGTGAGCAGCCCACCAAACCATGCTACGCGGGCTTACGCAGGCCGGCGGGCTTGTCGAGCAGCACCGACAGATCGATTATCGAATTGGCCGAACGCCGCCCCGGCGGCCAATGGCTGCCGCCACCCGGAACAGATCCGGGATATCGACACGGTCGTCGTCGACACGACGAATCACGCCGATACGCTGCAACTCCTGGATCAGCGCCTTTTCGGGAGTGTCGGAAGACCTGTCAGCCAACGCATGCGGCGGCAGATAGAAGCGCTCGTCATCAATCTCTCCGCTGCCGGAAGGCTCAGGGGACAGCGTCGCCGTCCGATCGCGCTCAATCGCCTGCACCGTCTGTGCATTCTCCCAGCGCTGCATGATGTCCTCGTCCCGGCAGGGCACTGTCTGGCCGCTCAGCGGCTCCAACACCGTCTGAATCCATGGATAATCCTCTCGAAGTTCCTGCACGCGAACCGATGAGGCGCTCTGCACACCGCGCTTGATGCCCTCCCAGTGCAGCACCTCCCCGTGTCCCCTAGCTTGGGTCTCGCGCTGCGCATCGCGCACCGCGATCAAAAAGCTGCGCGGGCTGACCTGCCCCTTGGCATCCGCCAGGTGATTCGGCAGCCATGTGTAGGTGCGTCCACGCCGCCGGTTGGAGCCCATGTAGCGGGTCGCCACGTCATGCAGCACCGCCTGTTGCAGGTCTTCGTCCTGGCGCAGCTTCGCCGGAATCGGGTAGACCTGCTCGCCACCCGCCTCCGTTGCCGTGAAGGACAAGTGATGCTTCGATTGAAGCCAATTGCGAAAAATCTCGGCGCCATCGCCATGATTGCATAGCCAATGCCACAACAGGCCATAAAGATCAGTACGGCGCCATTCCAGGATGACGCGGCCGTGGTGCAGCTTGGACGAGTCCGGAAACTGCCAGATGGTCCGATCCTCCCACATGTCCGGGCGGAGAAAGACCTTCGTCTGAATGCCCGTTTGTCCTTTCAGATCAAGGCAAACCTGTAGCAGTCCGCGCACCAACCCACGGATGGCTTTCCAGTCAGAGCCGGTGCGGTCCAGGGCATCGAAAATGACCAAGTGGCGCTTCCCGTCCGCCGCAAGTCGGCCAGCGATTCGGCTCAGCAGCCGCTCCTCGCGCTCGGGGTTATCCGCGACATAGGTCACGACGTCGGCCCAGTCCTTGACGGGCAGCTCCTCGTCGTAACGGCTTGTGAGCTGCCGCAACACCACCGCACGCCAGATGTCCTCTGCGGCGTGGCTTCCCTGCAAACGCTGAAGCACTCGCCGGGAGGGGTGATCGGCATTGTGTGTAGACACCGAGAAGCCCCAGCTCGTCTTCACCCGATCCAGCTGCAGCCTTGGCAACTGGGCGTGGATCAAGGCTCGGGACACCTTGCTGTTGAGGGCTGCGCTCCAGAAGCTCTTGCCGCTGCCGCGATCCCCGACCACGAGCGTACTGTTTGGGTCCAGCGCACGCTCGTGGCCGAGCACTACGTACAGCTCGTTCGGGTCGGGCGGGTTGGTGCTCGCGTCCATGGTATCCGGCAGCTCGTCGAGGGAGCGCCGAACCCGATCGGTCGGGAACGTTTCGTCTTTGCTCTCAATCGGCATGGTCGACGGCCTCGGGCTCCTCGCTGCCGAGAACGCGCTCTTCCAGCGCTACCATAAACGGCCCGAAGCTTGATGCAATGGCGGCGGCGCCCACGGTGCTCAGGTGTTCCAGCGGATTGAACTGCTCGAAGCGCGGGTCATTCAGGATCTGCAACGGGTAATGCGGCGCCGCATCATCCGTCTCCGCAAAGCTAAAGGCTTCCTCAGCGCCTCCTGCCGGCTGCTCGTCGTACAGGCAGTCGAGCCAGAGCTGATAGGCCCGCGAGCGGAAACCCTCCAGCGCATCCTGTTTCTCCAAAGCACGCGCGTAAACCATCTTCAGCCGCAGCCGCCAATCGTCGTCGCACGCCGGATGGATATGTGCCATCTGTGCCAGTTGCGCCAAGAGATAGCGATACCCCTCCCAAACCGTGGGCTGATCGGTCGCAAACAGCAGAACGTCCGCGTCCAGGTGCAAGATGGCGGCTGCGGCCGTCTCGTGCAGACCCGCACGGCTATCGATGAGCACTACGTCCGGCTCCAAGGTCCGCTCGAGTGTCTCCAGCAGTCGCCTCACCCTCACTGCGAAACCCTCGCCTTCGCCGCGGTCATTGTCCAGGTAGGCGCGTGCGAGCTTCGCGATGAAGCCGCTCGGATGCTGGGCGGTGCGCTTGCCGGTGGCCGGCGCCACGTAAAGATAGCCCGGATCGGCCAGCGGTGATCTAGCCGCCAGCATGTGCTCCCTGAGCATTGACTCCGCTATTGGGCTTCCAACCAGATCCTCCGCCAGCCAATCGACAACGCCGAACTCCGGTCGGTCGTCGTCCGGCAGCAGTTGCGCGCCCAGCCCCGGCGCCTCCAAGTCCAGGTCCAGCAACAGCACCCGCTTACCCTGTGCCGCTAACTCGCGGCCCCAGAGGAATAAGGCCGTGCTGCGCCCAACGCCACCTTTGAGACTGAAGAAGGAAACCCGCGGCGGATGTGCGGCCGATGCACCCGCCTCGGCACCCGGTGCCAGCGCCCAGTCTTGTCCGACCACGCGGCGCTCGATCAGGCGGATCAGCGTGCCATTGATATCCTGCACCAGGAAGGGCTCGTCCATCAGCGCCGCACCGAGGAAGGTATCGGAGAGGCGCACTAAACCGGTCTCCGAGCCGGGGCTGTAAGCTCCCAGCGCATCCGCGAGATGCGGACGCGCCGCGACCACCTCGGCTTGGCCTGCGGAGTCCGGCAGCACCAGATGCACCCGCCCGTTCATGTCGCGGATGAAACGAACCTTGGCAAAGTCGATGCCGGTAAAGGCTCCTTGGATCTGCTCCAAGGCGCGAGGCAGGGCATCGTCGAAGGTGCATGGACTCATGATCAGTTCCCGAGGCTGGCCGCGCCCAGCGTGCGCAAGCAATGACTTTGGTGCAGTTTACAGCGCTCTTCGGAGAACGCCGCGTCCGGCCAGTAGCGGTTGTCAATGCGCCAGCCAAGCATGTAGGTATCGCTGTTCAGCAATTGCTGAACAGCCCCATCCCGCCGACGACGCAAGCACTTCAACGCATGGTCGCGCAGCTCCGGCAGATGCGACAGCTTTACATCCGCCCCTTGGTGGCCCTCCAGCAACACCTTCAGCGCACACTCGGCACCCAGCCCAAAGAGATGACTGGCGTTGGCAAGACGCCCTTGCTCCAGCAGCAGTGTGCCGTCTTTGTGGCAGCGACGCGCCGCCGCCCGATAGTCCTGTTCTGATTCGGTCATCGGACTCGTGATCCTTGCATAGGCCAATCTCTGTTGTTGCGCCGCCGCCGTGTCACCGTCAGCGACGGCGCCGACGCGCGGATTTGGTCCTGGGTGATGCAGAGTTCGCGGGCATCGTCGAGGACGAAGCTCGCCGGATAGCAAATCCAACCGCCTCTGCTCCAGTTCCGGTGACTTCAGTTCCGGAGTTCGGGTGACAGTTTACTTGACTCCGGAAATCCGCTGGAGGCCTCGAATAGGGGAAGCAAGAGCCATAGTGTCGGCTATCTGAGGTTCGTGTGACACCAGGGATTCTGGCGAATATGATCGCTTCCCGCGTCGAGCCTTCCCTCAAGGTGCTTGCTGTGACACTAAGAACTACCGTCTCGCGTACGCTCATGTCCCCGCGAACAGCTCAATCCGAGCCACTTGACTCACCGCCACCACCCCGGGATGCCGCAGGCGCCGCTCGGTAGAGATCTCTTAGTAGCGCTCGCGCACCTCGGTAGTGGTCCCGATCGGCTCGACGCCATACTGCCCGGCGATCTCCGCCGCAATGACGCTCGGCGCCATGAAGACGCCCACGCCGGACTGTCCGAAGGTCTGCGTCAGGGCCTGGTCCTCGAACTCGCCGACGACCCGCGAGCGAATGCCCAGTCGGTCGAGCCAGTGCATCAAGGCCCGCGCAGGGCGGTGCCCTCGGCGGGGAACAGGATCGGGGCGTCCTCCGGAGAACTCGGGAATACACGACGGTATGGCTCGGCGGGCGGTGGCGCGGCGAAGAAGATGAGCCCGAACTCGCCCGGCGGATGGTTGAAGGCGCGGACGCTCACCCCGCCGGCGAGCGGCCGCGGTGATGTGAAGCATCACATCACCGCGGCAAGGGTCACCGACGTCATCGCACGATAGGAAACCGGCACAGAGGACGCTGAAACAGTGAGCGGCGGAATCTCGCCGCAACAACCCTTCTGAATCACAGCCGTTTCGGGAGGGCGGCAAGGCCGGCCCCGATCAGCCAGACGGCGATCAGGGTCAGGAGCGGAATCTCCAGGGGATGCAGCGGCAGCGGGAGCAACAGGACAAGCAGGAAGCCTCCCAGGACCAGGGCCAGCCCGGTCTGGCTGGCCTGGCGGGCGACTGGGCTTGGATAGTCGAAGCCGCGCTGACGGATTCGCCAGCGCCAGTGGCCGTCGAGCACGCCGGCGATGAGGAGCAGCCCGAGCGCCGGCCCCCAGGCCGTGACCAGGGCGGCGCGCAGGCAGGCCAGCTCGACCAGCCGTGCCGCAGCCGTCCGCCGATCGGCGAGCCAAGCCGGGCTCACAGCCGCCCTGCGTGCCGCGCCCCTGCGGTCGGCCCCCAGCGTCTCAGACCCTATCGGAAACGCGCCCAGTTGTGCCGCGCTCCACTGCTGCGCCCGCTCGAGCACCGCCGTTGCACTGCGCTCCCCCAGCGCCTGCCGATCCCAGGCCCGCTCGAGCATCGCGATGCGCTCCAGCCACGCTGCGGGCACCCACGCCAGCATCAGGATGACCACGGACAGCAGGACGAGCACCCCGACGCGTCCCGCCACGCCCGCCGCGCTCCGCGCCCCGTTTGGCTGCGGATCGGGCATGCTCAGTCGGCCGGCCCGCGCGCACCGGGCGACTGAGGTCCCCTGCCCGCCCGCGGCGCTTCCGATGCCGTCGGCGACGCGCGTGATGCCCGCAGGATCGGCAACCGCCCCTTGACGATGCGCCCGCCGGCCAGCCTGGCGATGTAGTGGAGGTTCGGCAGCATCCCGAGCAGCGCCGGCTGGAACAGCTCGCTCACCTCCTCGCGCAGCTGTTGACCGACGTTGCCCGCGTGCAGCAGTGGGTTGCGCTGGGTGGAGGTCGCCTGGGTGTGGATCAGCGTCTTGAGGCGGGCCTTCGGAAGACTGGCGGTGACGTACTCCTGGGTCTCGCTGTCGAGCACACGCAGCGCAATCAGGGTATTCAGATTACCGAGCACCTGACGCGCCTTGGCCGTGCTGCCGGTGCGGGCGGCGAAGTCGGCGAAGGTCTGGGTGGCGATGGTCAGGCGCAGGCCCGCGCCGCGCCCCTTGTTCAGCAGTTGGATCAGGGGATCGTTGACGATCTCGGCGGCCTCGTCGACGAAGACATTCACCGGACGGTGCTGGACGCTGTAGTTGTAGCGGTCTCCAGCCACGGCGGCCAAATCGGCGATGAGGATGGAGCCGATGGCGGCGCCGACCATGCCGTCGGAGAGCGCATCCAGTCCGATATAGGCGACCTGGGCGCGCTCGACGATGCGCGCCATCGCGGTGATGGGACGCGGATCCTCGGGGTCGTCGCTATCCGGCGAAAGCAGCGGTCCGAGCTCACCGGCGGTGAGCATGTTGAGCACCGGCAGCAGGCTCGCGACCATCTTGGAGAAGTGCACCCGGTCGTGCTCGAAGAGCGAGACCAGCCCGTCGATGACGGTCGAGGGGTGCTGGGTGCGGACGTCCTGATAGAAGCGCACCAGGCCGCGCGCCTTGGCGGTCGCGTCGTGCGCCTTGCCGAGGTAGCGTGCTGCACGTCGTTCCCAGCCGGGGATCTGCGCGTCGAAGACGCGCCTGAGCACCCGCACCAGCAGGGTCTCCACCCCGCCCTCGAGGTAGCGGCGCAGGTTGACCAGATTGGGCCGCTCCCCGGCGGTAATCAGCCCGCCGATGACATGCGAGAGCGCCATCTGGGCAAAGCTCTTGAAGGGATCGTTGCCGGTGACGCTCGGCATGATGGCGGCGATGCGGCTCGCGAGCTCGGTGGCGCGGTTGAAGCTGTAGAGGGGATCGATGCGGTGACTGCGGTCCGGGAAGGCGGGATGGAAGCTCACGAAGCGCTGGGACTCGCCGCGGCGCGCACAGGCGCGCCGGGCCGAGGCCTGCAGCTCCTGATCGCCCTTGGGATCGAGGATGACCACCGCTTCCCCACGCGCGACCGCCTGGGCCACCAGCAGCTCAAGCAGGCGGGTCTTGCCGGAGCCGGTGGTGCCGACGATCAGTAGATGCCCGGCGCTATGTGCGACCGGCAACCACACCGGCGCCTCGCGGGGGCTGAGGCCATGCAGCCAGTGCGCACCCAGCTCCGGATGGGCCGGCACGATCCGCTCGGGACCGACCCGGATCAGATCGAGCGCGAGCTGGGCATGCTCGGCGCTCCAGTCGAAGCCCCAGCCGAGCCAGAGGTCGGCAGGGCGGCGTTGACCGTGCGCGGTCAGCCGCTCGGGATCCAGAAAGCTCAGCGGTTGGCCGCCCAGACGGGCGCGGCGCTGGCTGTGACGCAGTGCGGCGGGCAGCCAGCGCAGCCCGAGCAGGATCGCGAGCACGGCAGTGAGCTGCAGGGGACGCTGGTGCAGCGTCCAGAGGCCGCTGAGGCAGGCCGCGAGCAGCCCGACACCCAGCCAGCTCGCCAGCGCCGCCAGCTCGAAGTTGGGCCGCCAGGGCGGGTTATAGGCCAAGGGTCAGGATGCCCTTCTCGACCGGACGGGCGTTTGGCAGCCGCTCCAGGGCACGGCGCAGGGCGGTCTCGGAAATGCCGGCGCGACGGGCGCCGTCGAGGATGGGGCCGCGCAGCGGGATCGCCAGCGCGCCGGGGCACTCGGTGATGGGACCGAGTGTCGGATCGCGCGCGAGGAGGCGCTGGCGGATGCTGCGGGCGTAGTCGGTTGCCGTCGTTGGTGCGCGGACTGTCGTGTCCCCTCTGGCCGGCGGCGGTTCGCTGACAGGCGCCTGTCCAGCAGACAGATCCTGCGCGCCTGGCTCGGGAGGATAGGCCGTCGCGCACGCATCGCCGAGCCCCAAGGCGACCAGTCGGCGCGAAATCCCACGCGTCAGCCACACGCCTGAGACACCGTCGTGCTCGCGGACCTTGAGCAGCGGGCGCAGCGGATCGCGCTCCAGCCAGTCGCGGTCGGCCAGGGCCGCGAGGAGCTCGGCCGGTGTCCGCTCCCATCCAGCCAGTCCCTGGGGATAGGGCAGAAAGAGCTTGCCCTGAATCGGGCGCGGGCAGGCATCGGCCGTGAGGCGTGCCTCCGTCCAGGCTTCGGCCAACGCGATCAGGACGTCCCCGGCCGGCCCCTGCGCGCGCAGCCAGTCGCGGGCCTGGTCCTGCTCCGAGGGCGCGGCCGTCTCGGCGACGGCGTTCTGATCACCAGTACCTTGCGCGCCTTCGGCGGAAGCGCCCTCCCCGGCTTCTGGCTTGGCGGGACGCTCCGGGGCCTGCGCCGCCGGCGCTTCTGGCACGGGATCCGTGTCCTTGAGCACGACCGTCGACACACCCGACTCAGCGCTGATCGTGATCAAGGGCGTGGCCGGCGGCACCACGCCGGAGAACAAGAGCTCCGGACGCGTCAGGCGCAGAAAGCTCAGCTCCACCGGCGGCTCGCGGGCGAGCATGGCTGGGGCCAGGCGCCAGGTGCGCGCCGCCGGCACGCCCTCTCCGAGCGGTCGGCCCTGTGCCAGATGACGCTCGATCAGGATGTCCGCGAGGGTGTCCGGATCGCGCGGGATGCCGGGGATGCGCGCGCTGGCGAGCCGCTCGACGATGGCGTCGGCGCAGGCCGGCCAGACCAGATGAACCTGGTTGGGCGGGAAGATCCACACCCGCGCCCCAGGCACGTTGACCGTCCAGGTGCCGTCGCGCAGCAGGGAGCGCATGGTGTCGATCAGATAGCGCTCGATCGGCACGCCGAGCGCGAGGGCCTCCGGGTCGAGGCGGTTCTCGCGCAGGTCCTGGGCGACACTCACCTGGTCGGCCTCACGCATCAGCTGACCCAGCAACGCCTGGTCGTCGATCCCGGCCAGCACCCGGCTCAGGGTGAGCCAGACCAGGGGATCAAGATCCATCAGCCAGTGGCGCACCGGCTGGGTCAGCAACTGCGGGAGCACGGCGCTGGTGAACAGCTCATGGCTGTGATGGACCCGCTTGCCAGTCCAGCGCAGGAAGTAGCGGTCGATACCGTGCGTGCCCGCCCAGGCGAGCAGCGTCTCATCGAGGGGCTGCCAGCGGTGCGCGCCACTCCGATCGATGACCGAGAGATCGGCCACCGGCTTGCCGACGTCGTGCAGCAGACCGGCGATGCAGGCCGCCAGATGCCAGCGCGGCTCCAGAATCCGGCGCTCCTCGGGCCGCCGATCGAGGGCGAAGAGCCGCCCGCGACTGGCGCGGGCGGCCTGGAAGGCGACCTCGAGGCCATGGCGGAAGAGTCCGCCGGCCCCACGATGGTGATGCGTCTCGGAGGCCGGCAGCAGATGAACGAAGGCGGCATAGCGCTCGATCAGGGGGAGGACGCGCGTCTGGTAGTCCGCGTCGCTGAAGGCCAGGGCCTCCTGGAGATCGGCGATGAGGGGGCGCTGGGTGGCGAGGATCTGGGTGGTGGAGGCGACGGGCAGGCCCTTCAGAAACGGCGGATAGCGGGGAATCTCGGGGGCGAGGTCAAGCGCGGCCGGCTTTCCAGCGGCTAGGCGACCGTCGGACGCCCGGTCGATCGGGTCCGCGCGAAAGGCGCTCCAGGCGGCACGGCAGCGGGTCAGCAGGCGGGGCATGAGCGTGGACGCACCGACAATCGAGGTTGGCCAGAGCGTCTATCCAAGCATGCCGTCGCCAAGACGACGACCAAGAACGGTGAATGCGGACGTGACCGTTGTCTCGGAAGAACCCCGGTCTGACCGATGAACCGTTTCGGCCGGCATTGCGCGAGTCGGCCGCTTAGGCTCATGGGCTTTGCACGCCTGGATCCAACCCCATGATCGACCGCGCTCGCGTCCTTCTCGCCATAGTCTGCGCCATGCTCAGCGGCTGCGCGAAGCCGCCGGAGCCAGCACCAACCATCATCACCCCGGCGCGCCTGCCCTTCCCTGCCTATGTGGCGCATCGGTCGCCCGAAGCCTTGGGTGGTGCCAGTTGGCGCGGCGGACGCACCGAGCACGCGCTCGATCCCGATGGACAGTGGTGCGGGATCACCCTCGATGGGCGGCCCCGCTGCTGGCGGCCGGTGGCGGATCCCACACCGAAGCAGCCTCGGGAGACTGGCAGGCCAGCGGCAAGACCTGGACTGGAAGAAACGCAGGCGTTCGTCAAGCGGCCACCTGCTGTCGCCATCGCATCTGGGTCCCGCTAGACTCGGGCCACCCCCTCGAGACGACCCGGTTCGTCTGTTGGAGGCCTCATGACCACGCCCATCTACCTCATCAACCGCCGGACCCATCTGACCTGGACGCCGCTCACGGCGCCGTCGCAAACCGAGGCCAGCGCGGAGCTGCCGCTGCTCGGCGCGATCAGTGCCGGCCAGCCCATCGATGCCATTGAGGCGGACGCGCACATCCGCGTCCCAGCGCCCATGGTGCGGAAGGAGAGCTTCGCACTGCGCGTGCGCGGACACTCGATGGTCGAGGATCAGATCGCGGATGGCGACATCGTCGTGGTGGAGCGGCGTCAGACGGCCGAGAACGGCGACATCGTAGTCGCCCTGATCCACGGTGAGCAGGTCACCCTCAAGCGCTTCTACGCCGAGCCTGCCTGCATTCGCCTCCAGCCCGCCAATCCCGAAGTCGCCGCGCTCAGGCTCGCGCCCGATGCGGTTCAGATCCTCGGCGTGGTCACCGGGCTGGTGCGGATGGCTGCGTCGGCTTGACCCGACTCCGCCTTGACCGCAGGCGCCGCCGGCTAGCGTGACGCTTCCAGCGCCGCTCTTGGGCTGGTGACGTCCGGAGACCGCAGAGCCTCGAAGAGCATCCGATGACCCCGCAAGCGACCGCCCTTGTCCGCACCTCCTGGGCCAAGCTCAAGCCACTGGCCGAGCCGACCGCCCAAGGCTTCTACGCGCGCCTCTTTGCGCATCACCCAGAGACCTAGCATCTGTTCCAGGCCGATATGGCCGAGCAGCACCGCAAGTTCGCGGCGATGCTGGATACCGTCGTCGATGCGCTCGACGACCTCGACGCCTTGCTCCCGGCGCTCGAGGATCTGGGCGCCCAGCACGCCTGCTGCGGCGTCACCGGGCCTGACGACGCCAAGATGGCCGAGGCCTTGCTGTGGTCGCTGGGTGAGGCGCTCGGCGAGGACTTCACTCCAGAGGTCCGGGCCGCCTGGACCGAAACCTACGCGACCTTGGCGGAGGCGATGCAGGACGGGGCGGCGGAGCAGCTCGCGCACCACCCCTGAGGGCCGCTAACGCCGCAGATGGCTTGAGCATCTTGCGGGGGCTCGAACATCTTGCCTTGCCACGTCCGCTTCACCTTGGCAGAGCGGGCTAGGTCTCTCCCGATCGCACAACAATCCCCGATTCTGCATCCACGCGCAAAGCAGCGGCGCAAAAGGTCCGCACGCAATTTCTACGCACCCACTCCCGCTGAGACGCACGTTCGCTTGTCTATCCCCCCGTTTGAAGCGTCTTCTGCACGCACTGTCGGTCTCAATGTAGAAACGACACTCTCGACACATCTGTTCGCCAATAACGAACACAACATCGACCTAAAGGCCAGCCAGACCCTCACGAGGTCGCGCAGAGCCCCCATTTCACGCGGCCTCGCGGCCGATTTCGTGAAGTTGGCACGGCGACTGCTCAAGTCCAGGCAAGCGCACCGAAAGCACCGCACATTCAAAACAACACTGAAGACCCGCTTGGAGAACCATCATGCTCACCATCACCGACCTCGCCCTTCGCAACGACCTCGACGCAGCCGCCATGACCAGTGTCCGCGCTGGCTTCAGCTTCAGCGACTTCGAGTCCCTGTTCAGCACCGGGATCGTCAACGCCCCGACCATCGACGGCGGGACGCATGCCCTGCTGCAGAGCCAAGGCGTTGCGGTCGACCAGTCCGGCAACATCGGCGGACTCAACCTGGTGATCTCGGATCAGACCCAGAACGGCATCGCCGGCCAGGACGCCTAAGCAACCCCGTCCCTTTGATACGCACTGAAACTCGATTAGGAGAGCAACCATGATGACCATCACCGACCTGACCGCTGACCGCACCCTCGACAAGGCCGCCATGAGCGGTGTGAGCGGCGGTGCCGCCTTCGCTGGAGATGCCTTCGGCGCCTTTGCCGGCTACTTCAACAGCCCGACGCTCGATCTGGGCACGCATCTCCTCGCCCAGGAGCAGGCCGTCGCGGTCGATCAGAGCAACGCCACCGGCGGCTTCAACGTCGTCGGCTCCAACCAAGTGCAGAACGGCATCAGCGGGCAGGTGTCCTTCTTCTAGACCTGCCAATGCCGCCCAGAGCACGAGGGTCTGCGGATCCTCGTGCCGCACCGAGCCGGCCCCTCGCGTCCGACGAGGTCTCCTTCCACGATCGCCCAGCCCCGCCAGCAGCGCCCCAGCGCATCCCGCCGCAGGTCTCGCACAGCGGCTCATTGACGTCCTGTGCACCACTTGACACATCGTGCGAACCGCATTGACCCAGGATAGCGGCCCGCGCAAGCCAGCGAGCACGTCTCCCGTGCCCAGACGACCCAGTGGTCCACCGGGGCTCATGCCTCTAGGCATCACCACGCATAACGGAAATCACCAAGACAGTCATCCCAGTCCTCGGCACGCTCCGCGTCCACAGCGAACAGATGGCCGATCTTGACGCCTTGCCGAACGGATTGGCGGATGCCATCCCCTTCCCGCTCTGCAAATGCAGGACTTTGAAGCCGCGCGATTCAGCCTTTGCGGCAGGTCTGACACGATGTCTGAAGATGCGGGGCGCTCTGGCGGCAAGCGTCGTCTCCCCGGCACAGCCCGGCGGCGACTCATGGGGCGCCGCGGCGCGTGCGCAGATCGGCGACCGCCTTCGCGGCCGTGCGTTTGCGCTGCGCGATGTGCGCACGCCGTGCGTCCGCCCGCTCGCTTGCAGGCGCCGCTGCCGGCGGCACCGCACGCAGGATGAGCGTCCGGAGTGCCCGCAGCTGCTGGCGAGCGGTGGCCTCCTCGGTCTGCGGCAGCGTCACGACGGTTCCGGTCAGCCGCTTCGGGCGATGCACGTCATCCGGTGTCGGAAGCAGATGGCGGACGACCTCGGGCGGTAGGCGTCCGGTGGCCACGGCACGCTGGGCGGCGTCCGCCCGCTGCGCCGGATCCCAGCCGAGCGAGAGCCGCCACTGGGGCGGCTGCCCCTGCCGGCGTCGCTCGGCGACCAGGCGGTCGTAGGCGGCCTTGAAGGCCATGCGGGCGCCGACCCGGTCGCCGCGCTCCCACACCGGCGCGGCGGCCGCCGCCGCGAGGAGGATCTCCTCGGTGACGCACACACTCGCGGCCTCGTCGAAGGTGTCGATCGCCAGGGCCCAGGCCTCGTCGGCGCCTGGGCGCCCGCCTCCAGCGCGCTCCAGCGCGGCAATCACGTCGCTGGGGCGCGGGAAGTAGCGCCCGCGCTCGGCGTCCAGCAGGTGGGCATCCAGGACCTGGCGCAGGGTCGGGAGATCCAGCCGCTCGGCGAGCAGGCGCCACCAGGTCTGCTTGAGCCGCGCGGAGACCGTCTGGCCGTAGGTCTCGCCCAGCTCGTCGAGCAGGTCGGAGAAGGCTTTACGATCGCGATCGCACAACATGGAACTCCCCCTCCAGCGGACTGGGGTCGGGGTTGAGGAAGGCCTCCAGCGCAGCCTGCTCGGCGTGCTGGCCAGCGGCCAGGGCAAGGAACTGCTCGACGCGGGGCGCATCGCGGCAGATGAGCGCGATGTCGTCGAAGGCACGTCCGCGGTCGTTGTGGCCCTGATGCCAAGCCGAGGCACGGCAGCCATCGACGGCGCGCTCGAGCGCGGCCGGCGTGTAGCCGTCCTTGAGCCGCGCGGCAATGGCGGCTCGGCGCTTGGCGTCAAGCCTAGCCTGCGGCTTGGCCATGACCTGCTGCCAGTAGGTGAAGACCGCCTGCACGGGATCGGCGCGCATGGACGCCGGATCTTCGGGACAGCCGTCACGGGCTCCCGGCAACGGAGCTGGCTCGACATCGCCGTCGAGCGGCGAGAACGGCCCGGCGCGCGACCTGTGCGTTAGCACAGTCTTTTCTTTCCGGAGACCGGATACCGGAAGGGTGCCGGGTTTCGCGGTCCCTTTCGAAGTCGCCACCTGCCGGGTTGTGGGCGGATCTGGCCCGCAGGCCGCGTCATTGCTGGAATCCGAGGTGCCGGGATGGGTATGCCGGGTTTGTGCCGGGTTTGTGCCGGGTTTATTTGGCGCAGACTGATCCGTAGCGGCCAAGGGAAGGAAAAAAATAAGCTGTTTCAATGCACTGCGATTGCACAGCAAACCGGCACGCGCGAGCCCCTCGGCGAGCCGCCGGATCTTGGCCTTGGTCGGGGTGCCGGTGCCTTCCAGACCCTGGCCGGGCTCGACATAGAGCGCCTCCTGCAAGCTGCGCCAGGAGATGCGACGGTTCGCGCCCACCAAGCCGGTGTGATAGTCCATGAGGGTCCTCAGCAGGATGTAGAGCTGCCACAGCTCAGGGCGTTGTCCGGTGAGCGCGGCCAGCTCCGCGTCTTCGAGTCGGATGGCCACGGCGTTTGATCATCAACCCAGGCGGATCAGTCGCGGCGCCGATGGCGGTGCACAGACGTCAGTGACATGCTGTCTGATCACCTGAAGGCACAGGCTGCGGCCCAAAGAGGTCGGGGCGTAGCTCGTGCAGCGTCCAGCGCCCTTTGCGCGCAATGCAGACGGCGCTGCGTAGCGGGATGCGCTCGGACCACTGTGCCACCGCCTGCTTGCTGCAGTCGGCCTCTTTCGCCACCGCGGCCAAAGTGCCCAGCGTGGCCATCAGGTCGGATTTGGTGATCATGGCGAAAAGTAAAGTACTCTCGCCCGAAAAAGTCAATTGACCTTCTCTGATCGTCAAGTAAACTTGTCGCCATGAGCACCGTCGCCGACCGCGTGAAGATCCTTCGCCAAGAACTGAAGCTCACTCAGGCGGCGCTCGGGCAGCGCGCGGGTGGGATTACCAAACAGGCAGTCTGGCAGTGGGAGCGCGGGATCACCGAGCCGCAGTGGGAGGCTCTGAACGCGCTGCAACGCACCTGCGGGGTGAATCCCTACTGGCTCCTGCATGGCACGGCCCCGATGCTCCAGGCGGGAGACGCCACTGCGAGGACGGGGACCTTCCGTGCCGCTCCGTCAGACCATCCCGAGCAACGCCCCCTCGCTGAACTGCTCGATGATCTGTCACGCCGACTGGCCATGGCCGATCCCGCGGTGCGTGACGAGGTGACCCGCCTGGTCCTGCGCTACCTGGAGAACCCACCGGCTGGGACACGGATCGCCAAGGCGATCGAGCTTCTACTCGGGCAGGATGAAACGCCTCCGGACGCTTGACGCCTGCTCTACCCCTCCCCGACGGCCTCGATCCGCCCGCGCCCTGGATAACACGTCGAGCTTGACGCCTGGGCGCATGAGACGTCCCATTCAGACGACGCTCGCTCCCCCGACCACTTGACAGCGGAAGTCAATAGCGCTTCACTCACGATTAGCCCCAAGAGCCCACAGCGGATGAAGTGGGAACCCGCAGCCTCCCACCCTGACCCGCAAGCGGGGAGCGTACAACTGGCACCCATCTTCGGAGGAGCACCACCATGCGTCATGTCCACAGGCGACTCAACCGCCCGCCGGCCTGCTTTCAGGGCCAAGATGGCGGACGACAGGGCGCGGTTCTCTCGGCTCGAGTGCGCCAGCGCCCAGAATGTCCGTTACCCGCTCGCCAGCAGCCCCGCCGGGGTGAGCTCGGGTACCGTGCCAGCGCACCGGGGCGCAGACCGGCGGAGCGGAGGGACTGTTCGAGATGCTCGCGCCAGCGGTTGCACTGAGTCTTGTCCGCCTGATCGCGGCCGCGCCATTAACCGCGCTTTTTTCGCGGTGGTTGACCCTGGGCACCTTCTTCCTGGGCCGCACGGCGAGGCTCCGCCCATCTCCAAGCGGCCAAGCCGTCGCCGTCCCTCTGATGCAGGCCCACTGAGCGCATGGGTGCAGCGCAATGAGAACACTCGACCTGACTGAGGCGTCGGCCTTTCTGCGCATGCATCCGGAGACGCTGCGTCGGCTGGCGGCGGCTGGCGAGATTCCCAGCGCCAAGCCAGGCAAGCACTGGGTCTTCATCGACGAAGACTTGGCCAACTGGCTGCGCTCACGCTACGCTGTGACGGCGCGGGCGGCAGAGCCACGAGGGCAACCGACATGCTCTACCGCAGACCCAACAGCCGTAAGTGGTGGGTGCGATTCACCACGCCAAACGGCAAAGAAGTACGCCAGTCTATTGGCACCGAAGACAAGTAAGCCGCCAAGGAGTACGAAGCGCTGCTGAAGCAGGAGCGCCTTGGGCAGCGGCCCCGCTATACCAGGCAGGAAGCCGTGGTCCGCTGGATCGCGCCGGGGGCGACAACAGCGCCCGGCGCTCGAGCGGCTCCTCACAAGGCATTTCACCGTCCTCGGCGGCCAGCGCGCGCTCCTTCCAATCACTCCGGCTCTTCTCCGGCTTTCCAGGTATCGCGCGACTTCCTCACCACTTGGTCCAGACGGCTGGCCGAGCGCTTGAAATCCGCCATCGCTCTACGCTGTCGCGACCGGCGCCCGACGCTCTATCTCGGCGCATGTTTCTCGCTATTTGCGACCGCGTCGAGCACCGCCCGAGCGGCTCGGCAGACGCAGCCCGACCCTCTGGCCCCCCGACACGGTGATTGCACGAGCGAAGCAGGGGGATTCTTGGTAAGATCGCGCGCCCTCAGCTCAAGCTGACTGGTTGTGCCATGCGCCTCGCGGAAACTGGCGACGAGTTTGGGATCGTACAAGGCGTGGAGACCACTCTTGCTATCCAGACGCATCAGTCGGTGACGCTCATCGTACTGCCGGACAACGACTGAGCTCTTGGCCCAAAGGTGTGCCGGATAATGTGCCGGCACACCGCTGGAGATGATTGAATCAGGACTGTTCAGGGCAGGTTTTGCACAGTGCGCGAGCGGCTAACCTGTTGAATTAAAAGTGACTCGCAGCCGTAGCTCGGATTCGTAATGCGTGGGTCAGCGGTTCGAATCCGCTCATCGGCTCCAAAATTCAAAGACTTAGAGGCGCCTCAGGGCGCCTCTGTCGCGTCTAGACGCCTATTTCGCCTCCCGCAGTGGTGCCTGCGGGCACGACCCACGAAACACTCGGGGTTGGCGTGTTCCGTGCGCCATCGCCCCGGTGATCGGTTCAGAGGAAGAGCGCGATGATTTGGTGGCCAAGGTCCGTCTACGAAACTCTCCCTTAAGCTGGCTCAGCCGCTGGCGCGGCTTGCGTGTTGAAGACGTCCAACCCCCTCTTCTCGTGTTCTTCGGCGCGTTGCTCCTGCTCGTCAACGCGCTCGTCTTGCGGATGCGCCGGGTCAACCGACGGTCTCAGCGGCGCGCCTTCTGATCGCTCGACCGCGAGCAGTCTACCGATTGGCGGGGCGATCCCAGGAAGCGAAGAATCTGCCGGCTGATGGGCCTCGCAGTAGCCGTGATGCGACTCACCGTCGATCCCATCGCAATATCGGATGAGACTCTCCTGTGGGAGATGGAGGAGTGCGCCAGGACAAGCAGACCCTCGAGCGCGACCAGCTGCGTCTGAGCAGGCAGGGAGAGGCGTTTTGGGAGCAGTTGCCAGCGCCCGAGCGAGACCGGCGGCGAGCGCGGCAAGAAGAAGATGGCGATCCTGGGCGCGGTCTATGGGATCGCGCCGTGCGTGCGTGTGCCCGCGCAGGTGCTCGCGGCGCTGTTTGCCGATGCCGCCAACACGCTGGCGAGCGTCGCGCGGCCCAAGCCTTTGGACAAGCCTGTGCGCGCCTGCCTCAAGAGCGATGAGGCCGAGACCATCGCACCAGAGAACGCGGAGATCTTTGCCTGGATCGCGCAGCAGAACGCCTTGCGCGATCCGGATCAAAGCCATCCCACCGTGGTGCTCATCGACGGACAAACCGCCTTCTGGGACGCCGCATGTGCCGCCATCCCGGGCGAGCACGTCACCGAAATCCTCGATCTGCTGCACGCGGCCGGTTACGCCTGGGAGGCGGCTAAGCTGATGCACCCAACTGAGCAGGCGGCGCAACAGGCGCCCAGGCGCGATCTCGAGCACATCCTCAAGGGGCGCGTCGGGCGGGTCATCGCGTCTCTGCGTCAACAGGCGAAGAGGCTCACCCAAGCCCAGCGCGAGACACTCGAGCACATCGCCAAGGATTTCGAGACGCATCATCATCGCATGGCCTATGGCGCCTATCTCGCCGCCGGCTTACCCATCGCCACCGGCGTCATCGAAGGGGGCTGCCGCTGTCTGGTCAAGGACCGCATGGCGCGCGCCGGCATGCGCCGGATCGTCAGCGCAGCGCAGAGCATGCTCGCCTTGCACGGCATCACCCTGAGCGGACTCTGGGACGACTTCGTCGCCTTTCGCATCCGCGAAGATCTCCGCCGGCGCTATGGTCAAGCGACCGCCAATGCCGACTCACACCATGCGCTCGCGGCCTGACACGCCCGCGCTCGGCAGGTTGCACCCGAGCGCGATGATGGCGCGAACCGGTTTGACATCGCCAGTGCGCATCACGTCGAGCCCAAGGGCGCCCAGACTCAGGCCCCAGGTGAGCTTGATACGCACCGGCGGAATCTCGTTGCCGCCGGTCGAGACCATGGCGCTCACCAAGGCGGCGGTGATCCGTGTGCGGAAACGATGTTAATGTGGAGATTCAGGTCACAGGCTGATCCCTTGCCTCCCCAAGGTCGGCGGGGAGCCATGGCTCTGGAGCAACCGACCCATCTAGCCGGGCTTCTTCCTGAAGACAGCCGGTTGGGGAAGGCCCCGGAGCTGGGGAGAACGACAGGGATGTACGGCGCGGAGATCCATGCCGTCGCCCTGACGTCACAATCACCACAGACAGAGCGTGGGGCTGAAGGCGGCACCACGAGCCGCGCGCCCTCGCTCAGCTTCGGATTGCACATGCTACGAACATTGCTTCTTGCTGCGATCGCCGTGGCGATCCTCGTCGGGGCCATCGTCTATGCCAAGCTCGAGCAGTTTTCGGCGATGGGCAAGGCAGCCGAAACCATGGTGCCACCGCCTGAGACGGTGACGGCAATGACGGTGGAGAAGGCGCTCTGGGAGCAGTCGATCGTCGCCGTCGGCACCTTGGCGCCCGTGCAGGGCGTTACCGTTAGCGTCGAGGTCGGCGGACGCATCACGCGAATCGGCTTCGATTCCGGCGCGGACGTCGAGGCGGGCGCTGTCTTGCTGCAGATGGACACCGCCAGTGAGGAGGCCCAGCTCGCCTCGGCAGAGGCCTCGGCCGCCCTGGCCAAGGCCGACCTGGCCCGCGTTCGCGCGATGGACGCGCGCGCGCTCGCCTCGAAGGACGCCGTCGACGCCGCCGAGGCCAGGGCGAAAGAGACCCTGGCACAGGTCGGCAACATGCGGGCACTGATCGCGAAGAAGACGGTCCGCGCGCCCTTCAGCGGCCGCCTCGGGCTGAGGCTGGTCAATCTCGGCGAAGTGCTGAGCGAAGGCGATCCGATCGTGTCGCTCCAGACCCTGGATCCGATCTACGTGGACTTCTCCGTCCCGCAGCAGCAGCTCGGCCGTTTACAAGGGGGTATGAGGGTTCGCGTCTCGACCGACGCCGCCCCGGACGAGACCTTCAGCGGGGCGATCATCGCGGTGAGCCCGGAGGTGGACACGACCACCCGAAGCGTGCGCGTGCGTGCGCAGGTCAGCAACCCCGGCGAGCAGCTGCACGCGGGGATGTTCGCCAAGGTCGAGGTGGTGCTCCCGGATCAGCAGCCCGTCCTGCCGATCCCCGCAACGGCCGTGCTCTACGCGCCCTACGGTGATTCGGTGTTCGTGATCGAGACGCGACGGGACGACGCAGCGAAGACCACCGATCAGGTGCTGCGCCAGCAGTTCGTCCGTCTCGGACGGGCACGCGGCGATTTCGTCGACGTGACCGACGGGCTGAGCCCGGGCGAAACGGTGGTGACCACAGGCGTGTTCAAGCTGAGCAGCGGTATGCAGGTCGTCATCGACAACCGACTGGCCCCCGAGGCCAGCCTCGCGCCGCAGCCGCGCGACTCCTGAGGACGCGCCGTCGTGAAGGGCTTTACCGACCTCTTCATCGCCCGCCCGGTGCTCGCCATCGTGGTGAATCTCCTGATCGTCATCGCCGGGTTGAACGCCTGGAGCACGCTGAGCGTGCGCCAGTACCCGGTGAGCGAGAACGCCTCGGTGCAGATCTCCACCGTCTACGTCGGCGCCAGCGCCGAGCTGGTGCGCGGGTTCATCACCACCCCGCTGGAGCGCGCCATCGGCGCGGCGGAGGGCATCGACTACGTCGAATCCAAGAGCCTGCAGGGCATCTCCATCGTCACGGCCCGCTTGAAGCTCGACTACGACTCGACCAAGGCCCTGGCCGACATCTCCTCGAAGGTCGATCAAGTGCGCAACGACCTGCCCGTCGAGGCGCAGGTGCCGGCCATTAGTGTCCAATCGGCGGATTCCGAGTTTGCCGCCGCCTACTTGAGCTTTGCCTCGGACATCCTCTCGCAGGAGCAGATCACGGACTATTTGATCCGAGTCGTGCAGCCGCGCCTGGCGGCGGTCGCTGGCGTACAACGGATCGAGATCTTCGGCGCGCGCACCTTCGCGATGCGCGTCTGGCTCAAGCCCGAGCGCATGGCGGCGCTCGGCATCAGCCCCGCGCGGGTCCGCGAGGCCCTGGCCGCGAACAACTACCTGGCCGCCATCGGCAGCACCAAGGGCGCCCTGGTGCAGACGACCCTGGCGGCCAACACGGATCTGCGCAGCCCGGCGGACTTTCTCCGCCTGGTCGTCTACCAGAAAGGCGACACCATCGTGCGCCTCGAGGACATCGCCGATGTCGAGCTCGGCGCAGAGGACTACGACACCCAGGTGCGCTACACCGGCCAGACGGCGGTCTTCGCCGGTGTCTTCCCGCAGCCCAATGCCAATGTCATCGACGTGATGCGCGCCGTGCGCGCGGAGCTGTCGGATCTCCAGCAGGCCATGCCAGCGGGCCTCGACGCCAGCATCGGCTACGACGCCTCCGAGTACGTGCGCGACGCCATCCACGAGGTCACCGTCACGCTGACCGAGACACTGCTGATCGTGATCCTGGTGATCTTCCTGTTCTTGGGCTCGGTCCGCTCGGTGCTGGTGCCGGTGCTCGCCATCCCGGTGTCGCTCATCGGCGGCATCTTTCTGATGCAGCTGTTCGGCTTCACGCTGAACCTGCTGACATTGCTGGCCATCGTGCTCTCGGTCGGCCTGGTCGTCGACGACGCCATCGTGGTGGTCGAGAACGTCGAGCGCCACCTGCGCGAGGGCCGCACGCCGCGCGAGGCCGCCTTGGTCGGCGCGCGCGAGCTGATCTCGCCGATCATCGCGATGACGGTCACGCTGGTCTCGGTCTATGTACCCATCGGCCTGCAGGGCGGCCTGACCGGGGCCCTGTTTCGCGAGTTCGCCTTTACCCTGGCAGGGGCCGTGACCATCTCCGGTGTGGTCGCGCTGACCCTGTCGCCGACCATGTCGGCGAAGCTGCTGCGCAGCGCCCAAGACGAGGAGCGCGGCCTGACCGGTTGGCTCAACCGACGCTTCGATGCGTTGCGCGCGGCCTACGGGCGCGCGCTCGGCGCCACCCTGAAGGCCCGGCCTGCGGTCTATCTGGTGTGGATCGTTCTGAGCCTCTGCACCATTCCGATGTTTCTGTTCTCACCGAAGGAGCTGGCCCCGACCGAGGACCAGAGCGTCCTGTTCGGCATCATCAACGTCGCGGCCAACGCGACGACCGATCAGAACGCCCGCTATGCCAAAGCGGCCGAGCAAGTCATGCTCGATGTCCCGGAGACAGAGCAGACTTTCCAGCTCCTGTTCCCCCCCTCGATCGGCGCGACCGTCGGCGCCGACGGCTTCAGCGGTATGGTCGTCGCGCCCTGGGGCGAGCGTACCCGGACAGTCACGCAGATGCTGCCGGAGGTGCAGGCGGAGGTCGCGAAGATCCCAGGTATCCAGGTCTTTATGGCGACGCCGCCGGCGCTGCCGGGCGGCAGCAACTTCCCGGTCGAGTTTCTCATCACCTCGACGGGTGACGCAGACCAGCTCCTCCAGCTTGCCAAAGAGCTGCAGACACGGGCCGCGCAGAGCGGGCTTTTCTTCTTCCCCCCCGACATCGACCTGAAGATCGACCAGCCCCAGGCGACTCTGGTCTTCGATCGGGACAAGGTCGCCGCACTCGGTATGAACCTGGCCCAGGTCGGCGCCGACCTCGCCGTCGCCACCGGCGGCGACTTCGTCAACCGCTTCAACATGGACGGGCGCAGCTACAAGGTGATCCCGCTCATCAAGCGGGTCGATCGCCTGACCAGCGAGCAGCTCGGCAACATCCATGTCGCCGCCCCGAATGGGCAGATGGTGCCGCTGTCAGCCGTCGCCCACATCGAGGACAGTGTCGTGGCGCGCTCGCTCAATCGGTTTCAGCAGCTCAACGCGGTCAAGCTCTCAGGTATGAGCGCCCGCACCCTGGATGAAGCGCTGACCTTCCTCGAAGACACCGCGCGCGAGATCCTGCCACCCGGCTACAGCTATGACTACACCGGCGAGTCGCGCCAGCTACGCACAGAGGGCAACAAGTTCCTGCCGGCCTTCTCACTGGCCGTGCTGATGATTTACCTGGTCCTGGCCGTGCAGTTCAACTCTTTCCGCGACCCGATCGTGATCCTGGCCGGCTCGGTGCCACTGGCGATGTTCGGCGCGCTCATCTTCACCGTGCTGAAGATGCCCGACCCCAATATGCCGCACTGGACCAGCGGCTGGACCACGACCATGAACATCTATGCCGAGGTGGGACTGGTTACGCTGGTCGGACTGATCGCCAAGAACGGCATCCTGATCGTCGAGTTCGCCGGCAAGCTCCAGCAGCAGGGCCTGAGCAAGCTCGAGGCCGTGCATCAGGCGGCCATGATCCGTCTGCGCCCTGTGCTGATGACCAGCGTCGCGACCATCGCCGGACACTTTCCGCTGGTGCTGGTGACCGGCGCCGGGGCCGCGGCGAGAAACTCCATTGGCCTGGTACTGGTCGGCGGCATGGCGATCGGCACGCTCTTCACCCTGTTCGTGGTGCCCTCGATCTATGTGCTGTTGGCCAAGGACAGGAGTCGGGAGTCGTCTCACGATCCCCTGGTACCGAAAGGGCTCGCGGCCGAGTCTGCGCGGAGCGGGTGAGGAGAAGAGTAGAAGAAGATCGGCAATTGCCCTGCCCTGCCGGGCCGGCTCAGTGCGCGCCCTCGCCCGCAATCCAGAAAAGACCGCAAGGCGCTTCGCCCGCGGCGCTGGGCTCCTGCCTCAAGGCGCCCGTCCCGCGGAGCCAACCGTGCTTCTCAAGCTCCGATAAGGGTGTCTGTAAACCGTGAACAGGGTGCGCGTCGGCGATCCGGATGAACGCGGACTGTGACCGAGAGGTCTTGAGTTTCCGCTCTAGGTACACCTGAGTCAGTCCACTTTGGAGCAAGAGCGACCGCTCTGAGTCTTCGTCTATCCTGACTCATCCGGCACCCAGAGAGGCAGGATCCACAGGGTCGCGCTCTCGGGACGACAGTTCGTTAACATCGATCGCTCGCGCAACAGTGGCACCCGTGCCGTCCCCTTGTTCTGACGCCGAGCGTGCAGGACGCTCGCCGACTGCCCCCTGCCTTGGGATTCGTGAACCATTCCCGAGTATCTTACCCAGATATTTCGCAATGCAAACCGCGCATCGGCGCGTTTCAATAGAGGGCCGATCTGCCGCTTCGAGATCAGCAGAGCCGTTGCGATTCAGAATGGCTGCAGGCCCGAGCCGTGCTGATCCCGCGAACTGAAGCCGAGCGCCCCACATCCGCTCCGCAGGCTAATCGAATCACCGGCGTCCACCCATTCTTGCCCCCCATCAATCGGAGTCCTGTCTATGCCCTCGAACTACGAAACCTTCTTCGACCACCAGCGCTTTGCCCTCGTGGGTCGCTCGGCGGTCAAGCCCTTCCCGATCCTAAGCTACCTTGGGCTCAAGCGGCTGGGTAAGACCGTCTACGCGATCGATCCCAGTACCACCGAGATCGACGGTGATCCGGCCTATCCGGACCTAACCGCCCTGCCGGAATCGGTCGAGGCGCTGATCATCGAGACACCCAAATCCGAGACGCGCGACTGGGTCGCTGCGGCCAAGCAAGCCGGGCTCCACGATGTCTGGATCCACATGGCACACGAGACGCCCGAAGCCGTCTCCCTCGCCGAAGAGTCCGGCATCAACCTGCGCACCGGCACCTGTGCCGTGATGTATGTGACGCCAGGACTGACCTATCACAGTATCCACAAGGCGATCATGAAGCTGGCGGGAAAGTACTGAGCCGACGGACGGACGATTGGAGCCGGCGCAGAATGCGGCTCCACAGGACGAAGCCCCGTCTTGGGGCATCGCCTTTCAGGTCGCAAAGGGCACTCGCCGCGGAGGCAGGTAATGACCGGACACCGTCTTCGGCATGAGCTGGCTCCTGAAGCGGCAACCCTGTGCCTCGCGATTGCAGCCTCAGCCCAGCTCAACACGACGGATTCGCCCCGCTCGCGCAGGACATGGCCCAAGCGCCCCTCGCCGCAAGGCAGAGCGATGCGCTCCTGGCCGCGCCCCCATGGGGCGCGCGGTCCGCGACGTCACGGATAAGGCGCGGGCGCGAGCGACAGGACCCTGATACCGGCGAGCTCCGGCAGCTGGGCACCCGCGAGGCTCGGGCCATCCGACGCCCCCGCAGACATCGGCCAGCTGTCCCACCCAACGTACGCAGTCGTTCCGCCCGTCCGCGAGCGGCACTCGGATCCGGCTCTCCCGCGAGAGCCCCGTCTCATCGTAGCCGCACGATCACTCGCCGAGCGCGATCCGCTGGGTAGCCCGTGATCGATCGCCTGCGCCGGCTGGGCCAGGAGAAAGGTGTGCGCCGAGCTCTCGGCGATCGCCCGTCCGGTCGGATGGGCATAGAGGTCGTTGAGCGACTGGGTGACCGTCACCGCCGCTCCGCGGTATTTGCGAAAGCGCCGGTAGCCGGTCTCGATGAAGCGGGCGACATCGCCCTGGCTCAGCAGGTCCCAGGCCTCGTCGAGGATGACGAGCTTCGCCTGGTCGCGCTCGCCGAGGTACATCGCCTGTTGGATCTGATAGATGAGCTGCAGCAGCACCGCCTGCTGGAGGTGCTTGCGGCCCTTGAGCTCCTCGAGCTCCAAGACCACGAAGGGCGCGGAGAACGCGATCGAGTTGGGGCCGTTGAATAAGCGCCCGTACTCGCCCTGGGTGGTGAAGGGATAGAGCTGGGTCCCCAGGTCCTGGAGCCGCGGATCGCTCTCGGCGCTCAGGGCGGCGGCGATCCCGTCGACAGTCATCGCCCGCCCCTCGGCATCCCACAGCGTCTTGAGCACCCGCTTGAGACCCGAGCGCGCATAGTCGTCGAGCCCGCCCGAGGGTGCGATCATGGCCCCGACCAGGGCCGCAATCATGTCCGCCTCCTCGTCCCAATGCACCACCAGCTCGAAGGGATTGAGACAGATCCGCGCCTCCCGGGTGAAGGCCAGGAACTGCACGTCGAGGGCCTCGCAAAGCTTCTCGTAGGAGCGCCCGACGTCGATCACCCAGCAGCGCCCCCCGACCGACAAGGTCGTGGAGATCAACTCATTGGTCAGAAAGGACTTACCGGCGCCCGACTGGGCGGCAATGCAGGCGTTGTAGTTGGAGGCCGAGTCGAACAGCGAGAGGTTCATCAACTGTCCGCCCCGGCTGATGAGGTTCAACACCGGTGTGCCGGTCCCTTTCCAGTCCCCGTGCACCGGCATCAGGTCGACCGCGTGCGAGGCCGCCAGGGTGCGGTAGCGCTGCATGTCACGGATGGCGGTGCGGTCGGCGCCGAAGGGCAGACAGTTGAGAAGCAGCGGCAGGGTGAAAAAGCGGTCGCTCACCACCTGAAAGCCCAGCTCGCGCCAATAGGTGCGCAGGTTCGAGGCGGCGGCGGTGGCCTGGTCCTTGGGCGCGAACAGCACCAATCCCAGGTGCGCCCGCACCGGACGGTCGCCGGCATCGAGACGCTCGAAGAGCACCCGAAAGCCACGCGCCCGCTCGGCCAGGCGCGGCAAATAGACCGCTATCGGTCCGGTCGCCATGTTGGTCGCCCACTGACTTTGGGTCTGGAGCAGCGTCCGAGTGGTCTCCGGCTCGGAAAAGCGGAGATTGAGACACACCAGCAGGTTGTGCGGGATGCCGCGCGTCCCCGAGAAGGGATCGCTCAGATAGCGGGCGGCGATCCCGAAGTGCAGGCGATCGGGAAAACGCTTGACCGACAGGGTCTGCACCCGGCACTCGCCCAGCGTGAGTCCCTGGGCATCGACCTCGATCCCTTGATCCGGGTCCAAGAACTGCTCGCGCAGGATGCGGGTCGGATCGGCCTCAGGTGTCACCCGCTCGCGCCAGGTCGCCTCCGGTCCCCAGTTGAGCAGGCTGCTCATGAGCCGGACCAGGTCTCCGGCCATCAACGGCCGGGGCTGAAGCCCGACGGTGGCGAGCACCTGCTCGGTGCTTGCGCGCAGGTCGAGGGCCGCCTGATGTGCCGGGTGCAGCCGCGCTGGGCAGTGGCGTGGACAGGGGCAGCTTCACCGTCACCAGGACCTGAACCTCGCGCTCCCGGGTCTCGGACTGACGGATGAGGAGGGCTGCGACACCCGCGCGCAGAAAAGCCGCCCGCTCGGCGGTCGCCGCGCGCAGCAAGGGATGACGCAGCTCGGCGCGCAGGCCGTTCATCACCGCGAGCGGTCCCTCGATGTCCGGCGAGGCCCAGAGGATCACCTGCACCAGGGTCTCGCTCGGCCACTCCTGATAGCCATCGACCGGAAACCCGATCATGCCGCCGTCGCGGCGCACGCAGGTGATGACCTCGGTGCGCAGAAAAGCCCGCTCGCTCGAGAGCTCGCCATAGCCAGCCACGGTGATGAAGCACTCGCGCACGTCGGCCCGAAAGCGGTTGGGCAAGATGGCGGTGTGCTTGAGGCGCACCAGGGCCGGATAGGGATCGCGGCGCGCCTGGCGGCCGGTCGGGGCGTCCATGCCGGAGAGCAGGACCCCGCGTAGGAGACTTCCGGCAGGGATCATGATGGCGGTGTCCGCGGGATCGCCGGCCGGCTTGGTGGTTGCAGCCGCCGAGGGCGTTGTCGGGGCCTGCTCGACCACGCGAATCGTCAGTTCCCCGTTGGCCGGCCTGGCCTGGGCGGCCGGCTGCGGGCTGAGCGCACTGAGCGGTGACGCGGGCTTGGGCGCGAAGAGTGCCGGATCATCCAGGGCCGGCGCCTTGGCGGGCGGCGGTGACGCTGGCACGCGCGTAACCGGCTCCGGTGCCTTGGGGGGAGTCGGCGTCTCAGTCAAGGTGCCGGGACGCGTCTCCAAGGCCTCGCGCAACCCGGTGATCTCCTGCTGGAGCGCCTGGATCTCGGTCTGCTGGGACTGGCGCAGCTGCTCGACCTGGCGGTTGAGCGCGGCCGCCTCGCCGGGGCCGCGCTGACGCTCGCGAGTCGTCGCCTGGGCCAGCTCGCGCTCGAGCTGGCTGAGGCGATTGGCCAGCCCGTCGATGCCGAGCGCGCGCGGATCCGCGTCGGTCAGCAGGTAACGGGTGAGCCGCTCACGCGCCTGCTCGGCGCGGCTGCCCGGGGTCGCCGGCTCGTCGAGGGCAATCACCGCGATCAGCGCGACCGCACCGAGCACGGCGCCGATCAGCAGCCAGCGGCGCAGGCCTGGCGAGAGCCGCTCCCAGGTGTCGGTGGGCATCACCGGCATCTAGCGGCCTCCCGCCCGGCGCAGCGACGGACGCTCAGGACGACGCTCCTCCGGCGTCGGACGCCGCACGGCGACATAGAGCTCCACCGCCTCGCCCGGGGCCAACCAGACCCGCGGCCAGACGGCCACCGCGACGGTGTCGCCGTCGAGGTCGGCGCGGCAGGCGCGCTCCTCGATCTCCAGCTCAGTGTCAGTGGTGTTGCGCACCAGGGCCGTGACCAGCCAGAGGTCGCTGCCTTCGAGGACCTGGCCACGGCGGGTCTCGAGGCCGAGCTGGACGCAGGTCACGGTCTCCTGGCGCCGCGCCTGACGCAACCCGTAGCCATCGGGGATCTCCTCGCGCGCCAGGGCGCGCATGGCCTCGGTGAGGGCGGTGACGTAGTCGGGCGCGGTGGCGCCGGCCGGTGCGGACGGCGCGGCGATCGGACTCGGATCCGGCAGCGGGTCGGTCAGGACGAGACGGATCTCGCGCGGGGGAATGCGCCGCGGGGCGAGCGTCAGGGACAGGGCGTGATTCGGATCCGAGGCATCGCTGACGAAGAGGGTCACCGGGCCCTCGCTCGCGGTCGCCACATAGATCGCGGAGCCGTCGACACGGGTGCTGGCGTCGGAGACAGTGCGCACCTGTGGGCTCGGGAAAGGGGTGAGGATGCGGTTGAGATGATCGACGGCGATCTCGAGGATGAGGTTGACGCCGATGGCGGCCTGCACCGTCATGGGACCGACCTCGAGGTGGGGCGGCGTCTGCGTTGACGGCTCGGCCTTCACCCGCAGGAAGCGCCCGCCAACATCTTCCGGGCGCAGGGTTCGCTCACCGGCCAGCACCGCGTCCGGGATCGGCGGCAGCGCGATGCCCGGGTTATCGGGCTGGGCCGCGGCCGCGCTGACACCCGCCATGAGCACAACCAGGGGCGTCAACGCGCGAAGGAGAGAGGTGCGATGAAAGCGGCAGCGCGGCATGGCTCGAGTCCTTGATCGACGGGGTGAAGGGGTGTTGTGGCGTCACGGCGCCGAGATCGCTGGGCCGACAACCGTTGTGGCATCGGCTGTTCGGTCCTTGCGCGCCCGCGCATCCTGGTAGGCATCCAGGTGCGTGATCAGCGGGCGGTAGTTGCGGAAGGCGACCTGGATCTCGTAGGTGCGCGGGCGCGTCACGGGATCGGCGCCGGGGCCGGTGATGACCTGCTTGCCGCTGATGCGCACCCGGTCGCTGGCGGCCTCGTACTGCACCAGCTCGGGGGCGAAGCGCACGCTCACTCGGTCGCGCTGCAGCGCCTCGACCTGGTCGTCGAGGATGGCGGCGACGGCACGGCGCAGCTTGGGGCTCAGCAGGGG
>NZ_JAAIJQ010000006.1 GCF_010820565.1 Thiorhodococcus minor | reverse complement strand
GACGCCGAGGACACCACCGCGGCGCAGAACGCGGAGATCTTTGCCTGGCTCGCGCAGCAGAACGCCTTGCGCGATCCCGATCAGAGCCATCCCACTGTGGTGCTCATCGACGGACAAACCTCCTTCTGGGAGGCCGCCCGTGCCACCATTCCGGGCGAGCACGTCACCGAGATCCTCGATCTGCTGCACGCGGCTGGCTACGTCTGGGAGGCGGCCAACCTAGTGCATCCGACGGAGCAGGCGGCGCAACAGGCGGCCAGGCGCGATCTCGAGCACATCCTCAAGGGGCGCGTCGGGCGCGTCATCGCGTCTCTGCGTCAACAGGCCAAGAAACTCACCAAAGCCCAGCGCGAGACACTCGAGCGCATCGCCAACTATTTCGAGACGCATCGTCATCGCATGGCCTATGACGCCTATCTCGCCGCGGGCCTACCGATCGCCACCGGCGTCATCGAAGGGGCCTGCCGCTGTCTGGTGAAGGACCGCATGGAGCGCGCCGGCATGCGCTGGATCGTCAGCGGAGCGCAAAGCATGCTCGCCTTGCGCGGCATCACCCTGAGCGGACTCTGGGACGATTTCGTCGCCTTTCGCATCCGCGAAGATCTGCGCCTGCGCTATGGCCAAGCGACCGCCAATGCCGACTCATACCATGCGCTCGCGGCTTGATGCGCCCGCGCTCGGCAGGTTGCACCCCTCTCCAACCAGTAGATTTCGGGGCTCTACACCGTCAAGGTCGGCTCCACCCGCTACCTTTACACCTCGCCTGCTTTTGTGCCTACGCATCGACGTGTCCGTTACCGGCCACACCGCAAGGCTCAATACTGGGCTCGCAGCGCACGATTACCCAGACGGGACTCTCACCCGCTAGAACATGCGACCTTGCCAGGCCGCACTGCCCATCCTACGGGGAATCTGTTTCCCGGAAATCACTTAATCCTGCTTGTTCCTCTCGAAGCGCTGCGCGACCGGAAGCGCCAGACAGCATTTACGCTTATGGTTCGACTCGGCTGTCTGCGCAGCTGGCCGCGCGCGGTGCAGCGGTTGGGGGCGCGCTGTCGTTTCGGGTGCCTCGACTCAACCAATTTCCACATTGGCGGCAATGACAAATGACAATAGCGGCACAGCGGAGCAGGCGGGGGTGATTCGGACTACCCAGGGCCATGTCGCGATCATCTTGCGGACTTGAGCCAGGTGGTGCTGCAACGGCTCTGCGCGGGCCAGGCTGGGATGCGTGACGTTCCGTCGACTCTGGTTATGGATCAACTCGGACTGCTCCAGATCCGCGTCTCGCGCCTATCGGAGTCCGCTCGCTGAAGAGCGCTCGACGCAGAGGGGTGCGGAGACGCTGGCCGTCGGCGCCTAAAGGAAGCCCGTTACACGCTCGAAGGTCCAAACCATCCCCAGCGTTCCAAGCCCGAAGGCGGTTGCCGACCTAAGCCGACGGCTATCCATAACCAGAATGCGCCGAGCCGCCATCATGGCTCCGAGCACGCCGCCGATGAAGAGCAGCTGCCCCAGCTCGACACCGACATTGAACACGAGGAGGCTCAGCAGCAGATGCCGCGGATCGACGCCGATCTCCGCGAGGGCGCTGGCGAAGCCGAGCCCATGCAGGAGTCCGAAGGCGGCGACCAGCCAGAAGCCGTGGCGTCGGCTCGCCTGCGGCAATATGGCCTCGCGGGCAACGAAGGCGATCGACAGGGCGATGCTCGCCTCGATCGGCGGGATCGGAACGCTGACCCAGCCGAGCACTGCCAGGGCGAGCGTGACCGAAGCCGCTGGTTGATAATCCAATGACGCCGATCCGTGCTGGGGTGCGCGATGCGATACCGCCGAGCAGCCGGTCGTTGTGCCTGTCGCCTGCGCGGCAACTGCCGCTGGAGAACAGGGCCAGCAGGGGCTTGAACGCAATGCCTGTCATTCCGCATCCCCACCGTGCCTGCGGTTGCGCCTGGCCTGCTGTTCGCTCGCCTGTTCGACCAGGTGCCGTGTCGCTTGATACGAGCGCTGACAAAATGCCCGGAAGGGCGCTTCCTGGGCCTCGACAGGCCAAACGCCCGTCTCGGCGGTGAGCTGCCCGCTTGCCAGCTCGTACTGGGCCAGGATGTCGATGTATTCCTTCCGGGCGCGCACCTCGATCACCACCGGGAGATGGCCGGAACGCAGCACCGGGATGTTGCTCAACAAGCGTGCCATGCGCCCGTTGCCGTCCCAGAACGGGTGCACATGCACAAACCCAAGGTGCAGCCGGGTATAGGCATCGACCGCGTCCTTCTCACTTAAGTGTTCGGCGGCAAGCCGTTTGAGCTCGGCCAGCCACTCGGTCATCAGCGCGGGCACGTCTTCGGGTGAGGCATATTCAATGAAGGTCTGGCGATTCTCCTCGGTGACGGCATAGGTTCCGTTCGGCTCAACCTTCCACGCCCCATAAGGCTTGTAGATGTCTGCCACGACCTCCGACTGCACCGCCCGATGCAGCTCGAACAGGTGCGATTGGGTGAATGTCCCGCCCAGCCCCTGGTAGACGAGCTCGATAGCGCGCGCGTGGCCCATCACCTCCTGGTGATCCTTCAGCGGCTTGCCGGAGACCGTCAGCCCCTCCTCGATGACGAACTTGGTCTCGCCCAGGGTGAGGCTGTTGCCCTCAAGCGCGGTGGAGCTATGCGTCCAGAGGTCGCGGATCTGGCTCAGCAACGACTGCCGCAGATCGCGGTCGAGTCCATCGAGGGCTTTCAGCTTGGGTATCGTCATCGCTTTAGGCATTTGCTTTCACGAGCATTGGTCCTAGCTGGTCAACCGAAGAGGTCATCTTGACTTGAACCACCCCTGGCCTGTTTTTCCTGTTCGCGTTTGCGCCTTTCTTCTTCCTTTTTCTCGCGCACTTACTGATCCAGGTGAGATGTGTTGTAGGGCCAGAATGGCTGGGTATAGGCCATATCTTTAACCATAGATCCCACTCACGGATCGTTGTGCCTCCAAGGAGAGCACAAAGTCGGCCGCGCACTGCAGTCCGATCCACAAGGTCTTGGAGCCGGGGAAGCCATCGCCTTTACGATTGAAGAGCCCGCCCAACGACGATCAAGGCTCGGGAAAGCACTATCAACGCGCCCAAAGACCGAAGCTGTTGTTGTCGTTTCTTCTGAAGCCCCAGGATCGCCCGCAAGCGGGCTCCTACGAAGACGGCGCCGTAGGAGCCCGCTTGCGGGTGACTCGCTTGCAGGCGACTCAACTATTTGCACAGCAGTCGCAACAGGACGGTAGAGAAGGCTCGAAAAGAGCGCGCCAATCTCGAATCCGAAGAGTCCAGGCTCATCGGAGCGATCAAGAACGGCATTCCGGCTGAAGAAATCCCGGGGGAGCTTGAGCAGATCGCCCAGCGTCTGGAGGAGATCGACGCGATCCTCAACAGCCCGAAGAGCCGCCAACCCTGGTCCACCCCAAGATGGCATCCAAGCTACTTTGAGGAGATCCGAGCCCTGCGGACAGGACTCACGAGTGACGAACATCAGGGCGAAGCTGCCGAGCGGCTGCGAAACCTGATCGACAAGATCGTACTGACCCCGATTGACGGCGAAGACCGGTCTGCAATCGATCTCTATGGGGATTTGGCGGAAATCCTCGCCATTACAACGAAAAAGCCCAAACCGTCGGTCATGGACGATTTGGGCTTCTCGAAGGACAAGTTGGTAGCGGGGGCAGGATTTGAACCTACGACCTTCGGGTTATGAGCCCGACGAGCTGCCTGACTGCTCCACCCCGCAACTGATTCGATTATATTACTGCCTAAATCGCCCTCTTGCAACCCCGTTTTTGCGATTGGGTGTCGATTCGCGGAAGGGCGAGCCGCTGGCTTCCGCCAGCGACTACAGGCTCTTCAAATACTCTAACAGGGCTGTGCGGTCTTGGGGCTTCAGTGCGTCTCCGAAGGTGTGTCCCTGGTTGGCGTAGCCAGGCAAGGTCGTATCATAGATGCGATTGCGCTCGGACCAGCTCATGGCGCCCGCCTTGCCGTGCGGGAGCGTCCTGTAGGCCCAGCCGACACGGCTTTGATCATAGGCGGGGCGCTCGTCGCCGTCCCGATCGAAGGCCCAATAGGTCGGACGCTGGCGGCTGTCGAGCAGCGCCTCCAGTGTCGGAATGGATGCGTTGTGCAGATAGGGCGCCGTCGCCCAAATGCCGTCGAGCGGCGGAGCCATATAGCCGAGCGCCGGCGCCGCCTGAGACAGCTCGCCATAGAAGGAGTCCTGGAACCACTTGAGGAAGCGGTCTGCCTCACTGAAGCCTTTACGGGCGAGCAGCGGATCGGTCTCGACCTTTCCGAGCGCCACGACCTTGTTCGGATAGCTCCCCTCCCCTTCATATGCTCCGTGGCACTCCTTGCAGGTCTCCTGAAAGACACCATGGCCGCGGCGCGCGAGGTCGGTGTCGATGGGGTATGGATAGGCCGGCGGCTGCAGCGTCGCGAGATAGGCGCGCACATCGACGAACCAAGCATCAATCTCGGCGGCTTCTTCGACCGAGTCCGTGCAGGTGGTCGATGCGAGCATCATGTAGCGGACATGATCGCCGCGGCCCTCCGCGTTGTAGAACATGGCGTTCTTCTTCCCGACGTTCCACAGGGGCGGCACGCTCACGGGCAAGGGCTTCTCCGGCGGGGGCTCGATGAGCGGCTCGTCAGACCAGGCCAGGGTCTGCGGATCGCGATGGGCCATCAGCGCCAAGGTCAGATTGTTGGCGGAATTCACGCCGATGGTGTCCGTCATCATGGCGTCGGCGATGGCCGTGATGCGGTCTGCCCAGAGTTGCCATTCAGTGCGCTCGGCCTCGCTCATGTCGACCGACGCCGTCGCCTCGACACCGATCAAAGGATCGCGCGTCATGTCCAGGAATTCGTTCCCGAGGCCCACGACCACCTCGCCATCGAGCACGGTCGCGTGGCAGCCGAGACAGTTCGAAGTCACGATCTCGACACCGGACGCCGAGGTCGCCGCCGTCAGCATGTAGGGCAGCTCCGCGTTCCGGCCGACCCGGCCGGCGAGATCGGGCAGGGAGTCGCCCGCGGCGGCAGCCAGCGTCTCACGATAGACGCGGTCTGGTAGCCCACAGGTCACCGCGGACTTGTTCAGCAGCGCATGTCGCCCCGCTTCGGGGTCCCCTGGGCGCTGTGGCGCGGCCGGCACGCGCCCGACCTCGGCCTTATAGACGCCGTTGCGCTCTTGCACATCTTGGTCGCAGCCGGTCAGCGCCATCAAACACGCCAAAAGAGCGAAGGCAGGCCCCTGCGCGCTCGCCGCCGCCCTCACCCGAAGAGGAAAACCCGCCATCAGTCTATCCGCAGCTCGCGTCACCATTGAGAAATCCATCATGTGGGCGCTCGAGGCCAGCCTCATCTGAGCCAGTCGGCACTGCCCAGGCCGGCCCAGCCGCTGCCCTCGACGCTACGGCCTGCCTCCAGGCCGGACACCAGGATCGGCATGCCCCAGGCGGATCGCAAGGCACCCGAGCCGGGCTGCATCTCTCGCGGCACCAGGTCCAACTGCAGCTGAAGAAGTGGGATCGCGAGCCGCCATGCCGCGTCATCCCGCTCCAGCGCGATCTCCCTGCGCTGGAAGCTCTGGACCCGCCCGTCTTGTAGAACGAGGGCACAGCTCGGGATCGGCCGGCCGCCTCCGCCCGCACGACTCAGCTCCAGACACAGCAGCTCACGACCGTCGTCGAGCTGGGCAATCAAACGCCCGATCTCGAGCGGAAGCGCATCTGTGCCCAGGTTGCCCCAGAGATGATCGAGCCAGCCCGTCCCGCTAACCTTGGTCAGCGACCCTCCGAGCCAAACCTCGCCCTCGACCTGAAGCCGCGATATGGCATAGCCGCGGCCACGCGCGGGGTCTGGCGCGCGCGCGAAGAGCCCCAGCTCCGTCTCAGTGAGCGGCGTCTTCAACGAGCCGAGCGCCACATCCAGTCGCAGGTCGTCCTCCTTGATCTGGAGGCGCATCTCCTCGGTGTCCCCGATCGTCTGGAAAGACCAATCGTCGACCCAGACTCGCGTCGGCTGCGTGCCCGACCCAGCGAGGCCCAGCGCGGCGCGCTGCAGCCGTTGATGGGTCGCGGGAGCAGAGCCCCTGCCCCCCTGCGCCCACACGCCGGCGCCATAAAGCTGATTGGCGGCCCATTCGGACTGCCGCTCCTGCGGCTGGGCAGTCAAGGCGGCCCGCGCGAGGACGACCTGCACCGCCAGCGGCCTCGACCGCTCATCCCGCAGCCAGAGCAGAAAGGTCCACAGCTCCGCCTGAAAGGCCGAATGGGCACCATGGTCCTTCGGCAGACTCAGCTGCCAAGATTGCGCGGGAACGCCGAATTCGCCTTCCCCGGGGTCGATCAGCGTCCGCAGCGATATGGCCTGTGACGACAGCTGCGGCCTTTGCCGCATCGCGCCGGCAAAGAGCAGAAGCGCCACCATGAGGCCGACAATCAAGACGCCGGTCAGCCAGAGCTTTGCAGGACGAGACATGGACTCCCGAGTCAGGTCACAACCGATTGCCACATTATCGAGAGATAGGGCCGAAACACCCTAAGCAAACGCCCTGAGATCCGCCACGAGGAGGCTGCGGCAGGACAAATAGGCCTGAACCTAGATCCGGCAGTTGACCGCTCCGCGCTTCATGCGAGGCCTTGGATGATTTCCTGAAATGATCCTACCCAGAACAGCGCCTCCAGTCGGATGGGCAAAGCCCCTGGTACGCCGGCTCGCATGGAGAAGACGTTTGTGGGGCGTGCCCACCCAGGTCACTCAGGCGCCTGGACGATGGGCAGGCTGCGCTTTGCCCATCCGGGGAATCTGTTTCCCGGAAATCACCTTGATCACTTTCAAGATCGGGGTTTCCTGCTGGCTCACCCGCCGGGTGAAGCCCGCTACGGCCCCCAGTGCACGCCCCGCGCGGCGCCTGGCTGCGTTGCAACGCGTTGTCGTAGAACCACTAAGACGCCGCGTTGCGCCTTGCCAGACACCACGCTGGACGCACCCTGGAGGCCGTCCAACCGCCGGATCTAGGCTAAAGTGTGACGCAATCCGACCCGAAGCCTGGGGACGAAAGTAGTAGACTCAGGGCACGGAGCGATCTGGTTAAAGCCGCGAGCCGCGGCGGCCCCAGGAGGCTCACAACAGGGGGAGAGAAACGAAGATGATGCTTCATATCCAATCGGATACCCTGTGCTACATCATCGGGAAGGCCCGGGAATTTCAGGCCAAGGAAGAGGTGGTGCTGCCGGATACGCCCGCCAGCCCCAGCGAGGACTGGGCGCTGCAAGTCCTCGCCGACCACAGCGAGGACTACAGCGTGCGAGAGACGACCCGAGCGATCGGCGAAATGAGCGAGCGTCAGCGCGCCGAGCTGGTCGCCCTCATGTGGGTCGGGCGCGGCGACTACAGTATCGACGAGTGGGAGACCGCCGTCGACGACGCCATCGGCGACTATTCGCTCAACGCCGCCGGCTATCTACTCGCTCATCCAATGGTCGCAGATGATCTGGAGGAAGGGCTGATCGCCCACGGCTATTCCTGCCAGGACTAGCCGCAGCCTCGCGGACGAGGCGGTCAGAGGCTCTTGAGGCCGAGGACGTCCTGCATGTCGAACTGCCCCTTCTCTTGCTTGGCGATCCAGCCCGCGGCGCGCGCCGCCCCACGGGCGAAGGTCATCCGGCTCGAGGCCTTGTGCGCAATCTCCACGCGCTCGCCCTCGGCGGCGAACCAGACACTGTGCTCGCCGACCACGTCCCCAGCGCGAATCGTCTCGAAGCCGATGGTGGTGCGGTCACGGGCACCCGTGTGTCCCTCGCGACCATAGACCGCAACCTCCTTGAGATCACGATCCAGGGCCGAGGCGATGACCTCGCCCATGCGCAGCGCCGTTCCCGAGGGCGAGTCCACCTTGTGCCTGTGGTGCGCCTCGATGATCTCAATGTCCACATCATCCCCAAGCACGCGTGCCGCGATATCCAAGAGCTTGAAGCACAGGTTCACGCCAACGCTCATATTGGGCGCGAAGACGATGCCGATCTCCCCGCCGGCCGCGTCGATCGCCCCGCGCTGCGCCTCGTCAAGGCCAGTCGTGCCGATCACCGTGCGCTTGCCGGCGGCCCGGCACAGCTCCAGGTGCGCCATCGTCGCCGAGGGGCTGGTGAAGTCGATGAGCACATCGAAGTCGTCCATGACATCCGCCAAATCAGCGACCAGGCCGACCCCGAGCCGCCCGAGGCCCGCAAGCTCACCCGCATCGGCTCCGAGCAGGGAGCTCCCCGCCCGCTCGGTCGCGGCGCCAAGCCGCAGGCCGTCGGCCTCGGCCGCCGCCTGCACCAAGCTGCGCCCCATGCGCCCGCCGGCACCGGCGACGGCAATTCGTATCTCGCTCATGCGCTAAGTCCTAGAAAGTCTGTCGTCTCTGCATCAAGGCAGCCGAAGATCGCCAAGAGCGCTCGGCCTCCCAAATCCGCCTCGGCATCAAAGCCCCATCTTCTCGAAGAAGCTCTTGACCCCATCGAGCCAGGAATGGGACTGCGGATTGTGCCGTGAGCCGCCTTCCTGCACGCTGGATTCGAACTCGCGAAGCAGCTCCTTCTGCCGATCCGTCAGGTTGACCGGGGTCTCGACGGTGACGCGACAGATGAGATCGCCGACCACGCCGCCACGCACCGGCTTCACACCCTTGTTGCGGACCCGGAACATCTTTCCCGTTTGCGTTCCAGCGGGAATCTTGAGCATCACCTTGCCGTCGAGCGTCGGCACCTCCAGCTCGCCGCCCAGTGCCGCGGTTACGAAACTGATCGGCACCTGGCAGTAGAGGTTACTGTCCTCGCGGGTGAAGATGGAATGCTCCATGACCTGAACTTGGACATAGAGGTCGCCGGGAGGCCCACCTTGCTCGCCGCGCTCGCCCTCGCCGGCGAGCCGAATGCGGTCGCCCGTATCCACGCCAGCGGGCACCTTGACCGACAGCGTCTTCTCTTCCGGGATCCGCCCGCGCCCTCGGCAGTGGCTGCAGGCCTCTTCGATCACCGTTCCGGAGCCCCGGCACTCGGGACAGGTCTGTTGAATCGAGAAGAAGCCCTGCTGCATGCGCACCTGGCCCATGCCACCACAGGTCGGACATTGCTTGGGCTTGGTGCCCGGCTTGGCCCCTGTGCCGCCGCAGTGGTGGCAGTCGACCTGGATCGGAATCCGGATCTTGACCTCTTTGCCGGCGACCGCTTCTTCCAGCGTCAGCGAGAGATCGTAGCGCAGGTCCACGCCGCGCTGCGTGCGTCGCCCACCGCCGGCGCGACCGCCGAAGATGTCGCCGAAGACGTCGCCGAAGATGTCCGAGAAGGAGCCCGCACCCGCGAAGTCTCCAGGGCCGAATCCGCCCGCACCGGCATCCACGCCGGCATGTCCGAACTGATCGTAGGCCGAGCGCTTCTTGGCGTCGCTCAGGACGTCGTAGGCTTCCTTGGCTTCCTTGAACTTGGTCTCGGCGTCGGCGTCGCCCGTGTTGCGGTCGGGGTGATGCTTCATCGCGAGCCGCCGGAAGGCCTTCTTGATGTCGCCCTCGCTAGCGTTGCGTTGGACCCCCAGAACTTCGTAATAGTCGCGCTTTGCCATGTATTTTGCTTCCAGCCTACAGCCACCGAGCTTGTCCGGCCCCCAACGAAGGCGATCGCCTAAATAGAAAGCGCACGGGCGCTAATCGCGCCAGTACGCTTCACTTGATGGCAACAGGACGCCGGTGGCTAGCCCATCACCTCACTTCTTGTCGTCTTTGACCTCTTCGAACTCGGCGTCGACGACGTCGTCCGCGCTCGCATTGGCCCCGCCGGACTGGGCATCGCCCGCACCAGCGGCACCCGCCGCGCCGGCGGCCCCAGCCGCCCCGGCATCGCCGGTATCCGCGTAGAGACGCTCCGCCATCTTGCCAGAAATCTCGCCAAGCTTCTGGGTCAGGGACTCGATCTTCTCCTTGTCCTCGCCCTTCATAGCCTCTTCCAGCTCCTTGATCGCAGACTCGATGGAGTCCTTCTCACCGCTCTCCATCTTCTCGCCGAGCTGCTCCATCGACTTGCGGGTCGCGTGGATCATGCCGTCGGCTTGGTTGCGGGCCCCGACCAGCTCCTGGAAGTGGCGGTCGTCCTCGGCGTGCGCCTCGGCATCCTTGACCATCTGCTCGATCTCCTGGTCCGACAGACCGGAGGACGCCTTGATGACGATCGACTGCTCCTTTCCCGTGGCCTTGTCCTTGGCGGAGACATTCAGGATGCCGTTGGCGTCGATGTCGAACTTGACCTCGACCTGCGGCACGCCGCGCGGCGCCGGCGGGATGTCGCTCAGGTCGAAGCGACCGAGCGACTTGTTGCTCGCCGCGCGGTCACGCTCACCCTGCAGCACATGGACAGTCACCGCAGTCTGATTGTCGTCGGCGGTCGAGAAGACCTGCTGAGCCGAGGTGGGAATGGTGGTGTTCTTCTCGATCAGCTTGGTCATGACGCCGCCCAGGGTCTCGATACCCAGCGACAGCGGGGTCACGTCGAGCAGCAGCACGTCCTTGACCTCGCCGCCGAGCACACCGCCCTGAATGGCGGCGCCGATGGCAACGGCCTCATCCGGGTTGACGTCCTTGCGCGGCGTCTTGCCGAAGAACTCCTCGACCTTGGCCTGCACCTTGGGCATGCGGGTCTGACCGCCGACCAGGATGACCTCGTCGATCTCGCCCGCCCCGAGGCCGGCGTCCTTGAGCGCCACACGGCAGGGCTCGATGGTGCGGTTGATGAGCTCCTCCACCAGCGACTCCAGCTTGGCGCGGGTCAGCTTGAGGTTGAGGTGCTTGGGACCCGTCTGGTCAGCCGTGATGTAGGGCAGGTTGACGTCGGTCTGCTGGCTCGAGGACAGCTCGATCTTCGCCTTCTCCGCAGCCTCCTTGAGACGCTGCAGCGCCAAGGGGTCGTTGCGCAGATCGACGCCCTGCTCCTTTTTAAAGCTGTCGACCAGGTGGTCGATGATGCGCAGGTCGAAGTCCTCACCGCCGAGGAAGGTGTCGCCATTGGTCGACAGCACCTCGAATTGGTGCTCGCCCTCGATCTCAGCGATCTCGATGATGGAGATATCGAAGGTGCCGCCGCCGAGGTCGTAGACGGCGATCTTCTGATCGCCACGCTTCTTGTCCATGCCGTAGGCGAGCGCAGCCGCGGTCGGCTCGTTGATGATGCGCTTGACCTCGAGCCCGGCGATGCGACCAGCGTCCTTGGTCGCCTGGCGCTGCGAGTCGTTGAAGTAGGCCGGGACCGTGATGACCGCCTCGGTCACCTGGGTACCGAGATAGTCCTCGGCGGTCTTCTTCATCTTCTGCAGGACCTTGGCCGAGATCTCCGGCGGGGCCATCTTCTTGCCGTTCACCTCGACCCAGGCGTCACCGTTGTCCGCCTTGACGATCTTGTATGGGACCATGTCCTTGTCTTTGCCGACGACGCTGTCCTCGAAGCGGCGTCCGATCAGACGCTTGATGGCGAAGAGCGTGTTGGCGGGGTTGGTGACCGCCTGACGCTTGGCCGACTGACCGACCAGGACCTCACTCTCACCCGTGTAGGCGATGATCGAGGGTGTGGTGCGATCGCCTTCCGCGTTCTCGATGACCTTGACGTTGTCGCCCTCCATCACGGCGACGCACGAGTTCGTCGTGCCGAGATCGATGCCGATGATTTTTCCCATAGAGTGTTCTCCGAAATAGCTTTGTTGGCGCAGCGACGCCAAGTTATTCAATCAGTTGGGGAGAAGCCGGGTCCCCTTCAACCCGGTGCTCAGCTACCCTGCTGGGACACCATGACCAGGGCCGGACGCACCAGGCGCCCGTTGAGCGTGTAGCCCTTCTGGATGACCGCCACCACGGTGTTCGCGGGCAGGTCATCCCTTGGCTGCATCGACATCGCCTGGTGCAGCTCGGGATCGAACGGCTGCTCCAGCGGCTCGACCACCGCCACGCCGAACTTTTCCATCACATCGCCGAGCAGCTTGAGCGTCAGCTCGGTGCCCTCGCGCAGCTTCTCGACGTTGGCGCACTCATCCAATGCCGCGTTGTGACCCAGCTCAAGACTGTCGCGCACCTGCAGGAGCTCGCGCACGAAGCCGTCGAGTGCGAACTTGTGCGCCTTCTCCAGCTCGGCCGTGTGGCGGCGCCTGAGGTTCTCCATCTCCGCGCGCGCCCGTAGGAGCTGATCGCGATTCTCGGCCGCCTCGGTGCGCGCCGCGTCGAGGGCCGCACGCAGCTCTTCCGGCGAGGCCTGCGCCTCCCCGGACTCCTCGGCGGCCGACGGATCCGACTCGGCCTCGGGCGCACTCGCGTCCTTCTCCGCCGTCGTCGCCTCCATGTAGGCATCCACTGCAGCGCGCATGGCCGCATCTTCTGACGAAGATGCCTCCTGCTCAGCAGGCTCCACGTTCTGTGGATCCGGTTTCATCGATAACCTCCAGTTCTCTTCGATTGGCCCGACGCCAGAACCGCGCCTCGGCGGCTGGCCGTCAGACCATTGCAAACTCGCTCGGCACCTACTGCCTCAGTGCGGCGGCCAGCAGCCGCCCGGTGACGTCGACGATCGGGATGACGCGCTGATAGTCCATGCGCGTCGGCCCGATGACACCCAGAACGCCCACCACGCGCTGATCGACCCGATAGGTGGTGGTGACCAGACTGCAGTCGTCGAGCAGGTCGTAGCCGGACTCCTCGCCGATGAAGATCTGCACGCCGTCAGCCGCGATGCAACGATCCAGGATGTGCAGGATCTCGCGCTTCTTATTGAAGGCATCGAAGAGCTGCTTGAGGCGGTCCATGCTCGCCAGCTCGCCGAACTCCATCAGGTTGGTCTGTCCTGCAATGAAGCAGTCGTCTCTGGACTCTGCCGTCTCGACCACACCCTGCGCGATCGAGAGCGCCTGCATCATCATTTGATCCATGTGGGCGTGCGTCTGCTTGAGATCGTCCAGCAGCCGCTTGCGGATCTGACCGAGATCCTGCCCCGTGAAGATCGCGTTGAGATAGTTCGCGGCCTGCTCGAGCTGAGAGGCCGAAAAGGTTCGATCCGTATTGACGATGCGGTTGTGGACCTCTCCCTCGCTCGTCACCAGGATCGCGAGCACGCGCTTTTCCGACAAAGGTAGCAGCTCGATCTGGCGAAAGACGTGGCGCTCGTGACGTGGCATCATCACCACCCCCGCCAAGTGGGTGATCCCCGACAAGAGATTCGACGCCGTTTCGATCAAGGACTTCGGGTCCATACAGACGTCGAAGCGCGTGCGCAGCGAATCGATGTCGTGCTCCGACGGAGGCCGCACGGTCAGCAGCGAATCGACGAACAGCCGATACCCCGCCGCGGTCGGGACACGCCCCGCCGAGGTGTGCGGCGAGACGATCAGCCCCATGTCTTCGAGATCCGCCATCACGTTGCGGACGGTGGCCGGACTCAGGTCCAGCCCGGTGTCCTTCGCCAGGGTGCGGGAGCCGATGGGCTGCCCTTCCTTGATATAGCGCTCGACCAGGGCCTTCAGGAAGTGCAGAGCCCGCTCGCTGACAAAAGTCCCCGCATGCAGGGAGTCGCTTTCCGTTCTCTTCTTCTTGGTGCCCACGATAGTGACAACGCCTACTGCAAGGTTTGAGGGTTGTGCCCACTTTGGTTAGCACTCACCGCGACCGAGTGCTAACACGTGAATTTAGGGATTCCACCAGGGGCTGTCAAGGCTCGGACCTCTGCGCGAATAGGCGGGAAGGAGCGGGATTGGGGCATTTCGGGGCGCGTGCGACCGTCTTTCGACCACGCCGGCGGCAGCTCGACCAGCAGCGACGCCACGCCTGCTGCTTCAGGGCATGCCAACCTCAGGGCATACCAAGGGCGGCGGCAGTCTCGACGCAATGTTTCCGAGCAGCCGAGCGAGCCGGATCGACCGCCCGATCCGGACAGGAGCCGATCTCGCGAGCCTGCGGCAGGATTAGCAAGCGTCAGCGTATCGGGTAAGATCCTAGGATCGACCAACGCCCAGCCTGCCGATCCTCTCCGCGCCACAAGCTGGCGGAGATCCAAGGATTGGGGGAGCCACCCAACGCCGAGTGTTTCACGGTAGATAGCATTCATGCCGCCCTTCTCCACCGTCGGCATCATCGCCAAGCAAGGTGACCCCGAGCGCGTGCGCGCGACCCTGCGCCAGCTGCTGCAGCACCTGAACGCCCACCGCCTCCAAGTCCTGCTGGATGCGGAGAGCGCACACCTATTAGATGCTCCCATTGCCAGGGCGCAGACCATCGATGAGATCGGCACGCGCTGCGAGCTGGTGATCGTGGTCGGCGGCGACGGCACACTGCTCCACGCGGCACGCAGCATGTCGGCGTTCGGCGTCCCGCTCATGGGTATCAATCTCGGGCGTCTCGGCTTCCTCGTCGACGTTTCCCCGGAAGACATCGCATCCGCGGTCGATCAGACCCTCGCCGGCGAGCTGATCTCCGACACACGCTCCATGCTGAGCGCACGCATCATGGGTCCGGACGGCGCCGGTGCGCCGCACGCGGCATTGAACGACGTCGCCATCCACAAGTGGAACACGGCGCGCATGATCGAGCTGGAGATTTACATCGATGGCGCCTTCGTCAGCGCACAGCGCTCAGACGGACTCATCATCGCGACGCCGACCGGCTCGACCGCCTACGCGCTCTCTGGGGGCGGACCCTTGGTCGACCCCGCATTGGACGCCATCCTACTGGTGCCGATCTGCCCGCACGATCTGAGCAACCGCCCCCTCGTGGTGCCCGGCGACCGGCAGATCGAGGTTCGCATACACGCCCATGACGTCGGCCACGTCCAGGTCACCTGCGACGGCCAGACCGACCTGCGGCTGGCGGAAAATGAGCGTGTGCTCGTCGCGCGCCACCCGGATCGGGTCCATCTGCTGCATCCCAAGGGGCACGACCACTACGAGATCCTGCGCGCCAAGCTGCACTGGGGCGGCCACAATTCGAGAAGAGCCAAGCCATGCTGACACATTTGCAGGTCAGGGATTTGGCGATCGTCAGTCACCTGGAGCTGGACTGTCGCCGCGGCATGACCGCCCTCACAGGCGAAACCGGTGCCGGAAAGTCCATCCTGATCGACGCGCTCGGTCTGGTGCTCGGCGACAAGGCCGACGTGTCCATGATTCGCGCGGGCTCCGAGCGGGCCGAGATCCTCTGCGAGGTCGACCTCGGCGCGGCGCCAGCCGCCAGCGCCTGGCTCATCGAGCAGGGTCTGGACGATGACGGTCTGTGCATCATCCGCCGACGCATCGTGCGCGCGGGGCGCTCCCGCGCCTTCATCAACGGGAGCGCCGTCTCCGGCGCGCAGCTGCGCGCGCTCGGCGACCTCTTGATCGACATCCACGGACAGCACGCGCATCAATCGCTCCTGCGGGCGAACGCCCAGCGCGACCTCCTGGATGCCTATGGCGGCCATGCCGACAGGGCCACGGCGACGGCGAGCGCATTTCGCGCCTATCGCGACCTGGATCACCAGCTCGCGGAGCTGGAGGCGGCGAGCCAGGACCGCGCCGATCGCCTGGAGCTGCTGCGCTTTCAAGTCGAGGAGCTCGGCGCACTCGGCATGTCGGGCGAGGACATCGAGCAGCTCGACCAGGAGCAGCGCCGGCTCAGCCACCTCGGCCGGCTGCAGGAGACCGCGGGCGGCATCCTCCAGCTGCTCTCCGAGGGCGAGCCCGCCATCGCCGACCAGCTCGGGCTCGCGACCACCGAGATCACCGAGCTGGCCACCATCGACCCCGGGCTCGGCGAAAGCCGTGATCTGCTCGAGACGGCCAGCATCCATGTCGGCGAGGCGGCCGCCGGGCTGCGTCACTATCTCGACGGGCTGGACTTGGATCCCGCCGCGCTTCAAGAGGTCGAGAGCCGCCTGGCGCAGGTCCACGACCTGGCGCGCAAGCACCGCGTCTTTCCCGCCCAGCTCCCGGAGCTGCTGGCGGAGCGTCAGACCGAGCTGGAGCGCCTGGAGCAGGCGGGGGTCACGCTCGGCGACCTGCGCCAGCGTCGCGACGCGGCCTGGAAGACCTTCATGGAGCATGCCCGCAAGCTCAGCGCGGAGCGCTGCGCCGCGGCCGAGCGGCTCGCCGAGACCGTTTCCGAAGCCATGCAGCAGCTCGGGATGGCCGGCGGGCGGCTCAGCATCGAGCTCGAGGCACTCGCCGAGGAGCGCGTCGGCGCGGCTGGACTGGAGCGTGTCGAGCTCCTCGTCAGCGCCAACCCGGGACAGCCGATGCAGCCGCTAGCCAAGGTCGCCTCTGGCGGCGAGCTCTCGCGTATCAGCCTTGCGATCCAGGTTGCGACGGCCGAGTGCGGCACTGTGCCAACATTGGTGTTCGACGAGGTCGACGTCGGGATCGGCGGCGGCGTCGCCGAGATCGTCGGCCGTCTGCTGCGGCGGCTCGGCGACGCGCGCCAGGTGCTATGCGTCACCCACCTGCCGCAGGTCGCGGCCCAGGCGCATCAGCAATTGCGCGTGCGCAAAGAGGCGGTCGGCGGAGAAACCCATACCCGTATCGAGCCGCTCGACGAGGCGACCCGCGTCGACGAGATCGCCCGCATGCTCGGCGGCACCGAGATCACCGCGCGCACACGTGACCACGCGAGCGAGATGCTAGGCTGGGCGAGCGGATGATGGCGAGGAATTCGGCATCCTGCCGGCAGGCACCGCCTCGAGAGGTCAGGTCATGATCAAGAAGATCGGGGTCGAGCAGCTTGCGGTCGGCATGTATGTGCACGACCTCAACTGCGGCTGGATGGACCATGGGTTCATCCGCAATCGCTTCCTGGTCAAGGGCGACGAAGCCCTTGCGCGTATCCGCGACATCGGCATTCGCGACCTCTATATCGACACTGAGCGTGGACTGGATGTCTCCGAGGCCCCGACGGAGCTCGAGGTCGAAGAGGCCCTGGAGCAAGACCTGGCCCAGGTGGCCGCCGAGGAAAATCCGTCCGAAGAGCACGCGGTCTCGCTCGCGGAAGAGCGTCTCCATGCCCGTCGCATCCAAAACGAGGCGCTTGGACTGCTGAGCGGACTCACCGCCGATATCCGCGCGAAACGGCCGCTGAGCCTTGAGCACGTTCGGCCCTTGGCGGACGACTTGGTCGCTTCGGTCTGTCGCAACCCGGATGCCCTCATGGGCTACTCGCGCGTTCGCCGCCTGGGGCGCTATCAGCTCGAGCATGGCGTCAATGTCTCGACCCTTCTGGTCGCCTTCGGGCAAACGCTCGGACTCGACCGCGACGTCCTGAGCGACCTGGCAATCGGCGGTCTCCTCCACGACATCGGCAAGACCTATCTGCCCATCTCCGTCTTGAACAAGCCGGGACGCCTCACCGAGACCGAGCTTACCCAGATGCGCGAGCATGTCGCCCAGGGCTTCCGTGCCGCCGCCAGCATGCCGGACATCCCCAAGATTGCCTTGGCGATCATCGCCGAGCATCATGAGCGCATGGACGGTAGCGGCTACCCCAACCAGCGCAAGGGCGACCAGATCAGCCGCTACGGCCAGATGGCCGCCATCGTCGACGTCTACGATGCCATCACCTCGGAGCGCATCTACAGCAGCAAGGCGATGGAGCCGCACGAGGCCCTCCGCAAACTGCTCGAGTGGAGCAGGTATCACTTCAACCCAGAGCTGGTCCAGCACTTCATCCGCTGCGTCGGCATCTATCCAGTCGGCACCCTGGTCCGCCTGCACAGCGACCGGCTCGGCGTCGTGATCGAGTCCGGCAAGGAGGGGCCCTTCCACCCAGTCGTCCGCATCGTGATGGACACTCAGAAGCGCTACTTGAGCATCCAAGACCTCGACCTCTCGAAGCTCGCCCCGGGATCCGAAGAGCGAATCATGGGCGCCGAGCTGCCCGGCCGCTGGGGTATCGAACCGATCGAGGTCCTGCAGCTCCCCTCCAAGTAGGACCTACTTCCCCCCTCGAAAGTGACCGAGCAAAGCAGCAACAGCGCCCTCGAATCCGCAAGAAGTGTGAAAGGCGCACGCCGCGTGAGTAATCGTACGGACTTGGGAAATGTTCCATTTCCGTTATAATTGGAGAATTGGGGGCGCCTGCCAAGGGATGGCCATTGGTTTACGGCGAAAGGCTCCTAGGAAAGCACTGGGCGATGCCCGATCAATGGGTCCATAATAAAGCCCAGGCGATTTTAGGACGCACTGGGTGCTCGAAGACACCGAGCGCGACTGTCGAGAGCCGGCACGACCGGTGATCGGCAAATCCACAGGAGGTAAGGCAGTCATGCCGATGATTACGTCGTTTATCGAGAGCGAGGATCGGCTCGACCTTTCGTTTCATGGTGATCTGGATCTCACGATCACGCAAGAAGTCTGTCAGCTCTTTCTCAAGATCCCTTCCACGCTGAGAACCTGCATACTGGACTTGACCGAGCTAGAGCGTGTGTTCGACTCCGGGATGGCGCTGCTCTGGCTGCTCAACGAGCAACTGCAGCGCATTGGCGCAACCGTCGTCGTGCTCACGGATCATCCCGAGATCTTGCAGCGGCTCCCGCGCATCATGAGCAACGCCTTCAGCGTTGTCCCGCAGGACTCCGGCTTGGCGGCCTCCGCCCGCTAGTCGAGTCTCTCCGCAACGCTGCCGAGCAGGGACAGGGACGTCCCGACAGAATCCACCGCGACCGTGCAAGGACAGCGCGCCGATCGACCAGACTCCCCCCACACACGACCATCCCCCTGCCGAGCCCCGCAGATCGCCAGAAACGGGCTGCTTGGCCCTTAGGCCAAATCGCGTCTCGCTACCGGAGCGGCATCTGCAGAATCTCCTCGGGCTCGATCCGCCACCGTTGCGGCGACTCCGCACTGAGGATGCGATCTGGACGCCCCTTGGGCTGGCGCGCGAGATCGAGATCCTCGACCGGCAGATAGCGGCGGTGCTTGGCATCCATCACAACACGAACCACGGGATGGAACAGCTCCTCCCGGCCGGTCTCCAGGACCACCCCCAGTCGCCCGCTCTCGAGCATCACCAGGGTCCCCACCGGATAGATGCCGACGCAGCGAACGAATTGCTGGACCAACTGCGGATCGAAGTGATGCGCGCTCCATTCCAGCAGCTTACGAAGCGCCTGATGCGGCTCCATCCCCTTGTGGTAGACCCGATCTGAAGTGATGGCGTCATAGACATCGACGATCGAAGCCATCTTTCCCGCGAGGCTGATCCCCTTGAGATCCTTCTTGCCCGGATAGCCGCTGCCATCGGCGCGCTCATGGTGCTCCGCGGCGACCGCCAGGGCGGCCGGCGGAAAGCCCGGGATCTTCGCGAGCGTGTCACGGCTGTGGACCACGTGATTGCGCATCACGACGAACTCCGCGTCGGTCAGCTTGCCCGGCTTGTTTAGGATCTCGGGCGGGACCAGGATCTTGCCGATATCGTGCAGCAAGGCCCCCATGCCGATCTCATGGATCAGATTCTGGTCGAGCTCCAGGCTGCGCGCGAATGAGACCATGAGCACGGAGACATTGACCGAGTGCTCGAAGGTGTAGCGATCCATGCGCCGGATGCGTGCCAGTCCCATGAGTGCGTTCGGATTGCGGAAGATCGAGCCGACCATGGCGCCAACGACCGGCTGCGTCCGCTCCAGATCGATCTGCCGCCCCAGCCGCACGTCCTCCATGAGGCCAGCAACCAGATTGACGGCCTCGCCATGGATACGCTTCGCCTGAGCGCGCTCCTGGGCCAGGGAGACAGGTCGCGCGTCGGGATGCTCGTCTTGGGCGATCTCGCCCAGCCCGCCCTCCAGTCCGGCGATGACCTCGGCTTCGCTCGGCGCCGGTGAAGCATCGGCACCCTTCTCCGTGTCGATATAGAGCTCGCGCGTCCCAGTGCGCCGAATCTGCTGCAGGGTCTCGGGAGATTTCACCGCGAACTGGCTGCGCAGGAAGCCGTGGTCCATCCAGCCGCAGTTGAGATCGTGCACATACATGCCGACCTGCAGCTGGTCGATAGCGATCTTCTTTATCATTGAGGGAGCGAGAGGCTTTACAGCATACCGATTGAGATCAGGGCCTGAGTATCCCTGAAATCGAATCGTCACGCTGTGGAGCAGGTCGTGGTTTTCGCTTGAGCGATCGCATTGGATCGGGCCGAGGCATCCCTGCCGACCCTGACCGCCCCCGCGTCAGGCGGCCTGCGCTGTCGCGGCTCGCGCCCGATTCAGGGCGGAGATGACGGCCCGCAGCGAGGCCGCAACCGTGTCTCCATCGATGGCCGCGCCCGCGACACGCTCGCCGTCGACCTCCAGCCGGACATAGGCCGCCGCCTCCGCATCCGTTCCCTCGCCGATCGCATGCTCCTGGTAGTCCAGGACGCTGAGCCGGCGACCGCTCCAGCGCGTCCAGGCGTCCACGAAGGCGGCGATGGCGCCCTGCCCTTCGCCATGCAGCATGCTCACCCCCTCGGCCCCACGGATCCGCACCTGGATACGGTCATGTCCGTTGCGGTCCAGGCTGTAGCCGAGCAGACGATCCGGGGTCTGGTCCACAATGAATGACCGCTCGAAGACCGCGCGAATGCTGGCCGCGTCCATGACGCCGCCGCGCGCCTCGGTCTCGCGCTGGACCAGTCTGGCCAGCTCGGCCTGCATCCAGCGCGGCAGCACCAGGCCGTACTCGCGCTCCAGCACAAAGGCAACGCCGCCCTTTCCCGACTGACTGTTGACCCGGATGACCGCCTGATAGCTGCGGCCGACGTCCTGCGGGTCGATCGGCAGATAGGCGACCTGCCAGGCGGTGTCATCGCCTTGACGCGCCAGACACTTGCGGATGGCGTCTTGATGGCTCCCGGAGAAGGCCGTGTAGACCAGCTCGCCGACCCAGGGATGCCGCGGATGGACCGGCAGACCCGTGCACTGGGTGCAGACCTCGATGATCTCGTCGGGCTGGCTCAGGTCCAGTCCGGGATCGATCCCTTGGCTGTAGAGATTCATCGCCAGCGTCAAGAGATCGGCGTTTCCGGTCCGCTCGCCATTCCCCAGCAAGGTGCCCTCGACCCGGTCCGCCCCGGCCAGCATCGCCAGCTCCGCCGCGGCCACGGCGCCACCGCGATCGTTGTGCGTATGCACGGAGAGCAGGATCCCCTCTCGCCGACGGATGTGGGTCGCGAAATACTCGACCTGATCGGCGAAGACGTTCGGGCTGGATACCTCCACGGTCGCAGGCAGATTGATGATGCAGGGGCGCTCGGGCGTCGGCTCCCAAACGTCCAGCACCGCATCGCAGACCTCGACCGCATAGTCCATCTCGGTCGCGGTGAAGCTCTCCGGCGAGTACTGGAAGGTCCAGCGCGTCTGCGGATACTCGGCCGCCATCTGCCGCACCCAGACCGCGCCCTGGCGTGCGATGGCCTTGACGCCTTCCCTGCCCTGGCCGAAGACCCAGTCGCGCTGGGCCGGGGAGGTCGAGTTGTAGACGTGCACGATCGCCTGACGCACACCGCGCAGTGCCTCATAGGTGCGCCGGATCAGCTCCTCGCGCGCCTGGACCAGGACCTGAATGGTGACGTCCTCCGGGATCTGGTCCTCCTCGATCAGCCAGCGCACGAAATCGTAGTCCGGCTGACTCGCCGCCGGAAAACCCACCTCGATCTCCTTGAAGCCGAGCCTGACGAGCAGTCCCCAAAGCCGCCGCTTCTGAGCCACGCTCATCGGCTCGAAAAGGGCCTGATTCCCATCGCGAAGGTCCACGCTAGCCCAGATGGGCGCGGCTTGGACGGTTTTGTTCGGCCATTGGCGATTGGGTAAATCCACCACCGGGCCAGGGCGGTATCTGCGGTGGTCGAAGCTGCTCATGGGGCTCTCCCTGGGTCGGTCTTTCAAGGTGTCTGTAAGCCGTTGAACCTAATGGGTGCAGTTGGGCCGCAAAGATCACAAAGGATTTCAATACCTTGTCTGCGAAGCGATGCTGGCGTCGACCATCGATTGTCCCGGCGTCCCGCCGCAGGGTGGACTAGCGCAGCCCACCAACGCCGGCGCGGGATTCGGTGGACTTCGCTCTCGCTCGTCCACCCTACAGGTCCAAGTGACGATCAAGGCCGCGATGCTCAGTCAGAGGCTGAGGCGAGGCGGCGATGCAAGCCTCTGTTTTCCTCCTGTCCTTCACGCCTTTGCGGTTCCAATTGCCGAATCTAGGTTGAAGCATCGGGAGCCAGAAGGTCCAAGCCTTCCAGCTCCGAGACGCAGCGATGCCGCGAAGGCATCTGGCGTCTGGGGTCTCTTTGTTCCGCCGCCTTGGTCAGGCCGGATCCGCTCCTCTCCTGGTTGGGACTGGGAGCCTGGTCGACGCACGCCTTGTGGGCGCTTGCCTGAGTGCCGGCCGGTAAGCCGACGGTTGAAAGCTTACGCAAGGTCGCGCGGCAGGTGATTGCCAATAAGGGCGCCATTCACATCATTTGAGCAAGATTCTGCTAAATTAACTTGGCTAGACAGCATCAGAGCTGCAGCGGACCCTGCCCAGCCGGCAACCGCATGGCGCATGAGCGCTTCATCAGGAGGACTCAGTGAAGATCGACCGCTACGACCGCCGCATCCTCGCCGAGCTTCAGCAGGACGGCCGTATCAGCAACCAGGAGCTCGCGGACCGCATCGGCCTCTCCCCCTCGCCCTGCCTGCGACGGGTTCGCGCGCTCGAAGAGGCCGGCCTCATCACAGGCTATCGGGCCACTCTGGACGCTCAGAAGCTCGGATTGAGCCTCATGGTGATTCTCAGCATCTCCATGGACAGACACACCCCCGAGCGCTTCGAGCGCTTCGATGCCGCCGTCAAGGACATGCCGGAAGTGCTCGAATGCCTGCTGATCACCGGCCGGGAGGCGGACTATCAGCTCAAGGTCGTCGTCCGCGACATGGATGCCTACCAGGACTTTCTCTTGAACAAGATCACACGTTTGGAAGGTGTTTCAGGCGTTCACTCCAGTTTCGTGCTGAGACGGGTTCTGGAAGGGAGCAATCTGCCGATACCCTAGGAGAGGCTTCACAAGGTGAGACTTCGAGAAACTGCGGGTGGACAAGGGCGCGCTTCAGCCCCTTGGAGGCAAGCCCTCAGCGCGACACCAAGGCGCTGCCGGTCGTGCCAGAGAAAGACAGATGCCGCGCAGCATCCACCGCAAAGCCTCTCGAAAAGAATGGCATGAGTGATGCTGCGGTGTAGGCAAAGACCGCCATTCGCCAACCGAGCTAGGGAGCGAAGATATGTACATCGAGCAGATCCAAGAGCAGCCGATCAGCCATGATCAACAAGACCGGGAGCGCGCGCGCCGGATGCGGGGCGTGCTGAGCGAAATGTCACTTCGTGACGAAAACCTGCTCTATGCGAACACAGAGGGCGTCAGCCAGAACAACAAATCGCTCGGCTTCCGCCCGGGATACCTGAACAGCCGCAATGGCGAGTGTGCGCTGTCACGTTTCAGTGACGGCCGTCTCGCACCTGTCCATGTCCTCGACGGCCTGCCCGACCAGTGGATTCGCACGCGCGACAGCAAGGGCAAGGTCGCCGAGCTCGAGCCCGGCGTCATCTCCGGGTTCATCCGCGACGGACGTTTCTACACGCGCGAAGAGGCCATGCGCGCGGCGGCGCACTGAGACGATGTCCTGCTCGAACGCTCAGTCATGCGCCCCCATGGCCAATTCGGCCAGACCGCGCCCCAGCTCGATCACCTCGCGGGCGCGATGGAACTCATGTGCGGCGCAGGAGTCGCGCGGCACATCGATCAGCACATCCGGGTGATACGCCGCCACCTTGGTCGCCGCAATGGCGTTCTGCATGGTCTCGAATGACCGCGTCGTCAGCTCGAAGACACCCAGCTTCTGGGCACCTCCCCCGCCGAAATTGTCACTGATCGCATCCAGGAACTGACGAATTCTGTCCTGATAGCTGCGCTCATCGGAAGACTCCCGGCCACGTTGCTGCACTTGCTTCTGCAGCTTTGTCGGGATACGCACCGTCATGGCGTTCAAGTTCACCGCAACGGTCAGATCCGTGAAGTCCCTGAACGTCGGCGCAATGGGGACCGGATTGAGCAGGCCGCCGTCGACCAGCGTCATTCCCTGATACTCGTGCGGGGTAAAGACGCCGGGAACGGCAATGGATGCACGGATGGCGTCGAATAATGGCCCCTCGGAGATCCAGACCTCACGCTGCCGGTCGATGTCCGTCGCCACCGCCGTGTAGCTGACGGGCAGGTCCTGGATCTCCCGATCGCCGACCATGGCCTTGAGCGTATCCATGATCCGATCGCCCTTGAGCAGCCCATCGCCGCTGAAGGCGAAATCCAGGAATCTCAGCACGTCTGCCCGATTGAGCGCACAAACCCAGCGCTTATAGGCTTCCAGCTCGCCCGCCGCATGAATCCCCCCAACCAGCGCCCCCATGGAGGCACCACTGATCGACGCGATGCGGTAGCCGTGCTCCTCCAGCCACTCGATAATGCCGATGTGGGCCAGCCCACGGGCACCACCGCTGCCGAGGGCTAAGGAGACACTGGGCTTCTTGCTGGACATGACATGGACCCATCGAGACTCGGGATGGGCCCGAGATTGGCCGAAAATGCCGGATCAGGTCAATGCGATCCGATCAGTCGTCGATGATCATCTCCAGACGATAAGCGGCCACCTCTCCCCGGCGCGCGGCGCTGCGCATGAGGTAGACACGGATCTTGTAGTCGCCGCTGGCGGGCAGCGTCCCTTCGGACTGATTGCCAGATGTGGAGCCGATGAACATCGCCTCGTTGTCCTTTCCTGGCGCCAGGATATTGAAATAGTTGGCCGTATTGCTGGTGGCCATGCTGACGTTCATGGACTGACCTTTGCGGGCGCCCAGCACATAGTCCACGCCTTCATAGCCCTTGATCGAGCTCTCGACGGTCGCGCTGCTCGCACCCTTCTTGAACTGGACGCGCTCGGTTCGGATGTCGTCGGCCAGAACCGGCGCGCCCGCCAACAAGAAAATACCCAGCGTCGCTGCGATTGCTTTCACGATTGATCCCCTTGCATGGACGAATTTGATCTTGGGAAATCGAGCCGACCGGCTCTCCCCCCATCACCGGACACGCAAACGTATCTGGTATGACCGGGGGCGATTGCCGCGGTTGATGACCTCGACGACGTGATCCCCCGACTGCCAAAGCTGTCCCCGGTAGGCTTGCGCAGCGCCCACCTGCTCAAGCAAGAAGGATCCGTCGGGGTTGAAGATCTGGTAGTAGAGATCAGGTCCGCCCGCATCCAAGCGCGCACGCAGATCCTGTCCGTTCGACGCGCGCAGCAGGTAACGACGCGACTCGCCGGGCATGAGCGACCCGCTCAGCTCGGCGCCGCTCGTCCCGGGCTTGAAGCGCACCCGCTCCGTCGAGGTCCCGCCCTGACCGGCAGGCGGCGGACTGGGCTGTTGAACGGCGGCGCCTTCCCGCAGGTAGCGCGCATTCACCCAGCCCCGCTCGCGCATGTCCGAGCGCATCTCGATCTCGCACCAGCGCGATCGGCCTTGCCCCTTGCAGCGGAGCCTGTAAACCGAGTCGCCGTTGCCGAGCGCGCCCAGGATCCGGTAATTGGTGCCCGGACCGCTTCTGACATTGAGCACGTCGCCGGCCCCAACGTCGGGCACCCTGACCATGTCTCCTCCACTCGCGTCAGCGCCGCCGCCAGGGAGATAGGCGTTCTGCAGCCGGCCTTCGGCGAAGAATTCAACCATTCGCCCTCCGCCCCGATCGAACGAGCAGGCAAAGGACTCCTTGCGTGTCTCGAGAAAGATGTCGCCATTGATTGCGTGCGTGCCATCGACGCGCTGGCCGTTGTACTTCATCTCGGTGCGCGCCTGACCCTCGCGGAAAAAGGACTTCCCGACCCGCGCGCAGGCATCGAGCATGGCACCAGTGGATCGGGCGTCGGCCGGCGCCGTGATCCCCAGGATGCAGACCAGCATCATCAACAGGTGCGGAGATGCTCGCATGTCGATCGATCCTCCATTGGCGTCAAGAGTAAAGCGCGAGACGAATCATTCACCGCCGACCGTCGACCGCTCCCACGGCGAACGCTCGAATGCCTTCGCCTCGGCTTCGCTGCCAGGCGTGTAGAAGCTGTGGATCCCATCGTCGGTGAAATAGCGCCAGAACTGCGCCTCTAGCTGGGCATCCTGGATCCTGAAGTCGCCGGCGGCTTGCCGCTCCTCGAGATACTGCCGATAGGCGTCCAGAGGCTCGGGGCCGGGCTGCTGGAAGATGATGCGGCCGCCGTACTGGCGATAGAGGGCGCGGTTCAGCTTCCACTGACGGATCATCGAGCGCGCCATGTCTCGACGCATCGTCTCGACTTGCGCGGCCTCCTCCGGTGAGAGGTCGTCTTCGGCCGTCAGACCCTTGGCGCGCATCCCGCGGCGCATGTCCTCGACGAAGGCGTCGATCTCGGCGTCCGTGACCTCGATTCCCTGGCGCTCGGCATAACGATCGAACAGCCTGCTCAGCACAATTTGCTGCATCGCCTCCGCGTCCTCGGCGCGCACCTCCTCGCCGAGCACGGTCGCGACGATTGGCGCCTGGGCGTCAGGCTGCGCCGTCCCGTCCTCTAGCGCTTGGTCGGATGCCTGCGGAGTGACTGTCGCCGCGCCGAGCAGCAGCGGCAACATCATTAGGGACAACAAGCGCTTTGGAGCTCGCATGGCACAGGCCTCGGTGAATCTAGAATTGGCGAATCGAGCCGCAAAGGCCCAAGGGACGCGAAGCGGGGCAAGGGCTCGACTGGAGTGCAGCACTCACCTGCCGGGCGAGCCAAACCGACTCCTCGGTGCGTTGAGATCCTTTGCGCCCTTGGCCGCTTTGCGGTTCAACAGCACGTCCTTTGGTGATGGTTTCGGCCGGAATGGGCGGAGCCATCGCACCCGCTTCGGCTGCAATCCGCGCAACCCTTAGCGACCAGCCGGTCTGAAGGAGGTCTATCTTGCGGTCGGCCGTGGAAGCGACCACCGTGGTGACCGGATACTCCTCGGCCGCCTCCCAATCGGAAGGATGGCGCTTGCCCTCCAAGCCGGCGACGGCCTGCTCGAGCTCCTCTTCGGCGTAGGCCCCGAGCACCATGCCCAGATGGGTTAGCTCCCAGGGATCGCTGTGGCTGCCGGCGACGATGACGGGCGTGCCGAGGTGCGTCACCGTCCACAGCTTCTTGGAGAACGCCAGGGGCAGGCGCACGCAGCCGTGCGAGGCGGGATAGCCCGGCAGCTTGCCCGCATGCAAGGCGATGCCGTCCCAGGTGAGGCGATTCATATTCGGCATGGGCGCGTTGTTGTAGGTCGAGGACCGGATCCCGTTGCGGTAAACATGCACCAGCTGCTCCGGGATCCAGACCACCACGGCCACGCCCCCCTTCGGCGAGCGCTCCGGATGCCAGGTGAACTCACCAGGTTGGAGGTCCTGGATCTCCTTGACGATCTCGGACGCCAAGTCGCGCGAGGTCAGATACAGCGGGGCCGCGCTCAAGGCAGCCAGGCGAAGCAATGCAGGTTTGCGGGTGATACGTTTGCGGGTGATACGTTGGGTCATAGCCAGTCCGGATCCTCTCGAAAAAAGTCGTCGTGCCGACAGCCTTTGGGAGGGCGAGCTCACTTACGCAAGGCAGCGTCGTGACCAAGTCTAAAACGCGAGGCTTTTCAGATTCTCCCGAGCTGATATTGCAAACGGATTTAAGTGGGTATCCGTAGCGCTACGGGTAGGGAATCCCGGCAGGCGACCAAACGCCTTGTGTTTGCAATGCGGTCATCTAGCCCCATTTCCCCCCGCGTTTGGGCGGCGCTGGCAGATGTTCCGAGCAGCTGATTGCGCGCGGAGAGAGGGCGGATCCGCGACGCCCCGAGCTGCGACGCGGTCGACAGGACCTGGCCCCAAACCGAGCGCAGCCAAATGCCTTCCTTGCGGCAACAGAGAAGTCCGACATGATTGATAAACGTGCGCCTTCGACTTTCGCTTCCGCCCTCGCGCTCAGCGCGGTGCTCGCCGGCTGCGGAGGATCGCCCTCTTACAATGCCGGCTCGACCGAGAGCGCCCAGATCGACATGGGGCCGGCGGACTACGACGCCGGCGGCACCATGCCCTGCTCGGCGGGCCGTGCGAGCTTCAATGAGGCGTGCGGCTGGCGTGTCGTTCGCGACGGATCGGGCGGCGCCGAGATCTGGATCTCTAACATCGCCAGGGAGACGAAGCCCGCCTATCGCGTGCTGACCTTCTCGAAGGGCGAATTCACCACCCGCGACGGCACCCCGCTGCAGGCGACACGGGACGGCGACAGGTGGACGATCACGGCCTCCGACGGCGGTTTCTTCCGCTTCCCGGATGCAGTGATCACTGGGGGCTGATGCCGCCGGACTCCACTCACCCGCTCGATCTACAAGACATCAAGCCTCCAAGACACCCAAGAGCTAGGGAAAAGACCGAGATGAAAAGCGTGTTTCACCTCGCCGCGCTCGGCACTGCCGCCGCGCTTGCGCTATCCGGCTGCGGCTCGACAGGCAGCTATGAGTCTGGAAGCACTGCCGCGCCGCCTTCCGGCTCCGCGATGAGCGGGCAGAGCGACACTTGGTATACCCGCCTCGTTGGGGCCGCCGACGACGGAGCGGAAAACCAGCTACGCATCAAGGGCTTCCGTCAGGTCGACTCCTTCGAGTCGGGCCGCGATGGCTATGGCTCGGTTTGGTACAGCGACGCCACCGGGCAGTGTCTGCAGGTGATCGCGGTTAGTGGGCGCGTGGATTCCTCGCAGGACATCCAGACCCACCCGCGCTGCCGGCGCTGATCGGTGGGGGTTGATCCAATCTCGGGTGTTCAGATCCCTGCCGGCTCGGCTGGGACCTGGACGCCCGCCTCGAGACCCGGCAAATCCAGAGACCCCGCAAAGCCTCCGCGAACAGTCGGAAAAGCGCCAAGCCCTCCGCCCCATCGCCTGCATCAGGACAGAGAGCACAGAGAAGACAGAGAACGGTGAAAAATAACTGGACCAATCCACTCTTCAACTCTGTGATCTCTGTGTCCGCTGTGGTGAATCTTCTAAACTGCGAAGACGTATGACGATGCTGGACAATGCTCCAACGCTCGACACCGCCACCTCGGAGGCTCTGCGCCTGTTCGCCCAGCGGATCACGGCCAAGTACGACGTGCTGGACCTGATGCTGTTCGGCAGTCGCGCCCGCGGCGATCACACCCGCGACAGCGACGCCGATGTTGCCGTACTGCTGCGCGGCGATCACCAGCGCCTGCTGCCCACCAAGCTCGCGATGGCCGACGAGGCCTTCGACGTTCTGCTGGAGACCGGCATTCGCATCCAACCCCTGCCCATCTGGGAAGACGAGTGGGCGGACCCGGATCACTACGCCAATCCCCGCTTGCTGAAGAACATCGCCCGCGAGGGTCTGCGCTTGTGACCAAGCCGAACGACCGTGCAGCGCTGATGCAGAAGGCCGACCGGGCCTTGGCGTCGGCTCGCCTGTTGCTCGATGCCGGAGACACGGACGGGGCCTGCAACCGCGCCTACTACGCCATGTTCGATGCCGCGCGGGCCGCGCTCGCCAACGAGGTCGAGCTCGAGACCACCAAGACCCACGGCGGTCTCATCGCTGCCTTCGGGCTCCAGTTGGTCAAGCCCGGTCGGTTGCCAAAGGCGCTGGGACGGATGCTGAATCGCGCGGAGGAGGTTCGGCTGCTGGCGGACTACACCGGCGGCTCGGTTGAGTCCGCGGATGCACGCGAGCTGCTCTCTCAGGCCGAGGACTTCGTCGATGCGGTGCGGAACTATCTGGATGATGGCTCCCGAGGCACTGATGGCACGCCGGCCGACCACGCGTAGACCGGGATGCGGCACATCGGCGCAGGGATGCCCAGATGAGCGACCAGTCCTCGACCCCCTGTCTCTCCAACTCGGTCTGGCAGGCCTGGGACCGCAGCACCGCGTGCGACATCCTGCACGACGTCTACATCCCGGCGCTGCGCGCGTCGGTGTGCTACGACCGGGTTGCCGGGTACTTCACCTCCACCTCCCTGGCCGTGGCCTCCCAGGGCTTCACGGCGCTGATCAAGCATCAGAGACATGTCCGTCTCGTGGTCGGCGTCGACGGCTATGCCCACGAGCAGTGGGCCGTCTTTCGCGATGCGGAGAACAACCGGCTGGTCGCCGCTGGCTCGCTGAACGAATCGAAGACCGCCTTGACCCTCAACGCCGAGAACCTGGTGGTCGGCTGCGACTGGGAGGGGGGGCAAGGACGCCCAGTTCGCCGACCAGGTGGACGCCTCCTTGCCGCCTTCCGGCCCCGCGAGAAGCAGGGCGAGCCCGGAATCTGGCTCGCTCGCTGTCGTCCGTCGCGCAAAGCGTCCAGTGCTCGCCGAGCGCATCGAGCTCGCGAATGACTTACCCTGAGACCGGGGCCAGGCCTCTGACCGATCGGGCGTTTTCACCAAGCATTGGTCGCGCCGACGCCTCCCCGCCCTACCCCCATCGCGAGCCTGCCATCTACACTGAGCCCAAAGGCAGCGGACCAAGACCCACCCCGAACAGGAGCGCCCCCCATGAAACCAGGCCCCCGTCTCGAAGCAGCGCTTCTGCTCGTCGCCGTCCTTTGGTCAGGATGGGGAGTGGCCGCAGCCGACAGCCCCTGCCAGGGTGCGATCGACCAACTGCTGGCGACCTATGAGGAGGATGCCGCCTTCCGCGCCCTGACCGACCGGGCACTCGCCAACGTACAGCCGATGCCGGACACAACAGGTCCGAACCCCTGGCAAGGCCGGGACATCCACGCCATGGCGGATTTCTTCGCCCGCTGGTGCACCTTCCTACCGGAAGTCAGCGGCTCACATGACGACGGACTGCGCTACATCAAAGAATTCGCGCAGTTCTATTATCGGAACGAGTACGGGGTCGCCTTCGTCCAGCAGAGCCCAGGACGCGAGATCACCCAAGGCTTCGTGCGCGAGCGCGGCGCCTTCATGGACAGCGCGGCCTCCGCGGCCAAGGTCGCCGAGTGGCTGGCCGATCCCCGTATCGAGCGGGAGGATTATCAGCTCCCAGATCCGACGCGCGCCGACGGCGGCTTCACCTCATTCAACGACTTCTTCGCCCGCACCTTGAAGGACCAGGCGGCGAGCCGGCCGCAAACCCTGCCCGAGCGCGACTATGTCATCGCGGCCCCGACCGACTGCATCATGAATACCGTGCCGCAGCGCATCACCGACCTGCAGGCGGAGATCCCGACCAAGTTCAACGCGGCGCTGAACATCGTGGAGCTGCTCGGCGGGTCCCGCTACGCCGAGCGCTTCGTCGGCGGAACCGCCCTCTCCTGCGTGCTCATGCCCAACACCTACCATCACTATCACGCCCCGGTCAGCGGTCAGGTGGTGGAGGCGAGGCTCGTCGGCGGGGCCTTCTTCGGCTACGACAACTTTCCCGCCTGGGTCCCGGCCAATGGCGACGTCGGCGCCCATGGCACCGAGCTCAGTCAGTTCGAGGACTTCCAACGCGGCTATTTCATCATCGACACCGGAAGCTACGGCCATGTCGCCCTGGTTGCCGTGGGTCTGAACACCATCAGCTCCGTCGTCTTCACTGACAAGCTCAAGTCGCTGAGCGCGCCCGTCTCCATCACACGCGGCGACGAGCTCGGCCACTTCCTCTATGGCGGCTCCCTCTTCATCATGATCTTCGAGCCCGGCCGCTACAGCTCAGGCGCCGTCAAGGTCCGACTCGGCAACCAGATTGGGGTCTTCGAGACGCCGGGCGACTGACAGCGCATGGGCACTCCGTCTCGACAGGTGCCGGCACCACCAAAGGAGATGCGGAGTCGCGGTCAAGCATCGACGCGATCGCGCGCAATCTGACGGGGCGGCCGACGCCGTCCATGGATTAGGCTCCTCTGAGCCGCCGCAGGACAGGTTGCCGCCGTCCCAAGAGACTGAGGGCTTCAGAGCCTCGGTGGCGGCTGTGGCAAAATTTGGCAGGGCCGGCAGGGTATCGTCAGAGTCATGTCTCGCGGGATAACCTGAGCGACGACAAAGAGACAACCAGAGGACCGAGACGGTGAGCGAGCTATCACTTCAGGGCTTCCTGGCGGAATGCGAGCGCGAGCAGCTGCACAGGGCACAAGCCATCCAGCCTTTCGGGTGCCTTCTCGGAGGACCGGTCGGGGATCCATGCATCCGCTTCGTCAGCGCCAACGCGGAGGACTGGCTCGGGCAGCCGGCAGAGGCCTTGCTCGGCCGCCCATTGGCAGAGCTGCTGCCGCATTTCCCACCCAAGACGGAGCTGGCCGACGTCACCGCGACATCGGACGCCTGGACCCAGCCCAGCCCTCAAAAGCGCCTCTATCCGAAGCTCGCGACCGGTCCCGGCGGAGCCCTAGACGGGCTGCTATCCTGCAACGCCTCCAACTGGCTGCTCGAGCTCGAGGCCGCCCTGCCCCCCGCGTTGGAGCGCGAGGCCTACCGGCTGGTGCCGCACAGGCTCTATCGCATGCCCTACACGGAGCACGACTGGGTCGCCCAGTGTCAATATCTGGCCGACGAGCTGCGGAGCGCCACCGGGTTCGAGCGGGTCATGATCTACCGCTTCCGCTCCGACGGCTGCGGCGAGGTCATCAGCGAGAGCCTCGCGGAGGGCCTCGACCCTTATCTCGGGCTGCGCTATCCCGCCTCGGACATCCCTCAGATCGCCCGCCAGCTCTATCTCAGCAATCGCCACCGTCAGATCCCGGATGTCGACGCGCCCAGCATCCCCATCCTCGGCAATGAGGGCGCCATCGCCGACCTGAGCCTCTCGGATCTGCGCGCCGTCTCGCCGGTTCATATCCAATACCTCCAGAACATGGGCGTCACCGCGTCGCTCTCCTTTTCCATCATCCTTCCGGGGCAGCTTTGGGGGCTGATCGCCTGCCACAACAGCGTTCCCCGCAACCTGCATCTCGCCGTTCGGGAGCGCTGCGCCGAGATGGCGCAGGTCTTCACGCTCTCCATCGCCGGCTATCAAAGCACTCGGCGCCTGCTGGAGGTCAGCGAGAGCGACGACGACATCGCCAGCCTGCTGGAGGCACTCCGTCAAGCGTACGCGGGGCGCGCATTCGCGCCAGAGGCCGACCCCGACCCCGCTGACCACCTCGGACCGACACTCGGCCAGTCGCTCCTGTCGCTCGTTGGCGCCGACGGCGCAACCCTGATCGAAGGCAAGGCCATCTATTCATTCGGGGCGGCCCCAAGCAGCGACGCCGTTCGCGCGATCTATCAATGGCTTCGCGAAAACCACCAGGAGCCTGTCTTCGCCACCGACGCCCTATCCCAGCACTACAGGCCGGCAGCGGTCTTCGCGGCCGGCGCCAGCGGACTGCTCGCGGTTCGCGTCGGTCAAAGCGAAGACAAGGCCGAGAGCGCCTTCCTCTGGTGGCGTCCGGAGCAGCCTCAGACCGTCCATTGGGCGGGCGACCCGCGCAAGAGCGCCATGTTCGACAGCCAGAGCGCAACCCTCTCGCCACGCTCCTCCTTCGAGCGCTGGATCGAGACCAGCTCCGGACACTCCGAGCCCTGGACGGACGCCGATCTGCTCAGGGCCAAGAAATTCCGCAGTCTGATCCTGCGCGATCTGAACAGCAGCCTGCTGCGTGGCTAGCGGCCAAGCGGCTAACATCACCGACAGGGGCAATGAATCCATGAAGACGGCTTTCATTACTGGGACCAGCTCCGGCCTCGGCCATGGGCTCGCCGAGCACCTGAGTCGATCCGGCTGGCAGGTCTATGGCTGCAGCCGGCGCGGCTGCGACCTGGCAGAGGTGCGGGATGCGGTCTGCGACCTCACCGACGATGCGCAGTTGCCGGCGGCCCTGAGCGGGCTCCTCGCCGACGTCGAGCGCCTCGACCTCGTCATCCTCAATGCCGGCATGCTGGGCGAGATTCGAGACCTCTCGGAAACACCCCTGGAGGACCTGAAAGAGGTCATGGAGGTCAACCTCTGGGCCAACAAGGCGGTCCTGGATTGGCTCCATGCCTGGAAGCGGCCCATCGGGCAGATCCTGATGATCTCCTCGGGCGCCTCGGTGCTCGGCAACAAGGGGTGGGGCGGCTACGCGCTCTCCAAGGCCGCCCTCAACATGCTCGCCAAGCTCTACGCCCATGAGCTCGCACAGACGCACATCTCGGCCTTGGCACCGGGAATCATCGACACCCCCATGATGGATCATCTCTGCGACGAGGCCGACGCCGAGCGCTTTCCCGCCCTCCTGCGCCTGCGCGAAGCGCGCGGAGCCCAGGCCATGCCCGGGCCACTGACTGCCGCCGAGCGCGTCGTTTCCGTCCTCGACAGGCTCAAGGACTGGCCGAGCGGGAGCTTCGTCGATATCCGCCAGATCATGGATCCCGAGGGCTACGCCCGACTCTACGGGACTCCCCGTTAGTCTCTGGGTCAGGGCCGCATTCGATGCCTGCGATCGCAAGGGGCCCTAGCCGAGGACTGCAGAGGACGCGCGAGAACCGCCAGGGACCGGATGCAGATCTTCGGGCACGTCGACATCCAAGAGGATCCCGGCGTCATCGGTCGGGATGAGCAGGAGCCGATCAGCTGCGGCCGCGATGATGCGGCGCGCCCCAGCCTCTCCAGTCAAGCCGAGCAATTGCTCGCGATAGTGCCCCGCAAAGCCGACCGGGTGACCTCGCCTGCCATCCAGACTAGGCGCACAGATCCGCGTCCCCGCCTCGAGCGCGGCCAGGACCCGACGGACGGTTCTCGGCTGAATCCAGGGCATGTCGGCGAGGGCGATCACCCAGGCGTCCGCGTCCTTGGCTGCGGCGACACCTGTCGCGATGCTGAGTCCTATCCCCTGGTCCGGGGCCGGATTCTCGACCACGTCCGCCCCCGCAAGCCGCATCATCTCGGCGAGTGCGCGATCGCCGGGGCGGGTCACGACGACCGTCCCGATCCCGGCCGCGATCAGCACCCGCGCCGATCTCAGCCCGATCGGCTCACCATCCGGCAAGGGCGCCAGGAGCTTGCTGCCGCCGAAGCGGCGGCCAGCGCCAGCGGCCAAGAGGATTCCGACGACGCGACTCACAGGCCACCGGCAAGGGCGTTTCGCGCCGCCGTGATACCCGCCAGGATGGAGAGGGCGATCTCGGCCGGCCGCTTGCTGCCGATCGGCAGGCCCGCGGGCGCGTCGAGCCGTGCGAGCTGACGCGACTCCAGCCCGAGAGCCAGCAGCCGCTCGTGTCTCGCCGCGGCGGTCGCCTTGGAGCCCAGTGCGCCAATGTAGAAGGCCGGGGAGACCAGCGCCTCGCTGAGCGCGAGGTCGTCCTGCTTGGGGTCGTGCGAGAGGGTGACGATGGCGCTGCGGGGAGTCGCGCAGAATGCCCGAACGGCGTCGTCTGGCATCAGCCGAGAATAGTCGACGTCCGGCAAGGGCTCGGGGTCGGCGAACAGCTCACGCGGATCGCAGATGATGACCCGGTAGTCGAGCAGTCGCGCCATGCGGGCCAGGTTGCGCGCAAGCTGGCCATCCCCGATCAGCAGCAGCTGCCATGCAGGTCCCAGGACCTTGGTGACCGCCTGCGCGTCGGCCGAGAAGTCTGGCCGTCCGCCGCCCGCGTGCAGACTGGCCTCCCCCGTCCGCAGACAGACACGGCGCGCCACGAGCTCTCCGGCCTCCAAGCGGTCAAGCAAGGCGACGATCGGTGCCGCGGCCGATAGCTCCTCGACCAAGAGGGCCAGGCGTCCGCCACAGGGCAGCCCCAGCCGGCCCGCCTCCAGCCGATCGACGCCGAAATCCACGCGGGCCGGGAGCCCCCCGCCAAGCTGGCCGCTGCGGTAGCGCTCGGCCAGCTCCTGCTCGACGCAGCCCCCGGAGACGGACCCGACCATGGACCCGTCGCCGCGGATCGCCAGCCAGGCGCCCGGCGGACGTGGCGACGAGCCCCAGGTGTGCAGCACGGTCACTAGTGCGACGCGCTCCCCGGCTGCCAGCCAATCCCGGGCGCGCGTCAACAGCTCGGGGTCCGGGGCGAGCGCGGCGGACGTCATCAGGCGAGCTCGAGCGGCAGGGTGCGCAACCTCTGCCCGGTCGCCGCGGCGAGGGCGTTGGCGACGGCCGGCGCGATGACGGGTGTCGCCGGCTCGCCGACGCCGGTCGGGGCCTCGGCGGAAGGCAAGATGTGGACCTCGACCTCAGGCATCTTATCCATGCGCAGCACCTGATAGTCATGGAAGTTCGACTGTTCCACGCGCCCGTCCTTCAGGGTCAGGCTGCTGACCAAGGCGGCCGCCAAGCCATAGCCCATGCCGCCTTCCATCTGTGCCTTGATGACGTCGGGGTTGACGGCAATCCCACAGTCGACGGCGATGACGACCCGATCCACGCTGAACGCCTTGCCGCGCACACTGACCTCCGCCACTTGGGCGACGTAGGAATTGAAGGACGCGTGCACGGCAGCCCCGCGCGCCTTGCCATCCGGCAAAGGCTCGCCCCAGCCGGCCTTCTCGGCCGCCAGCCTGAGCACGCCCTGGTGGCGCGGATGCCCCTCGAGCAGCTCCATGCGAAAGTCGACCGGGTCTCGCCCGGCAGCCTCCGCCAGCTCGTCGATGACGCACTCGACCGCGAAGGCCGTATGCGTATGACCCACGGAGCGCCACCATTGGACGGGGACCGGCAGCTTGGGCGAGTGCAGGTCAACGTAGAGGTTGGGGACAGCATAGGCGAGATTGGCGGCGCCCTCGACCGAGAGCCGGTCCACCCCGTCGACCACCATGCGGGCCTCCATGCCGGCATCCGCAGCGATGGACTGACCGACGATGCGCTGATGCCAGGCGACCGGCTTGCCCTCGGCATCCAGTCCGGCACGCACCCGGTGGAAGAAGAGCGGGCGGTACCAGCCGGCGCGGGTGTCGTCCTCACGGGTCCACTGGAGCTTGATGGGTGTTTTGCCGCCCGCGGCTTTGAAGATCTCCGCCGCCTCCGAGGTGAAGTCAGCCCGAGGGTTGCCACGCCGGCCGAAGGAGCTACCGGCATAGAGCATCTCGATGCTGACCTGCCCAGGCTCGAGTCCGAGCACCTCGGCGACGCCAGCTTGGGTGCGCGTCTGCGACTGCTCGCCGTTGATGACCCGAACGCCGTCCTCCTCGGGCAGGATGACGCAGTTCAGCGGCTCCATGGAGGCATGCGCTAGAAAGGGCACGGCAAAGTCCGCCGCGATAACCTTAGCCGCAGAGCCGAGGGCCGTCTCGGCGTCGCCCTCGGCCGTCGCAACCGCACCCGGCCCCTCGGCCAGCGCCTTGTATTGCTCCAGGATCTCATCCGAGCCGAGCCTGAGGGCGTCGCTCTCGTCCCACGCGATGGTGAGCCGGTCACGTCCCCGCTTGGCGGTCCAGAAGTCTCCGGCAAGCACAGCGACGCCGGATGGGATCTGGACGACCTTCTCGACGCCCTCGATCGCCAAGGCCGCCTCCGCATCCAAGGACTTGAGCCGTGCGCCGAACCTGGGCGGATGCGCGACGACTGCGGTCAGCAAACCAGGCAGCGCGACGTCCTGCGTATAGCGCGCGCTGCCGTCGATCTTGTCCGCCGTGTCCTTGCGCCTCAGTGCGGCGTCGCCGATGAGACGGAACGCCTCCGGGTCCTTGAGAAAGACGTCTTCGGGCACGGGCAGCTCGGCGGCAGCCTCGGCCAGCTCGCCGAAGCTCGCAAGCTGACCGCTGGCGTGACTGAGCTGCCCGTCACGGACTTGGATCTCTTGGGGATCGACCTTCCACCGCTTGGCGGCGGCCTCCACCAACAGCTGCCGCGCCACGGCGCCCGCCTTGCGCATCTGCTCCCAGGAGTTGGCCATCGAGGTACTGCCGCCCGTGCCCTGTGCAGGTCCCCAGAACAGGTTGTTGTAGCGCTCGGCGTCGGCGGGCGCGCCCTCGACGCGGACCTGATCCCAACGGGCGTCGAGCTCTTCCGCGACCAGGGTCGGGAGCCCTGTGTAGGTGCCCTGCCCCATTTCCAGGTGCTTGACGATCACGGTGACGCTGTCGTCGGTGCCGATGCGCACGAAGGCGTTGGGCGCCAGCTCTTCAGGCAGCGCTGTGGCGCCCGGCGCGGCATCGAGCCGGCGCGGGACGGCGCCGAGGTGAATGCCGAGCGTTAGACCAGCCCCGACGGCCAGACCCTGCTTGAGAAAGACGCGACGGCTGAGATTCTCGATCCGATTTCGCATATCCCTCTCCTCAGGCCAAGGCGGCCGCGGCCTGCTTGATGGCGGAGCGAATGCGCGCATAGGTGGCGCACCGGCAGATGTTGCCTGACATGGCGGCATCGATGTCCGCATCCGTCGGCGATGGATTCTGCGTCAGCAGGGCCGTTGCGGACATGATCTGCCCCGACTGGCAGAAGCCGCACTGGACCACATCCAGCTCGGCCCAGGCCGCTTGGATGGCACGGCCTTGCGCGCTCTCGAGTCCCTCGATAGTCAGGATGCTCCCGCCCGCAGCGGCGGACAGCGGCGTCGAGCAGGCGCGCACCGCCGCTCCGTTCAGAAAGACCGTGCAGGCACCGCACTGCGCGATGCCGCAGCCGTACTTGGTGCCGGTGAGGCCGATGTGCTCACGGATCACCCAGAGCAGCGGCGTTTCCGGATCCAGGTCGAGGGCATGCTCGCGACCATTGACTGTGATCTTGACCATCACTCACTCCTTTCATGCGGCTGGTCGTCAGCCGTTCAGGCGTCGTTCAGCTGTATGACGCTATTGTTACCTTTCAAAGACATTTCGATGACATTAGGTTAGCCTTCGTGCGTTTGATCACCCCTTGGACAACGCGGACTCTTGTCGCAGATAACGTGAAGCTTTCTAAACTCTCACACCCCATCGCCCGCGCCACCCTTGCCTGGGCAGCGGCGCTGCTCTTCGTCGTCATCTGGTACTTCGCAGCTCAGACGGCGACCGGGTATGTCTTCGACGTCAAGCCTTGGTCCTCCAACTACGCACGCGACTTGGCGGCACACCTGATCATTGCCGCCTTGCTCTTCGCGATCGCTCGCTCCCTGCCGCGCTTCATGCTCGCCACAGGCGTCCTCCTCAGCGCGCTCACGGCCGGGAACGCGGCGAAGCTGTCCATTCTCGGGGCTCCCGTGATGCCGGACGACTTCGTCGCCGCGCGCAACATGCTCTTACTCCTCGACGGCTGGCTGCTCATCGGCGCGGTCATCCTGGTCGTCGCGCCACTCCTCCTCTTGGGCTGGATGATCGCCTGGAAGCATCCCCGTACCTGGGTCGGTCTCGGCATCGCTGGCGTGACGCTCTCATTGGTGGTGGGCTATCCCGGCTTGGTCAAGACTGCGCTCGACAAGAGATTCGGCAACTCGGTCTGGAACCAGCCCGAGAACTATCAGAAACGTGGCCTACCCATCCACCTACTTCAAGAGACGGCGCGGAACCTTTCCCGTCGCGTGTCGCCGCCAACGGAGGCGGAGGTTGCGGACGCCCTCGCCGATCTCGCCCTACCTTCACAAGCCGGATGGGTCAAGGTTGCGGCCGCAACCCGGCCTCCCCGCAACCTCCACCTGATCGTGCTCGAGTCCTTCTGGGATCCTGCAGAGCTCAAGGCGTCAAAGCTGTCAGCCGACCCCTTGGCGCCGGAATTCCGCGCCCTGTGGGCCGCAGCTCAGCATTCGCACCTGCTCGCCCCCGTGTTTGGCGGCTACACGGCCAATACGGAGCTTGAGGTGCTCTGCGGCTTTCCCGTCACGGCCGACAACGTCTACTTCGAGACCGGGCTGAAGCGCAACGCGCCCTGCCTGCCGCGCCACCTGGCGGAAGCCGGCTATCACACCCAGGCATCCCATCCGAACGCGGCGTCCTTCTGGAATCGCGTCAACGCCTATCGGCGGATCGGCTTCGAGACCTATCTCGCGGACAAGGACTTCGCGATGGACGACATGAATCGCGCCTTCCTGAGCGATGCCTCACTCTATCGTCAAGTCCTCGAGCGGATCGAGCCTGAGCTGAGCGAAGGGCGGCCGCTCTTCAATTACGTCCTCACCTACTTCGGTCACCTGCCCTACCCGCTCAACGACAAGCGGCCCGCCGTGATCGAGGCGGCGGAGGGTCACGAAGTTGTCGCCGCCTACGCCAACACCCTCTATTACAAGTCACGCGAGCTGATGGCCTTCCTAGCGACGCTCAGGGCGGCAGATCCGGATGCGCTCATCGTCCTCTTCGGCGATCACCTGCCCGCGCTCCAACCCAACTTCGGCGGCTATACGGAATCGGGCCTGCTCGCCAAGCGGCGCGGCGAGCTCGAGGGCGAGATGTTCCGCACCCTGGTCCAAACCCCGCTGATCGTGGTCGACGGCAAGCGCGGTCCGGTTCCGGTCGGTGATGTGCCAGCCTATAAGCTCCCCGGCCTCGTCCTCGACCTCTTGGGCGATCAGCGGCCGAGCATCATGGAGTTGGCCACACAAGCCGAGGGAAGGGCGGCGATTCGTCCCCTGCCCGGCATGCACTTCGCGCTCGTCGACGGTGGCATAAGGGTCTGCCGCGGCACAGAGACCGACCCTCAGGAATGCGCGGAGTCTTCGGAATGGGTCCGGGCCATCGAGACCCTGCGCGACGATCTTCTGGCCGGCGATCAGCACAGCCTGCTCCAGATCGAAGCTCCAAGCGAGAGCTTCCGGGAGGCCGCGGTCGCGCCAGCCGATGCGACGCCGGAGCGATATTTCTAGGCGCTTGGCCCATGAGAGAGCACCCAGTCGGCTTGCTGCTGTCTTCGCGGTGCTGCCCGTTTCCTGAATCCCTCACCCTCGAGCTTGGCTCTCGCCAAGCAAAACGCAGAAGGCACCTGGTGACGTAAACCGCGAGCCCGTTCGCACAGAAGCACTGACCGGATACGAAGAGCACCTGCGCGTGAATTCGCCCGGCGCGTCTGGCTAACCGCCTTTTCCGGCGGGTTTTCAATATTTCAGATGTCCTAAACTGCCCGGAAACGAGCACGGCGCGTTATTGATGTTGATGCGCTGCACGGCGCGCGGATGCGGTCTGCACCCTTGCACCGTCACGGATTTCGCGTAGTCCAAGAGATGCCGCCCCTTCTCAGCTGCGTCGGCACGAGAAAGGGCGGTGCAGGCGTGCCCTCGTCTCCCCGGAGATTGAGAGCCTGGCTCATTGAGGCGCGGAAGCTCCAAGCGAGTCGACCATGGCCTCGCCCCGCCGAGCCGCCGAGCCGCCGAGCCAACCGATACCGCAGCCTTGCCTTACAACTCGAGATAGCCGCGGACGCGCCCCCCAAGCACGCGTCCGCCAAGGAGCAGGCGTTATGGCCAATCCCACGTCGAGCTTCGCGAAGCTGTTCGCCGCAGAAGCGAAGAAAGACCATAAGCGCATCAACCACGCCAACACCTCGTTGCGCCCCATCTTTGCGATTCTAAATACGGTACAGCCTGCTCCGCCCAGGGGTGCCTACCTACAGCCACCGAACGCTTCGAGGGTGCGTGACGCCATCAACGCCCTGCCGGCGGCCAAGAAGACGCGCTATGCGACATCCTTGAACTGGCTGAGCAACTACCTACCCGTGCCGCTCAAGGTCAGCCTCACTGGTGCGCCGCCGCAGGCGACGCCTGCGATGCTGAGGAAGAAAGACAGCTCCGGCAAAAGCTACGAGATCTACAACCAGGAAAAACAAAACTCCTGCGGGCCAGCGTGCCTCTACATGGTCCTCAAGGAGCTCACCCACCTTCGGCGGATGACCGAAGCTGAGCTGCAAGACCTCGCTGGGCTGCATCAACAAGGACTCGCCAATACCGGCGCGACCAGCTCGAGCCACAATTGGGAGTCGCAAGGCTCGGTCCTCACGAGTCTTGTTCCTGTCCTAACAACCAATGGCGTCAAGGCCAAGGCCCACAAAGGCAGTGCGGACGCAGTCGACAACGCCCTCAAGCAGTGCACGAACAACTATCGGGGGATCGTCGGATGGTATTGGACGTCAAGTGCGACGACGAACGAGAAAAGAGGGGGGCACTGGACCGTATGCGCCGGCCTGACCCCGGACAAGTCGAAACTGATCATCCTCGACCCCTGGTACAGCGACGTCGTGCAATACGTCGACATCAACGCCAAAGACGCCAACGGCTATCTGCGCTACACACCAGTGGATAACAGCGGCAGCACAAAGAGCTACGGTTGGTGCGATTGGAGCTTCGACGCCGTGCTGACGACCAACCCGTCCTAAGAAGCCCAGGGTCTCGAGCAGAGAGGTCTCCTGCCCGCGCTGCCTCACCCTTGGCCCGATGATGTCCGGCGCTGACATGTCCGTTGAGGCAGCCCCCAGAAGCTCGCGCGCAAGAACCGGCGCGTTTTCGCCCACCCGGGCATGATCGCGGACGCCAGCCTGCACAATCGCTGCTCGGGGCTAGCGCGCTAGACGAAGGGCTGGCCGCGTTTCGACTGAGCTTCGAACGGCGCTCCCGCCAAGGCCTAGCGCCACGACAAGCGGATTGCGAGCTCGGGCGATCGGCGTGTCCATCGATTGTAGTCTGATCCTGAAAAGAGCAGTTGAACCGCAAAGGGCACAAAGAGCGCAAAGGATTTCAACACCTTGTCTACGAAGCGATGCTCACCCAGAGGGTGAAGCGACGTAGCAATGCAAGCCTCTGTTTTTCTTCGTGTCGTTCGCGGCTTTGCGGTTCCAATTGCCGAATCTAGGCTGATGCACATAACGAAGTCACTGAAAGAGAGAGAAAAGCGATGCAGCTCAAGTTGGCCATTCTCGCGATTGTGCTCGTGATTGCAGGCGTCGGCTCGTACGTCCTCTTTTCCAGCAACGAAGGGGTTATGGAGGGCGCGGGCGCCATCGTCGAGGGCGTCGGAACAGCCGTAGAGACAGTGGGCGAAGGGGTCGAGCAGGCTGGCGAGGGCATCGGCCTCGTGACGCCGGAAGAGAAGCTCAAGACCAAGCGGGTATCAGAGGACTGTACGAGCAACGCCGAGTGTAAGAACAACGCCTGCGGGCGGATCGACGCTGGCTCCGGCGCACTGGTGTGCTGCCCTAGCGGGTCGATCGCCACCTACGCTGGGTTCGACTACTGCACGCAGATCGCCGACGGCCGCCCTTGCTGGTCTGACGTGATGTGCGCCAGCGGCCACTGCCGTGACAACAAGGGCGGCCTGCAAAAAGGCACCTGCAGCCAGCTCGCGCGCGTCGGAGAGACCTGCTCGGTTGATTCCGACTGCGACAACCATGCCTGCGGCCGGGCGACGGCCGCCGAAAACACCAGTCTGACATGCTGCGCCAGTGGCAATACGACCCGATATGCCGGCTACGATTACTGCGCATCCATGGCCGACAACAGCAGTTGCTGGTCGGATGCCATGTGCGCCAGCGGCTACTGTAAGGGGAATGCCGGCGGCGTGCAGCGGGGGACCTGCAAATCACGAGGCCGCGTGGGCGCCGCCTGCTCGTCGAATGCCGATTGCATCAACAACGCCTGCGCGCGGGCCACGGCTGCCGAAGACACCAGCCTGACCTGCTGCGCAAGCGGCGACACCCGCACCTATGCCGGCTTCGACTACTGCTCGAGCATGCGGAAGGGATCGACCTGCTGGTCGGACGCGATGTGTGCCAGCGGCACCTGCAAGGGAAACATGGGCGGATTGCAGCGCGGCACCTGCACCTAGCTTCTTCATTCGGCGCCCAGAGATCAGGGCCTGGCTTCCTGATCTTTGGGGCCCGACTAGCCTTTTCAGGTCGAACGATCCTAATTGGAGCAGACAGCTTCCAGCTTCCAGCTATCAGCCGTCAGCCGAGGAATATCATACGGTTGTCGGATTATCTGGCCGGCCAGCCAGCCGCTCACCCGTTGGGTGACTCGGAGAAGACCCGAAAGCAGCCCCGAAACAGAGCTCTAAGCTGGCTGTTGGTGGCCGGCAGCTCCTTCTAGGTTGACCGACCGACGTGGGAGCCCTGCCTCGGCGCGACCTAGCCTGGCCGCCGCGGGGTGCCCCTCCACCGATCGCGCTGCCGACGCACTGGATCGGCAGAGAAAGCGATGCGCCTGAGAAGACAGGGCTGCCGAAGGCAGGACCGCCCACAGGGGCCTAGCTAGCAGCCCCGACCACATCGCGAACGGCGCCGCACAGATGCGCCAGCTGTGCGTCTGAGACGACGTAGGGCGGCATCAGGTAGACGAGCCGCCCGAAGGGGCGCACCCAGACGCCCCGCTCGACGAACTGGCGCTGAATCTCCCGCATGGGGACCGGCTCTGCCATCTCGACCACCCCGATCCCGCCGAGGACGCGGACATCCGCCACGCCAGGCGCGGCGCGGCAAGGCTCGAGACCGGCCGCCATGATACGCTCCAGGCGCTGGATATTGCCCTGCCAGTCGCCAGACAGCAGCAGCTCGATGCTGGCGTTCGCAACGGCGCAGGCGAGCGGATTGCCCATGAAGGTCGGGCCGTGCATGAAGACGCCCGGCTCGCCCGAGGAGATGGTGTCGGCCACGCGGCGCGACGCCAGGGTCGCCGCGAGGGTGAGATAGCCACCCGTCAGGGCCTTGCCGAGGGTCATGATGTCTGGCGAGATCCCGGCATGCTCGCAGGCTAAGAGGCGCCCCGTGCGGCCGAAGCCCGTCGCAATCTCGTCGGCGATCAGGAGGACGTCGAAGCGGTCGCACAGCTCCCGGACCTGCCGCAGATAGGCGGCGCTGTAGAAGCGCATCCCGCCTGCCCCTTGTACGATCGGCTCGAGAATGACGGCCGCCAGCTCCCCGTGACGGTGCTCGATCAGCGCCGCGAAGGCGTCGATATCCTGCGCCGCACAGGCCTCTCCGAACTTGGATACCGGCGCCGGAGCAAAGACCTGCTGCGGCAGGACACGGCTGAACAGATGGTGCATCCCAGTTACCGGATCGCACACCGACATGGCATTGAAGGTGTCGCCGTGGTAGCCGGAGCGGATGGTCATGAGCCGATGCTTCTCGGGGCGCTCCGAGGAGATCCAGAACTGCAGGGCCATCTTGATCGCGACCTCGACCGACACCGAGCCTGAGTCGCAGAGGAAGACGTGCTGCAGTGGCTCGGGCGAGAGGTCGACCAATGACTTGACCAGCCGCATCGCCGGCTCGTGGGTCAAGCCGCCGAACATGACGTGCGACATGGCATCCAGCTGCTCGCGCGCCGCCTGGTTGAGCACTGGATGGCTGTAGCCATGGATGACGCACCACCAGGAGGCCATACCGTCGATCAGGATGCGCCCGTCCATCAGCTCCAGCTCGCACCCCCGGGCGGATCGCACCGGATAGACGGGATCGCGATCCATGGTCGAGGTATAGGGGTGCCAGGCATGCGCCTGGTCGATGGAGAGTATCTCGTCGCTTGTCACTCGATCACTCAACCTTAGAAGGGACGGACGGGACGAAAGCCGCCTGCCGCGAGATCAGCCCAAGGCCAGGCTTCAAGCTGGCGGCTGGCGGCTGGCGGCTCACAGATGACTGCGACTGTCGATCTCGCTCAAGGACACGCCGCGCAGGATGCGCTTGGCGATCTCCCGGCAATCTTCTTCGAGATCGGATTCCTTGCCGCGCCGCGCCGCATTGAAGAACTTGGCGAGGGTGCGCTGCTCCTGTGACGACAGCTCTTCCGTGAAGCCCTGCCTGACCACGCCCTTCTCCGGCACCTTGTCGGCGGCGCTCTCGTCCGCGGCTTGGCGGCCGTGCGCCCAGTTCATCGCCCTGGCGCAATAGAGGACGATGCGGTCGAGCAGGACGAAGGGAAAGCGTGGATTCGACACTGGCCCGATCGTGAAGACGTGCGTATTGGGGGCACGCTCGATATTGAGCTTTGCCAGGGCCTTGCCACCCATGACGCCGAGGAAGCCGCCCGTCGCCGCGCCGACCAATGCCCCGGTGCCAAGCGAATGGCCGGCGGTCGCAAGGTCCAGGGTAACGCCCGAAGCCGCGCCAGCGGCCATACCGACCACGGCGAGCTGCCGCCGCGAGAGTCCCAGTGCCTGCCCGACCTCTTCCGACAGCAAATCCTGGCCGAGCAGCGAATCGGACTTCACATTCCAGACGTTGTGACGGAAGTGGGCGCGGATCTGCTCCTGGGCGTCGATCTCCAATTGACGGAGACCATCCTCGAACTCCGCCGTGATCTCCTCCCTGACGCGATCCCGACCGCTCTGAAAGATGACCTTGCCACTCTTGACGGTCTTGGAGGTCTTGAAGGAGAGCGCATCCTTCAACAGCTCGATGATGGTGCTGACGGCCTGGTCGGTACGGCGATCCCAGTCGCGCGCAAAGGCATCCACCGCTTGCTCCACCAGGGGCTCCCAGCGCTGATCGATGGCCTTCAAGGCATTGAGCAAGCGGATCCGCTCGGCATAGGTCGCGCGGTGGGCATTGAACTCGCGCACGGAGTTGAACGCCATGCTCAAGGCGTCCTGCCAGCGGCTAATATGACGATTCTGGTTGCTCAAGTTGTTGAGGATCGCCATCCGCGGGCGCGCGGTAAGCCGCAACAGCTCGATCTCGACCCGGTCCTTCTCCTTGATGCGCTTGGAGCCATCCACCACAAGAATGATTCCAGCGCCAGCGGCCACCGGCTCGAGGAGTGCGACATCGTGGGCGTACAGCGGATCCGCCTTGTGGGCCTTGACGAACGCCTTAGCCAGGTCGCGCTCGTTCTCGTTGGCCTGGAACCACTCCAAGATGGCATTGGGATTCTGGAAGCCAGGTGTATCGATGAACTCGATGACGGTTCGGCCGTCGATCACCACCGGATAGACGTCCGAGGTCGTGGTCGTGCCCGCACGCTTGTCGATCGCGATGCAGTCGTTCTCGGTCAAGGTGGCCACAACGGAGGACTTCCCAGCGTTGGGATGCCCCATGATGGCCAGTCGCGGTATCTTCGCCGCCATCAGACTTCTCCTTCCTCACTCGAGGGTGCCAGCATCTCGAGACGCAGATAGGGGTCGGCCATCTGGTCGATCTTGCGCTGCCAATCCGTGTAATCGAACGTCGAGACCGACGGCAGCCGATCCTCGTCCTCGGGATCGCCGACCAGCGCCAAGAGCATCTGTGCGTGCTGACCTGCCGCGGCCCTCAGCTCACGCAAGAACACCAGGTTCTCGGTAATCGGCGGCTGCGAGCCGTCCTGCAGCACGGCGACACGCGGCGGTGGCGCCTGCCACTCGCCCTCGTCGAGCAGTGCGAGCGACTGAGCGGTCATGGCGCTGCCGGCGCCGAAGGTTGCATAGGCCCCGACGCGCCAGCCGCTCAGGCTGCGCAAGAGGGCTTCGAGCCGGGGCCGATCCTCCTCCTCCAGCACGTCGTCGACATCGACGTGAACCAGGAGCAGACAAGCATCCGGCGCGTAGAGGAGCGCGCCTTCCTCTTCGCCGCCCCTAGCCGGAGGCGACGCTTCCACCTGCGCGACGACCTCCTCCCGGTCCAGCGCACTCGGCTCTTCGGACACATCCTCCGCGCTCGGCGCCTCTTCCGCGTCCGACACCGGCGGCTGAGGTGCATCGGGGCGAGACACCTCATCCTTGATGCCGGAAGGCTCGTCGACAGCCGGCTCCTCGTGCGGGGCCGTCTCCCCTTGCCCGGCCTCTGCCGGCTCAGGCTCAGGCTCAGGCTCAGGCTCAGGCTCAGGCTCAGGCTCAGGCTCAGGCTCAGGCGCTTGGACGCTGCGGGTGTCCGGAGATTCCTCTTCCTGGGCTGGCGGCTCCTCCGGCCTTTCCCTGGTAAAGCTCTCGCCTTCGGCTGCTTCCTGCCCCTCATCTTCTGGCTCTGGCGCCGGCTCGGTGAGCTGCGTCTCGAAGGATTCGATGGTCTCCTCGACCTCGGCCGCCTCCTCCGGCTCCCTGACCTCAGGCTTTGTGGCGGACTCAGGGGACTCAGGGGACTCAGGGGACTCAGGGGACTCGGTCTCGGGCTCGGCCGAGACTGGCTTGACGGCCGCCTCCGGTGACGCCAAGCCTTCGTCGCCCTCGGCCGGCTCTCTCGACTCTTCGCCGACCTTGACCTCGGTCTCATCGACCGCCGCAGGTGGCTCTGGCTCTGGCTCTGGCTCTGGCTCTGCAAGAGGATGCTCCACTTCCTCTGCGGCAGGCTCGACGGATTCTTCTGCCGCCCGAGCTTCTGCGGGCTCCGAGATCTCCCCAGCAGGAGAGGTCTCCTCCTGTCCCTCTACCTCGGCGGCTGGCTCAACTGCCGCAGACCGCGCTGCTTCCTGCGCCGCTTGTGAAGCCCGCTCATCAGGCTTCTCGGACGTTGCCTCGGGCTCGGGAGCTGCCCCGGACCCGGTGTCCGGCTTCTCCATGGTCTCGCCCGAGCGCTCAGGCTCAGGCGTCGGACTCGGCCTGACCTCTGGAGTCTCCGGCGCGCCAACATCTTTCTCGGGGACTAGCTTCGCTGCTTGATCGACGGTCTCGGCCTCTTCCGGCGGAGCCTCAGTTTCGGGCGCCACGGGCGTCGCGAGGCTTCTTGTCTCGGCTGGAGGCTCGATTGGTGGAGACACCTCCGCCTTAGGGATCTCGGGAGTCGGCTCCAGGGGACGCTCAGGGGCACTGAGATCGGCGATCGGAGCGGTAGCAGGCGCAGCCGTCTTCTCCGCAGGCCCGGCCTCCTCGACCTCCTCTGTCCTGTCCGCCGGCCCAGGCTTGTACGGCCCTCTGCGAATCCTCGCCGGACTCTCCTCGCGCCATGGACGCTTGGCGACCGCAGTCTTGCCCTGGGTCAGCGGACCGATTAGACCGGACCTTGGCTTACCTGGCTCCAGCTTGGCCGGAATGGGCATCTCGACGCCCTGCCCCGACGACTTGCTCTCGAAATCGAGCAGTGGCGTCAGCATGCGCGCATAGAGTGCCTGGGTGCGACCGTGCGTGAAGGTCAGTCGGGCGAGCGCAAATCGCTGAGCGAGCGCCGAGGCACCGAGCAGAATGAGCCGTGGAAGCAGCCCATAGGTCATGACCGCAAGCACCAAGAACCAGCGCCACGACCTCAGGTGCTCGGGATCGGGCCGGGAGCCAGGTGCGAAGGACGCCCATTGCTCCATATAGATCCGCGAGCCCTCGATCTGCTCCAGTGTCGGATAGCCGACGCCTTCACCGAACAGCCAGCTCCAGGGTGTCGCGATGACACGGACGATGTCGTAGATGGTCTGCGGATGCGCCGCCAAGGAAGTCCCCCAGCCGAACGCGATGTCCGTGAACCACTCCAGTGCGATGGTGGTCAGGACTACGCCAAGGTTGAAGGCCACGCCGAAGACCTGGACAAGGATGACGAGCGGCATGACCGAGACCGCGCCATAGACCGCGTATTGAGACTTGAGCAGTCCCTGCGTCGCCAACGCACGCTCGCGGATCTCGTTGGAGGTCTGGGATAGGCGCTGTTGCTGAAGCCAGCTCGCCGCGCGCGTCAGGAAGGGACGAATGGCGTGACTGAGGAGCCAGGACTCATCCACCGATGCCTTCTCGCGGCGCAAGGCGCGGCGCAGCCAGGTCCAGACGGCCGCCAGCACGACACCGAACTGCACCACGACCAGCAAAAAGACGAACCAGGGAACGCTGACTGGAAGGGTGCCGTCGTAACTCAGCAATGCAGAGGCGACAGCGATGCCGAGGAAGAAGCCCAGCCCACCGAGCGCATAGGCGCCGAGACGCTGCGCCGCGCCGAAGGTAGTCCCCGGCAAGAGCCCCCGGATGCTCGGATCCTCGGTATTTCGGCGGGACTTGAGCCAAAGCCGCAGACTCAGCCGGCGATGTCCGGGGGAGTGCGGCGTCTGCCCCGACGTCCGTCCATCGACCTCCTCCGTGTAGATCGACCGGTCCCGTTCCGCCAATGCCTTGCGCGACGCCGGCTTTTCACGCAGCTCGCGCTCGTCGGCGTCGAGGTAGTATTCGAAATCGATCAGATCCGCGACGCTCCAGTCGTCCTTTTTGGCCTTGGGCGTGTCCGCTTGGATCCAATCGTCTGGCTGCTGTCGAGGGTCCATTGCTATTGCTTGCTCTTGAACCGAGGTCTGAGGACGAGCGCGAGATGCGCCGCGAGGGTGGGAATAATCCCATATTGGGGACATCAATTCATCGGCTTGGCCTGATCGCGCCGAGCCTGCGACAGCGCGCCGACGCGGCTTCGGCGTCCTCGATCCATCGAGATGCAAGGATCAGTGCCAGAGAAGTCGCCGGCGCGTCGCCGGAAACGCTGAGGGAGGTGCGCTCGGCGCGCGCATCCAAGCGCGCCGAGATCACGTCAAGGATCAAACGTCGAAGGGATGGCGTCGAATGATGGTCTCGAGACGGTCCGGTCCGGTCGAGATAAGGTCGACCGGCAGGCCGCTCAGCTGCTCGATCGTCTCCAGATAGGCACGGGCATTGGCTGGCAGGTCGTCCATGGAGGCAGCCCCGATGGTCGACTCGCTCCAGCCCGGACATTCGATGTACTTGGGCTGACAGCGCTCGAAGGCGTCGGCGCCGACGGGGGGCGCGCTCAGCTCCTGGCCATCCATCTCGTAGCTGGTGCAGATCTTGATCGTCTCCATGCCGTCCAGGACATCGAGCTTGGTGATGCAGATGCCGCTGACGCTGTTGATGGCGAAGGAGCGTTTGAGCGCGACCATGTCGAGCCAGCCGCAGCGGCGCTTGCGGCCGGTCGTCGCGCCGAACTCGTTGCCGCGCTCGCCGAGCCGATCGCCATCGGCGTCGTGCAGCTCGGTCGGGAAAGGTCCAGCGCCGACACGAGTGGTATAGGCCTTGACGATACCGAGCACGTAATCCAGATCACGCGGGCCGACGCCGCTGCCGCAGGCCGCGCCGCCGGCCGTGGTGTTGGAGGAGGTGACATAGGGATAGGTCCCATGATCGATGTCGAGCAGTGCGCCCTGCGCACCCTCGAAGAGCACGTCCTTGCCCTGCGCGCGCAGCTCTTGCAGCAGACCCGGGACGTCGACAATCAAGGGTCGCAGCGCCTCGGCCTGCGCGAGGGCCTCGTCGAGGACGGCCGCATAGTCCACGGTGTCCGCCTTGAAATAGTGCTCGAGCGTGAAGTTGTGGTAATCCAAGACCTCGCGCAGGCGCTCTTTGAAGTGGTCCGCGTCGAGCAGCTCGCCGAGCCGAATGCCCCGCCGCGAGGTCTTGTCCTCGTAAGCCGGACCGATTCCGCGGCCCGTGGTGCCGATGGCCTTGGAGCCACGGGCGCGCTCACGCGCATGGTCCAATGCGATGTGGTAAGGAAGGATCAGCGGACAGGCGGCGCTGATACCCAAGCGCTCGCGCGCCGGCACACCGGCCTTGTCGAGCATATCGAGCTCTTCGAACAGGGCCGACGGCGAGAGCACGACACCATTGCCGATCAGGCAGCGCACGCCATCGCGCAGGATGCCCGAGGGGACCAGATGCAGCACGGTCTTGTGACCCTCGATGACCAGGGTGTGACCTGCGTTGTGACCACCTTGGAAGCGCACCACGGCGGCTGCACGGTCGGTCAGCAGGTCGACGACCTTACCCTTACCCTCATCGCCCCATTGGGCTCCGATTACGACGACGTTGTTGCCCATCAATCAGGTTTCCTAGTCAATATCTATTGAGATCTGTGGCTATTGAGATCAGTGTCTATTGAATCGATGTCTATTGAATCGATCGTCTGCAGCTCCCAGCTCCCGTCCCGCTCTGCCAGCACTTGCTGGCAGCCGAGCTGGCGCGGGTCTTGGGCGAGTCCGGGCAGCGCATTGATGACGCGTCGGCCCGAGCTGCGCAGCGTCTCGACGGTCTCGCGCAGCGCGGGATCCGCGGACCAGGGGGCATAGACGGGCGCGCTGCTCCGATAACGCTCCTCGAGGCCCTGACCGTGCCTCAACAGACCCTTGAGATCCGTACTGAAGCCGACTGCGGGGCGCGCCCGCCCGAAGACCTGACCGATGTCGTCGTAGCGTCCGCCACGGGCGATCTCCAGACCCCAGCCAGGCACGAATGCGGCGAAGACGACGCCGGTCTTGTAACGGTAGCCGCGCAGCTCCGCGAGGTCGTAGTGAATGGAGTAGCCCGGAATCCAACGGCCGAGCTCTTCGGCCAGCGCATGGAGGTAGTCGAGCGCCTCGCGCACCTGGGCATCCGCACCCTTCAGCAGGGTATCGGCCTGCTGCAAGGCATCGGAGCCGTTCAGCTCGGCGAGCACCCGGAGCATGTCGGCCGCGCCACCACTGACGCCGAACCCGCCGATCAGAGACTCGGTCTCGGGAATTGCCTTGCGCTGCAAGGCGTCGAACAGGGCATGCTCCTGACTGGCATCCAGCCCTGCCTGACGTGCCAGGCCCCGATAGATTCCGACATGCCCCAGGTCGAGATAGCACTCGCCGATGCCCGCAGTCTGCAGCGTGAGCAGGGTCAGGCGAAGGATCTCGGCATCGCTCTCGATCCCCGAGTGCCCATAGATCTCGGCGCCGATCTGGAGCGGGCTGCGGCTGCCGCCGAAGCCATCCGGCATGGTATGCAGCACGGTCCCCAGGTAGCAGAGCCGGGTTGCCGTTTCGCGGCGCAAATGGTGCGCGTCCATCCGCGCCACCTGCGGGGTCATGTCGGCGCGAACCCCCAGGAGCTTTCCGGACAACTGGTCCGTCAGCTTGAAGGTCTGGAGGTCAAGATCCTGTCCAGTCCCGGTGAGCAGCGAATCCAGATAGTCGATGAACGGGGGTATGACCATCTCATAGCCCCAGCTCGCGTAGAGATCGAGCAGTTCGCGCCTCAGGGACTCGATCACCTGGGCCTGTGGCGGCAGCACCTCTTCGATGCCTGCCGGTAGGAGCCACCGTTCCTCATTCATGGTTGTTCTTCAGTTGACGAGATAGAGCAGACCGACGCCGAGGAGCATACTGAGCAGGCCACCGATTCTGAGCGGCCGCTCGCCCTCGAGCGCCATCATTGCGAGGATGCGACGGAATGTGCCTGGACTGAGGAAGGGCCAAATGCCCTCGATGACCAGCATGAGAGCAAGGGCGGTTAGGAGATCGTGCACGATTTAGAGACAGTCCCGACAGGCAATCGATCGCGAGTCCCGCTGCATTGAGGCGCGCGGCCAAAGGCCGCTATCTTTTCAGACCGCAATCGCTTTGTCCAACCAATCGCTTTGTCCAACAATGAAAAATCCCCTTACGGGGATTTTTCATGGGACAAGGACCCTTGGTCCTGGGACGGGAGGACGCTAAGGCTGGCCGTCGGCCTCTCGGAAGAAGCGGAAAAACTCCGAATCGGGCTCGAGCACCATCATGTTTCCACCCTCGCCCATCGAGTTGCGGTAGGCCTCGAGACTGCGGTAGAAGGCGTAGAAGTCCGGATCCCGCGTGTAGGCCTTGGCGTAGATCTCCGCCGATTTGGCGTCGCCCTCGCCACGGGTCTCCTCCGCTTCCTTGTAGGCTTCAGCGATAATGACTGTGCGCTGACGATCCGCATCGGCGCGAATACGCTCGGCAGCCTCCCCACCCTTGGCCCGGAGGTCTCTCGCTACCCGCTCACGCTCGGCGCGCATGCGCTGATAGACGGATTCGCTGACCTCGGGTGGGAGGTCGATCTGCTTGACCCGGACGTCGATGACCTCGACGCCCAGGTCGCCCGCATTGGCGTTCACCTCTTTGGTCAGCAGCTCCATGAGGGCAAGCCGGTCGTCCGTGACCACCTCTTGGATGGTCCGCTTACCAAACTCGTCACGCAGGCTGGTATTGATCCGTTCAGATAGCAGCCTGCTGGTCCTCGCGTTGCTGCCTCCCGTGGAGCGCAGGAACTGAGCCGGCTGCGCAATCCGCCACTTGGCATAGGAGTCGACGATCACGTCCTTCTTCTCGACCGTCAAGAAGCGCTCCGGCTGAGAATCCAGTGTCTGGAGTCGACGGTCGAACTTCTTGATCTGGTTGAGCACAGGCACCTTGAAGTGGATTCCCGGATCGTACTGATCGGCAACGATCTCGCCCAACCTGAGCTTCAGCGCAACCTCGTACTCCTGAACGACGAAGGTGAAGGCCGAAAAGAAGACCACGACGACGGCGAGGCCGAGCGGCAGCAATGTCTTGATGAGTGTCGAGCGATTCATCAGCGCGACCTCCGATCACGATCCACCACGCGACGCGGCGGGCTTTGGTCGGATGGAATCGCCGTCGACGCGCTTGGCGCCGTCGACGAAGGTACCGTCTGCGATTGCGTCTTTTGATGCTGCTTCATGAGCTGATCGATTGGGAGATAGAGCAGGCTGTTGCCGCCTTCCTGAACGTCCAGGAGGACCTTGCCGTTGTTGCCGAGCACGTCTTCCATGGTCTCGAGATACAGCCGCTGACGCGTCACCTGGGGCGCCTTGGCGTACTCGGCGAGGATCGCCGTGAAGCGCGACGCCTCACCCTCGGACTCGGCGATCACCTGGTCCCGATAGGCCTTGGCGTCCGCGACGATGCGCGCCGCCTTACCACGGGCATCAGGGAGCACCTCGTTGGCGTAGGCCTCGGCCTGGTTCTCGAGCCGCTCCTTGTCCTCACGTGCCTTGATGGCATCGTCGAACGCCGCCTTGACCTGCTCCGGCGGCTTGGCCGGCTGCATGTTGACGCTCGTCACCAAGAGACCCGTCTTATAGCGATCCAGCAGATTCTGGATGCGCTCCTTGATGGTGACGGCGACCGCGCCACGCCCCTCGGTCATCACATAGTCGAGCTTGCTCTGGCCGATCACGACGCGGAGCACCGTCACTGTGGCGTCATTGAGCGTGCGCTCCGGATCCTGATCTTGGAAGAGATAGTCGGCAGCGTCCTGGATGCGCGACTGCACCGTCAGCTCGACCTCGACGATGTTCTCGTCCTGAGTGAGCATGGCCGCCTTATGGGTTAGGGTCGAGATCTCATCGACGTTGACCTTGATGACGCGCTCGATCGGCATCGGCAGATGCCAATGCGGCCCCGGACCCGTCGTATCGACGTAGTGGCCGAAGCGCATCACGACACCACGCTCCGCGGGCTCGACGATGTAGATGCCCGTAGCAAGCCAGATGACCAGCAGGACACCGAGGATAACGCCCACGACCTTGGTGCTGAGGCGACCACCGCCGCCAAAGCCGCCACCGCCGGAGCCGCTGCCTGGGGGCTGCTTCCCGCCGAAGAGCCCGCCAAGACGCTCTTGGAGCTTCCGTACGACCTCATCGAGATCAGGGGGTCCTTCCTCCCCGCCGCCTTTGCCACTCCAAGGGTCTTTGTTACCGCCACCTGGCTCGTTCCAGGCCATAGCTTCTCCGTCTGTCTCTTGATAAAGGAAAGTGAGTCGTCAGACCGACTCGAATCGCTGACCGAAAGGGCCACGCCAGTCTGGCCGTCAGAGATGCGCCATCGCACTTCGCCGCGCGGGGCTGTCGGAAACTGTGCCGACCGAGTTCGAGGATATCAAGCTCGGGCAGGACAAAAGCAAGTGATGCAGCGAGATCGAGCGGCGGATTCTAAGTGAGGCGTGCGGCGCGGGCAAACGCAACGGCGCCGGCCGCTGCGCTCAGGCGGCCGATGCGCCGTCCACGAGTCTAGCCTCCAGCTCGGGCTCGCGCGCCGCCAGACGCTCGAAATCGACCCGCCCCATGGTGAAGCTCAGCTCCCATCCGCCCTGCTCCGTTGGCCGGTCGGACAAGACTTGGGCGTGTCCATAGAGCCAGGCCCGCAGCCGGCCGTCGGCCGGCTCGAGTCGGACGCGATGCTGCACCCGCTCGCCCCCCGTCAGCTCGGCCACCGCCTGCAGGAGCAGATCCATGCCCTCGCCGGATTGGGCCGACAGCCAGGCACGCACCGGACGGCCATCCTGATCGCGATCCAACCGAGGCTCTTGGCCGGACATGAGGTCGATCTTGTTGATCACCTCCAGCCGCGGGATCTCGAGGCTACCGATCTCCCCGAGCACGGCCTCGACGTCGGCGATGAGACGGCTGCGATTGCTCGCCGCGCCGTCGATGACATGGAGCAGCAGCGAGGCACTGCGCGTCTCTTCGAGCGTCGCCCGAAAGGCCGCGACCAGCTCATGCGGCAGGTCGCTCACGAACCCCACGGTATCGGCGACCAGAACCGGATCTCCGGTCGGCAGCTCGAGACGCCGCAAGGTCGGATCCAGGGTCGCGAAGAGCTGGTCGGCCTGGAAGACACCCGCCTCGGTCAGCTGGTTGAAGAGGGTCGACTTGCCTGCGTTGGTGTAGCCGACGAGCGAGACGATGGGCAGCTCCGCCTTCGCCCGCGCCTTGCGCCCTTGGGCGCGCTGCCGCTCGATCCGCTCGAGACGACGCTCGAGCATGGCGACACGCTTGCCGAGGAGGCGCCTGTCCGTCTCGAGCTGGGTCTCACCAGGGCCGCGCAGTCCGATACCGCCCTTCTGGCGCTCCAAGTGGGTCCAGCCGCGCACCAGCCGTGTCGACAGATGCCTAAGCTGAGCGAGCTCGACCTGCAGCTTACCCTCGAAGGAGCGGGCGCGCTGGGCGAAGATGTCGAGAATGAGTCCTGCCCGATCGACCACGCGGCATTGCACCAGCCGCTCGAGGTTGCGCTCCTGTGCCGGGGACAGCGGATGGTTGAAGATGACCAGCTCGGCGCGGGTCGACGCGACCAGGTCCTTCAGCTCCTCCGCCTTCCCGGTGCCGACGTAAAAGCGCGGATCCGGAGCCGAGCGTGTACCGCCCAGCTCGCCCACCACCTCGGCACCAGCCGCCTCCGCGAGCAGCCTGAGCTCGTTGCGCTCGTCCTGCTCGACGGTGCCACCGATGTCGAGATGGACGAGGATCGCCAGCTCGCCCGCGTCCGGCCGCCCGTCGACGAGCGTCGCGCCGCCAGTCATGCCCAGATCCCGGAACGGCGCGGGTCCAGATTCCGCGCTCAAGTATTCCCGGGCTCAGGTGCACTGGGGTCATTGGTCGGCAGCTTCACGTTGCGCGCCGGGACCACCGTGGAGATTGCGTGCTTGTAGATCATCTGGCTCACATTGTTCTTGAGCAGTACAACGAACTGGTCGAAGGATTCGATCTGGCCTTGCAGCTTGATGCCGTTGACCAGAAAGATCGAGACAGGCACACGCTCCTTGCGCAGGGCGTTCAGAAAGGGATCTTGGAGGCTTTGCCCCTTGGACATGGATTGGCTCCTTGTTGTTTTGGGTAAGTCATGCAATGCCCGGCTCAAAAACCAGCGCGTCGTCAGATGAGTAGAGACGCGCCGAGATCGGATGGGGCGCAGCCGGGACAGGCACACCCTCCGAAGGAGACTTGCAGGCAGGCTCGCTCCCACGAGCCGGCTCCGATCCTTGCTCCTGTACCAAGGGGTACTTCCACCCCGCGAGCCCGCGGCCCAGGGAGTGGCAAGATCGGCCGATGTTGAAGCCTGATACTGCTAAGGCACCAAGGACGCGGCAATCGAAGGGCGCCCATGAGTACCCTGGAAACGCCCGCCACTGCCGCAGGCCCTTAGTGTCTTAGAAACGACGCCGACGTGCCATAGCGGAACTCGACTACGAGCACCCGAGCCCAGTCGCGACCGCGACCGCCTCCCCCGCCATCGCCTGCCGCACCAGCTCCTCGGCGGCCTCGGCGGGCGCCGGCTCGTCGGTCAGCCAGTGGCAATCGGACTCTGCCCGCAGCCAGGTCAGCTGCCGCTTGGCCAGCTGTCTGGACGCCACGATGCCGCGATGCAACATCTCCTGCCAAGTGTAAGCGCCGGAGAGATATTTCAAGACCTGGCGGTAGCCCACGCAGCGCATAGAGGGCATATCGGGATCCAAGTCGCCACGCGCCCAGAGCGCGCTGACCTCATCGACCAGCCTCCCCTCGATCATGGCGTGAAACCGCCGCTCGATGCGCGCGTGCAAGGTGCGCCGCTCCCGCGGTGCGCGCGCGAGCTTGAGCAGGCGATAAGGAAGCGCGGCAGCCTCGGCCTCCGCGATCAGGGCGCTCATGGGGCGCCCGGCCAGCATGAGCACTTCCAGCGCACGCTGGATTCGCTGCGGGTCGTGCGGATGGATCTGTGCCGCCGAGATCGGATCCGCCTCCGTCAAGCGCGCATGCAGCCCATCCCAGCCGATACGCTCCGCCTCCGCGTTGAGCGTGTCGCGCACCCCGGGATCCGCGCTGGGCAGCGCCGCCAGCCCCTGCTGCAAGGCGCGAAAATAGAGCATGGAGCCGCCCACCAGCAGGGGAATGCGCCCGCGCGACTGGATTTCGGCCATTTCCGCCAGGGCATCCTCGCGGAACCGCGCCGTCGAATAGGATTCGACGGGATCCAGGATATCGATGAGCCGGTGCGGTGCGCGCGCCAGCACCTCGGCCCCTGGCTTGGCGGTGCCGATGTCCATCCCGCGATAGATCATTGCCGAGTCGACGCTGATGATCTCGCAGGGCAACCGCTCGACGAGCTCGACGGCGAGATCCGTCTTGCCGGAGGCCGTCGGCCCCATGAGCAGGACGGCCAGCGGCCGATCGTCCCAGACATTGGGCTCAGCAGGCGCCTTCGCGACCATCTCAACGCCCTCGCGCGAACATGCGGTCCAGCTCGGCGTAGGTGAGCTTGATCCAAGTCGGCCGGCCATGGTTGCACTGATCGATACGCTGGGTTCGCTCCATGTCTCGGAGCAAGGCGTTCATCTCGTCGAGCGTGAGCCGCCGATTGGCCCGCACCGCGCCGTGACAGGCCATGGTCGCGAGCACGCCATTGATCGCCTCTTCGAGACGGCCGCTGTGCCCATGCTCCGCCAGGTCCGAAAGCAGGTCGCGCACCAGCTGCTCGATGTCCGCGTCCTTGAGGATGGCCGGCACATCCCGGACCACCAGGCTCCCGGCATCGATACGGTCCACCCGCAGCCCCAGCCGCCCGAGACCGTCGCGATGGCCCTCGATCAGCTCGGCCTCGCGCGGACTGACGTGCACGCTCATAGGCACCAGGAGCGGCTGGGACACGACCTGGCCTCGGCTCCAGGCCGCCTTGAGCCGCTCGTAGCCGATGCGCTCGTGCGCTGCGTGGATGTCGACCAGGAGCAGGCCATCCTCTGCCTGGGCCAGGAGATAGACGCCATTGAGCTGCCCAAGCGCATAGCCCAGCGCCGACGGCTGCTCAGTGCCCGAGGGCGCCTCCGGTGGCGCTCCCCCCTGAGCCGAGCCCCCGACCGTGGGACGCTGAAAGCTCAGCGATGCCTGATAGGCCCGCCGATCCTCGCCGATCCGATCCTTACCTAGGGAGGGCGTGCCGAGGGGATCCCGACCCTGCGGTCGATCCGCGAAGTCGCTTGCAGCAGAGGCTGGGGTGCTCGACGCCGTGCCCGCAGGAGCATTGGGAGGGCCGATACCAGGCTGCCCGGCATCGGCTTGCTCGCTCGCGGAGGCACCCCGCGAGAGGCGCCGATGCAGGGCGCTGAAGAGGAAGTCGTGGACTTGGCGGGACTCGCGAAACCTCACCTCGTGCTTGGCTGGATGGACGTTGACGTCGACCAGCCGAGGGGGCAGCTCGAGGAAGAGCACATAGGCCGGATGACGCCCGTGGTGCAGCACGTCGCTATAGGCCTGTCTGATGGCGTGCGTCACCAGCTTGTCGCGCACCATGCGCCCGTTCACATAGAAGAATTGCTGGTCGGCCTGGCTGCGGGAGAACGCTGGCTGCAGCACCCAGCCACGCAGGTGCAGATCCACCGCGGCCTCCTCCAGGGCAAGCGCCTTGTCGACGAAGCCCTTTCCGAGCAGCCGGTCCAAACGCGCCGACACGCCAGCCGGATCGGTCTCCGCGGATGGCAGGCTCTGGAGCACACGGCCGTTGTGCTTGAGCGACATGGCGACATCCGGCCGCGCAAGTGCGACACGCCGGAAGACCTGCTCGAGATGGTCGAGCTCCGTGCGCTCGCTGCGCAGGAACTTGCGCCGCGCCGGCGTGTTGAAGAAGAGGTCGCGGACATCCAGGGTGCTGCCCTCGGGGTGAGGCGCCGGCCGCGGCCCATCGAGCTCGCCGTCGATCCCGACCGAGACCTCCCAGCCGGAGACGCCCGTGTCGGAAGTGTCATCCACCTGGCTCGCGCGCGAGGTCAACGTCAGCCGGCTCACCGAGGCAATGCTCGGCAAGGCCTCGCCGCGGAAGCCCAGGCTGGCCACGGCGTCGAGGTCTTGGAGCCGAGCCAGCTTACTGGTCGCATGCCGCGACAAGGCAAGCGGCAGCTCGTCGCGCGGGATGCCGCGGCCATCGTCGCGCACGCGCAGGCGCTTGACGCCGCCCTGCTCGGCCTCGACGTCGATCCGGCGACAGCCCGCATCCAAGCTGTTCTCGATCAGCTCCTTGAGCACGGACGCCGGCCGCTCCACCACCTCGCCGGCGGCGATCTGGTTGACGAGGTGGTCGGAAAGGATGCGGATCGGATTGGGCATAACCGCCCATCACAACAAAAGCGAGGCGCCGTGGCAAGCCCCACGCCCGGGGCCATCTGGGCTGCCGAGCTGCGCCGCGAGCCCAGACGACTCGCGTCACTGTGCCCCAGCGCAGCGCGCCTGGCCCGCGTCAGGACCCCGCAGGAATGGAAAGCACCTGGCCCACGCGGATGTAGTCGCCCTCTTCGATCCCGTTCTCCGCGCGCAATGAGCTCACGGTGACCCGGTAACGCTGGGCGATCTCGGAGAGGGTGTCGCCGCGACTGATCACGTGCCGCAGCCCTCGGGCACTCGCTGAACGGGGGGCGGTCCGATCGAGGCCGCTGTCCGCGCTCGCGCTCAAGTAGCCCTGGGGCGGATACTTGGAGAAGTAGGTCTTGACCCCGGCCAGAACGGCCTTGGCGATGCGCTCCTGGTGGGCGCTGGAGCGCAGACGCTGCTCCTCGCTCCGATTGCTGATGAACGCCGTCTCGACCAGGATCGAGGGGATATCCGGCGACTTGAGCACGACGAAGCCAGCGCGCTGCACGTGCCCCTTGTGGACGTCCCCCACCCGCTTCAGATAGCCCAGCACGGCCCCGGCCGCCTCGGTACTGTGCTCGATGGTCGCATTCTGCGTCATGTCGAGCAGCACGGTCGCCAGCAGCTCATCGCTCGAGGCCAGGTCCAAGCCCCCGATCAAATCGGCGCTGTTCTCGCGATCGGCCAGCCAGTTCGCTGCCTCGCTGCTCGCGCCACCTTGCGACAGGGTGTAGACGGAAGAGCCATGGGCCTCCGGATTGTTGAAGGCGTCCGCGTGGATGGAAATGAAGAGATCCGCCTTGTGCTTGCGGGCACGCCGAATACGCTCGCGCAGGGCGATGAAGGTATCGCGATCGCGGATAAGCACGGCGCGCATCCCGGACTCCCTGCCGACGAGCCTGGCGAGTCGCCGCGCAATCGCCAGGGTCACGTCCTTTTCGCGCGTCCCACTCGGCCCGATCGCGCCGGGATCCTCTCCGCCGTGTCCGGCATCGATGGCGATGACGGCCGTCCTGGCCCGGCTCGAGCGCGCGACCATTCTCGAGGGCGAGCGCTGACTCACCTTCCGCGTCGTCCCGCCACTGGCAGAGGGCCGCAGGGAGTCACTGGCCGGGGAGAGCTCGACGATCAGCCGGTGCCCGCCACCATCGCGTCTCGCCGGAAAGCTCTTCACCCGCACCGCATGCTTGACGTCCACCACGACCCGGAGATCGCCGCGATTCCGAACCCCACTGCGCAGACCGACGAGGGTGGGATCCCCAGCCCTCGCCGCCGGCAGCTTGCCGACAAGGCGTGCGTTCGGGATATCGATGACGACGCGGTCTGGCGAATCCAGCGTGAAGATACGATGCGAGATGGCGGAGCTGGTATCGAGGACGACTCGGGTCTTGTCCGAGCTCGTCGAGACGCCAGAGCACTCGACCGCCACCTGCGCCCCGGCCGTCGGCAGGAAAATCAGTAGCAGAAGGAGTACAAACAGCCTATTCACGATTCGCCACCCTTAGCTCAACGCGTCGCGAGCGTCGCTTTTAAGATAGCACCTCGCCCGCGCAGAATCCAAAGCGACTCCGGAGCCTTAGCCTAGGTTTTTCGACTGCATTCACCGACTTGTCGCGCGCATGAGACGCCGTTACCAAAATCGCACCCCTGTCAATCGGGAGAATTCCCAAGGCGCGCCAGCGCCGCTCGCCCCCAAGCCGTGAGCGCAGTCACAGACAGCGCCCGCCCCCCGGCCTGGTACTTGATCTCGATCAGCAGATCCGGCTGGGGAAGAAAGCCCTCGCCGCGCTCCGGCCATTCCACGACCCACAGGGCGTCCTGACGCATCAGATCGCGCAGCCCCAGGTAGTCCAGCTCCTCCGGATCGCCGAGCCGATAGAGATCCAGGTGATAGAGCGACACCTGGCTGCCCATGCTGGGACTGAGCGCGTAGGGCTCGATCAGGGTATAGGTGGGACTCCTGACCGCTCCGACGTGACCCAGGCCACGCAGCATGCCGCGCGCGAGCGTGGTCTTGCCCGCCCCCAGATCACCAACGAGATAGATGACGCACGGCGGCTGGACGGCGCGCGCGAGCGCCGCGCCAAAGCGCTCCTGGGCCTCGGGGCGATCGAGCTGGACCTCCATCAGGCGGCCTCGATCCCATTCGCCAAGGGCCGCATGGCCGCGATGATGTCGCTGGCGATGAGCCCCCGCTCGCCACACCGGGCCGCCTGGTCGCCGGCCGCCGCATGCAGGCAGACGCCAGCGGTCGCCGCGGCGTCTGCGTCCAGCCCTTGTGCGCGCAGGGCCGCGACAACTCCCGTCAGCACGTCTCCGGATCCCGCGGTCGCCATCCCCGGATTGCCATCGCTGCAAACGGCGGGCGGTCGCTGCGAGCCGTCGCAGATCAAGGTCCCCGAGCCCTTGAGAACAGTGACACCGCCATAACGCTCTTGGAGCAGGCGCAGGGCCTGCAGCCGGTCCTGCTCGACCTCCTGCGCCCCAACCTGCAGCAGGCGCGCGGCCTCGCCTGGATGTGGCGTCAGGATCCAATCCGCCCGATTCAGCGGCTGCTCGGCCAAGAGCGTCAGCGCATCCGCATCGACGATCAGCGGCAGCCCAAGCGCCTGCGCGCGCATCCATAGCTGGCGGCCCCAAGCGTCCCGGCCGAGCCCGGGACCCACGGCGACGACGTCGGCCCGCTCGATCAAGGGATCCAGCGCCTCGGCGCAATCGACGCCCGCCACCATCAGCTCCGGTCGCGTGAGATTCAGCCAAGACGCATGCTGCGGGTGAGTCGCAATGGTGACCAGGCCGGCACCCGCCCGCAGCGCGGCCTCACCCGCCAGGCGCACGGCGCCGGACATCCCAGGGGCGCCGCCGATCAAGAGGACGTGACCGCAGTCGCCCTTGTGGGCCAACCGCGACCTCGGCGCGAGCAGCTCGACCTGTTGTGGCCAGTCGACCCGGCGCAGCGAGAGGATCTCGCGCGAGTAGACGGTGGCAGGAATCTCCAGGGCACTGAAGGACAGCTCGCCGCGATGCTCGGGACCGGCCCCAAGGAAGAGCCCCTGCTTGAGGCCGATGAAGCTGACGGTGGCGCCCGCCTTCACGGCTGCGCCGAGCACGCGGCCCGTGTCGGAATGCAGGCCAGAGGGCATATCGACGGCCAGAACCGGAGCGCGCTGAAGGTTGAGCGCCTTGACGGCCTCGGCCCACTGCCCCTCGACGGCACGCTCGAGGCCGGTGCCGAAGATGGCATCGACATAGACATCTGTGTTGCGCGGGAGCGCCGCATAGGATTCGACGACCCCGCCCGCATTGCGATAGGCCAGACAGCTCAGGGCCGCATCGCCACGCAGGCGCTCGGCATCGCCGAGCTGCAGCACGCGGACCGAAAGCCCGGCGGCGCGCGCGAGACGCGCGATCACGTAGCCGTCCCCGCCGTTGTTGCCAATGCCCGCCAGCACGGTCAGCCGGCGCGCGGCCGGCCAGCGGTCGCGCAGCGCGCGGAAGGCGACAGACCCGGCACGATTCATCAGCTCGATTCCGGGCATATCGCACTCCTCGATCGCGGTACGATCTAGGTTGCGGACTTGCTCTGCGCGGTAGAGCGCATGTGGTAGCCGGTCAGTCTCCGGCATTGCACGCGTCATGGGCGTGGACACTCCCAGTGGAAGGGGCGCAGGCTCGAGCTTAGCCGCCGAGACATTGCCAAAAGGTGACCTAAGATGCATCCTCGACACGAAGGCGTCCAGCCCGGCGATGCGCCCGACCGCTTGGCCGAGCGTATCAAGACCTGGGGCGAAGCCCTCGGCTTTCAGCAGCTCGGTATCGCGGACACGCGCCTGGAGCGCGCCGAGGCGCGGCTCCTGCAATGGCTGGATGACGGGTGGCACGGCTCCATGGACTACATGGCGAGGCATGGCACCAAACGCTCGCGACCGGAAGCACTCATCCCAGGCACCCTGACGGTCATCTCGGCCCGCATGGACTACCTGCCGGAGCACCTCGCCGAGGTCCGCGACGCGCTGGCGGACCCAGCACAGGCCTTCGTCTCGCGCTATGCCATCGGCCGCGATTACCACAAGGTCCTGCGCCGAAGGCTCCAGCGTCTGGCCGAGCGCATCGCGTCGCACATCGGCCCCTTCGGCTACCGCGTCTTCGTCGATTCCGCCCCCGTCATGGAAAAACCCCTCGCCGAAAAGGCTGGGCTCGGCTGGATCGGCAAGCACACCAATCTCATCAATCCGCGCGCCGGATCCTGGTTCTTTCTCGGCGAGATCTATACCGACTTGCCGCTGCCGATCGACCGCCCCATCGCCGACCATTGCGGCCGCTGTCATGCCTGCTTGGATGTCTGCCCCACGCAAGCCATCGTCGCGCCCTACCGGCTCGACGCCAGGCGCTGCATCTCCTATCTGACCATCGAGCACAAGGGCAGCATCCCCGAGGAGCTGAGGACCCAGATCGGAAATCGCATCTACGGCTGCGACGACTGTCAGCTCGTGTGTCCATGGAACCGTTTCGCGAGGCTGACCGGAGAAGACGACTTTCAGGCTCGGCAGGGACTCGACACCGCCACGCTGATCGACCTCTTCTCATGGAGCGAGGCGACCTTCCTCCAGCGCACCGAGGGCTCGGCCATCCGCCGCCTCGGTCACGCGCGCTGGCTGCGCAACCTGGCCGTCGCCCTAGGCAACGCCCCGGACAGCGAGACAGCCTCGACCGCGCTCAGATCACAGCGCGCCCACCCCAGCCCGCTGGTGCACGAGCATGTCGATTGGGCGCTGCGACGACAGCTCGGCCCAGGCACCTGAAGAAGCGGTGGCCGCCGCAAAGCAAGAGGCACCGCGGAGCGGTGCCTGCATGGTGGCGATGCTAGGGCGCAGTCTAGCGATTGTCGAGCGTGAGAACGCGGCGCTCGCGCATCGCCTCGAGCTCGTCCTCGAAGAAGAAGCGATCTTCGCCGAAGGCGGGCTGCAGATGATCGAGCCAAGTCGCTTCCGGATCGTACTTGGCAAAGAAGGGCCGCTGGACCCAGTCGGCGTTGCGGCCCTGAATGAACCTCAGCACGAAGACCTTTTCGCCGTGGATCTCGGCGACACCCTGAATCTCGACCTTGCCGGGCGCCGCGGACATGGATGGACCTCGGGCCGTGCGCCCAAGCCCGGAGACGCGCTGCATGGCACCGCGATAGATCTCCCAGGCGCGCGCCAGGGGCACCTCGAAGTGGTGCTGGGCGCCGGTGTCACGCTCGACGAACATGTAGTAGGGGATGATGCCGAGGGAGACCTGCGTGCTCCAGAGGCCACTCCAGGTCTGAGCGTCGTCGTTGATGTGACGCAGGAGCGGCCCTTGACTGCGGATCTCTACGCCGACATCCCGCAGCCGACGGATGGCCTCGCGCGCGATGTCGGTGGACAGCTCCTGGGCGTGGTTGTAGTGCGCCATGATGGCGACGTGCTTCCCGCCCTCGACCATGCGCTCGAGCAGTCGCAGCATGTCGTCGGCATCGTCGTCGGTGACGAAACGATAGGGCCAGAAAGTCAGTGACTTGGTGCCGATACGAATGGTCTTGACATGCTCGAAGCCCGGCCCGAGCAGAGGCGTCAGATAGGGCTGCATGTTCTTCGTTTTCATGATCATGGGATCGCCGCCGGTGAGCAGCAGATCCGTGACCTGAGTGTGACGACGCAGATAGCGATGGAGGACGTCGGCCTCGTTGCTCGCGAACTTCAGCTCTTTGTCGCCGACGAACTGGGCCCAGCGGAAGCAGAAGGTGCAATAGGCGTGGCAGGTCTGTCCCTGAGTCGGGAAGAAGAGGACGGTCTCGCGGTACTTGTGCTGGAGCCCGTCCAGACGCCGACCATCCTCCAGCGGGACGTTCAAGGCGATCTGCCCAGCCGGATGCGGATTCAGACGCTGGCGAATCTCCTGCGCGAGGGCCTGGATCTCTTTCCGATCCGCGCCGCGGCGGTGTAGCTCGGCCATGCGATCGAAATCCTCGTCGCACAGCATGCCCCGCTGCGGAAAGGTCAGCTGAAAGATCGGATCCTCGGGCGCCTTGCGCCAGTCGATCAGCTCGTCGATGACATATTGATTGACCCGGAACGGCATGACGCTGGCCACGACCTGCATGGCGAAGCGCTGCTCCTCGGACAACGACTTGAGCCGATCGATCCTGTCGATCTGACGCTCGGTGAAGACCTGGAATCGGCGTGGGTGTAAGACCTGGCCGCGAGCCGCAGCTCCTTCGAGGCTATTGAAAGTCAACATAGCAACCTCCCCTCAGCCAGTCCGCGGCTGTCAGTTGGTGAAATGGAATCGGACCAAGCTTCCAATGGCCCTGAATCGGACGTCGGGCGTCAGGCACCCGCATCGGAGGACCTGTCCTCAGGTCGGCTCCGGAGAGATAGACACCGCCTTGGGCGTCAGCGCGACAAGCGCGGACTGATCCGGGTGGCGATATGGATCAGCCGGGAAAAAGGTCCGTGAGTCTAAATTGGAAGGAGGAAAAGTGCAAGTTGACCATGTCGCCAACATGGTTTAGGCGGGGCGAGACTCCCGCCCCCTCGGCATGTAGCGCCTGGCGGCGCCTGGGGGCTGATCGCTGCGGACTGACTGGGCTTCAGGATCGCCGCGAGCCCCGAGTCGGGCCAAGCGGGACCGAGCCGGGCCTGCCCAGGGCGGCCTGGCGCGCGGCTGGGCTCAGCTAACGCGAACGAAGTTGGTGCGGTAGTAGCGCAGCTCCTCGATCGACTCGCGAATGTCGTCCAACGCCTGGTGCTTGGATTCCTTCTTGAATCCCGCGGCGACCTTGGGCGCCCAACGCTGCGCCAAGATCTTCAACGTGCTGACATCGAGATTGCGATAGTGGCAATAGGCCTCCAGCTTCGGCATCCAGCGCGCTAGAAAACGGCGATCCTGACAGATGCTGTTGCCACACAAGGGAGAGGCCCCGTCCGGAACGTGCTTGGAGACGAATTCGAGGGTCGCGGCCTCGGCGTCCGACTCGGAGTAGAGACTGCTGCTCGCGCGCTCGATCAGCCCGGAGCAGCCATGATGCTCGCGGTTCCATTCGTCCATGCCGGCCAGGATTTCCTCTTCCTGACGAATCGCAATGACTGGACCCTCGGCGACCAGCTGAAGATGACTATCCGTAATGACGGTGGCAATCTCGAGGATTCGGTCCCTGAACGGATCCAATCCCGTCATCTCGAGATCGATCCAGATCAGGTTGCTCTCGCTCTTGCTCATGCTCTGCGGCTCCTTGTGGCCTATCGCGGACTGGCTGTGATGCCCACCGAGTCTATCGCAGGCAGGCGAGATGCGGGGCACATCAGCTTCGCCTAGAATGACCACGACAACAGCTTTGGAGCTAAGACCATGAATGCAAAGCCCTCCTTCCGCATGGCCCTACTCGCCCTCTGCGTTTCGAGCAGCGCAGTGACTGCCGCCACGGCCAGCGATGACGCCGAAGCCCTCTATCAAGAGCACTGCGTCAAGTGCCACGGCAGCGAGGTCTACACGCGCGACGACCGCAAGGTGACCTCCTACGACGGGCTCGTCCGTCAAGTTCAGCGCTGCGAGCTGTCCCTGCAGCTCACCTGGTTCGACGACGAGATCAAGGACGTGGCCGACTATCTCGACAGCCGCTTCTATCACTTTCAGCCCTAGACACATGCCGAAACGTCGCCTCTCCGCGCGTCAGATCGAGCGCATCAAGACGATTCAGGAACGCCGCCGGGAGCGCCTCGCTACCCGCCCCGAGCGCGCACTGGCAGAGACAGACGCGGAGGTGGAGCCGGAGGAAGGCCGCGTCGTCGTGCGCCATGGCGCCAATCTCGCGGTCGAGAACGCCGAGGGGCGCGTGGTGCATTGCCTGTGCCGGCAGAATATCGGCCATCCAGTCTGCGGCGACCGTGTCGTCTGGCAGCGCACCGCCAATGGCCAGGGCGTAGTGACGGCGATTCTCCCCCGCGCCAGCGAGCTCAGCCGCCCGGATTACAGCGGCCGTCCCAAGCCCTTGGCCGCGAATCTGACCCGATTGGTGGTTCTCGTCGCGCCCGAGCCGGAGCCGAGCGGCTATCTGGTGGATCAGTATCTGGTCGCCGCCGAGATCATCGGGGTCGAAGCCATACTCGTCGGTAACAAGATGGACCTACTGAGCGGCGAGGCGCGCGGGGCCTTCGAAGCGCGTTTCGCGCATTATCCGACGATCGGCTACCCGACCTACTGGATCAGCCTGCGCGAGCCGGGCTCGGTCGCCACCCTCTCGGAGGCCCTGGCGGGCGAGACGAGCGTTCTGGTCGGCCAATCCGGCGTGGGCAAGTCGTCCCTGGTCAAGGCGCTGCTGCCGGATCGGGAGGTCCAGATCGGTCGCTTGTCGGAGGCCACGGGTCTCGGCCGCCATACGACATCCGCCGCAACCTGCTACCGATTGCGCGGGGGCGGCTCCCTGATCGACTCGCCCGGCGTCCGCAGCTTCCGGCTCGGCGACATCAGCCGTGACGCGCTCGAGCGCGGCTTCCGCGAGCTGCGGCCCTACCTCGGCAAATGCAGATTCAACGACTGCCGACACGACCACGAGCCCGATTGTGCCGTGCGCCGCGCGGTCGACGAGGGGCTGATCGCGGCCGAGCGGCTCGCCAACTTCCAGCATTTGCTGGGCTAGGGGCGAGCCCGGGCGGTGGCTCCCACCCTAGGAGCCAGCCAAGCCGACTCAGGATGCCTCAGCGGATCGCCAACCTCTGTGAATCACCAACCCATTACCAGCGAGCAGGAGACCCCGTGGCCTATTGGCTGATGAAATCCGAGCCGGACGTCTTCGGCATCGACCACCTGGCGGAAAGACCCGACCAAACCGAGCCCTGGGACGGCGTGCGCAACTACCAGGCGCGCAACATGATGCGCGATGAGATGCGCCCGGGCGATGGTGTCCTCTTCTATCACTCGAACTGCGCGCTTCCCGGCATCGTCGGCGTCGCCGAGATCGCCAGCGAGCCCCGCCCCGACCCGACGGCCTTCGACCCCGAGGCCAAGTACTACGACCCCAAGAGCGCCGCTGAGAACCCGCGCTGGTACCTCGTCGACGTCCGCTACGTGCGCCACCTCGCGCGGACCATCTCGCTCGCCGAGCTCAAGGAGCACGGCGCCGACCGGCTCAAGGACATGCCCCTGGTCCGTAAGGGGAACCGCCTGTCCATCATGCCGGTCAGCCAGGAGCAATGGGATTTCATCCTGAGCTTGGAATAGCTACCAGCTACCAGCTACCAGCTACCAGCTACCAGCTAGCCGACCGCTCTCTTCAGCCTCAGTGCATCGCGAAGTCGATTCACTCACCCAGAGGGCGGAAGGTGCATCTCGGCCAACCCCTCGCCTTGCTTCGCGTCCGTTGCGCCTTAGTGGCTCGAACGCCCCATCTCGGGCGAAAGGCAGGCCGCTGGAAGCCGGGAGCTGGCGGCTCGCTCTAAGTCAAACGATCGGCGGATCCAGCGCGGCGGAATCGTCGAGACAGGTCTGCTGAAAGGCCTCGACCTCGCCCACCACCTCATCGTGGTCGTCACTGAAGCGCGCGATGTGATAGAGCCCATCCCCCTCGTGGACGGAAGGGATCTGGATACGCCCGATGACCACGCCGCGCGTATGGGCCTTGACCGCGTGCTCGGCGCCTGTCGATGGGTCGCTGATGAAGCCGAGCGTCTCGCCGCGCTGGACCCTTGCCCCCAGGGGCACCAGGGTCCGCAGCAGGCCACTCTCAGGCGCGCGCGTCCAGGTGCTGGAGCGCGCGACGAAAGGCGCGGCGACGCGCGACTGGCGCTTCACCGCGGGGAGCATCCCGAGCGAGCGCATGACGTTCAAGATGCCTTGCAGTCCAGCGCGGATGCAAAACTCGTCGAACCTCAGCCCCTCTCCGGCCTCATAGAGCAGCGTGCGAATCCCGAGCCCGGTGGCCGCTTCGCGCAGCGACCCGTCACGCAGGGTCGAGCTGAGGAGCACGGGCACGCCGAAGGCCCGCGCCAGCCGCTCGGTCTCGGGGTCGTCCAGATTGGCGCGGATCTGCGGCAGATTGGTCCGATGGATCGCCCCGGTGTGCAGGTCGATCCCATGGGTCGCGCGCCGCACGATCTCCTCCATGAAGACGTGGGCGACGCGCGCGGCGAGCGATCCCGCGGCCGAGCCCGGGAAGCTGCGATTCAAATCCCGCCGGTCCGGCAGATATCTCGACTGATGGATGAGTCCATAGACATTGACAACGGGGACGGCGATCAGGGTGCCCGAGAGGCGGCGCAGCGCCCTGGCCTCGAGCAAGCGCCGAACGATCTCGACACCATTCAGCTCGTCCCCATGAATGGCCGCCGCGACGAAGAGACAAGGCCCTTCCTTCTTGCCGTGGACCACATGCACGGGCATCGAGAGGAAGGTGTGGGAGCTCAGCTTGGGGAGCGTCAAATCGATGAGTGCGCGCTCACCTGGCTGGATTTGCTGATCCTGAATGCTGAAGGGATCACGCATCCGGAGCGTCCGTCGCAGCCGATCCTGCTCCATGGCCTGGCTGACATCGAGACAGCCCCCGGCACCACGGTGAGCGCCGATGCTGGCCTGACGCCAGGAACGCGTCGAGACGACCAGCAAGACGGCAGCCCAGGTGCCGCATCACATCAGCTTGACGATCTGCGCCGAGGACAGCCCCAGCATCTGCGCACCAGTCTTGAGCGCCTGCTCCGCAAAGGTCTCCAGATCGCCCCAGCGGTCGTCGGTATCCGCGACTTCCGACATCAGCTCGCCAACCACCCGAAGCCGATAAGCACCATCGGCGCGCTCGGCGGGAGGCGCTGTTTCGGAGCACACATAGAGCACGGGCTCGCTCTGCCCAGCGGGCACGAAGGCCAGGATGTAGCGGTACGCGCGGCCATCGTCGCTTTCGATATCACCGAGCAGCGCGGCCATATGGCCGCCCAGCTGGTAGCGGTGGCGAGGAATCGCGGTCTTGATGACGGGACGATCTTGCATGGTGGGCTCCTGAGTCGTTCCTACAGCTAAATGGGGACGATCGGCAATCACCAAGGGACGCGCGGCTGTCTCAGCGACTCAGAGCGCGGCCCCATAGTCGCAGGTGATCTCATCGCCCGCGGCAATGGCCGCCTTGGCATAGAGGTCGAAACCGTCGAACTCCGCATTCGGCTCATCGCTGTGATTCACCCACCGCAAGAGGTTGGTGCCCAGCCGGGCGGTCACGCGATCCGCTTCGGCATCATAGACCCAGAGGACATAGCGGCCATCCTCCTCGACCGTCGGCCCCGCATAGCTGCCGATGAAATCGCCGGACTCGAAACCGATGCGCGCGAAGCAGCCGAATCCGTGGATCCGAGAGCGGGCGGCATAGACCCGGGACTGCAGCGTCGACGTCCATCTGCGAGCGCCCACGCCCGCCGACCCGATCCGGCCTAGCCCTTTTTCGCCTTGGCGAAGGCATCCGCCAGGGCGCCACCCATGATGCCCGAGGGCGGGGGCGCAGCGGGTCCCTTCTGGCCGCCTTGCGTCCGCGGCTTGCGCTGGGCGGGCGCGGCGTCGCGTCCGCCGCCGCGCGCCGCACGGCCCCGGCCATTGCCGCCCTGGCTCGCCTCGCCGAGGCGCATGCTCAGCGCGATCCGCTTGCGGTCGAGATCGACCTCCATCACCTTCACCTTGACCAAATCGCCGGACTTGACGACTTCGTGCGTGTCCTTGATGAAGCGGTCGGCCAAGGCCGAGATATGCACCAGACCGTCCTGATGGACACCAATATCTACGAAGGCCCCGAAGTTGGTGACATTGGTCACTGTTCCCTCGAGCACCATTCCGGGCTCCAGGTCCTTGAGCGTCTCGACACCCTCCTTGAACTGCGCCGTCTTGAATTCCGGACGCGGGTCGCGGCCAGGCTTTTCCAGCTCCGCCAGGATGTCCTTTACGGTCGGCAGGCCGAACCGGTCGTCCGTGAAGTCCTTGGGATCGAGACGGTGCAAGATGGTCCCCTCGCCGATCAGATCGGCGATGGTCTTGCCCGTCTTTTCGACGATGCGACGCACCACGGGGTAGGCCTCGGGATGGACGGCGGATGCATCGAGCGGCTCGTCTCCGTCAGAAATGCGCAGAAAGCCGGCGCTCTGCTGGAAGGCCTTGTCACCAAAGCGTGGTACGGCCATGAGTGACTTGCGATTCTGAAAGGCGCCATTGGCCTCGCGGAATTGCACGATGTTCTCCGCCAGCCCCCGATTGAGCCCGGAGACCTGCGCCAACAGGGGCACCGAGGCGGTGTTCAGGTCGACACCGACGGCGTTCACGCAGTCCTCGACCACGGCGTCCAGCGTGCGCGCCAACCGCGTCTGATTGACGTCGTGCTGGTACTGCCCGACCCCGATCGCCTTGGGCTCGATCTTGACCAGCTCGGCGAGCGGGTCCTGAAGACGCCGCGCGATCGAGACTGCGCCGCGCAGCGACACATCCATTGCGGGCAGCTCCTTCGAGGCGACTTCCGAGGCCGAATAGACGGAGGCGCCCGCCTCGCTCACGACCAGGGACTTCAGGCCGAGCTCCGGGTGGCCTGTGATGAGGTCGCGGGCCAGGCGATCGGTCTCCCGCGAGGCGGTGCCATTGCCGATGCTGACGAGCTTGACGTCATGCGCCTTCGCCAAGTCGGCCAACCGTACGATGGAGGCGTCCCATTGCTTCTTGGGCGCATGGGGATAGATGGTGTCGGTCGCCGCTACCTTGCCGGTGCTGTCGACCACGGCCACCTTGACGCCCGTGCGCAGGCCGGGATCCAGCCCCATGGTCGGCAGACGCCCGGCCGGGGCGGCCAGCAGGAGCGCCTTGAGGTTGAGTCCGAAGACGCGGATCGCCTCTTCCTCCGCAGCCTCCATCAGGCGGTGCTTCAGCTCCAGGTCCAGACGCGTCATCAGCTTGACGCGCCAGGCCTTGCGTACCGTCTCCATCAGCCAATCGTCGCCGGGGCGGCCTTGCGGACGGACCTCGAAACGGCTGGCGACCAGGCCGCGGCAAACAGCGTCGGGATCATCCCCCTCGCCCGCCAGCAGCTCCAGCGTGAGGACACCCTGGTTACGTCCCCGAAAGAGCGCCAAGGCGCGGTGCGAGGGGATCTTGGCGACCGCCTCACGGTAATCGAAATAGTCCGAGAACTTGTTGCCTTCCTGCTCCTGACCCTCGACCACGCGCGAGACCAGAATGCCGTTCTCCCAGAGGTGATCCCGCAGCCTGCCCGTCAGCTCGGGATCCTCGGCGAAACGCTCCATGAGGATCTGGCGCGCGCCTTCCAAGGCCGCGGCCCCGTCGGCCACGCCCTTGGCCGCGTCGACATAGCCTTCAGCCAGTGTTTCCGGGCTCTGGCTCGGATCCGACAGGATGGCATCGGCCAAGGGCTCGAGCCCCGCCTCGCGCGCGATCTGCGCCTTAGTGCGACGCTTGGGCTTGTAGGGAAGATAGAGGTCCTCCAGCCGCTGCTTGGTCTCGGCCGCCTCGATCTCGGCCTGCAGCTCATCGGTCAGCTTGCCCTGCTCCTCGATGCTCTTGAGCACGGCCACTCGGCGCTCATCGAGCTCACGCAGGTAGCCCAGCCGCTCTTCAAGGTGCCTCAGCTGAATATCGTCGAGACCACCCGTCACCTCCTTGCGGTAGCGCGCGATGAAGGGCACGGTCGCCCCCTCGTCCAGCAGCCGAACGGCCGCCTCGACTTGGGCCGGACGGGCCGATAGCTCTTGGGCGATGGTCTCGATGATCTTGGTCATAGGGTTTCGGAATCGATGCGATGCGGGAAGTGAGCGTAATCCAGGGAAGGTTCAGGCACTTGGGCGCCGGGGGCGCATCCATTAAGCTGGCGCGTCGTCAGACACGGCAGCTGTCGCCATAGACGGCCATGATCTGCTTGAGCTCTTCGAGGAGAGCGGCCCTCTGGGCTGCGGATAGATCGCGCGTTTCGGGCAGGTCCCCGCCGGCCTCGAGCGTCGCGATATCCAGCCGAACCTGACGGCAGCCTTTGCTGCAGAGTCGCTCGACGCATGCCTCGATAGGGGAATCTTTCGGGGACTGCACGACAGGCCTCCAAGTGTGTGGGGCGAGATTATAGGAAGATGACGATTGGGGTCAAAATGACGGCGGAGATGGCAGCGGACAAGTCGACGACGGCGCTTCAGGCAGACGGGCTTCAAGAAGAGGAGAAGCGGGAAGAGAGCCTTCACTGGACGAGGGCCGCGAGCCATCCGCCGCTCGCCCCGGAAGAGCTCCATCTGTGGCGCATTCGAGCCGACCGCCGAGGCGCCGACCTGAGCCGCTGCCTGCCCTGTCTTGGAGCCCGCCAGCGCGACCGCGCCGAGCGCATGCGCCACGCCGGCTATCGCGAGCGCTACATCCGCGCCCAGGCCGGTCTGCGCCGGATCCTCGCCGGCTACGTCGACGCGGCGCCCGAGCGGATCGCCTTTTGCTACGGCCCCGCCGGCAAGCCCTATCTCGAGGCCGGCGATCTCGGCCTGGCGTTCAACCTGAGCACCACGGGCGACCTCGCCTTGGTGGGGGTGCGTCTCGGCCTGTCTCCGGAGCGCGAGCTGGGCGTGGACTGCGAATGGATCCGTCCGCGCATCGATATCTTCGGCGTCGCCGAGCGCATGCTGGCTCCCGAAACGGTCGAGGCGCTTCGCCGGACCCCCGAGCCCGAGCAACTGGATCGCTTCTACCGGGCCTGGACGGCGCTGGAGGCCGACGCCAAGTGCGACGGACGCGGACTCTTCCGCCCGCGCGCCCCGGAGGCACCGCGCCCGATGGTGCGCAACTGCATCCCCGAGGACGGCTATGTCGCGGCCCTCGCCTCTCCGACGCTGCCTCACCGGGCGGCGTGGCGCGCGTTCGATCTCGACTGAGCCTGGCCCGGCGGCATGGCGCCACGGCCGCCCGCAGCCTTGCAGGTCCGCGGTATGAGCGGCGGCGAGGAGGATCGGTCCGCCAAGACCAGCGTGTATACTCCCGGCCCTCGCATCCAGGAGTCGTCCAGTGGAAACCATTCAGATCCTTCTGCTCGCCTTCGTCCAAGGCATCACCGAGTTCCTGCCCATCTCCAGCTCCGGGCATCTGGTGCTCACGCCCCTGCTCTTCGGCTACGAGCTGCAGAGCCTGGCCTTCGACGTCTCTGTCCACCTCGGCACCCTGCTCGCCGTCATGCTGTATTTCCGCACCGAGATCGTCCGCATGGTCGCGGCGGTGCTCGGCTCGACCCGCACGCGAAGTCTGGAGAATCCCGACGCGCGACTCGGCTGGATGCTGCTTCTAGCGACCCTTCCGGTGGTCCTGCTCGGGCTACCGCTGAAATCCCTGCTGGAGTATCTGCGGCAGGACGACACCCTCATCGCCTTCGTGATTTCAGGCACCACGATCGGCTTCGGGGCACTCCTCTGGTGGGCTGACTGGGGCGGGAAGCGTGCCCGGGACGAGTACTCGGTGCACTGGCGCGATGCCCTGGTCGTCGGGCTTATGCAGGCGATCGCCATCATTCCAGGCACCTCGCGCTCGGGCATCACCATCACGGCGGGGCTCATGCTCGGCCTCACGCGCCGCGCGGCCTCGCGCTTTTCCTTCCTGCTCGCGATTCCGACCATCTTGATGGCCGGCGCACTCGAGACCCTGGACCTGCTCGAGGCCCAAGACCCGACCGATTGGCTCGCGCTCGGGCTCGGCGCGGCCATCTCCTTTGCCGTCGCCTACCTCACGATCCACTTCTTCCTGAGGTTCATCGAGCGCATCAGCATGCTGCCCTTCGTGATTTACCGGTTCTTGCTCGGCGGGGTGATCCTGTTCCTAGTGTGGTGAGCCCGAGATAGGGCCGTCGATGGGACGGGCGATTCGTACGAGGATTCCAGGGATTCGCCTAACCCTGAAAGGGCGAGCAGCGCCCAATTCTCGACCTTAACTTGGCGTCCCTTGCGTCTTTGCGGTTCAAACTCCCGTTCCTGGATGGAGGGGGGGCGACATTCGACCGATGGGCCGATGAGTCCCCTCAGCCCGACAGCGTCTCCATGCGAATCCTCACGACAGGCTCGGTGACCGAGTCCAATGCCTCGATCTGGGCGATGGCCTGATTCATCTGGCCCTCGACGACCCGGTGCGTCAGCATCACGAGCGGGACGTGGGACTCGCCTTCCGCCGGCTCCTTCTGCTTGATGGCCTCGATGCTGATCCCTTGGTCACCCAGGATGCTCGCGATTCGCGCCATGACACCCGGCTTGTCCAGCGCCGACAACCTCAGGTAGTAGGCCGTCTCGACCTCCTCGATCGGCAGCACCGGGGTATCCGCAAGCTCGTCGGGCTGAAAGGCGAGGTGTGGCACGCGGTTGGTAGGATCCGTGGTCAGCGCGCGCACCACATCGACCAGGTCGGCGACCACGGCGGATGCGGTCGGCAGCGAGCCGGCCCCGGCGCCATAGTAGAGCGTCGGCCCGACGGCATCACCCTTCACCAGCACGGCGTTCATGACGCCATCGACGTTGGCGATGAGGCGACGCTCCGGGATGAGCGTGGGATGGACCCGCAGCTCGATGCCGCCGGCGGAGCGCCGCGCGATGCCGAGATGCTTGATGCGATAGCCGAGCTCGGTGGCATAGGCGACGTCTTGGGCGTCGATCTTGGAGATGCCCTCGGTGAAGCAGCGGTCGAACTGCAGCGGGATGCCGAAGGCGAGCGAGCCGAGGATGGTGAGCTTGTGCGCGGCATCGATGCCCTCGACGTCGAAGGTCGGATCGGCCTCGGCATAGCCGAGCGCCTGGGCCTCCGCCAAGACATCGGCGAAATCGCGGCCCTTGTCGCGCATCTCGGTCAGGATGAAGTTGCCGGTGCCGTTGATGATGCCGGCGATCCATTCGATATGGTTGGCCGCCAGCCCCTCTCGCAGGGCCTTGATGATGGGGATGCCGCCGGCGACAGCGGCCTCGAACCCGACCGTGACGCCATGCTTCTGGGCTGCGGCGAAGATCTCGTTGCCGTGCTTGGCGATGAGGGCCTTGTTGGCCGTCACGACGTGCTTGCCGTTCTCGATCGCCTTGAGCACCAGCTCGCGCGCGGGTGAGTAGCCGCCGATCAGCTCGATGACGATCTGAATCTCCGGATCCTCGACCACAGCGAAGGCGTCGTCACCGATCTGGCCGATCTGCCCGATGCCGTCGATCGCCTCCGGCTTGTACTCACGCGCCGCGGCGTGCGCGATCTCGATGCCACGGCCGGCGCGGCGGGCGATCTCGGCGGCATTGCGTGTCAGCACGCTCACCGTGCCGCCGCCTACGGTTCCCAGACCCAACAATCCGACCTTGACCGGTTCCATACATCTCACCTCGGTTCAATAGGGGCGCGCGCCGCAGGGGGTTGGCGGTCGCAGCGCCCGAAGATTCTATAAAGCGCGCTGAGCACCCCGGATGTTCCGAGGCGCGAATAGGATCAGGCCCCGACGCGGGAATCCTTGCGGAACATCTCCTTGATGCCGCGAATCGCCTGGCGCGTGCGGTGCTCGTTCTCGATGAGTCCGAAGCGGACGTGGTCGTCGCCATACTCGCCGAAGCCGATGCCTGGGGAGACGGCCACCTTGGCCTCGCGCAGCAGCTTCTTGGAGAACTCGAGCGACCCCATCTCGCGGTAGGGCTCGGGTATGGGCGCCCAAACGAACATGGTCGCCTTGGGCGGCTCGACCGCCCAGCCGGCCGCGCTCAAACCGCTGCAGAGCACGTCTCGGCGGCTCTCGTACATGTCGCAGATCTCGCGCACACAGCTCTGCGGTCCCTCGAGCGCAGCGATGGCGGCGACCTGAATCGGCGTGAAGGTTCCGTAGTCCAGATAAGACTTGATCCGCGCCAGCGCGGAGACCAATGTCTTGTTGCCGCACATGAAGCCAACGCGCCAGCCGGGCATGTTATAGCTCTTGGACATGGAGAAGAACTCCACGGCGATGTCCTTGGCCCCGGGAATCTGCAGGATCGAGGGCGCCTTGTAGCCGTCGAAGACGATGTCCGCGTAGGCGATATCATGGACGACCCAGATGCCCGCCTCGCTGGCGATGTCGACGACCTTCTGGAAGAAGTCCAGCTCCACGCACTGCGTGGTCGGGTTGCCGGGGAAGTTCAGCACCAGCATCTTGGGCTTGGGCCAGGACTCCTGGATGGCCTTCTTCAGCTCTTCGAAGAAGTCGACGTCGGGCGTCAGGCGCACGTGACGCACGTCGGCGCCGGCGATGATGAAGCCGTAGGGATGGATGGGATAGGCCGGATTCGGAACCAGAACCGTGTCGCCGGCGCCCATGGTGGCAAGCGCCAGGTGTGCGAGGCCCTCTTTGGACCCGATGCTGACGATGGCCTCGGAATCGGGATCCAAATGGACGTCGAAGCGGTCTCTGTACCAGTGACAAATGGCGCGGCGCAGACGCGGGATGCCGCGCGAGACCGAGTAGCGATGCGTATCGCGGCGGTTGGCCGCCTCGGTCAGCTTATCGACGATGTGCTGGGGCGTGGGCTGGTCCGGATTGCCCATGCCAAAATCGATGATGTCCTCGCCCCGCGCTCGCGCCTCCGCCTTCAACTCGTTGACGATGTTGAAGACATAGGGCGGAAGCCGCTTGATGCGGCTGAATTCGGACTCGGGGGCAACCACGGAGGACCTCTCGGTGATGAGTTGGCTAAAAGATCTAAGTCTACATTCGGACCGACCAGATTCAAATAACCCTGTTCGGCTCTTAAGAATTCGCGAGATCCGTCCGAGCGGCCTCGGCGGGCGACCCGAGATGTCCAGGCTGCGCAGAGCGCCCCGCCCCCTCCCCCAGCCATCACGCTTCGCGCCCCTGCGGTTCATGCTCATCATGGCGGCCTGCGTCCTGGCGATCGGCGGCTGCAGCAGAGTCAGCATCGCCTACAACACCGCCGACTTCTTCGCCAAGCAATACGCGATCGACTATCTCGATCTCGCGAGCGATCAGGTCAGGCGCTGGGAGCCGCGGCTCGAGCAGGAGCTGGCGCGACACCGCTCGCAGGAGCTGCCGCACCTGGCAGCCTTCTTCGATCAGACGCTCGGCGCCAGCCGTGCCGGATTCGACGCGGTCAACATGGCCTGTCTGACCAGTGCCTTCCTCGCGCTCTACAAACGCCACGCCCGGCTGGCGGTCGCGCTGGCTGCGCCACTCCTGGCGGACCTGACCCCAGCTCAGCTGAGGGCGCTCGAGCGGCGCTTCCGCGAGGAGGCCGAGGAGGACGAGGCCGATCTCGCCAAACGCGACACCGCCTGGGAGAAGGAGAAGCGGGCGCGCCGCTATATTGAAGCGATCGAGGACTGGACCGGCCCGCTGCGCCCGGGACAAGCCCACATCGTGCGACACGTCACCGGACGCATGCCGGAGTCCGAGGCCGCCGTGGTCGACTACCGGACCCGCAAGCGGCGGCAGCTGATCGAACGGCTGAAGCGCGGCGCGGGCGAGCGCGAGATCGCCGCCTTCATGACCTCCTGGCTGGTCGACTTCAGCGACCTGCCCCCGCGCCTGAGGCGCGCGGGCGATGAGATCGAGGCAAGGGTCAGCGAGCTCTTCATTCGTCTCGACGCCAGCCTCGACGCCGCACAGCAGGCCCGCCTGGAGAAACGGCTGGAGCAGCTGCGCGACGATCTCCTCAGGCTGCAGAAGCGGCCGCGCCTGGCGCCGTTGCCGTGTCAGCGCTAGCCGTTCTCATCACCCAGAGTGGCGAGCACAGGATCAATCCCGGCGGCGCCAGCGCTGGGAGTGTCGGCCTCTAGGCCGACACCCGCTGACCTGGGGGGCAAGCCCCCAGGAGCCCCAGTCACTGTGATCCATGACGGGGATTCGAGCTAGCTGCTGGCGGCTCTTTCTAGGCTAGAAGAGATCGTCCATCACACGCGGTGCCGAGCGCTGGACCGTGCGCGAGCGCTTGCGGCTCGTGGACCTGCGCGGCGCGGCGACCTTGATCGGCTCGGGGCCGAGGATGTTGTCGCGATATTCCTCTTGGATCAGCTCGAGGATGCCGCTCTTGGACCTGGTCTCGACCCCCCGATTGGGGTCGACGCGCACCTGAATCAGCCCCTCGGGCGGCTCCAGCTCGGCGACCGGCTGGCCCTCGAGCGCGTCTTCCATGAAATCCACCCACATGCCGAGCGCGGCCCTGCCGCCCTCTTCGCCGCGACCGAGCTTGCCGAAGTCGTCGAAGCCCATCCAGGCAATGGTGACGAAGTTGGCTTGGTAGCCGGCGAACCAGGAGTCGCGCACGTCGTTCGTCGTGCCCGTCTTGCCCACGATGTCGGGACGCGCGAGCTTGCGCGCGCGGCGCCCCGTGCCATGCTCGATGACCTCGCGCAGCAGCGAGGTGATCTGATAGGCCGTGCGCGGATCGATCGCCTGCTCGGCCCGCACGCCGCGCCGGGTGCCGGCGGAGATCGCAGCCGCTTCGCCGGACTTGTACCAGCAATCGGCGCAGGAGCGCGTCGGATTCGCCTCGAAGACCACGCTGCCATCGCCGTCTTCGATCCGCTCGATGAAATAGGGGATGACGTGGTAGCCGCCATTGGCGAAGACGGCGTAGCCCTCGGCGAGCTTCACCGGGGATAGCTCACCGGTCCCCAAGGCCATCGACAGCCCCAAGGGCATGGCCTCCAAGTCGAAGCCGAACCGGCTGATGTAGGACTGCGCATCTTCCAGGCCGACACTTTGCAGCAGATTGATGCTGGCGAGATTGCGCGACAGCGCCAGCGCCTTGCGCATGCGGATGGGCCCGAGCTCCTTGTGGTCCGCGTTCTTGGGATTCCAGCGCTCCTTCGTCTTGAGCTTGACCGCCTCGTCGCGCAGCAGGCTGGCCGGCGTCCAGCCCTCGTTCAGCGCCGCCGCGTAGACGAACGGCTTGAAGCTGGATCCGGGCTGGCGGCGCATGTCGACCGCCCGGTTGAACTTCGATGTCGAGAAGGAATAGCCGCCCACCAGGGCGCGCACGGCACCGTCGTGGGGATCCAGCGAGACCAGAGTGCCAGAGACGGCCGGGATCTGAGACAGGATCCAGCCGCCCTTGTCGAGGCGCTTGAGACGTACCAGGTCGCCCACGGCGACCGCCTGCGACGACTTGCGCCGCGGACCGCGCCAGCGCGCGAGATTGCGCCGGCTGCGCGCCCAGGAGAACTTGCTCCCGCGCAGGGTCACCTGCTCACCCTGGCCCATGTAGATGTCGATGGAGGATTTCCCGACCCTGGTAACCAGCCCGGGCTCCAGCTCGGGAACGCGCGTGACGTCGCTCAGATAGTCGTCCATGTCTTCCTCGGTCATCTCCTCGAGGTCGACCCTTGCCTCTGGTCCGCGATAGCCATGACGCCGGTCGTAGAGCCTCAGCGACTTGCGCACGGCCTCCTGCGCCTCGGTCTGGAGCCGGGAGTCGATGGTCGTGGTCACGCGATAGCCGCGGCTGATCGCGTCCTCGCCGAAGAAGCGCACGATCTCGGCGCGCGCCATCTCCGCGGCATAGCCGGCATCCAGCTCGCGCTCGCGCCTGTGCAGACTCGCCATGTCCGGCGTGCTGCGGGCGATCTCGTGCTCGAGGCCGTCGATGAAGCCAAGCTCGAGCATCCGGCCCAGGATGTAGTCGCGCCGCGCAAGTGCCCGGCGCGGATTGGTGACCGGGTTGTTGGTCGAGGGCGCCTTGGGGATACCTGCCAGCATGGCCGCCTCGGCAACCGTGAGCTGATCGAGGCGCTTGTCGTAGTAGAGCGCCGCCGCCGCCGAGATCCCATAGGCGCGGTGACCGAAGAAGATCTGGTTCAGATAGAGCTCGAGGATCTCGTCCTTGCTCAGCGTCTGCTCCACATGCATGGTCAGCAGGACTTCCGTGAGCTTGCGCTGGAAGGTCTTCTCGGGGGAGAGGAAGAAGTTGCGGGTCACCTGCATGGAGATGGTGCTGCCGCCTTGCGCCTTCTGACCGGTTGCGATGTAGCTGACGAGCGCGCGCGCCATGCCGACGGCGTCGATACCGCCATGCTCGTAGAAGCGGCTGTCCTCGGTCGCCAGGAAGGCCTGGATGACGAGCGGCGGGATGTCCACGATCGATACCGGGCGGCGGCGCTGGATGCCGAATTGGTCCATGAGCCGACCGTCGGCGCTGAAGACGCGCAGCGGCTCCTTGAACTGCACATCGCGCAGCGAGCGCACGTCCGGCAGATCCGGGAGGGTGACATGCACGAAGACCGCGGCACCGAGCAGCCCTAGGGCGGCGAGCTGCAAGGGCACGCCCAGCCCGCTGCCCAGAAGGTGCAGGAGCCAGCCGAGCGGAGAGCGCGGCGCCCGAGAGGCGCGGCGCGGGCGGCGTCGCTTCGGCATGGCGGTCGACTTGGGCGCCTTGCGCGGGCTCGGCTTGCCCGTGCTCGCGGCCTTGGCGCGCGGCTTGGACGGGCGGGCAGCGCCTGCTACTGGCTTGGATCCGGGCTTGCTGGACCCAGCGGCCGGGGGCGCTGGGCGCCTAGGTTGCGTCGGTTCTTTGTCCAAAGTCCACTCCGCCCGCAACCGCCTTCGGGGCGACCGGGCCCAAAAAAACTAGGGCTATTCATCATTTTGGATGCGCCGCGATTGTACACCAAGGCCACTGCGAGGAGACGCCGGGAAACACCCTCCGAAAGTCGGCGCGCCGCCAACCTGGAGCCGCCTGCGCGGCAAGCTCCTTCCGCCCAGGCGTGGCGCGCACCGCGCTGCAAGAGCGAGAGGCCGCGCGGGGACAGCCCGCTCAGGACTGCTGCTGCGAGAGCTTTTCGAGGTAGCGGACGCCGCCGAGATTCCGCATCTGGGCTGCAATTCGGGCCGCCCTGCGATGCACCTTGGCAGACGGCTGCGCTAACCGATAGATCTTGGGGTTCGGCAGCACGGCAGCCATGAGCGCGGCCTGCCCGGGCTCGATGGCTTCGACAGGGCGCTGGAAGAAACGCCAGCTCGCGGCCCCGACTCCATAGGTGTCGGGGCCGAACTGAGCGACATTGAGGTAGACCTCGAGGATCCGCTCCTTCGGCCACAGCGCCTCCATAAGCAGCGTGAGCCAGGCCTCGAGCCCCTTGCGCAGGAAGTCGCGCCCCGACCAGAGGAAGAGATTCTTCGCGGTTTGCTGACTGATGGTGCTCGCGCCCCGCAGGCCCCCGCCCTCCTGGTAGGTCTCGACCGCCTTGCGCAGCTCGACGAAGTCGAAGCCGCGATGGCTCGGAAAGCGTTGGTCCTCGGCGGCCAGCACGGCAAGGGCGAGCGAGCCCGGAATGCGCTCCCAGTCTACCCACTCGTGATAGATGTAAGGCCGCCCCTTGTCCTCGAGATGGGCGGCGACCCAGTGCTGGATCATGACGGCCGACAGCTGTGGGTCGACCCAGCGAAACAAGGCCACCAGTCCGACGGACAACAGCAGGAAGACGAGCATTAGCCGGGCGACCCAGCGCAGCGGCCCCGCCCTTTTGCGCCGCGCACTCATCGCCCGCGACCGCCACGCACCAGATATCTAGCGGGCATTTCTGACCGCCCAGGCGATATCGGCGGCCTGCCGATTTCCCGCCACATCATGGACCCGAAACACCCGCACGCCGCTCATGACCCCCAGGGTGGTCGTCGCGCAGGTCGCCGGCATGAGCGCGGCTGGCTCGACGCCCCCGCAGATGGCCCCCATGAAGCGCTTCCTGCTAGTGCCGAGCAGCACTTGGAAGCCAATGGCGACAATGCGGTCCAGAGCCCCCAGGAGCGCCAGATTGTGAGCGGCCAGCTTGCCGAAGCCGATACCTGGGTCGAGCAGGATGCGATCGGCCGCAATACCTGCGGCAAGCGCGGCCTGGGCCCGCTCGGTCAGATGATCGCAGACCTCGGCGACAACGTCGTCATAGCTGGGGGCCTCCTGCATCGTCGCCGGCACACCCAGGCGATGCATGAGCACGATAGGAGCGCCACGCTCGGCGGCCAAGGGCAGCATCTCCCCGTCGTCGAGCCCGGCGGAGGTGTCGTTGATCCAGCTCGCGCCCGCGTCCAGCGCGGCCCGCGCGACCCGCGCGGAGGTCGTGTCGATGCTGATCGGCGTGGAGACCGGAATCCGCTCCCGCAGCCGGCGGATCACAGGGAGCACCCGCAGCTCCTGCTCTTGCGGCGAGACCGACTTGGAGCCCGGCCGCGTGGACTCGCCCCCGATGTCCAGAATATCCGCGCCCTCGGCGAGCATCGCCAGCGCATGGCGGACCGCCTGCTCCGGGTCCGTGTAGAGACCGCCGTCCGAAAAGCTGTCCGGGGTCAGGTTCAGGATCCCCATGACTTGAGGACCATTGATCTGGGGACCATCGCTCGATCCCTGGGACGCCTCGCCCATCATTGCCTCGCCTTACCCTTGGATGTTTTGACTGTCGCCGCCGAGGGCGCGCATGATCTTCGCAGAATAGCGAATCCGGCCCGCCTCAGCGACCGGCTGCGCGATGCGCCGCAGGCCCCGCCCCGGGCATCGGACCGCCCGACCAGATGAACACGCACTGGAGACGTCTCAATGGCCACGCACCGCCCAGCATTACCCCTGCTGCCCCCCATCCTGCTCGCCGGCTGCGCCTTCTCAGGTGGCCCGGTCGGCAGCCTGCCGCCGCCCGCCAAGCCCTCGGAGGCCGGCACCCTGATCATTTACCGCGACCAGTCTCCGGTCGGCATCTTCGGTACCCTGCGCGTCACACTCGACGGCAAGCCTCTCTACCGCCTCGGCATGGGACAAAGCCATCGCGTGAGACTGGATTCAGGCGAGTACCTCCTCGGCTACTCCATCGGCCTGAACGACTGTGGCGGGGTCGTCAACATCCGTTCCGGCCAGACGGAGCGCGTTCGCTTGGCCCCGAACTGCATGATGCACAGAGACTAGGCGGGTCAACCTCGGCCGGCCTCTCGGCTACAGCGACGGCTGGGTCGCATGTTTCCGGCCCCCAGGCCGGCGAGTCGCCCGGGATACGGCATCCGTTTGCAGCCAATCGAATGAATCGGCCTATACTTGACGGATTCGCCGAGCAGCATAGATTCGCCGAGCAGATTGCTCCAGCAACTGGATCGACTCCGAAGAGCGCGCACCGGCGCAGCGCCCTGCGCGCCGGAACGGTCCCAAGCCCCAAGCCCCAAGTCATAGCAAGAGACAGGAGGGAATCGATCGATGACGTCTGAGAAAATCGCTGACGAGAGGCGCAGTTGCGACCGAGTCGCCTGGGAGTGCCACGCCAGGCTGCTTCCGCTGAGCTTGGAGCCAAGAACGCCCAGGCTCGGCATGCATGACGTGACGGGGCGCGACATCGGCGAGGGCGGGCTGCGAGTCTGCAGCGACCGGCTCTTCGCACTGCGCTCCCGGCTCCTGGTCGAGATGGAATCACCCGAGCTGCCGGAAGGGATTCAAGCCGTCGGCTCGGTGGCCTGGATCTCTCCGACCAGCGAGGACGACCAATGGTGCCTCGGAATCGAGTTCTCGGACGTCGGCGCACTTGCGCTGACAAGCATTCGCACCCTCATGACCTGTGAGCAAGGGGCGCCGCATCCGTCACGAATTGACAGGCACGACTCGGATAGCGGCCTGAGAGCCACTTAGGCGATTTCTGTCAGTTCGCATAGCATCTGGCTTTTCTTGACGCCCGCCTTCCGTGTCGCGCCGACAGTCACATCGCTCGGCGATGCGCCTGCCGGCCCTCCTTGAAGGCGGACCTCAATCCGGCGCCACCTGGTATGAGAATTTCCGGCGATCGCCTTAGGCGATTTCCGAGAGTCTTCTTACCAAAGGCGATCCGATCACGCACCATCGGTCAGGCATTGCGTGGGAGCGCCGCGGCGGGGCGCCGCTCCCACGGATTGAGCGGCTGACCCGACCCGACGTCGCTCGGCCGAGCGATGAAGCCGGCGCCTCGAGCTCCTCTCTGGAATAAGCTTCCCTGGAAATCGCCTCAGCGGATCGCCGCACAGGCTATCCTCGGGGTCGACCACAGTCCTTGGGGACGATGGCCAGGCGTAGCCGCCGCCCTGACCTAGCCCCGCCATCGCGGACTCCCGTCCAAGCTCACCCGGTGCCCGCGCGCACGGAGAGCGCGCACAGCTTCTTGTAGATCTTGAGGTAGTCTTGGGCCGGCTTGCGCCATGAGTAGTCGCCGCGCATGCCGTTGGCCCGCAGCTGACGGAAATACTGCGGGAACCGACGCCAGAGTGCGATGGCTCGGCTCATGGCGCCTTCCAAAGCATCCTCCGTGGCATCATCGAAGACATAGCCGTTGCGCGCCTCGAAGGATTTGTCCGAGTAGTGCGCATCGAAGACCGTATCGGCGAGCCCTCCGACACGGCGGACGATGGGGACAGTGCCATACTTCATCGCAATGAGCTGTGTCAGACCGCAAGGCTCGTACAGGCTCGGGATCAGGATCATATCCGCTCCGGCGTAGATGAGGTGCGCCAGCGCCTCGTCATAGCCCAGCTCGAGGTGGCAGTCCGGCCCGGAGCCCAGCTCCGCCTTGAGCGACTCGAAGGCGCGCGTGATCGCCGGGTCGAGCGACGAGCCGAGCAGGACCATTTGACCGCCCTCGGCGAGCGCATAGCGGACAGCGTGCTGGATGAGGTCGATACCCTTTTGCCGGTCGAGCCGGCTGACCACGGCGAAGATCGGCTTCTCCGTCTCCTGCAAGCCCAGACGCAGGCGCAGCTCGCGACGATTCACCGCCTTCTTCGGCAGTGAGCCCGGACCGAAATTCACTGGGATGTGGGCATCGACCTCGGGACCCCAGACACTCTCGTCGATGCCATTGAGAATGCCGCCGAACTTGTGGCGGTTCTCCTGGAAGAGGGACTGCAAGCCCATGCCCTGCTCGGTGCTCTGCACTTCCCAGGCATAGCGTGGCGAGACCGTGTTGACGAATCCGGCGTAACGGATCCCACCCTGCATGAGGTTGGCGACCCCTGGCTCATGCGGGTCCGCCAAGCGCCCAGGTGTCATGAGGGCCGCGGCATCCAAGCCGACCTGCTCCAGGAGCGACGGCTGAACCTTTCCCTGATAGCCGACATTGTGCAGCGTATAGCAGGTACGCGCCTGGGCCTCCTCACCCTGATGCTCGGCGAGCAGCACGGGCAGCAGCCCGGTCTGCCAGTCGTTGCAATGCAAAACGTCCGGCGGGCGCTCCAATTGGGCGAAATGCGCGAGCACGGCGCTGCAAAAGAAGGCGAAGCGCTCTGCGTCATCCGCTTCCCCGTAGATACAGGACCGACCGAAAAAGCGGTGACCGGAGAGCGGGTCGAAGAGCAGCACGGGGATCCCCTCGACATTCCCGCGAAGCAGTCGGCATTCGATCTGCTGTCCACCGAAGTGGACCTGTAGCCTAGGCCCCATCTCGTCCAATCCAGAAATGAGCTCGCGCCGCAGCACGTCGTAAGCGGGGAGCCAGACCTCCACGGCCTCCCCCGACTTGATCAGCTCATGCGCCAATCCCTGAACGAAATCTCCAAGTCCGCCTGCCTTTGCGATGGGCGCGCACTCGGCGCTCACCATGGCGATCTGCATACGCCAGCTCCCCTTCGTCCACGAATGCGCCACTCAGTGCTCGCGCCGACTGCCGATCTCGGGCGGCAGGTGCAAGTCCAGCGCCCGCTTGAGCAGCTCGGCATCGTCCACCTTGAGCACCAGCTGAAAACCACCGCCCGGCCCAACACGATAAGGGTGTCCGAAGAGATCGATCTCGCTGTTGGGAGGCGCCCAGCCGCGGATACGCAGCTCGGCCTCGACGACGAGACCGGCACCGGTCGGGCACGGCTCACCATACATGAGCCTGGGGCGCTCGATTGGGGCGAGCGTCGCATTCCCGCCGCCTTCCCCCCCCGGCTGCATTTGCACCGATAGCGCCGGGATGCCCCCAGCCTCCTCTCCGGTCATCTGGGAGCCGAGGGTGGCGCTGTCCGAGGAGCCCAGCCCCAGGGCCGCCCCGGGCCCTGGGTGCGCGTCGCTTGTGCCATGCGACGGCAAGAGACCGGATTGGACCTGCCACCTTTGACCGACGTCCGGCGCCCCGCCAGAAGTCGCAGCCCTTTCGCCCGGCTCGACCGACACCGGACTGGGCCGCGAGGCTGCGGGCGGCATCGGCCGCTGCAATGCATCGAGCGCCTCGAGCCCGATACCCGTTGCCTGCTGAAGCCGATTGGAGCGCGCGAGCAGCAGCCATCCCCCGGCCTCGCTGGAGAGGCCAAGCTCGGCTTCGAAGGCGCTGTAGTCGCCCTCGACCCGAAATCCGGCATCCCCTTCCCCACCAATGCCCTGAAGCCGAAGGCGAATCTCCTGAGCCGTCTCGGATCCGCCCTCGGCAGAGAGCCGGCGCAGACGCAGGACGGCCTCCGGACGCCCGGCATCGATCGGGAAGCCAGCACCATAGCTGATGAAGTCGTCGGGTCTCAGAGTCCAGCGCGCACGCAGCTCCTGCGCGGTCCCCGGATAGAGAGCCAGGCTCGTCGCGTCGCGCTCGAGCGGAAACTCGGGGAGAAGCGATAAGCTTGGTGCAATGAGATCCGGCGTCGCGCGAGCCGCGCCTGCTTCGCTGCTCGTCGCCGGATCCAAGGCGGATACACCCTTGACGTTATTCTTGTTGGACTCGAGGCCAGAATCCGTTGTCTTGGCGTCGTCAGGTTCGATAGTTGGTTCTCCCGCTTGGGCGCAACGCCCACATGGACAGGTCTGTCAGGGCTCCGCGCCGGAGCTTGGCCGCTCGCGGACGCGATCTCGGTCGCCGCCCTCAAACAGCGCAGCCCTGTCCAGCCGCGCCACTGCCAGAGTCGAGCGCCACGCCGGCCTGGCGCAGCGCGCGCGCCACGTCATCCAGGGCTGCCTCGGCCGGGATCGTACGGGCATAGAGGTGTGGAATCCAGGCATCCCCCCAGCACAGGAAGCAGCTCGTCTCCGCCTCCAGGATCAGCTGGCGCGCGCGCACCATGGCGTCGCCGGCGACCTCGTAGCCATCGGGCCGACACCGGCAGAGGCTCCAGTAGTAGCGGCTCAGCCGCCGTATCTGCGCCATGGCCTCACGCTGAGCGGAGCTGCCGGCCCAATTGAGGAGATCGCTATCCGAGGCGCGGCCCGCATTCCAGGCGCCGGTCTGAATGGTCGCGCGCGATAGCGGCTTGACCCGCTCGAGATAGTCGCCGATGAAGACGGGACTGACACGGCAGTGTCCAGTGCGGCAAAGCTCCATGTAGGGCGCGAAGAAACGCCCGAAGAAGCCCGCGGGCTCGGTCGTCTGCCTCAGCCAGCCGCCGTTCTCTCCGTCGGACCAGCTCGTGAAGAGGCGCTCGGCATCAGGTCTCGGCGACACCGAGGCGCGCCATTGCAGCTCATCCTCGAGCCATTGCGGATCGAGCCCGCCTGCTTGGGCACGGGACAGATCCCGATCCTGCGGGATCACCGTCATGCAGAGCCCATCGTAACAGGCGCTGTAGGGTCTCAGGCCGTCACTAACGCCGTCCTCCGGCATCACCCGCGCGCCATCCACCACGACATACTCATAGCCGGCCTGGATGAGCGCCGGAATCATCTCGATGGTGAAGGCAGTCTCGGGAGGCCAGAAGCCGCGTGGGACGCGGGCGAACACCCGCTCCATGATGCCGCGGCCGCGCTCGAGCTGCTCGAGCCAATCATCGCAGGGGATCAAGGGGAAGATCGGATGGTAGTGCCCCATGCCGACAAGCTCGATGTTGCCGGCCGCCCGATAGCGATCCAACATCCGGGGGATGTCGACGATGTGCCGATAGCGGTCGACGACGACCGGATCGAGGAGCTGCTCCAGCAGGACACCCGAGAAGCCGACGTGCAGACGCGCCACATCCGCGTAACGCTCGGCGTAGCGCACGGCACGCTCATAGCACAGGACGATCTCCTCGGCCTCCCGAGGCTTGGCGTCGATCAGCAGCCGCAGATTTCCCGGCGGCTGATGCATGTGCAGCCCGAGCGCGTGAAAGACTGTTCTCTCGGCCATGACCCCTCACAACGACTGCGCCGGCATGCAGCCAACCGTCGATGCAATGCCCCGCCCCCGACAAGTCCCACCCGAGCAGCGCACACCGGCCGGCGGGGCCACGCGCTCGCCGCCTCAACATTAAACAATGCGGAGAGTGCGGTCAAAGCGACCTGTGCGGCGGCGATACCGAGCCGAGTCGCACACGGGGCGCCAGCCCAGGCGAGAGGAGGGGAATCAGCGCGCCTCCAGCACCAGAATGCTGCGCGCCCGCGCCAGCTGGCGCGGCGCCTCGACGCGAATCTGATCGGCGGGCGCGACCACGTCCATGGGCGAGGCGCGACCCGTATCGACCGCCAGATACCAATGCGCCGCGCCCAGGCCGGGAAGCTCGAAGACGCGCGTGCGCTCGTCCATGTTGATGAGCACATGCAGGACGTCTTCGTCCTGATCGACCGGCGCCAGCGTGAAGGCAAGCCAGCGCACATCCGGATCTTCCCAGTCCGGCGTGTCCAGCTCGGTCCCATGCCAGCGCACATCCGGCATCTCCGAGCCAGGCATGGGCTGCCCCGAGAAGAAGTGGCGCCTCTGCAGGCTCGGATGGCGCTTGCGCAGGGCAATGAGACCGCGCACGAAGCGCAGCATGGCGTGCTCGCGCTCCATCAGAGACCAGTCGAGCCAGCTCAGCGCATTGTCCTGACACCAGGCGTTGTTGTTGCCGTTCTGAGTCCGCAGCACTTCATCCCCCGCCAGCAGCATGGGGATGCCCTGGCTGAGGAGCAGCAGCGCCATGAGATTCTTGGCCTGACGGCGTCTCAGGGCGAGCACGGTGGCATCCTTGGTCTCGCCCTCGATACCGCAATTCCAGCTCAGGTTGTCATTGGTCCCATCGCGATTGGCCTCACGGTTCGCGACATTGTGCTTGCGGTCGTAGGAGACGAGATCCCACAGCGTGAAACCGTCGTGGCAGGTGACGAAATTGACGCTGTTGATCGGCTTGCGCAGGTTCGCCTCGTAGAGATCGCTGCTGCCTGCCAGCCGCGTCGCGACCTCGGGAGCCATCCCCGGATCCCCGCGAACGAAACGGCGGATGCTGTCGCGGTAGCGGCCGTTCCATTCCATCCAGCGGTAGCCGGGAAAGGTGCCGACCTGATAGAGACCGGCCGCATCCCAAGCCTCGGCGATGATCTTGGAGGCCGCCAGGGTATCCGACAGCTCGATCTCCCAGAGCACGGGGGGATTGGCCATGGGACGTCCGTCGGCATCGCGCGCCATGGCGCTGGCCAGGTCGAAGCGAAAGCCGTCCACGTGCATCTCGCGGACCCAGTACTCCAGGGCGTCGAGGATGAAATGCGTAACCAGTGGGTGGTTGGCGTTGACAGTGTTCCCGCAGCCGGTGAAATCCAGGTAGATGCCCTTGTCGATGGCGTCCAGACAATAGAAGGTCTCGTTGCCGAAGCCCTTGAAGGTCATGACGGGACCGTCGGCGCCGCCCTCGCTGGTATGGTTGAAGACCACGTCCATGATGACGCCGATGCCGGCCCGATGGAGCGCCTTGACCATGTCCCGCAGCTCGCGCCTGTGGGTCCCTTGCTCTGGTGTCACACAGAAGCCGGGATGCGGCGAAAAGAACCCGAAGCTGCTGTAGCCCCAGTAGTTGCGCAGCCCGGCGTCCCAAACCTGCTCCGGCACGTCCTGCTCATCGAAGGCCATGATGGGCATCAGCTCGACGTGCGTGATGCCCAGCTCCTTGAGATAGGGGATCTTCTCCACCAGCCCATCGAAGGTGCCGGGATGCCTCACGCCCGAGCTCGGATGCCGCGTGAAGCCGCCGACATGGAGCTCGTAGATGATGGTCTGCTCCGTCGGCAGGCGCAGTGGCCGATCATCCTCCCAGTCGTACTCCTCCGCCAGCACGATGCCGCGTGGGGAATCGTGCGGCATCGCCCCCTCGCGCTGGCGCCGCCAGCGATTCCAGCTATGGACGTTCACCGCCCGCGCCCAGGGATCGACCAGCTCGATCTCGGGATGGAACCGCCAGCCATGCGCGCGCGGATCGTCCGGCCCTTCCATCCTCCAGGTGTAATGCGTGCCCGGCGGCAGATCCTCGACCAGGACATGCCAAGAGAAGAACGTATGGTTGTGCTTGGCATCCAGCCGGATGATCTGGAAAGGCGCCTCGCAGTCGGCGCTCTCGTAGAGGAGCAGCTCGGCCCCGACTGCGTGGCGGCTGTAGACGGAGAAATTGACCCCATCGTCTTCGACCGTCGCCCCAGGCGGATAACGGCGGCCGGGGTGGACGCGATAGGTACGTTTGGATGGGGGCATAGCAAAAACGCCTCGGCGGGCGCGCCGATCTCGTCAGTTGTGTGATGTGTCGGATGTTGTGCGATGGGCGGTACATCGTGCGATGGGTCCGGCACGCCGCAGCGCGCGAAGAGCATAGCATGAGTCGGATGAGGGCCTTGCGACGCGATGCCCGCCCCTGGAGCGATCAGCTGCCCCAGTCGCGATCGGTCTTGGGATCAAACGCGACGCATCTCGTCATTCATCCACAGCAGCGCGACGATCCAGCCAATGGCCGCTGCCGCCGCTCCGACACCAAAGGTGACCAGCGCGCCTTGCTCCGCCCACAAGACGCCGCCGATGAGACTCCCGGCGGCACCCCCGGCACCGAAGCTGACGCTGTTATAGAGCGCTTGCCCGCGCCCCTGCGTGCGCCCGGGAAAGCTGTGGTGAACCAGGTGGATGGCGGACGCATGGAAGGTGCCGAAGGTCGCCGCGTGCAAGACTTGCGCGACCAGCTGAATCGCCAGGGTCTCCACGAAGGCGCCGATCGCGAGCCAGCGCGCCACGGCCAGCGCAAGACTCCACAGCAGCACGCGCCGAGCGCCGAAGCGGTCGAGCAGACGGTGCATAACCAAGAAGATCAAGACCTCGGCGATTACGCCGAGTGCCCAGAGATTGCCCACCGCGACGCTGGAATAGCCGGACGACTCGAGATGGATCGAATAGAAGGCGTAGTAGATTCCGTGGCTCAGCTGCATCAAGAAGCAGGCGGCCAAGAATGCGATCACGCTCGGCTTGCGCAATAGAGACCTGAGAGAGACCGCGGCATGCTCGCCCTGCTCGGGGGCGCTATCCGGAACCACCAGGGCACTGAGCCAGATCCCGAAGACGAGGATGAGCACCCAGACGGGCACCATGGACAAGGATCCCGCCTCCAGGCTCAGCCCAAGCGCGATGACGACCAGGATGAAGCCGATCGAGCCCCAAACCCGAACCAAGGCGTAGCGGCTTGGCTGGGCGCCCAGATGATTGAAGGTCACGGCCTCCATCTGCGGGAGCGAGGCATTCCAGAAAAAGCTGAACAAGAACATCGCCAAAGCCAGGCCCCAGAACCCCTCGGCGAGAAACACGGTCGCGAAGCCGAGCACCGAGAGCAGCGCACCTAGCCGGACCAGGCGCATGCGCTGCCCGGTGTGATCGACGATATGGCCCCAGATCATGGGTGCGACGATCTTGGTGCCAGAGAGGATGGCCATGAGCTGGCCGATGGCGAGCGCGCTCAGACCCTCGCCCTGCAGATAGAGGCTCCAATAGGGGACGAGCGCGCCCAGCGACGCGAAGTAGAAGAGGTAGTAGCTGGAAAGCCGCCAGTAGGGCATGTGGTCTGCGGACCCTCCAGGCGGCCTCACGGCGCCGCTGGGCCGTCAGCCACCTGTGGAGGCCGGAATCGCAGCGGTGGGCGCCGAGACGTCCGCGTTCTGAGCGCGCTGACGCAGCAGATGATCCATGAGGACGATCGCCAGCATGGCCTCCGCGATCGGCGTCGCGCGGACGCCGACGCAAGGGTCGTGGCGGCCCTTGGTGATCACCTCCACCTCAGCCCCCGAGCGATCGATACTGCGCCCAGGTAGGCGGATGCTCGAGGTCGGCTTGAGGGCGATGCGCGCGACGATATCCTGGCCGGACGAGATCCCGCCAAGGACACCGCCGGCGTTGTTCGAGAGGAATCCCTCGGGCGTCATCTCGTCACGGTGCTGGGTGCCCTTCTGCTCGACGCAGGCGAACCCGGCGCCGATCTCGACCCCCTTCACGGCATTGATACTCATCAAGGCGTGCGCGATGTCCGCGTCGAGCCGGTCGAAGATCGGCTCGCCCAGCCCAGTCGGCACGCCGCTGGCCACCAGGGTCACGGCCGCGCCGATGGAGTCGCCTGCCTTGCGCAGGGCGTCCATGTAGGTCTCGAGCTCGCCGAGCGTCTCGGCACAGGGCCAGAAGAAGGGGTTGGTCTCGACCAGATCCCAGTCGAGCCCCTGCGGCCGGATGGGACCGAGCTGAGAGAGATGGCCGCGGATCAGGACACCGCACTCCTCGGCGAGATACTTCTTGGCGATGGCGCCAGCCGCGACCCTCATGGCCGTCTCGCGGGCCGAGGAGCGCCCGCCGCCCCGATAGTCACGCACGCCGTATTTCTGGTCGTAGGTGTAATCCGCGTGACCCGGCCGATAGCGCGCCGCGATGTCGGAGTAGTCCTTGGAGCGTTGATCCTCGTTACGGATCAGCAGACCGATCGGCGTCCCCGTAGTCCGCCCCTCGAAGACACCGGACAGGATCTCGACGCGATCGGACTCGCGACGCTGCGTGGTATGGCGCGATTGGCCAGGCTTGCGCCGGTCGAGATCGCGCTGAAGGTCGTCCGCGGTCAGCGCCAGTCCGGGCGGACAGCCATCGACCATCCCGCCGAGGGCGGGTCCATGGCTCTCGCCGAAGGTGGTGACGACGAAGGACTTGCCGAAACTATTCCCCGACATGGTCACTCGACCGGCGGCACGACATCATTGGGATTCAGCCAGGCATTGCCCTTGGCCAGGATGTCACGCGTGAGCGTGCTGGTCGCTTGATGCAGCTTGACCCCGTTGATGAAGTAGTCGTAACGGGCGCTGAGATAGTCGAACTCGGCCTGGAAAAGGTTGCGCTGCGCATTGAGCACGTCGACCTGGGTCCGGGTACCGACCTCGAGACCGGCTTGGGTGGACTCGAGCGCGGAGCGGGCCGAAACGATGGCCGCCTGCCGCGCCTTGACGTCTTCGATGCTGGACAGGATGCCGCGGAAGGCATCCTTCACCTGCTGATCGACCTGGCGGCGTACCTGATCGAGCTGATCCTGTGCCGCGCGGAATCGATAGCCGGCCTCGCGGGTGCGGGAGGCGACGGCCCCGCCCTGGAAGATCGGCACGGTCACGCTCAGACCGACGAAGGCCGTGTCCGAGTCCGAGCCGATCTCGGCGCCGGTGCGCGAGACATCGTAGCCCGCCTGCAGATCCACCGTGGGATAGTAGCCGGAGCGCTCGATCTGGATGTCCCGCTTGGCCGCCGCAGCTGACTCGCTCGCCGCGATGATCCCATAGTTGCTGCGCAGCGCGGTCTCCGCCCAGGCCTTGATGTCGTTGGGCGCCGGGGGCGCCAGGGGGAGCTTGTCTCCCAGGCGCGCCAAGGGCAAGTCGACGGGACCGATAATGGTCCGCAGCGCCTCCCAGGCGTTGCCCAGCGCATTCTTGGCGCTGATCAGCTCGGCACGTGCCCGGTCATAGGCGGCCTGGCTCTCGTTGACGTCGGTGATGGCCACCAGCCCGACCTCGAAGCGCTGCTTGGACTGCTCGAGCTGCCGCTCGTTGGCGCGCAGCAGGGCATCCTGCACCGTCACCGCGTCCGAGGCCCGCAGCACGTCGAAATAGGCCTCGGTGGTGCGCACCATGAGGTCGATCTGGGCGTTGCGGTACTGAGCCTCCGCCTGAGCGATGACATTGTCGGACTTCTTCAGCGTCATCCAGTCGGAGCGGTCGAAGAGCGTCTGACTGACGACAGCCTGCACGCCGCGCGTGGTGTAATCGTCGCGATATGAGTATGAGCCAACGCTCGATTGGCCGCTGGTGTCGACATCCTGATAGTCCAGATCGCCCTGTACGCTCAACGTCGGCAGCAAGAGCGCACGCGCTTGAGGCTTGAGCTCGCGGGTCGCGAAGAGCGTTTGCTCGGACTCGCGCAGGGTCGGGTCGCTCACGACCGCCATGTCGTAGATCTGCAGCAGATCCTCGGCTAGGGCGGTCGACAGGTGACCACAGAGGATCACCAGGATCCAAGCCGTAAGAATTCTCCGCATGGTTTTCTGCTTCCTGAAGTCGAGCAGGCTGAGACAGCCGCCTGCAAAAGCAGGCAGTATAGGGGACAAGAGGGGGGGCCCTCAATCGAGGCGTGCCAGAGCGCGCGGCTCGCCAGAGCGGCGTCTCAGGATCCGAGATCAGTCGGGGAGCGCAGCACCATGGAACGCATTCCGCCCGCTCGGGGGCGCATGGTCCCCAGCGACTTCAAGCCGGCCTGGTGGCTTCCGGGACCGCACCTGCAGACGCTCTGGCCGAGCCTCGCGAGACGCCGCCCGCGGCTGAATCTCACCGCGCGGCGCATCGAGCTCGGCGACGGCGACTTCATCGACTTGGCGGTCGGGCGGAGCCGCGGACCCCGCGTACTCATCCTGCACGGCCTGGAAGGCGGTCTCGACTCCCATTACGCCGGAAACCTGGTCGCGGCCCTTGATCGGGCGGGCTTCCAGCCCCTGTTCATGCACCTGCGCGGATGCTCGGAGGAGCCTAATCGGCTGGATCGCGCCTATCACTCGGGCGCTAGCGAGGACCTCGCGGAGGTTCTCGAGGCTCTCCGCTCGGACGAATCAGGTGAGCCGATCGCCGCCATCGGCTTCTCGCTCGGCGCCAACCTGCTGCTCAAGTACCTCGGCGAAACGCCACGGCCGCGCGTCCGCGCTGCCGTGGCGGTCTCGGCTCCCTTCGTGCTGCGCGACGCCATGCTGCGACTGGATCTGGGCGCTTCCCGAATCTATCGCCGCTATCTACTGAGCAAGCTCAAGGCCGCGCTGAGACGCAAATTCGCGGACCGCCCCTTCCCGTTGCGCATCGACCCGGAAAGGATCGACGACTTCAACACCTTCGACGACCAGATCACGGCCCCGCTCAACGGCTTCAAAGGGGTCTTCGACTACTACAGCCAGGCGAGCTGCCGTCAGTACCTGCCGCGCATCGAGACCCACACCCTGGTCGTTCAAGCGGCGGACGACCCCTTCATGTTCCCGACGACGCTGCCCTGGGAGCATGAGCTGGGGCCGGGCGTGACACTGGAGGTCGCGACACGCGGCGGTCATGTCGGATTCGTTGCGGGCAGCCGCCCTTGGCGGCCGGTCTATTGGCTCGAAGGGAGAATCCTGAGATTCCTCGAGGGACTTGGCCAACCGCGGTGAAGAAGCCCGAGTCGCCGCTCTCGGCCAGCGAGCCTCGCGGCAGCGCCGCTACTTGCCCCAGAGCACGAAGTCCACGTACTGCTTGACCTTCTTGTGCCCGGGCGTGTCGATGGTCGTGAACTGCAGGTTGGTCCGGTAGCCGCCCTTGTTGCGGCGCGACCGCAGCACGCGCGCATAGACCTCCACCGGCTTGTCGGAGCCAAGCTCTGGGGACAGCGACATCAGGATCTCCGAATAGGCCGGCAGGATCATGGGCAGATCCGCGCTCATGCCGTAGTAGCCCAGATCGTTCACCTTGCCCACATAACGCTCGGCATGGATGCGCTTATCTTCGACACGCCGGAAGACGACGGGGAAATCGACCAGGATGCGCGGCGACTTGCGGACCTCGATGGTGGGCACCGCCATCAGTTTCGGATGCGTCACGGCCTTCAGCTCGTAGAGCTTGACCGGTGTCGAGCGCCCCTTGACCATAACCTCGTTCACCGCACCGACCTCGATATGGTCCCGCGCGGCTTGATAGGTCTGCTCGCTCATCAGAATCTGGCCACGCAGCGCATAGGACTCGATCCGCGCCGCCAGATTCACCGGCGCGCCGATGACCGTATATTCGTGGTAGAGACTGGAGCCGAAGCTGCCGGCCATCACCTCGCCCGAGCTGACGGCGATCCCCGCATAGAGCCTCGGCTCCCCCCGCGCCTCGCTGTGCCGATTGAGGTCGGCCATCGTCTGCTGCATCTCGACCGCGCACGTCAAGGCACGCAGCAAGTCGTCCGGGCGCCGCACCGGAGCACCGAACAAGGCCATGACCGAATCGCCCATGAACTTGTCGATCACGCCGCCATACCGCTCGACGACCTGCGACATCAACGAAAAGAATCGGTTCAGCATATCCGCCATCTGGATCGGCGGCAGCGACTCCATCAAGGCGGAGAAGCCGCGCAAATCCGCGATGAGGATGGTCGCTTGGGTGCCAATGATGGGATGTGACTTCTGCATCAATGATTCGACCTGTGCGCCTAGCCGCTCGCTCAACGTCGCCTCCAATCGCCCGGCGGCGGCTCTTCCGTAGACCTCTTCGACGACCCCGGCCACCCCGGCTAGGAGTAACTGCTTATCTTTGTGCTGCATGACCGCGAGGCATTCCGTCCGGCAAGAAATTGACATTCTTCATGGGTTTTTCGGCGGTTTCGCAGGAAACTTGATCACCTTATGGGCAGCTTGCAACTACTTCCTTAATTCGGCACCCCAGCCAGCGAGAGACAACGCATGGATCGTTTTACACGAAATTACAGTATTTTGCTCGGTATAGCCGTCATCATCGGGCTATTCTTCTGGGCTCAGTCAGTCTGGCAGCCCAAGGTCTGGGAGCTCGACGAGGTCTTGACCTCAGACCCCACTCTGATCGACTACCCTTATCAGTTCCGCGTACGAAGCTTCGAGGACGGTACTGCCGTCATCTCCACCCCCAGATCCTTCGACATCCCGGCGATTCGCTTCCTCGAGATCATCCATCCCAAGCTCGCTGGCAAGGCCCAGGACGACCCCGAGATGATCGCCGCCCAACAAGACCTCATCGACCACCAGAAACGGGCCATGGGGCTCATCCTCGCGCAGGATGGTGTCGACAGGGTCGACTGGCAGCTCGATACGCAATGGCTCGCGGATCGCGGCGTGCATCGCTGATTCTTCAGGAAGCCCCCAGCCGCCAGCTTCATCGCGGCTGGGGGCTCCGCCTCGGGCACATGCCGTGCATCGGCCCGGCCCGTGCTAGCCTTCGCATCCTTTACGGCTCACGTTGCTGCCTCTAGGCTGAGGCGAAGGCGGATTTCCTCACCAGAACCGCAAGAAATCGCACCCAGGGCTCGGCTATGATGCGCCGGCCTGGCGCGTGCCGTCTCGAGCAAGACCACCGCCAAGGCATCACACCAGCCGCCGAGAGTCTGGAGCCAAGCACCCAGCCTCCACCAGACAGCCTGAGCCGGAGGTCCCAAATGAAGCCCAGCGCACAGCCAAGAGAGCCCCAGACAGCGGGCATCCATCAGCGCCGACACCACCTCTACAACATCCTCGCCTGGATCTGCTTCGGGCTTGGTGTCATCGGCATCCTGCTGCCGCTGATGCCCACCACCGTCTTCTGGATCTGCGCCGCCTGGCTGTGGCTGCGCAGCCGCCCGCACAGGGTTCAATTCCTGGTCGGTCACCCGCGCTTCGGCGAATCGATCCGACGCTTCCTGGAGCGTGGCGAGATCTGCCGGACCGGCAAGAAGGCCGCGGTCCTCGGCATGGCGGGAAGCCTCTCGATCTGGCTCCTGGTCTTCTCCCCAGGCTGGCCGCTGAGCCTGCTGGTCGGCGCAATCTTGGCAACGGTCGCGACCTGGATCGCTAGGCGCCCGGAAGGGCCGCCCAAGTCGACGACCAGCGTCGCGGTCAGGCTAGATCCCGGGAGCTGGAACAGCCCTGCCTCGAAACCCGCCGCCAGCCGATCACGCTAAGCCATGCCGACCTTCATCCTAGCCGACAATGGCTCGAAGCGACCCGAGTCGACAGTCAATCTCAGACGACTCGCGGCGGCTCTGTCGCAGCGCGCCAGCGCGCAAGTCCATCCCGTCTCACTCCTGCACTCGAACCGCATTCCAGCCGATCACCTCGATGGCCGGCCGGCGGAAACCCTGGAGCCCGCACTGCGGCGATTGGTGAGCGAAGGGCATCGAGCGCTGGTCATCATCCCGCTCTTCTTCGGCCCGAGCCGCGCGCTCAGCCAGTTCGTGCCGGAGACGGCGGCGCATGTCGCGGGCGACCTTGACGCATTCTCCCTGCACGTCGCCCCACCGCTGTGTCCCCTGCCAGCGGGCGAGCCCAGGCTCGTCGACATCCTCAAGGAGAACTTGCAAAGCACGGGCGCGGCGAACAGCACGGCGCCGCAACGCCTGATTCTGGTCGATCATGGCTCGCCCATACCTGAGGTCACGGCCGTGCGCCGTTGGCTCGCGGATCGGCTGCAGGAGCGCCTGGGTTCCGGGGCGCGTCTCGAGCAGGCCGTCATGGAGCGCCGCGAAGGACCTGAGTACGACTTCAACGGGCCCTTGCTCGAAGATCTGCTCGGACGGCTTGCGGAGGAGGATGCAACGCGGCCCGTCAGCCTATCCATGCTCTTTCTCTCCGCCGGCCGCCATGCGGGACCCGGTGGAGACATCGCGGAGACCCGCGAGCGCGTCATGGCACGCCACCCCGGCCTCCAGGTCCATGTCTCGCCCCTCGTCGGCGATCACCCGGGGCTCGTCGACATCCTGCACTCGCGGATCGAGGAGAGCCATCGCTGGCGAAAGATCACCCCAGCTGCCGGCTGATGTCCAGATAGGCTCGATAGCAGCGCCATTGCATCCAGGCCAGCAAGGAGGCCGCCGCGATCAGTCCTGCGCCGCCGGCCCGCGCCAGGTAGGCGCCCCAGGGCTGACCCGCTGAGAAGCCGGCGGCCGTCAGCAGGACCAGCATGGCGGCGAAGGTCCCGAACTGAGCCTGGGCGACGCCGTCCGGCATGAAGACCTGCATGTGCGGCAGACGGACATCGAAGCGCCGCGCGGTCACCTGACGGTGCTGGAGGTGAAACCAGCTCAAGAAGGGCATGATCTTGAAGAGCATCCCGGTGGGCAGCCCGACGCCAATCCCCGCGAGCAAGAGGACACCCAGGACCTCACCTCGCCCGTCCAACAGCCAGAGAGCGGACGACAGCAGGATCAGCCCCATCGACGACCACCAATAGAGCAAGGTGGTATCGACCCGAGGGCGCTCACGGCGGCGCTGCAGCACAAGGGTGACGACCGCGAATGCACCAAGCGCCAGAATCGCCGGCAAGAGCGCCCAGACCGCAAGCCCGACGTTGCCCAGCCCCACCAGCGTCGTCGACGCCAGCAGCGCCGCCAGCACCAGAGGTGCCGCCAGCCGCGTCAGCCAGCGCGGATAGGCCGGCGTCACATGAAACATGGGCACCACTTGGTAGCCGACCCCGATAATGAGCATGCCGACCCAGCCGAGCAAGGCCCAGCTCAAGTGCAGATCCACCCAGCCCGCGAGGCCGGGAATCCTCGCCCCGAGCACCCCCGCGAGCACCACCAGCCCGAAGACCAGGGTCATGACCAGGCCGGCTAGTGCAAAACGCATGGCGCGCAGCGTCTGAGGCACGCCACGCGCCCGAGTCAGCGCGACGCCCACCGCAACGACAAAGGCGGCGAGCCCGAGACCGAGCAGCAACCCGCCCAGCATCAGCCAGGCCCGACCATTCGAGTACAGCCCCCAGCTGAGCGTCAGGCATCCCAGCACCAGCGCGAGCTGGGTTAGACGGCCGACCCAGACCACCCGAGGCACCGGCGCGCCGGCGAGCACAGAGAGCATCTGGAAGAGCGCACCGCACATGACCTGGGTCAGAAAGCCCAGGGCCAGCAAGTGGGTTACGGCCAGCGCGGGCGCCGACCAGCGCGAGATGAGCACCACATCGCCGTCCCACAGCAAGACGGCACCGGCGAGGGCCGCGAAGAGCGGCGCGACGCGAAAAAAGGCGAAGGGCACCTGAATGGGCGGCGCCTGGTCCAGGCTCAGTCCCGCGGTATTCAGCAAGGCATTCCCCTGGAGAGCTCGTCCTCGGTGGGCGGATGCTCGCTGGCCCAGATCAGGATCTCGAAACGCTCGTCCGCGCCCTCCGTGCGCCAGCCGTAGCCCATCCGTTTGAGCAGGTCGTAGAGCGGAAAGGGCTCGCGCCGATGCAGAACCCAAAGGCGCTCGGTGCGGGGCATATCGGCCAAGGCGTCGAGAACCTGCTCGAGCGGCTCGGGCGGCGCAAGCCGGCGAACATCCAAGACCCGCGGCGCCATGCCCTACTCCGCCGGCAGCTGTGACGCGATCCGCTCCCCCGCCTCGCGCAGCGCACCGTCGGCCATGGGATAGAGCACGGTCTCCTCCTTATAGTTGTGCTGCTGCACCAGGAAATGCAGCGTCTCCAGGATGCCGGTACACGCCTGCTTATCGCGCGACTCCACCGCCGCGCGGAGGTCATCGAGAAGCGCGCGCATCTGCGCATGCTCCGAGCACATCACCTCGATCGGACTGGATGCAGGCTGAAAGGCCTTGGCCAACTGCGGAAACAGCTGCTCCTCTTCGACGCGGAAATGCTCCCGCATGGCGGCGAGCAGACCCTCGGCCGAGGTGGCGATCGCCGGCCAATCCCCGGCCTCGACCCGCGTCTCGGCGGCCGCGAGCAGGTGATCGCAACGGTGGTGGTCATGCGTGAAGGAATCTTTGATGACAGAAGACATTGCGGAAGACGACCCCGGAACGAAAAAAGATGGACGGATTCTGCTGACGGCATAGCGCCGCGGCCTTGACTTGAGTCATGGCCGCGGCGCCAGAAGCCCATGTCTCATCAAGCGTGGAAGGACCGCCCTCAAAGCCAGAGGCTCAGTCTGGGCTCCAAGGGCGCTCCTCGCTCTCCTGTCCTCGGCGGCCCTTCCTCGAGCGCGGCGGCTCCTTCGACTTGAGGCGCTCGCGCCACAACTGCGGTTGCGAGAAGCCCTGCCAGCCCCAGCGCAGCCAGCCCAGGAGACGGAAGGCGAGCCACAGCGCCCAGGCCAGCATGAGGGCGCGATAGACCCACATGGGCGCGGAGAGCACCCAGACGTCCGGCAGCAGCGGCCCAGCCCGATCCTGGTACCAGCTCAAGAAGCGCCCGGAGGAGCCGTTGCCGACGATCTGCATGTCGGGACTCCCCAGCAGCCCCTGCTGCACCGCCCCGACCAGGGCGCTGAGCGCCAGGATGGTGAGCAAGGCTAGGCCAGTCTGGGTGAGATTGAACCGCCAAGGCGCCGTGGTCTCGTCCAGGCGCCGCCGCAGACCCAGGGCGAAGAGCCAACCGGCCACCAGCAGCACCACCCAGACCTGAGCCAGTGTCAGACCGATGCTCAATAGCAGCCAGTCATGCGCGCGCAGGGGCGTCAGCCGGCTGCGGCCGAGCACGAGTGCGAGCCCGGCCATGACGATGAGCACACCCCAGAAGAGCACCGCTGGTCCGACCTCCGGACCAGCGACGAAGAGCGCCCAGCGTCCGGGCGGCAGGGTCAGGCTCTCCGAGACATTGACCGCCGTGGTCCCGAGGTCCGGCACGCGCGGCTGGAAGCTGGCCGTGAGCGCCTGATCGCTGTGCCAGCGCATCCGTACCTGCTGCGCGCCCGGTACTAGCGGGACCTCGATCTCCGCGGTCTTGGCCGGCAATGGGAGACGGCGCCCGTCGATGGCGATCTCCCGCAGCTCCGCGCCCTCGGGCAGGCGAATCCCATGCCGGCCGCCTTGGCTGCTGCGCGCGCTCAGCTCCAGAGTCGCGTCCGAGCCCCGCCGACCGGGCTCGACCCGGTAGTCCACACGGTCGATGGTCAGCGTCGGCCCAGGCACCGCCTCCGGACGGGTGAAGTGCAGCTGCAGCCTCTCCCCGGGCAGCGGGCGCCAGCTCGGCAGCCAGCGGTTGGCATCGCCGCGCTGATGGACCGGCGCAATGCCTTGGGTCTCGACATGCCACAGGGTGCTCAGGTCCAGCTGCCAAGATTCAGTGAGACGCCGATCGCGCGTCGCCTCCAGCTCGAGATCCGAGACCGGCTCCAGACTCGAGACCCAGCCGGCCTCTATCTGACCAGGCGCCAGCGCCACTTTCACCAGCTCGGCGTCCACCTGCACCCCAGGGGTCTGGACGCGCTCACCCGGCAGCAGCGCAACCGGCAGCAGCGCGGGGAAGTCGCGCGAGGACAGACGTCGAATCCGTGTCTCCACGCGCCAATCCACGCCGATGCGCAGCTGTCGCTCCACCAGCAGCAGGGTCGGCAAGGCGGTCTGGACCAAGGGCTGCTCGATGGCATCCTGGCTCTCGGCAACCCGCAAGAGCTGGATCTGCTGGCCCGGACGCCCGCCTTCGTCCAGCCCCTCGATGCGCCACCCTTCCGCCCCTGAGGTCACCAGCCGCGGCGCCAGCGGAAGCGGGATATCCACGCTGCTGGCCTGCGGCAGGGCGCCGCTCAGGACCACAAGGTGACGCCCCGCCGGGATGGGCACCAGCAAACCGCCGTCCTGAGCCCGCCCGAGCTGGTCGATGGCTTTCCCGTCCAGGCTCAGCTCGACAGGCGACCAGCCGCCAAGACCGCCGGGGACAGGTGCAGCCAGGCCGACCATGGCGTCCAGCGTCAGCTCGAGCGTCAGACGGTCGGGCTCGGCGCGAATCTCCAGGCGAGGCAGATCGAGACACTGGGGCAGACACTCAGGCGGCCGCAGCAGACGCTCGCGCAGCTCCTGAAGCAGCTCGGGCGACGGGAAGTCCTGGGCTTGCGCCGGGCCAGGCTGGGCCAGCGCGGCCAAGCCGCACGCCATGAGCACCGCCGGCAGGCCCGCCGCCCGACCGGGCGCGCGAAGCACGCCGGCCAGGCGCAGCGCCAGCAGCACGACCAGCAGACTCCCGACGAGTGAAAGCACGAGATTCCCGGTCGGATCGAGCAGCCACAGGCGCGCCTGCTCGGCCTCGTCGACCGGCCCCTTCCAGACGAGCTCGAAGGACTTGAACTGCCAGGTGGGAATCCCCTGGCCGGTCTGTACCTGGGCCTTGGGGTCGAGCCTCTCCAGGGGACTGGGCGCAGGCGCCAGGGGGCGCGATAGCGGCGCCTCGACACGACGCTTGGCGAGGCTCGGCTCAGCCTCGGCCGCGATCTCATCCGCCATGTAGCCTGACGCCGCGAGGCTTCCCATACCAGTCGCCTCGCCACCGGCCTGATGCCAGCTGGCAGCACCGCCACCGCCCCAGGCCGCACGATCCAGGTGTGGATAGAGGCCGCTACGGACCTCGGTCACCAGGAAGGGCAGACCGATCACCAGCAGGGCCACCAGACTCAGCCGCCGGTACCAGAGCACCAGCCAGCGCAGGCGCGCCAGCCCGGTCTGCTCAGGCTTCTCGGGGAGCAGACGCAGCAGGGCGGCCGCCACTAGCACATGCAGCCAAGCCAGCTGAGGCGCGCTTGGTGCCTGCCAGGTCAGTGCCAGCGCCGCCAGCGCCAGCCCGCCCCAGGGCCAGCCCCAGATGCGGCCGACACCCATGGTCAGAATGAGTACGAGGAAGAGGTCGAGCAGGGTCCAACGATAGAGCCAGCTGCCCGGGAGATTGTCGACGCCGGAGATGGCGAGCAGGTCCCACCCGGGTGGCAGGTGGAGGCGGCTTCGGGATGCCTCCAAAGGCATCGCCCAGCCCGAGGCAGGCACGCGGCCTGGGTCGGATTCGAGACGCCCGTCCACGACCAGATCGAGCCTTCCCTGGCGCACCTCGACCCCCGAGGCGGGCGCGTCCCCCAGCCGGGTGATGAGCTGGGGCACCCCGTCGATCCGCACCTGCCCGAGCTCTAGCCGCCGAGTCGCCTCCAGGCGGGAGCTGCGCGTGAGCTGGCCGCCGATGCGGTCGCGAACGCTATAGCCCTCGCCGTCGAAATCCAGCCACAGCTCGCGCGACAGCTCGAGCCGATCCGGCTCGGGGTCCGCGTCGCCGCGCCGCTGCTGGACCAAGCGCATGCGATCCCCCGCAGCGACCAGATAGACGGGCAGCTTGGCCCAGTCCGGCGGCAGGCGCGTCTGCCTAGGATCGATGGGCGTGACGCCGCCGATCTCGACCTGGCGCAGCTCGGGATGACGCTCGAAGGCCCAGACCTCGGTCTCCGGCCAGTGCTCCGTCAGCGGACCAGGCGACAGCTCGGTGACATCGCCGACGTGATAGCTCGTCGTCGCCAGCTGCCAGCGCCCGGGCCGCACCTGTGCCCTCAAGACGCCGTCGGGCTCCAGACGCGCCGGCAGCTCGCTGGCGAGACTGAGCGGGATGCCGCCGGCGAGCGTGACGGGGCCGAGCTGGACCTCGCGCGCGCGCCCCGACACCTCCATCTCCAGCCGCGTCCGCACCCTCAGTGGCATGAGATCCTCGATCAGCCGATAGACCTCCAGGCGTAGTGCATCGCCCTCGGCCGCGCCGGCGGCCTGCCCCGGCTCGCGCAGCCAAAGCCGGCCGTCGCGCCCCAGCCTGGGCATTGGCTGGACTTGGCCGTCCAGACTCAGATCGACGAGTCCGACCTCCTTCGGCAGAACCAGCGACTCGGGTCGCTGGCTCCATCTGAATCCGCCGCTCAGGGCGTGGCGGCCCGCAGGGAGCCGAACGACCGGATGCCCGTCCCGCCAGACGACGGGCACCGCGGCAGCACCGGCTCGGGCGTCCAGTGGCCAGGTCTCCGCATCGCCGGGGAGCGGCACCCAATCCTCCGCATAGAGCCGCCAGGACTGCTCGAAACGGCCGCCCGCGGCATCCAGCTCCAGCCGCAAGCGCCCGGGCCAGGCGCAGATCCGCGCGCCCTCGGGACCCGAGATGGGACAGGCCCGCCGGTCCTCGCCCTCGGGGTCTTGCTCCAGCACCCAGGTCGCCCAGGGACGCAGCGCAGGGGGAATCGCGACCTCGGTGGTCTGAGCAGAAGGCGATTCGGCCCCCACTGGCGGGGCAGCGTCCTGCCCCTTGGCCGGAGCCGCGATTTGAAGCAGAGTTAGAAGCATGGCCCCACACCAGGCCAGCAGGTCCTGGCGAGATCCCGGCTGCAGCGATGCGTGCGAAGCAAAATCGCGAGACATGAAGACGCGAGACATAAGATTGGCCTCCCCTGGCGAGCCGGTCGCGCTATGTTGGATCCGCCACGAAGCCGGCGCAAGCCAGGCTTGAGTCCGGCGCAACCTCATCCGTCACGAATCCCCGAGGATCCACAGCCCAATGTCGAGCGCTGCCCTATTCCCCCGAGCCTGTCTGACCCTCCTGATCGCCGCGCTACCGCCTTGGTGCCTAGCCGCGGATGACATCCCCAGCGCGACGGACGCCTGCGCACCTGGTGAGAAGGAAACCACGCCCTCGGAAGGTTTTGGCTTGTTGGAGGATGGCGCGGTGATCCGGCACGAGGAGACCACACTGGAGTGGAGACGCTGCGCCGAGGGACAACGCTGGGAAGCCGAGGCGAACGGCTGCCGAGGACGGGCCAAATCCGTCTCATGGGAGAAGGCGCGGGAGCTTGCGGAGAAAGCGGGGGGAGAGTGGCGCTTGCCGCGCGGCGAGGAGCTGCTGACAATCGTCGAGCGCTGCCACTTCGGGCCGGCGATCAACCCCCAGGTCTTTCCCAATACCCCGTCGGGTCTCTTCTGGTCGTCATCCACGGACACCGGCGGCCTGGATCGCGCCTGGTGCGTCAGCTTCTTCGGGGGGCAGTACTATCGGGCCGGCAAGACGCAGAGCGGTCGCGTCCGCCTGGTCAGAGGCGAGATGAAGCAGGCTCAAGAGCCCTAGGTGCAAAGGCTACCAGGGGCGATACTCGAGGCCGGGGATGGCCTCGCGGTCGAACACCTCGGGAAGCTCCATCATCAGCCCCTTGAGCTCGTCGATGCTGAGATAGCGGCCGTAAGAGGCCTTCGCGGCATCGATGGGAAGCTCGACCCAGTAACGTCCCCCAGCGGGCTCGCAGAGCACCTGCAAGACATTTTCCTGGGCATCGATGATCCCCAGATAATCGTCCTCGGTCTGGAGCCTCGGTAGCAGCTGCTCACAGATGGCCTTGGCGCTCATCTCAACGGCGCTGGCCGACGAGAGCGAATCTCCAGAGCGGTCGAATAAGTAAAAGACGCGATAGTGCATAGTCGAGGGTCAAGGCTCCGTAAAGATCGACTCGGTGCATCCTCTAGAGAGACGCTGATCGATCGCTGCTCCCGCTCAAGCACGGGTGACTCGTCACCTTCGAGCCTGATGCGGAAGAGACGTCAGGGCGGTCTCTCATCGACATCTCACTGGCAGACGCATCACAACCGCCGACGCACGGCTTGGCAGCCGCGGATGCAGCATCCCGCCGCGATGGCGGGGCAGGCTGCCGACCAGGGATCCGCAGACAGCGTGCTATGATCCCCGTCTCAGTTGCGGGTGCGATTCGTCCCGAAATCCACCGAAGCTGGCGAGTATAACCCGGAACTCCCCTCCGGATCATAGCGAAAACGGATCACCACGACATGATCCGGCAGAGCCCCGGCGAGCCCGCACATCTTAGGCGCACCGCCGCAACACCGACCCCTGCCCTCGAGAGCCCCTGAGCACGTGTCTGCACAGCCCTCCGCTCCCACCAGTGAATCCGCGATGCGGCGCTTTCGCGCACGCATCTTCAAGCCCGCGGAAGGGGTCTTCCTCTTTCATCCGCGCGCCATGGAGCGTCTCATCGCGGAGCACCTCGAGACGCTGGGACACAGCGGCTCGGTCCCGCCTCTGCCCTATTACCTGATGCCTTGCCCGGATTTCCTGCGCGGGCTGGAGTCGGAGAATCCCGAGGCACTCGCCGTGATCGAGGGCCTGAATCTCCCCGAGCAGATCATCCTGCTGCCCATGCCGGTCGACCTGAGGCCGGACGAGGCCAGCATGACCCGGCTGCTGCGCGACTACTGGGCGCGCCGCTTCGAGGGCGAGATCGGCCGCGCCTGGGACATGGCGCGGCGCGACAACCAAGACCGTGAGACCTATGGACCCGAGGGGCTGCGCGCGCGCATCGGCGACATCGGCTTCGCCGAGATCCGCGAGGTCCTGGAGCGCGACAACGTGCTCCCGGCCGGGCTCGACGACGCCACCCTCTGCCGCGCCTTCGTGGCGCTGGTGACGCGGCTGCGCTACTTCTGTCCCGGAGCCCGCGGCTTCTTCTTCCCCGCGATTCGCGACTGGGGTCAGCTGGACGCCTGGCTGATCGCGAGCGGTCTGGGTCTCCCGCCGCCCAAGCCCAAGGGGCGCCTGCCCCAGCTGCTGGAGCATGCCCGCCCGGAGCAGCGCTGCGGCCACCCGACGCGCTACCCGCTGTTGCCCGAAGCACTGCCCTACGGCTGCTCGGATCCCGATTTTCGCCCGCCCCAGGCCAGGGGCGCCTCGACGGGCTCATCCTGGGACATTGAGGAGGAGCAGCGCCTGGCCGATGCCGCAGGCGACCCGGCGCTCCTCGCGCCGCGGGACAGGGGAGCGCCAGAGGCGCGCTGCCTTGCCGCCCTGCGCCAAGGGCTTCAGCTCCAGCGGACCGGCCTGCGCATCCGCGTCCGCGACTGGCTCCTCGGCGCGCTCGCACCTCTGCTGGAAGTCCTGCTCGGGCTGCGCGTGCTGCCGCGGCGAGGCGCTGCCGCGCCCAAACCGGCGCGCGGTCTCAGGCTCGAGCTCTATCTGCTGCTCTTCAGGCACGCGGTCCGGCGCGCCCAGCGCGCCGAGCTCGCGGACCACTACGCCGCTGCCATCCGCTACCTCGCCGTCGCCGAGCGGCGCTTTCAGGCCATGGGCGAGCCCTGCGCGCCCGAGGCACATCAAGTGCGTGCCGCCCTTGCCCAGCGCAGACTCGGCGCCGAGCAGGCGCTGAGCGATCTGCTCGCAGCCAAATGGAAACTGAGCCCGGAGGATGGCGACGCCCTTGGCACCCTGGTCAAGCGGCTCGGCACGAGCATGCTCGGCTCGCGTGGCGCGCGCACCCGTCGCGCCATCCTCAGGGACCTCGACCGCGTCCTTCACGAGAGCCGCACGACCTACTATCAGCTGCGCCCCTTCGCCGCGCTGATGACGCTCGGACGGCTGCACATCCGCCAGATCCTGCCCTTTCAGGCGAGCCTAAAAGCCCTGCGCGCCCTGGACACGGCGCTGGCCCGCGTCGAGCGCCTCGGCTGGCCCATTGCCGAGCTGGAGCAATCCGCCGCCCCCCTGAGGACACTCTCGAGCCGCATTTCCGACCACCTGGAGCAGCAGCTCAAGCCGCACCTGAGCCGCGCCTTGCGCGACGCCGGCTTCGCGCCCAGCGCCCACCGCGAGGAAGTGGCCTTCAACAAGCTGCTCCATGAGCTGCTGGACGTGATCAGGCACCGGCGCCACCTCAAGTTCACCGACACACGCGACATCGTCGCGCGCAACGTCCTGCGCCTGCCCGACCTCTCGCTGCGAGAGCTGCTGCGCGGCGACCGCCTGGCGCGCTTCGACCGCTGCGCGGCGCGGGCGCTCCCTGGCGTCTACAAGCGCGGCGAGCTCTACATCAAGGGGCTGCAGCAGCTCAGCGCCCCGCTCTTCGGCACCCCGCCAGGCCGGCTCCTGCTGCGCCACCTCATCCTGCCGCTCGGGCTGTCGTTTCTCGGACTCAAGACGCTCGACGTCGTCGTCGCGCTCTTCTCGTCGGGCAAGCCCGACTTTCATTTCGCGGGCCTGCTCCCCGTCACCGGCATTGCGCTGGCGCTCAACGCCATCGCCTACACGCGCATCGGACGCATCGGCGTGCGTGGCCTCCTGCATGGACTCTGGTGGGGACTGCGCCTACTGCTGTTCGACGGGCTGCGCCGCCTCCTCCGCTGGCGCCCAGTCAGCCGCCTGCTGGATACGGAGCTCGTCCGGGGCCTGGACCGCAATCTGCTGCGGCCCTTCTTCATCGGAGCCGTCATCATGCTGCCCGTGCTCGGGCTGGCCAGCCTGATCGAAGGCGAATGGATCCGGCCCAATGTCTCCATGGTCGCGCTGACCCTGGCGCTCGGCGTGCTTGTGCGCAACACGCCGGCCGGCAAGCGCTTCCTGGACGACATGGCGAGCGCCTCCGCCCGCTTCGTGCGCCGACTCAACCAGACCCTGGTGCTCGGCCTGATCAACGAGCTGATGCGCTTCTTCAAAGAGCTGACGCGGCGCTTCCAGCAAGGCCTCCATCGCATCGAGGAGCGGCTCAGTCACTACCTGGGCGAATCAGGACTCCAGCTCGTCCTCAAGTCTCTGCTGGTCCCGGTCTGGCGTCTGCTGGAATCTCTGATCCAGTTCTATGTCACCGTGCTGGTCGAGCCCCAGATCAACCCCATCAAGCACTTTCCCGTGGTCACCATCGCCCACAAGCTGATGCTGCCCTTCCTGCCCCTCATCACGGGCTTCCTGGTGGGCGTGCTGGAGCCGGTGCTGCCCAAGTGGATCGCCCTGCCCTTCGTCACCCTGACGGTGCTGCTGCTGCCGGGCTTGGGCGGCTTCCTGGTCTGGGAGCTGAAGGAGAACTGGAAGGTCTACGCCGCCAATCACGGCGGTCTTCAGCCAGACCTCGGGCTCGGACGCGGCCTCCAGCCCCTGACGCGGGTCGACCTGGCCAAGGCCCCGGTCGAGCCGGCCGTGGTGGGAAGCCATGGCGAGACCCTGCGCAGCTTCCTGCGGCGCGGCTTCCATTCGGGCACCCTGCCCAAGGCATTCGATCGCCTGCGCGGAGTGCTGCGTGCACAGATCCGCAGCGAGGTGGAGACACCGCACAGGGTGCGCGACGCCCAGCGGCACCTGGCCGAGATCGAGCACATGGTTCTGCTCCTCTGCGACCGTGAGCTGGGCTATGCCCTGAGACTGCGCTGCCAGGACCCGGGATGCAGTCTGGCGCGTATCGAGACGGGCCGCCCACGGCTCTCAACGGCCTGCTTCGAGCTCACGCTGACCCTTGAGACAAAGGGCAAGCCGGAGCCAAAGACGCTCCGGCTCTGGCTGCGCATCTGGCTGCTCGAGCCCGAGCTCCATCTGCGCGCCGAGCTGACTGGCCCCAGCGACGCCCTCGGCGAGCGCTGCCGCGGCTTCATTCGCGAAGACCTGGAGGTCTTCAGCGGGCGCGCCGGGGCGACCCAAACGGCTATCGAAGTCGGACTCTGAGGAAAATTGCGCGTCGTCCGCGACGATGACGCGCGCCATCCGCCCAGCGAAGCCGCTGAATCTCGGGCCGACGGCACGAGAGGCCGGAGGAGATCTCGGCGGCCGCCGTGCCGATGGCATCCGACGCCTCTAGGATGGAGTAGAACAAGCAGGCGTGTCTTATAATTCGTCGGTAACTGTTACGAAGCGGTAACCCACTGTATCCGCAGCGGAAGATTGGAGTAACTGTTTCCTACCAGCTCAAGAGGGGGCGGGCGTCGCGGGAGCACGGCGAAACGAACCAACCTATCTACAGCCGACGCATGGAGACTGCAAAACGCGGTTACCGGCCGATCGAGCCGCTTCGCTGAGTGACGGCTGCGCCCCATTACCGGTCGCCGGCGTCTGGGGGCTCAGCGCCCGGAGTCGGCCAGGAGCGGTCACCGAGCCGAACCGCTCCAGTGGCCGGTAAGCATCGGAAAGCTGTCACTAGCTACAGCGACCTCGGCGGTCGTTCCGGCCCATGACCGGCCACTTGGCCAAATCGCTCAAGCGGCATGTAAACTCAGCTAAGCAGCCGCTCGCGGCGCCTAACTTGGCGGTCGTTCCGCCCTGCGAGCGGACGCTCTTACCAATCCGGATTGTCCTGTTCAAAGCGCTAGAACAGGCAGCTCATTCCGTTTCAAGGGGTGTTTCCGCAATGTCGCGAAAATCCGTGAACTGTGATATCAACGAGAGTAAGCGTTCAGAGACCCCCCTCTTGACCGGCAGCCCCCGCTCGGATCAGGATGTTCGCGCCAGTCACCGCACCACCATCCCGCGCCCCTGACCGATGCACCTGAGCGACCACAGCCTCAACCAGCTTGACGAAGCCTACGTCCAGAGCCTGGACGAGGGTCAGCTGCGTGGTCTGTCGCTACGGCTGTTGGACGACCTGAAGGAAGCGCGCGAGCGATTGCGGCAGAACCCCAGTAACAGTTCTCGTCCGCCGAGCAGTCGTGCGCCTTGGGATCGCCCGTCGTCGGATGAGGATGAGACGGATGAGACGAGCCCCGAGGCGACCACCGCGGCGGACGACGCCGACGAGCCGCCCGAGGAGACAAGCGCCGAGGCAGACTCATCGGCGCAGGCGCCTGCCGCGTCCTCCGATGCGGCGCCCGCCTCGGCCGACACCGACAAGCCAAAGCGCAAAGCCGGCAAGCAACCCGGCGCGCCGGGTGTCGGCCGCACCCAGGTTCTCAAGGCCCAGCGCACGCGCGAGCATCGTCCCGAGGTCTGCGCGGCGTGCGGCGAGGCCCTGCCGGCAGAGGCGGCGAGTGTCGCCTACGCGGGCTTCCAATCGGTCGATCTGGTGTGGGGCGATCCCGAGCAACCGGGTCTGCACCTGCAGGTCACCGACCATCGTCTCTTCGACACCCGCTGTGCCTGCGCTCACCATACCCGCGCCCGCCCTGGTGAAGGCCAGGTCGAGGATCCGACCCTGCAACCGGCGGCGTTGAGCGAATGGCGTCTGGTCGGGCCAGGACTGGCGACGCTGATCGTCGCGCTGCACCTGCGCTTTCGGATGTCGCGCCGGCGCATACGCGAGTTTCTCCACGACTGGCTCGCCTTGAGCGTGAGCGTGGGCACCCTGGATCAAACCCTGCGCGAGGCCGCCGCGGCCGTCACGCCGCTCGAAGCCGAGCTGATCGACGCCGTCGTCGCCAGCGACCTTCTCCATGCCGATGAGACCTCCTGGTGGCAAGGCGCCGAGCTGCTCTGGCTGTGGGTCTTCACCAGCACCACCGTCACCCTCTTCATGGTCGCCCAGCGTGGGCGCGCGCTGCTCGATCGCCTGCTGCCAGGCTTCGACGGCTGGCTGATGAGCGATGGCTGGCAAGCCTACCGCCATCTGCCCAAGCGGTTGCGCTGCTGGGCGCACCTCACGCGCAAAGCACAGGGGTTGATCGATAGCGACGATCGCGAGGCGCAAGCCTTCGGGCATCAGGTTCAAGACGCCTTCGATACCCTGATCGGCGCAATCCATGCCGCGCGTGAGGGGCCGCCGGGCGATTTGCCGCGAATCCATGCCGCATTGCTCGCCGAGCTGCACGCCGCCTGCGTGCGTCTGCTCGGGCACCGTCACGCCAAGACGCGCGCCTTGGCCGTCGAGCTGTGGAACGACTGGGAGGCGATCTTCCGGGTGCTGGAGAATCCGCAGTGGCCGCTCACCAACAACGACGCTTATGCCGCGCGCAGCATAAGCGTCGTTGAACTAATCCGCTCCGCGGGGCTTTGCGGACGCTCATCACTCGCCCGCGCCTGACAGCGCTTCCACGCCTCGTCGTCCACACTCGCCATGCCCCAATCGGGGTCGTTGCCAGAGGACCGGACGATGACAGCGTTGCGTCAACGCATGATCGTGGCCATGCAGATGCATGGTTTCTCCCCGCGCACCCATGAGAGCGATCTCGCCGCCGTGCGGGATCTGGCGAAGTTCACCCACCGCGCGCCCGATTGCCTTGCACCGGAGGACTTGCGCGCGTACTTCGAGCACCTGGTGCGCGAGCGTGCACTGGCTCCGGCCAGCGTGCGGCTGTTCTACAACGGCATCCGCTTTTTCTATTTGGAGGTCCTGGACTGGCCCGCGGTGAATCTGGAGGTGACGCTGCCCAAGCGCCCGCAGCGCATCCCGGAGCTGCTCACGCGCGAAGAGGTCGCGGCCATCCTGCGAGCCTGTCGCGATGCGCGCCAGCGCATGATGCTGACGCTCTGCTACGGCTGCGGGCTGCGCCTGAGCGAGGTGCTGGCGGTGCGGGTCGCCGACATCGACGGGGAGCGCCAGCTGTTGCGCGTGGAGCAGGGCAAGGGCGCCAAGGATCGATTCGTTCCACTCTCGCCGACCTTGCTCACGCAATTGCGCACCTACTGGCGCGCCTATCGCCCGAACGCGTGGCTGTTTGCCGGACGTCGCGGCACGGCGCTCTCACCGACCACGCTGCAGAAGGCGTTCACGCAGGCCAAGCAGCGCGCCGGGGTGCACAAGGTCGGTGGCATTCATGGGCTGCGCCATGCCTATGCGACGCATCAGCTCGCGGCCGGCCTACCGGTGCAGCGTCTGCAACGCCTGCTCGGGCATCAGAGCATCCACACCACGCTGCGCTACGTGCATTGGCTGCCCAGTGCCCGTGAGGGCGAAGGGGCGCTGGACATCATCGCCCAGTTGGAGGTGACCCATGACTAAGCCGGCCTCCTTGCAAGCCGTGATCCGCGCCTGTCTCGACGATCTGGCCACCACCCAGACCCTGAGCCCGCGCCAGTGGCAAGTCTGTCACCATGTCCAGGACTGCCGCACCGCCGCCCTCGGCGGCTTGGCGCTGAGCTGCGATCAGTGCGCGGCCGAGGCGGTCTGCTATCACGCCTGCCGCGATCGCCACTGTCCACGCTGTCAGCGCCGAGCGTCCTTGGACTGGTGCGAGAAACAACGCGCGGCGCTGCTGCCGGTGACTTACCACCATGTCGTGTTCACCCTGCCTTCGATGCTCAATGGCTGGGTCGAGGTCCATCCCAAGGCGATCTACGACCTGCTGTTCGAGAGCGTGTGGGCAACCCTCTCGGCCTTCGGGTCCGATCCCAAACGCCTGGATGGGCAACTCGGCATGACCGCAGTGCTGCATACCTGGGGGCAGACGCTGACGCGCCATGTGCATCTGCACTGCTTGGTGCCCGGCGGGGCTTGCTCCGCGACAGGTGAATGGCATCCGGCCAAGAGCACCTATCTGTTCCCAGTCCGGGCGCTGTCCAGACACGTCCGCGGCGGTTTCGTCAGCCGTCTGCGCCGGGCCGTTGAGGCCGGGCGCCTGCCGCGGCTGAGCGACCCCAAGGAGATCGACCGGGTGCTCGACAGCCTGATGGGCACCGAGTGGGTGGTCTACTCCAAGCCCTGCCTGGTGCACACCGAGACGGTCGTGGACTATCTGGGGCGCTACAGCCACCGCACCGCCCTCAGTGACAGCCGCCTGCTCCACTTCGATGGGGACGCCGTTGAGCTGAGCTACAAGGACTACCGCGACGGCGATCGCCGCAAGGTCATGACCCTCTCGGGGCAAGAGCTGCTG
>NZ_JAAIJQ010000069.1 GCF_010820565.1 Thiorhodococcus minor | reverse complement strand
TCGAAGTCGATCCTGCCTCGTTTAATTCCAGGGCAGAGTGTGCCACTGAATTGAACGGGGTTTTCGTTCAGGCACTAGGTAGAAGTTGATCCATGTTTAACGTCCTGTCAATGGTAGTCCATTCGGGTGCTGCCGCATCGGCGCCCGGCGTTGCTGACCTGGCTGGCGAGGATCGGGTCAAGCTGAGCCGATCGGTCCGAAGTGGCAGGGGGCTATGGTGCAGAGGTGGCTGCGCCGTCGCTGAATATGGAATCGAATCAGGTGGTTGTGCTCTTGGTATGGGTTCTGCATTGAATGGGTCGCCAAGGCTCGAATGGGTGCCGGGGAAAGGCCGAAGCGAGCGCCCCTAGGGCAGCCCAAAGCAGCCGCGATACAACACTCCGCAGGAGCACACCATGATTCTTCTCGACTTCGAAGGCGTGATCAAAGGCGACGCGCAGCAATCCGGACACGAGGATTGGATCAACCTGACGTCTATCCAGCTCGGCGTGGCACGTACCATCACCGTCAGCGGCTCGGGCAAGGACCGCGAGACCAGCACGCCGAATTTCAGCGAGGTGGCCTGCTCGAAGGACGCCGACATCGCCTCCAACGAGCTCTTCGCCCAGTCCATCTACGGCAAGAAGATCTGCGACAAGGCGATCGTGCATTTCATCCAGACGGGTGGCGAGGGTGCCGACCAGGTCTACATGGAGTACGAGCTCTACGAGCCGATCGTCTCCTCCTACTCGATCTCGAGCGGGGGCGAGCGCCCCATGGAGAGCTTCACCGTCAGCTTTACCAAGATCGTTCAGAAGTACACCCAGTTCGACGCCGGCGGCACTCAGACCCAGGCGACCGACAAGGGCTTCGATCTCAAGACGGGGACGCCGACCTGAGGTGATTGAGCGGCGGCTCGCGAATGGCGGGCCGCCAGCCCGGGGCGGTCTGGGTCCGACTTCAGTCCGCGCGGGTCAGCCCTTTCCTGGCAAGTGGGCTTGATCGCGGTGCTCGCCGAAGGGGGCAGACTGGCAGTTCACATCAAGATTTCGAGGAATATGCGGTCTTCCGCTGCTCCGAGAGCAACATGCGATGCACTTGATTTTGGATTGTCTACTCTGTCTCTTATGCGTCGCCGCGGTCTTTTTTTTCCGCGTGCTGATCGATCCGAGCAGAAAGCGCATCTCCGCAGCCCCATCCGACGCAGAGACCGAGGAGCCTTCGTCATGCCGTCCGGTTCCGACTACACCCAGAACGCCAGGCTGATCGGCCTGACGACCCCGCTCGGTGAGGACGCCCTGCTGCTGCGCACCATGGTGGCGCGTGAGCGTCTGAGCGCGCTCTTCGAATTCGAGCTCGACCTGCTGAGCGACGACGATCAGGTCTCCGCCTCGGACCTCCTCGGGCAGTCCGCGACCGTGCGGCTGGAGATGCAGGACCAGACGCCAAGATTCTTCAACGGCATCGTCAGCCGTTTCTCGCATGTCGGCTTCGAGGGCCGGCTCGCGCGCTATCAGGCAACCCTCTCGCCCTGGCTCTGGCTGCTCACGCGCACCTCGGACTGCCGCATCTTTCAAGAGATGACGGTGCCTGACATCGTCAAGCAGGTCTTCCGCGACGCCGGTCTCACCGACTTCGACGATCGCCTCACCGCCGAATACCGCACCTGGGAGTACTGCGTTCAGTATCGCGAGACCCACTTCAATTTCGTCAGCCGTCTGATGGAGCAGGAGGGGATCTACTGGTACTTCAGGCACGAGGACGGCAAGCACAGCCTGGTGATGGCGGACGGCTATAGCGCGCACCAGACCATGCCAGGCTATGCCGAGATCCCGTATCACGGTGCGGATATGGCCGCCGAGCGTGACGAGGACTTCATCTTCGAGTGGTCGGCCTGCGCGGCGGTGCGACCCGGTGCCTATGTGCACGACGCCTTCGACTTCAAGAAGCCCAGCTCGGAGCTGCGGACATCGTCCGCCATGACCCGCCAGCATGCGCAGGCCGAGCATGAGATCTACGACTATCCCGGCGAGTATGTCGCGGTCGGCGAGGGCGAGCGCTATGCTGGGGTGCGGATGGAGGAGCTGCAATCCGACCACGAGATCGCCTACGGGCAGAGCTTCGCGCGGGGGCTGGCGGTCGGCTATCTCTTCACCTTGACCGATTACCCGAGGGCCGATCAGAACCGGGAATACCTCGTCCTCTCGGCCGAGCACGAGCTCCAGTCCGATGAATTCCAGAGTGCGGATGGAGCGGGCAGCGGCATCCTCTATCGCTCCAGCTTCACGGCCATGGACGCCAGGGAGCCCTTCAGGGCCTTCCGCCTGACCCCCAAGCCCGTCGTCCAAGGACCTCAGACCGCCACCGTCGTCGGGCCCGCGGGGGAAGAGATCTGGACCGACGAATACGGCCGGATCAAGGCGCAGTTCCACTGGGACCGCTACGGCCAGATGGACGAGAACAGCTCCTGCTGGATTCGTGTCTCGCAGCTCTGGGCGGGCGGCAAGTGGGGCGCCATGCACATCCCGCGCATCGGCCAGGAGGTCATCGTCGACTTCTTGGAGGGCGACCCGAATCAGCCCATCGTCACCGGACGCGTCTACAACGCCGATCAGCCGGTCCCCTACGAGCTGCCCAAGTGGGCGGGCTACTCGACGATTCGCTCCCATACCACCAAAGAGGGCAGGGTCAACGACTTCAACGAGCTGAGGTTCGACGACCGCAAGGATAAGGAGCAGGTCTTCCTGCACGCCCAAAGGCGCATGGACATGCGCGTCAAGCGCAACAAGTACGAGACCGTCCAGGGATCGAGCAATACCCAGATTGGCGGCGGCCACGTCCTCACCATTGGCAAGTCGTTCGACCTGCACGTCAAGGAGGACGTCTACGCGCGAGCTGACGGCCAGGTCAATCTCAGCACGGGTGGCGATCTTCTGGTCGATATCGGCGGCGGCGCCAAGCTGCACGTCTCCCAAGGGCTTGAGCAGAACGCCACCAGCATCCTGCTGGAGGGCAGCCGCCACGTCACCCTCAAGTGTGGCGGCAGCTTCGTGAAGGTCGCCCCGGACGGCATCACTATCCAGGGGCCGTCGGTCCGCATCAATTGCGGCGGGAGCACCCCTGGGGCCGCCAGCTTCGATCTGTTGGATCCCCTTGATGCCGCCGGCGCCGACACCGGCGAGCCCGGCTACGTCGACAATCTCCCTCGTGGCGGGGGTGGCGGCCGTCGTACGCGGCACGTGAGCCCGGAGCGGGCCCGGACGATCACCCGCAACGCCGACGGCTCGGTGAATTATGGCGGAGCAGGAATCCGCATCGCCGGCTCCGAGGCCTTCGTCGACAGCACCATCGCGACCCTCGACTCGCTCGATGGCACCGAGACCGGCCATGATCTGATCGATAACCTTCATGGCAACGGCCACAACGTCTCGATCGAGGAGAACGCTGCCGCCGCGGCCGCTGGTGGCGGCGGTGTCTGCACCATGACCACGGCGAACGGGCATCCCGCCGGCACCAACGTGGACATGGGAGGTGGCGTCATCCAGACCTCGGACGGCTCGGGCTCGGACAGCGTGGTCAACTGGCAGCCTGGAGCGAATGCCCAGTACACCGACGCCGCGGGTAATTCGCATACCCAGCCGGACGAGGCGCTCTTGGGGCACGAGCTCATTCATGCCGACCACAATGCGCATGGGGCCAATGGCTCGGCGACGCCGGACCCGGCCGATCCGACCGGCGATCAGGAGGAGTCGCGAACCATTGGCGTCAACGATCACGAGGGCGAGGATGTGAGCGAAAACAACATTCTGCGCGATACAGGCGAGGATTGGAGGCGTACGGACCATGATTCAGGCGCGCAGACGGCTCCATGATCGACGGCTCAATGATCGACGGCGGCCGACGACTCGCCGGCCTTGGCGTGTCGGCGTGCTTTTGCTGCAGCTTTTCGGAGGAACCAGCATGACTGACAATGCCTTCGCCGTGGAAATCAGGGCCCAGGTCAACAAGCAGACGGCGACCGAGCTCACCCTGGCCTACGAGCTTCGCAACACCACGGATGCGCGCATCTTCGTCTTCGACCACCTCCTGTACTTCGATGCCAAGGGCGCGACCGAGCGGGCGGATACAGGTGCCTACGTCTTCTCCGATGGCGAGGGTGTGGCGCGGATCGTTCGCGGCTTCATCGCCCCGCCCATGTTCATGTCGGTCGCGCGCCGTCCCCCGATCGTGGCCTCCGCCGTCAATCCCGGCTGGGCGAGTGCCGGCCTGATCAAGCTCTCCTTGCCGCTGGCGGAGGCCGGTCCCTATTTTCCGGCGCAGCCCTGTGACGCGGCATCGGCCCAGCCGATCACGCGGCTGCGGGTACAGGTCGGATGGGTCGAGGAGCGCGAAGGGACCAAGACGGGCCCCTTCGAGATCGACCACAAGTCGCTCGTGCGGCTGATCGGCGGCTGGGGCTCTCCTCTGCAGCGCACCGCGCAGGCGGAGATCCAGGTCACGGGCGTCAAGCTCTGTCTCTACTCCGGTCGGTTCGATCGGGCGCAATTGCAGCGGTGAGGAGGATTCGAAGATGCCACAAGGTCCAGCGGCACGTGTGCTCGATACCGTCGCGCACCCATTGCCCCCCGTCCTCACGCCGGGGCCCGGCAGCACCAACGTCCTGATCGGGATGCGGCCCGCGTGGCGCGGCCTGCCGCTCGCGGCCGTCGCCGCGCTGCAAGCGTCGAAGGCCGCCTCTGACGCCGCCATCCAAACGGCTGAAACGGCCACCGCCGCGGCTGCCGGAACGCCGGCGGCGCCGGCGGCCTACGCCGCCGAGCAGGCCGCCAAGGGTGCGGCTCTGGCCGCCATGAGCTCGGCCATCTCTTCGGCGGCCGCGGGTGGGACGGACATCCACATGTGCACGACGCCCTCGCCGGTGCCGCCCCATGGTCCGGGCGTGGTGATCAACGGCTCGGCGACGGTCCAGATCAACAACCTGCCGGCGTGCAGACTGGGAGACAGCCTCTTGGAAGCGATCGGTCCGTCGAACAGCATCACGAGCGGCGATGGCACCGTCCTGATCGGCGGCTGAGTCCGGGGCGGTCGGATTTTCGAGTGCTCGAAGAGGCGATTGCCATGCCCTATCCTGACACTGGCGCCTTGACTGGGCGTATCCCCGGGGCGAGCGGCCTCGAGCCCGCGACGAGCCCGCGGACCGCCGCGTCTCCGTCGCCCGGGCTGCTCAAGCGCATCCACCAGTATCGTTACCCGGTGCGGCGCAAGCTGCAGTGCTGCTTCTTCTGGACCGCCAATGCCCAGAAGAACAATGCCCCGGCCTATGTCACGGCGGCCTCAAGGCTGCTCGACGAGCACAATCTCGAGCTGGATGTCTGCCCCGGCGTCGAGAAGACCGCCGCACACACCTTGCCTTTCAACGCGCTGGTCGACATCTCCCACGAAGAAGAGCTGCGCAACCTCGCGCACAAGGCGCACTACCACGAAGGCAGGATTCCCGTCATCTTCTGCAGGTTCGCGGGCGCGCTCGGCGGTGAGTCCGACACCCTGGGCTACCTCGTCAGGCTGGAGAACTGGCTGCCGTTCATTCTCATCAATGTCGACAAGACATCCGAGGACGGCGTGACCTTGCTGCACGAGATCGGTCATGCCTCCGACTGCGGACATGTCAAATCGAAGAAGGGCGACCTCTACCCGAACTTCATGAGCTATCCGCCGCCGACCCGGACAGGTATTCTGCGCAATCAGGTGATTCGCTTGGCTAAGAGCTACTTCGCGAGAAACGCTTGAGCCGCGTGCCGAGTCGCCGCTTCGGGCCAAGGTGATGGGCCGTCTATGGCTCGTGCGGAAACAGCGGCGAGCCTCGTTCTCGAGCGGGGCGAGCCGCGACTGTTAGGTTTTGATCCGTTGCGCTGCAGGGACGTGGCGGACCCACTGCTTCTGCAACCTCTCGACTGGAGATGATTTCGATGGCAATAGATTGCTCTCGCGTTTCGCGCGGCCAGCGGCCGATCGGCAAGGCAGCTCGAGCGCCCGTCACCCTGGGGCCATGGCGGGCGATCTGCCTTTTCAGCGGGCTCGTGGCGCTGCCAACGGCCGTGCTCGCCCAAGACGAGAATGTCGATCCGCCGACGGACGTCGGGCCGACGGCCCCGGCCACGACCTACGACGACGCCCTCAGCGCAACTAGCGTCAACGGGGCCATCGCGGGAGAAGCCATCCTGACGACCTGCAGGACGGGGGCCAACGCCCAGGGCACTGCGCGCAATCAGGCCTTCCAGGACGACTGCAACCTCATCGTCGGCGGCGCATCCGAGGATGCTGCGGGCTCTGCGGGTGCGCTCGAGCAGTTGGCGGCGGATCAGATCAATGCGCAGAATTCGGCCTCGGCGCGTGCTGCCGGGGCTGGCGTCGCCGTCACCCTAGGCCGGCTCGAGCGGATCCGGCTGGTCGACCGCGCGACGCCCGGCACGGGCGCGATGCTCGCCGGCAATGGTCTCCTGCCAATGGTATCCGGAGGCGGTGCCAGTGCGGATTTGACTGCGGGTCCCTTCGGCGGCTTCCTCAACTACGAGTACGTGAGCGGGGATGCGGATCAGACCGACTATCAGCCCGGCTATGACGATTCGCGCTGGTCGCTCGCCGCCGGCATGGACTACCGCTTCAGCGACAGCTTCGTGGGCGGCCTGGCGGTGCGCTACGCCGACGAGGATGCGGACTTCGACAACGGCCGCGGCGAGCTCAAGGGCGAGTCCTGGGGCCTGATGGGCTATGCGTCCTATTTCCTGCCGAACGGTCTCTTCATCGACGGCTCGGTCGGCTACTCCAATACCGACTTCGAGATGGAGCGCGAGATCAATTACGGCATCGCCGGCAGCACGGCCCGTCAGATCGCCAAGTCGGATCCCGATGCCGACGTCTGGAGCCTCAGCATCGGCGCCGGCTACGACCTCTTCGTCAATCCCTTCTCGATCACGCCCTCGCTGCGCCTGAGCTATGTCGAGAACAGCGTGGATGGCTATCGCGAGGCCATGTCGGATCCCTCGACCGTGGGCGGCGCCATGGCACTTTCGGTCGATTCCCAGACCTACACCTCCCTGACCTCGAACCTCGGCGTCCAGATCTCGCGCGCGATCAGCACCTCATCCGGGGTCTGGGTCCCGCAGCTGCGGATCGGGTGGATCCACGAGTTCGAGAACGATCAAGAGCAGGTGGGCGCCACCTTCGTCAACGACATCAACCAGCAGCCGCTCTACATCCTGACCAACAAGCCGGACGAGAACTATTTCGATCTGGGCGTCGGTGTGTCGGGTCAGTTCGCGAATGGGCGCTCGGCCTTCATCTCCTACAACACGCTGCTCGGCTATGACGACGTGACCTACAATGCCATCACCGCGGGTGTGCGGCTGGAGTTTTGAGGCGCGGCCTCGGCCTCCTGTCGGCGTGGCGGCACCTGGTGCTCGCCACGCCCTTCGCGTCTCCGGGCGGGCTGGCGCTCAGCTTCGCCCGACAGGTGCACCAACGCTCGCGCCTTTTCGCCTAGGTGGCTGCGATGCCTCCGCGCGATGAAAGGGGCTATTCACCAAGCCTGAGGCGTGAGACGGCATCGCTGCCGCCTCTACTCCTGGACTATGTCGATCCGCGGGGACAGCCTCAGCGGCTGAGCCTGACCGAGCCCCTGATCATCGGGCGGGCGGACGACTGCGGACTCCAGCTCTCTCACCCCCTCGTCAGCAGACAGCACCTCGTCATCTACCCGGAGGCGGGACGCTGGTGGCTGCGCGATCTCCAGAGCAGCAATGGCACACTCGTCGCGGCACGCCCCATCGAAAAGCTGCCCCTGGACGGCGTCATCACGGCCGAGCTCGGCTCCGGCGGGCCGCGTATCAAGCTGACGCTGGTGCGCGAGGAGCCTCGTGAGCCTGCCGCCCCCACGCGCGAGGAGGTCTCGCGCCGCTACTTCGATGACGTCCACACCGGCGATCTCGGCGAGCATACCCAGTTCATCCGCCAAGCCTTCAAAGACGTCAAGCGCCGCCAGCGCCGGCTCTATCTCGGGCTCATCGGCGTCGTGCTGCTGCTTCTCATGGCGGTCGGCGGCTACGCGCTCTTCCAGCATGAGCAGCTGGTCAAGACCACCCGTCTGGCCAACGACATCTTCTACGACATGAAAGAGCTGGAGCTGCAGATCGCCAATGTGGAGGCGGAGGTCGATGCGGACGCCTCCGCGGAGCTCAAGGCGCAAGTGGCGGAGTCCAAGCGCCGTCTCGTCGCCATGCGCGAGCGTTACGACGCCTTCGTCGAGCAGGTCCAGAAAGCAAGGCCCATCCCCCTGGATTCCGAGGACAAGCTCATCCTGCACGTGGCCCGGATCTTCGGCGAGACCGAGGTCGATGTGCCGGATGACTTCGCCGCCGAAGTGAAGAAGTACATCCGCAAGTGGCAGTCCTCCTCGCGCCTGCGCCGCGCCATTCGCCGGCTCAAGGAGAACGGATATGGCCCCATCATTCGGCGCGAGCTGGAGGCGCAGGGCCTGCCGCCGCAGTTCATGTATGTCTCTCTCCAGGAGACGAACTTTCGCCCGCGCGCGGTCGGCCCGCCGACGCGCTATGGGCGTGCCAAGGGCATGTGGCAGTTCATTCCGGCGACCGGCAAGCGCTACGGGCTGCAGCCGGGTCCGCTGCAGCAGACCGGCCAGTACGACCCCGAGGACGAGCGCCACGATGTCGCCAAGGCGACCCGGGCAGCGGCCAAGTACCTCAAAGACATCTACCGCACGGATGCCCAGGCATCTGGCCTGCTGGTCATGGCCTCCTACAACTGGGGTGAGGGCAACATCATCAAGCGGCTGCGCAAGATGCCGGAGAATCCGCGCGAGCGGAATTTCTGGAAGCTGCTGCGCGATCACAAGATCCCCAAGGAGACCTACGATTACGTCTTCTACATCGTCTCCGCCACGGTCATCTGCGAAAATCCCGCGCTCTTCGGCTTCGATTTCCCCAATCCGCTGGCGTCCGGCTGAGCCTGCATGGCGGCGGCACCCATGGAGCTGGCTGATTGCGCTTCTCGGCGCTTGCCTGCTCGCCGGATGCGCTGCACCCCACGGCGGGGTACGGACGGCGGACCGTCTGGCGGCTGCGGCGGGGATGGAGCGGTGCGTCGTCTCCGGGGCGGGCTTCCGCCATCTCGTCTTCATCAAGGGGGGGCTCGGGTCGGCGCCTGACGTCCATGTCTATCTGGAGGGCGATGGGCTTCCCTGGGTGAGCCGGCATCGGATCGCGTCCGATCCGACGCCACGCAGCCCGCTCGCGCTCAGGCTCATGGCAATGGACCCCGCGCCTTCGGTCTATCTCGGGCGCCCCTGTTACTTCGGGCTGGCCGACGGCGATCCCTGCAGGCCGTGGCTGTGGACCCATGGTCGCTACAGTGCCGAGGTGGTGGATTCCATGCGCGCGGCGGTTCGGGCAGTCCTGCCTCCTGACTCGACGGCTCGCATCACCCTGATCGGCTACAGCGGCGGAGGCGTCCTCGCCACCTTGATCGCGCCGCATCTCGCGGGCGAGGTGCGCGTGACCACCATCGCGGCCAACCTGGATATCGACGCCTGGGCCGACCACCATGGCTATAGTCGGCTGAGCGGCTCCATGAATCCGGCCGATCAGCCGCCGCTGGATGCCCGCATCGGGCAGCTCCACCTCATGGGGGAGCGGGATCAGGTGGTGCCTCCGGCGACCACGGCGCGCTTTCTGGCAAGGAATCCCATGGCCGCCGTGCGATCCGTTTCCGGCTACGACCATGGTTGCTGTTGGCTCGAGGATTGGCCGGGTGTCCTCGCATCGCTCGATGCGAGCGCTGTGGCCATCGAGGTGCAATGACGTGGCCGCCGGTCGGCCCGTAACGTACCCTGGCAGGGTGCACCCCGGGGGGCGGCTTTGCTAGTGTTGCCGGGGGCGCCGAGGCAGTCTATGGCAGGTCCTTGCGGCGATCGATTCGATACCGGCTGGCTTCGATTTTGCTCGAAGACGGCCTCGACGCAGGCTGTCAGAGCCGCGGTAGAAGGAAGATCGGGCTTCGAGCCCTGGTGGTGTGATGCGCTTGTGACGCGGCTCTCGTGGTCGCGGACAGGCGGCTTGGCTCGCCGGACCTGGCGGCAACTTCAAGAACTTCTGAGGAATCTCCGAGATATGAGCAGCTTGCACGATGGCGCCACAGGTACCGGCAATCAGAGAGTGCTGGGCTGGGTCGATGAGCTTGCCGCCCTCTGCACGCCGGATCGCGTCTACTGGTGCGACGGCAGCCAGGAAGAGTACGACCGGCTCTGCGAAGAGATGGTCGCCTCAGGTGCCTTCATCCGGCTGAATCCGGAGAAGCGGCCGAACAGCTATCTCGCGTGCTCCCATCCCAGCGACGTCGCGCGGGTCGAGAACCGCACCTTTATCTGCTCGGTGCGCGAAGAGGATGCCGGGCCGACCAACAACTGGATGGATCCGCACAAGGCCAAGCCCCTGCTTCAGGAGCTGTTCGAAGGCTGCATGAAGGGGCGCACGCTCTATGTGATCCCCTTCAGCATGGGTCCCCTGGGCTCGCCGATCGCGCACATCGGCGTTCAGATCACCGACTCGCCCTATGTGGTGGTCAACCAGCGCATCATGACGCGCATGGGGCAGGGCGTGCTGGATGTGCTCGGGGCCGACGGCGACTTCGTACCCTGCGTGCACTCCGTTGGTGCGCCCTTGCAGCCAGGCGAGCAAGACGTGCCCTGGCCTTGTGCGTCTAGCATCGAGGACAAGTACATCGCTCACTTCCCGGAGACCCGGGAGATCTGGTCCTTCGGCAGCGGCTACGGCGGCAATGCCCTGCTCGGGAAGAAGTGCTTCGCGCTGCGCATCGCCTCGGTCATGGCGCGGGACGAAGGCTGGCTGGCGGAGCACATGCTCATCCTCGGCGTGGAATCGCCGCAGCACGAGAAGCTCTATGTCGGCGCGGCCTTTCCCAGCGCCTGCGGCAAGACCAACTTCGCCATGCTCATTCCGCCCGAGGGCTATGAGGGCTGGAAGGTGACGACCATCGGCGACGACATCGCCTGGATCAAGCCCGGCGACGACGGCCGTTTCTACGCCATCAACCCGGAGTACGGCCTCTTCGGCGTCGCCCCCGGCACCAACGAGAAGTCGAATCCCAACGCCCTGGCCGCCCTCACGGAGAACTGCATCTTCACCAACTGCGCGCTGACGGACGACGGCGACGTTTGGTGGGAGGGGCTGACGGAAGAGCCGCCGGAGCATCTGGTCGATTGGCAGGGCAAGGATTGGAATCCCGGCTGTGGCAGGCCGGCCGCACACCCGAACGCCCGCTTCACCGCCCCAGCCTCCGCCTGCCCCTCCATGGACCCCGAGTGGGAGAATCCCGAGGGCGTGCCGATCAGCGCCTTCCTGTTCGGCGGGCGTGTGAGCCAGCATTTCCCCTTGGTCTTCCAAAGCTACAACTGGGAGCACGGCGTCTACATGGCCGCGACCATGGGCTCCGAGGCCACCGCCGCCTCGATCGGCCAGGCCGCCATGCGGCGCGATCCCATGGCGATGCTGCCCTTCTGCGGCTACAACATGGCCGACTATTGGCGCCACTGGCTGCGCATCGGCCGCAGCCACGTCTCCACGCCGCCGCGCATCTTCCGCGTCAACTGGTTCCGCAAGGACAAGCATGGCCACTTCATCTGGCCCGGCTTCGGCCAGAACATGCGGGTGCTCGAGTGGGTCGTGAAGCGTTGCAATCATCAGGGCGCCGCCATCGAGAGCCCCATGGGCTGGATTCCGGACTACGATGCCCTGAGCTGGTCGGGGCTCGACTTCGACCGCGACACCTTCTACGCCATGATGAATATCGATCGCGAAGCTGCGCGCAAGGAGACCAACGAGCAAGAAGAGCTGTTCACGCGCTTCGGCGATCACCTGCCGCGCGAGATGGAGATCGAGCGCGAGCTGCAGCTCGCACGCCTCTTCCATTCCCCTCCCGTCTGGGATTTGTCCGCGACCTCGCCTGGCGGCTGATGGCCGGCCCTGGTCGAGGCTGAGCGGCGACGGGGGCATTTGAGTGGCTCTAGGCGTCGGCTCGATGCCCTGGTGGTCTCCGAGAGCCTTCGTGCCGAGCGCGAGGCCATCCTGGGATGGCCGTAGACGCGGCGGTGCGTCGCTGCTTCTCTCGTCGGCTTGATCGTTCTTGCCGACGAGAAGGCTCTCGATGGCGAGGTGCGGTTGCCGGATATCGCCGATCGGGGCATCCTGCACGTGGCTGCGGCTCGGTGCTTGGCGCGATGCGCGAGCGCCTATCCTCTTGGCGAGGCCTCCTGCCATCGGCTGGAAGAGCGAAATGCGGACGAGCGGACTTAGACCCTTTCGGGGCGCTGTACTAGGATCGCGTGCTCGCCGCTACTGGCCTCCTTCACTGGTCGCGCGCATCGCCCTGTTAAGGGGGCGAAGCATCGGCTAGGCGCGGATCTGCCAAGGGGCGAGGGAGCTCCTCGGTCCTGTGTCGGCGCTCGACCCGCCTAGCCGGCTCAATACCTCCGCCATGCTCGCGGGGCAAGGCGCGGTGCCGCCGCGGATCGAGTTCAAGTTCTGAAGTAGCGATCAATATGCGCGATGCCTAAGGATGCCGCGAGATGCCGGGAGGTCATTTGGTGAGGGCGGCCGTGACGGGAAGGACCGCGCCCGCTCCGGCACCTGCCATGGGCCCCTCGCTGCAGGCTGCCGTCCGGGTGTTGCTCCTGGGATTGCTGATTGGCGCGCAGATCCTACTCGTGCCTCAGGGGGCCAGTGAGACCCTGTGGCGGGAAGACGCGCAGCGGATGAAGGTCGGGCTGAAGCTGTTTCCCGCCTCGCTCGCCGCCGTGGAAGCGCTCGAGCGTCGTCGCGGTCCGGACGGCAAGCTGCTGGTGCTCGTGGCCTATTCGGGGACGGGCGCGGCCGCGCGCGAGGCTGCCGCCGGCTTGAAGTCCGTGGCCACCATTCGGGACCTGCCACTCCGCGTCGCCCTGGTCTCTGCGGTAGAGCTGGATGTCTACGCCGGAGACCGGCCAGCGGCTGTCTTCGTCGCGAGCGTCGGCTTGGAGCCGCGTCGCCTGCGTGCCTGGTCCGAGCGTCAGCGTGCACTCGTCTTCTCGCCCTTCGCCGACGCGGTCGAGGAGGGTGCGGTAGCTGGTGTCCGTGTCGCCGACCGCGTCCGCCCCTCGGTCAATCTGGTCCAGGCTAGGCGGGCGGGGATCCGCTTCAAGCCGTATTTCTTGGAGGAGGCGTACGCCTACGAGCCCGCTGTGGACGTCGAGCTGCGCGCGAGCTTTCTGGTCAACTTCGCGCTCTTCATCCACTGGCCGTCGTCCGCTTTCGACGCGCCGTCCGCGCCTTTGCGCTATTGCGTGCTCGGGAATGCGGCGCTCTCCGCCAGCTTGGGGCAGGCCCTCGTCAAGGAGCGCGCCTCAGGCCGGCCGTTACGGCTCGCCGATGCCCGGGGTGCGGCGCAGTGGCGGCGCTGCCACCTCCTCTATATCGATCACCGCGCGGCCGAGCTCGCGCCTCGGGTGCTCGCGGCAGTGGAGGGGGCGCCCGTGCTCACCGTCGGCGATACGGAAGGGCTCGTGCAGGAGGGGGCGATGGTCTCGCTCGTTCACCTCGGCGGGCGGCTGCGCCCCCTCATCAATCCTGCAGCGGCAGAGCGCGTGGGCATCCGCATCAGCTCCAAGCTGCTGCGGATTGCGACCTTGGTGTCGGACTCTGGAGGTCGAGAGCCGTAATGACCCCGGAAAGGGCGGTCAGCCGGTCGATCCGTGGGGCGGCCGGAGCAGGCTCCGTCACACCGGGGGGCGGTGCTTCTACGCGACGCCCGCCTGGCGACATGTGATCGAATCTTCCTGGGTGCGAAGCCGCTCGGAAACCGCTATCACATCCGCTACCTGATCCTGGCCCGGCAAGCACGGCTCAGCGCCATTGGTAGGACAGCTGGATCCACCAGGTCCGCTCCTCGAGCAACGGGTAATCATCCGGGTAGGTGTCGGCGGGCGCGGGCGACTTGATGCTCTGCGCCAAGAGATTCTTGACGCCGGCACGCAACGTCAGCCCCGTGGAGCCGACGTCGAGCCAGTTGAGGGTCAGCGCCAGATCCTGATAGCCCGGGAGCAGGCCGTCGCGCTTGTCGTCGGCGGAGCGATGACGGTCGCCGACGTAGCGCAAATGGCCGGTCAGCAGCAGGTCCGAGCGCGGACGGTAGAGCACGCTGAGGTTGCCGAGCCAGTCGGCCGCGCCCGCCAGTGGGCCTCCGATCTCCTCGTCCTCGGTGTCGCTGTAGCTGAGGTTGGCCACGACCTTCCAGGTGGGGCTCAGGCGCTGCTCCCATTCCGTCTCGATCCCTTGCAGGCGCGCCCGGCCGCGGTTGCGGTAGTTACTGCTCTCGATGACGATGAGGTTGTCGACCTGGGAGTGATAGAGGGTGACCCGTGCCACGCCTGTCCCGCGCCGATAGATATAGCTGAGCTCGCTGGTGTTGACGGTCTCGGGCTCGACGGCGAAATCGCCCAGCGCCGAGGTTCCGGTGTTGCCATAGACCTGAAACATGGTCGGCGGAAAGAAGGCCTCGGCATACTGCGCCTTGAGAAGGTGCTCGTCGGTGATGGTCCAGACGGCCGCTAGACGCGGGGAGATGTTGTCGCCGACATCGCTGTAGCTGTCGTAGCGCAGTCCGGCGGTGATCTCCAGCTGCTCGAAGAGGTTGAGCTGATCCTGCAGCGCGAGGCTGTGAATCGAGCGAGCGGCGCCTTCGTCGATGTAATTCTGGTCGCCCGAGTAGCGTATTGTGGTCGATAGCGGCTCGAGCGTTTCCGCGTCGCCATTGAAGGCCCACCAGGCATCGTCGATCTCGATCCTGGCCGCCGAGGCGTCGAGCTGCCAGTGATGTCCGCTCCACCCGCGCCAGTCGAGCTTGATCTCCGCCTCCTCGCGACTCAGCCTGACGTAGTTTTCAAGGAAGACGCCTTCGGGATAGATGTTCTCTGAGCCCAAGGGATAGGAAACGCCCGAGGGGAGCACATCTTCCGCCCAGTTGCCGACGTACTGCCACCAGGTGAGCTTGATCTCGACGCCGAGCGTCTCCGTCGGGGCGAGCTCCTGACGCGCTTGGACGACCGTCTGCTCGGAGAATGTGGCGCCTGTACCCTCTTCCCACTCGGGAAGCGCGTTCAGGGCGCCGAAGAAGGTGCCCCTCCGCTCGCGGCTGTACTGGGCCAGCAATGAGAACTTCCGATAATCCAGCGAAAGCACCGCGAGCCGATCGTTCTCGGCATTGTTGACTGGGCCAGGGGCTTGCGAGAGATCGCCAAGGCCGATGGCGTAGAGCCGATCGCGTCCGGAGATGACGTCAGTCCCCTGGGTGTCCCAGCCGGCGGCGTTGAGGTTGAGCTGCCAGTCCTGGTCCGGGTCCTGAAGCGACAGCATGGCTCCCGCCCCATAGGATTCACCGCTCCCGGCGCGCAGGTAGGCTTGGTTTTCGCCTTTGCGGGTGATGATGTTGATCACGCCGGCAAATGCGAACTCTCCGTGTACGGTGGAGCCGGGGCCGCGGATCACCTCGATGCGCTCCACTTGCTCGATGGGCGCGTAGAGGATGTTCGAGTAGCCGGAGTAGGAATTGTTGATGGGCACGGAGTTGAGCAGCAGTTTGACGTTGCCGTTGCCGTGCTTGAAACCGCGAATCGCGACGCGCAGGCCACCATTGTTGTTGCGATCGATCTGGATGCCTGGCACCAGCTCCAAGGCCTCCCAGACGGTCCTTGCCCCAAGCGCCAGGGCCTCCTCGCCGTCCACCATGCTCAGGATGCCGGGGACATAGTCGGAGTTCATGCGCGTCTTGGTCGCCAGGCTCGAGACGTCGTCGATGACGGAGAGGAGATCCTCCTTCGCGCTGTGGTCGGTCGTGGCGACATCGTGATCGGCGTCGAGCGTCGGGCGCGATTGCTCGGCGGCCGCCAAAGGCAGACTGAGCGCTGTCATGATGAGGAGCGCGGCGAGCCCTGCGTGCAGTGGAATCGCGGAGAAGGCCTCTTCGCGGCGGCTGTGCGCGAGGTGCCCGCAGTCTCCCCTGGAGGCGCGGAGCTGATTACCGTCTATCGGCGAGTCGACCATTGCGCAAGGGCATCGCAAAACGCTAGCTAGCTGGGAAGGTATGCCGACTCTCGCGGCCCCGAAACTTCTCGTGTAAAGGGCAGGCAAGAAGTGGCCGAAGCATGTTAGCGAGCCCAGCATTGCCCTGTCCATGTCGGCTGAGCGAGATCTGAGGATCGGGAGGGGCTTCGTCCTGTCTCGGCTGCGCTCCTCCCCGTGCGCTCGCGCCAAGCGAGATCCGCCAGCGCGCCCACTCAAGGGCGATGGTGCCTCCGTCAGGCGGGCTGTCGGCCACGCACCGCAGACACCTCTCGGATCTTGGGGAAGGTCGATCGGATTTCCCTGCGGGGGCTCGTTTCTAAGCGTCTTCCGTCAAGCGTTTCTGAGCGACCTACCTCGAGACCGCCAATCGACCCTCCCTGAGGCACAGGTGAGGGTGGGTCGAAGGCCTGAAATCGACCCAGAGTGATCACCGAGCCAATTGAGCTCGTAGGCGGCCCAGTCCTATGAGCTGTCGCCCATGCTTGACGGGAATCCGGAAGGGCTCGGCCATGTTGCAGTCACCCAGCTGCCGCAAGCGCCTGAGTCCTGCATCCGGTGACTTGTCCATTGAGGGACACCATGGCAGGTGCATCGGCCACCAGGCTGCGGTTGCGCGTCAGCCCGACCTGGGTATGCGGCTCGCCTGAGGCGATGAAGGCGGAGACGACCGACGGCAACCGCGCAACCCGTCCGTCAACCGCGATCTCCACCCTCGCTTGCATGGGCAGGACCAGTCGAGTCTGTCTTGCGCCGCTACCTCAGGCTGCCTGCGCGGTCGTCGGCTGTCCCAGCTCGGTTGCGATCTCGTCGACTAGGGCGCGAACCGCGCTGGCACCAGCCCCCGAGCCGATGCGGACGATCTGGGCGACCTCGGGCGGCGGCGGAAGGGGCTCGGAGAGGCCTTCCATCTCCGGCGTGATCTGGCGGGTGCTCAGCAGGCGCACCCCGAGCCCGGCGTGCAGCGCGCAGAGGATGCCGGCGCCGCTCGGGCAGGTCAGCACGCTAGCCAGGCCCGGCGGCTGGGATTGCCCGACCTCCATGGTCCAGTGCCGATAGAAGCAGTTGTCATCGAAGGGCAAGAATGGCACCTGGCGCGAGAGATCGAGCCGCAGGTCTGGCGACTTGACCCAGTGCAGGCTGTCCCTGGCCAGGATCCGATCGGATGGGCGCGCGCGGTGGGCGAACAGTTGCAGAATGCCGATGTCGAGCTCGCCGTGCTCGAGCTGTGCTGCGATGGCGAGGCTCTGACTCACAGGGGTCTGCACCGCGACGTCCGGATGGCGCCGGGTGAAGCGGCCGAGGATGCGCGCGAGACCGCCGCCGCTGGTGTCCTCGGTCATGCCGAGCCGGATCTGGCCTGTCAGCGGCTGCTGGCCGAGGCTCAGAACCGCCTCGTCGTGCAGGGCGACGAGGCGGCGCGCGTAGCGCAGCAGCCGCTCGCCCTCGGTGGTAAACAGCGGTGCCCCCGCGCGCCGGCTCAGCAAGTCGCAGCCAAGCCCCGCCTCCAAGCGCTTGACCTTGTGCGAGACGGCCGACTGCGACAGCGCTAGGCGCTCCGCAGCTCGGGTCACGCCACCCACCGCGCATCCTTCAGGCGAAGCGATGTGGGAGCGGCGCCCCGCCGCGATCGGGCGCCCGTCGCGGCGAGGCGCCGCTCCCACCGAGCAAGCGCTTGGACCAAGCGATGATCGAGGCCATCAAAACAATGACTTTGAATCATGAATCAGTGGCGTGCATCCTGGCCATTGGGTCGCGCAACAGGGCGTGGCTGTCGTCAGCGATGTATCGAACGACGACAAGGCTGGACTCTGTCTGCAAGGCTGTTTTCTGATTCTCTGTTGCGAGCAATGACGATGAGCACACCGATTCCAGAGACCATGTTTGGCGTTGTCCTCACCGGCCACGGCGGTCTCGACAAGCTGGAGTGGCGCGATGACCTACCCGTGCCTAAGCCGGAGCGGGACGAGGTCCTTATCCGCGTCCATGCCTCCTCGGTCAATAACACCGATATCAACACCCGCACGGCCTGGTACTCCAAGTCGGTGCGTGGTGATACGGCCTCGGCGGCAACGGGCGGCGCGAGCGAGGCTGCGGCTGCCGACGGCGCCTGGTCCGGCCAGCCCATCGCCTTCCCGCTGATCCAGGGCGCCGATTGCTGCGGCGAGATCGTCGCCGTCGGTGGCCAGGTGCCGAGGGTGCGTATCGGTGAGCGGGTGCTGGTGCGCGCGTTGCAGTCGGTCCAGGCGAGTGACGGCAGCCTGACGACCTCGACCCTCGGCACGGAGTGCGACGGGGCCTTTGCCGAGTACACCAAGATCAAGGTCTGCCATGCCTTGCCGATTCGCTCCGACTGGACTGACCTGGAGCTGGCGTCGATCCCCTGCGCCTACTCGACGGCGGAGGCCATGCTGCAGAAGATCGCCCTTGGCGCCGAGCGGGTGCTGATCACCGGCGCCTCGGGCGGGGTCGGCCTGGCCGCCGTTCAGCTGGCCAAGCGCCGTGGTGCGGCGGTGACCGCCATGACCAGCGCGGACAAGGCAGAGGCGCTTCGCGCGCTCGGCGCCGATGCGACAATCAGCCGTGATGGCCCCTTGCCGGGAAATGCCTTTGATGCGGTGGTCGACGTCGTCGCCGGCCCACGCTGGCCCGAGCTGATCGATGCCCTCAAGCCTGGCGGGCGCTATGTGGTGGCGGGCGCCATCGCCGGGCCGATCGTCGAGCTGGACGTGCGCACGCTCTATCTGCACGACCTGACGCTTTACGGCTCCACCCGCCAGCCGGATGGCGTCTTTAGGGATCTGGTCGGCTACATCGAGCGCGGCGAGCTGCGTCCATGCATTGCCGAGGTCTTCGATCTGAAGGACATCAAAGAGGCGCAGACGGCTTTTCTGGGCAAAGGGCACGTCGGCAAGATCGTGCTGCAGGTTGCTCGATGAGGCCTTTGTCATCAGCCGGGCCGGTGGACGAGCGCGAGCGAAGTCCAGCGAATCCCGCGCCGGCGTTGGTGGACTGCGCTGCGCCTGTCCACCCTGCGGGAGACAACTGGCCGAAACCATGATCGACGCCGCGATTCGGCGACGGCGGTGGAGGGATTTGGCAGAGTCGTCGCGGATTGTTCTGAGAAGGTTTCGCCGGATCGCCCGAGCGCACACACCCCGCCCCGGGTGTGTGCGCTCAGCCTTAGGTCCCCCTGGGCTCCTCACCCTTTCCTTACGCCACAGCCCCCAGCGGAGGTGGATCCAGCGCCGGGGGCTGAAGGCTCGGGTCGGGCGGGGCGATCAATAGAACTCCCAGCGCACGCCCGCATCGATCAGATGGTCCGTCCAGTCGCGCTTGTCGAGCAGGGTGCTGTAGTTGAGGTAGGTGGTCACGCCCTGTGGGAAGAGCGCCGAGAGGCCGAGGCCGATGCGGAAGTAATCCCGGTCTGGCTCGTCCGTGTCGATCAGGAAGGTGGTTCCGCTCGGATCCGCGGCGAAGCGCGCGCTCAGCGTGGAGGCGTCGTTGTCGTACTCGTGCTCCCACTCGACCCTTGCCTGAGGCACCAGAACGGCCGTGTCCGTGTTGAAGACGCGTGACACGCGAGCGCCTAGGGTCGTGGTGACGGAGGTCGCATCGAAGCCGTCCATCTCAAGGTTGAGGCCGCCGGCGTTGTTCTCGCGGTAGTTGTCGACGTCCACCTTGAGGTAAGCCGCCTTGCCGTAGACCCCGAAGGCGACGGGGCCCTCGTTGATGTCATAACCGGCACCCAGGCTGGCGCCGAACTGGGTGCCGCTGAAGGAGGCCCTGGCCTGCCGCCTCACCGCGTCCAGCGAGGAGGTGATCTGGTAGTCGATGTTGCGCTTGGAGTCGTAGTCGTTCCAGCCGTACTCCACGATGGCGTCGATGTAGGTCCGCTCGGTCAGATAGCTGGTCGCGTAGGCCGCGATGTGCCAGGTTTCCGTCTCCAGTCCGCCGTCGTTCGAGTCGAAGTCCACGTCGTTGGTCGCGTAGCCGAAGGCGCCGCCGGCGATGAAGTTCTCGCTGAACCGATAGTCGGCGCCGGCGGTGAGTCCGGTCGTGCTGTAGTCGAAGCCGGTCTCATTGTTGGTCTTGTCCTTGTCACCGAAGTTGACCGTGCCGTTGAGGAAGAAGCCCCACTTGCCGAAGCTGGCGTCGGCGCTGGCCCCGCCGCCGCTCGCATCCGCGGCGAGTGCGGCGAGCTGCCGGCCGGAGAGGCTTTCGCCGTCGACGTTGAGCGAAAAGGCGCCGAAGTCGAGGCCCTTGGCGCCGGAGCGCAGGGCCGCCAGGCGCGAGCCGATGTTGGCGAGCTGCTGTGTGCCTGTCTCGATGCCCGCGGTCTTGGCGGCGTTGGCCTTTTCGTTGGTGATCTGCTCGAGCGTCTCGGGGATGCCCGAGGCACGTGGGTTGGCCAGCATGTCCGAGCATTGGGTGAAGAGGTCTTCCTGGTCTGCCGTGCGCTGCGATATGGCCCCGAGCTGCGGGCAGACGGTCTCGACGGCGCGTGCGACGCTGCGCTGGTTTGGCGTCAGGCCGGGCAGTGTCGAGAGCGTGTCTGAGGCGCTGACATTGGCCTCGACCGTGACGACGGCGACATTGCCGGCGGCGTCGGTGACCTCGATCCGGTTGACGAAGGCGAGATCGGATTGGGCGCTCGCCGGGATGTCGGCCGCGTACTGGGCCGTGCCCGGGCTCGTGAGCTGGCTGGGCTCGACTTGTCCGACCACGCCGCCGCTGACGCCCACGACGCTTAGGGTGTAGGGGGCTACGCCGCCGTTCACGCTAAAGCGTTCCGTCACCCTGTTGGAGGCGCCGACGAGTGATGTCGCATTGAGCGAGATGTCCGAGGGGCTGGCCGAGAGTGCCGGGCCGCTCGGCGCGTCGACGCGGAAGGACAGGCTTGCCGTTGTGCTTTGCTGCGTTGTGCCTTCGCCACTGTCCGTGACCTCGATGGTAACGCTGGTATCGCCGGATTGCGCGTCTGCGGGGACCGCATAGCTGAAGGTTAGGGTGCCATCGGTGGACGGGCCGGAGAGCTGCGCGCCGGCTGGGCCGGAGACGATCTCGGCGCTGTAGCCAGGAATGCCGCCCGAGATCGAGAGTCTGGCTTGTACTGAGTCACCGGGCTGGAAGGCGCCGAGGTCTTGCGAGGATGGGCTCAAAATGAGCATGTCTGCGTCGAGGCTGACGCTGAGGCTCAGGTCGGCCGCGTTGCCGCCGCATGCGTCGCCTTCGGACGCGCCCATGATGGAGATGGTGTCGGTGAAGCTTCCGGCGGCATCCGCGGGGATGGTGTAGCTCAGCGTCCTGCCGGAAAATGTGACGGCTGCGCCGTTGGCGCTCTCGGCCGTATAGGGCGCGATGCCGCCGGACACGCTGAGCGTGAGGGTCTGGGTGCTGCCGGGCCCGCCAGTGATGGTGCTGCTGGCGGGCGATAGGGTCAGCTCGTCTTTGACCGTAATGCGAATCGGCGTCCTGGTCGTATTGCCTGGTGATTGGCAGAACAGCTCACCGACACCCGTATCCTCAAAGCAGTTGCCGTCCCAAGTCACGGTGAGGCTGTCGTCGAGCACCTCGCAGTGCGTCGCGCTGCTCGGCACCCCGATGGTGACCGAGTCGCTCTGCGGACTCAGCTCCGCCGAGCGTCGGGCTGCGCCGCCGCCTTCGGTCCAGTCCGCGCTGACGAGCCGCTCGAGCCCGTCGCCTTGGGGGCTCGTCGCGATCCCGATCGTCAAGGTCCCCCCAGGTGCGCGCTCGACATCCGGCGCGCTTGGGCTGAACGTCGGCTCCGCGAAGGCGCTGCTTGCGGACATGCCCAGCAGGAGTGCGGCGAGCGTCGCCGGCCATTTGCCTAGTGGTGGACGGCGAGATGACTCGCCCGCGTGTGCGTCTCTCTTCATCGTATTGCCCCATCGTTTCATCGGCGTTTGGCGGTGTGCATCTGCAGCGCCGTGCCAAGCGGAGTCCGTCTCGTTCCGAGGAGCGCGCACCGAAAGCAAGGACGATCCTGTGTGATCTGGGCCAGCGATCATGTCCGGGCTGGTGTTTCATTATTGCAACGGTGTTGGGCTTCGCGTGCTCGCTCCTACTTTGCAGTCCTTAGCGCTAGGATCTTCATTATCATGATTCGAAAAAGATTGCGCGCTCTTGCTTGGTGTCGTCGCGCTCTTGATGCAGGAATCTAACGTCTCTGATTCTAGACTATTCCCCATCTTTGTCCGGCTGCCTGGGACGCCGCCGAGAGTGAGTGCGTTGCTGTGCCGCGGCGTCATGGAGCTAGGGCCGAATCGCCCGCGCTCCCTGCCGCATCGGGTCGGATTGCAACCTGGGTGATTCGCATCGCTATACTTCGGTCCATTAGACGAGGATCTGGGAGGGGATATGATGATGCACGACGCTTGGTCTCGCTCGTTCGTTTCGGGGCTCACTGGCCTCCTGGCCATTGGAGTCGCTGGCTGTGTCACTACGCCGGAGTCGGAGGGGACCTTGGGCATCGCGCCCGTCGCCCCCGGGCGTGGCGTGGACGACTATGTCCTGGTGGATTGCCTGCTGCCCGGGCAGATTCGCCAGCTCGGCACGCGCATGACCTACATGGCGCCGCGGCGGATGGTCAAATCCACCAAGTCCGATTGCGGGATTCGCGGCGGCGAGTTTGTCCTTTTCGACCGCTCCGACTATGGCAGCGCCTTGCAAACCCTGCTTCCCGAGGCGCAAGGCGGGGATGCCGTGGCGCAAACCTATGTCGGCGAGATCTACGAGAAGGGCCTCGGGCTGCCGGGGCCGGACTATGCGGCCGCGGCGAGCTGGTACCGCAAGGCGGCCGCGCAGAGCCACCATCCCGCACAGACCTACCTAGGGTCCCTCTACGAGAGAGGGCTCGGCGTGCCGCAGGACAAGGCGAAGGCATTGGATCTCTATCGCCAGGCCTCGGGTCTGACGCAGGACAAGCTCATCTTCGAGTCCGAGCTCAAGGCCCAGCGCGAGGCCTTCCAGCGCGAGCTTGCGGTGCGGAACCGCTTGGCCGCCTCGCTGCGACAGCAGCTACGCAGGGCGTCGGCCAGCAAGCCGACGGGCGCGGCCAAGCCCGCGGCGCCGGCAACTGCGAGCCGTGCCGCACTGGAGCGTCAGGTGACGAGTCAGCAGCGCGACGCGGCGAGCGAGGCGGAGCGTATCCAAAAGGAGCTGCACGCCATCGAGCAGCTCAAACAGACCGAGGTCGATAAGACGTCGCCGGCGAAATCAGGCAAGGCGGCTCAGCTCGGCAAGCTCGAGCTGACGCGTCGCGAGCAGTATCGCTCTTTGCTGGATACCTCGAGGCAGCTGTCCCAGGTCGAGTAGGCGGGCGATGCCAGGGGCATGAAGACGCGGAGCGAATGTCGTCCCCAAGTGGCCGATCCATGCTCGGCCACTTGGGCGCTCGAAACGCTGGAGCCGCTCATGGCTTGGAATGGCGCGGAAGCAAGGCCCGGAGTGTCGCGTCTGCGCTCGTGATACCCGTCGGGTCGATCTCTCGCCGACGGGACTCGCGCAGGGCGACAACCTTCTCAGCCCGGGCCGTCCCGCTCCGGGTCGCTGCTCCGCCTCGAGTAGCGCCGTTGGCGCACTCGGGCTACGCACGACCCTACGACGAATGACTCTACGGCGTGTGTGACTGCGCTTTGCATATTGCCTTCACGACGAAGGACTCACGTCCTTCGTCATTACGGCAATACGCACGCGCACACGCCTACCCGGGACTACCGGCCTCGCGCTTTGCGCTTCCCTGGCCGGCAGCGGCCGTGGCGCTACCGCCCCTCACTCCCGCTCGGCTTGCGACGGGATATCGTGCGCGAGCCTGAAGCCGACGAAGCTATAGCGCATCTCGGGGAAGTTGCGGTTCCGATAGGCGGAGCGCACCAAGGCTGGACCGCTGTTCCAGGCCCCGCCTCGCATGACCCGGGCGGCGTCGACGCTGGGCGGCGCGCAGAGCAGCTCGGCGCCGCCGTAGGCTGGGTCGTACTCCGAGCATGTCCACTCCCAGACGTTGCCCAGCACATCGAGCAGGCCCCAGGGGTTTGGCCGGAAACTGCCGACGGACGCGGCCCATTCGTGAGCGTCCCCGCAGGGAAAGCCAAGCTCCCAGCCTGTCTTCAGGTCGGCCGTGTTGGAGAAGTCGCAGGCTTGCTCGCCCGCGCCGTTTCCCCAGAAGCGGGCCAGGGTGGTGCCGGCCCGGGCGGCGTACTCCCACTCGGCCTCCGTGGGCAGACGAAAGCTGTGGCTGGTCTCCTTGTTGAGCCAGGCGATGTAGGCAGTGGCGTCGTTCCAGCTCACGCAAGTGGCCGGGTCGTCATCGCGCGACGACCGGTATTTGTTCGGCTTGCGCCAGCTCGCCCAAGTCTTGATGCCCCAGGGCTCGGCGTCGTCGCGGTCGATGGATTCGCAGCCGTTCATGCCGCCGACGCCACGCTCCGCATCGGTGCGGTAGCCAGTGGCCTTCACGAAACGCTCGAAGTCGCGCATCGTCACCTCGAAGCGCCCCAGCCTGAAGTCGTTGACGCAGGCATTATGCTGGCGCTCGTCCGACTCGCGTCCCGTCTCAGAATCCGGACTGCCCATGGCGAAGCAGCCGCCCTTGATGTCGACCAGGGTCGGGAAGAAATCGCGATGCTGCTGAAGCGCCTGCTGCAGGGCGGACAGCTGCTCGTGCTCCGGGGCGATCTTCTGCAGGCGCGCAAGCGCGGCCTCGGCCTCAGCGAGGCGGTAGCGCTCGAGCAGCGGCGGGATGCGCTCGGCGACGCCATCGCCGACGGCGCCGATGGCGGCGAGCGCGGCCGCGTTGCCCGCGTCGAGCGAGAGGATTCCGTCGTAGCAGGCCTTCGCCTCCAGGCTGCTGGCGATGTTGATCTGGTCGGTGGGGAAGCGGGTGCCGCAATCGGCGAGCTGTGTCGTGATCTGCTCGGCGAGTGTGCGTCGCTCGCGGATGCGCTCGCGCAGCGCGAGCAGGCCGCGGTGTGTCGGCAGGATTCGCAGCCCTTCGTCGACCAAGGCGATGCTGGTCTCGAGGTCGCCCTCGTCCAGGGCCGCCAGCGCCCGGCTTAGGCGCTCATCGGCTTGGCGTTGGGTCTCGTCGGCCTGCTCCTGGCGAATTCTCGCGTCGAGCGTCCTGAGCGCGCGATGGTCCGGGTCGAGCGCCAGCCCCTTCGCCGTGATCGCCAAGGCTTGCGAAGTGTTGCCGCTGGAGAGCTGCGCCTTGGCCTCGTCGAGGAGCGCGGCGATCTGGCGCTCTACCTTGCGCTTGAGCTGCCTCTGAACCGAGGCGCGCAGGTCCAGGAGCTTGGAGCTGTCGGGATGGTCGACCAATGCCGCGCTGATCTCGTCCAAGGCCGGCTGCAGACGCTCCGCGGCGATGAGGTCGGTGATGTGACGCAGCGTCGCGTCGAGATCTCGCGCCCTCTGGAGCCGGGTGGCGATCTGCTCGCGCAGGGCGATCAGCTCGGGTCCCTGAGGGGTCAGTGTCAGCCCCTGCTCGACGAGCCGCTCGGCCTCGTCGAGTCGGCCGGCCGTCGCCGCCTTGCGGGCGCGCTCGAGCAGGTCCTTCGCCTGTCGCGTCTTGCGGTCGGCAAGCTCTTGCTCGAGCTTGCTCTGAAGCTCGAGCAGCCCCGGGTGGCTTGGCGCTAGGCGCAGTCCCTCCTCGACCTTGCTCAGGCTCTCCTCGAGCCGATTCTCGCGGCGCAGCTCGCGTGCCTCGCCGAGCCGCGCCTTGGCCTCGACATCCCGCTCGACTAGGGATTTGAGCTTGAGCAGCCGGGCGTCGTCCGGCGTGATGGCGAGTCCCAATCGAATGACGCTGAGGCTGGCATCCGTCTTGGATTCCAGGAAATGCTGAATCGCCAGGTCTTCGTACTGCACCACGGTCTCGGGGCGATTCGCCTCGGCCTGGGGGAGCTGAGCCAGAATGGCGCGGCGCCCTTGATCGTCCTCCTGCATGAGGTAGACGGCCACGGCGACGCCAAGGGCTGCGAGAAGGCCGAGGATGGCGAAGACGGGCCAGCGGCTCGGGCGCTGCGTCTCGGACGTCGGCTGGCGTCGCGTGCGGGCCTGCGTCTGCGGGCCGTCCGGTGTCGTGTCCTGACCGCGCGGCAGGATGCGGGTGGCATCGTCGTCGGCGATGGTCGAGGTGGTCGTGCTCTCCAGCGCCTCGAGCGCGCGAATCAGCTGGCCGGCGCTGGCGAATCTGTCCTCGGGCTTCTTGGCGAGGAGCTTGTCGAGAATCGGCTGGTAGCTCTCGAGCCCAGCCGGCAGGGCCGGGATGGGATCGTTGCAATGCTTCATCGCCAGGCTGACCGCGTCGTCCGCCTCGTAGGGCAGCTGATTGGTCAGCATCTCGTAGAAGACGATGCCCAGACTGTAGAGGTCGGAGCGCGCGTCGAGCGACTGCCCGGTGCTCTGCTCGGGGCTCATATAGCGCGGGCTGCCGATCACCATGCCGTAGCTCGTGAGCTGCATGGAGTCGGGGTCGCGCGTTACGGCGCGAGCAATGCCGAAGTCGGTCAGAACGGGTGTGCCGTCGCTGCGGAAGAGGATGTTCTGCGGCTTGACGTCACGATGGATTACCCCGCGCGCGTGCGCCACGGCCAGCGCCTCGGCGATCTTCTTGGCGATGCTGACGGCCCGGGAGGCCGGCATTCCCCGCTTGATCTCGTCCGCCAGCGTGCCGCCCGGCAGGTACTCCATCGAGAAATAGTGGTAGCCGCCGCTGGAGTCGAAGTCGTAGATGGTGACGATCTGCGGATGCTGGAGCTGGGCGATGATCTGCCCTTCCTTGACGAACCGCGTCGTGAAGTCCCCCCCCGCCATCGCCAGCGGCTTCATCACCTTGAGGGCGACATCGCGCGTTAGCCGATCCTGGCGTGCCAGGTAGACGGTGGCCATGCCGCCGGCGCCCAGCTCGCGAATGATGGTGTACCCAGGGATCTTCACTGATGCGCTACGTCCAGGGGGATGCCGGAAAGGCGAAGAGGGGTTAGACGTCGCATGCTAGCCAGGGGCGCACCCAGGGGCAACCGCAGGCTTCGGAGTCTTGCCTGGTCTGGGGTATCTCAGGAAGCGCTCGAGCAGCTGGCGCTGGGTATGCTGCTTGAGCCGCGGGATGAGAGGGCCAGTCCGCACAAAGGAGGCATCGAGACCAGGGTCGCGCGATGGGTGCTGCGGGCTCCGGCGATTCGCCCGAGGCCTAGAAATTGGCTGCGATGGCCCGATCTCGGATGCATGAGACGCCGGGACTGCCTAGTCTGACCGGCGTCGCGCAACCCAAGAACGAAACAACGAAACCGAGGTGGAACCCTATGCAGCTCGTCAACAACGTGGGCAAGCAAGATCGTAATATCCGTTTCGTCGCAGGCGGTGTCGCCATCCTCTTCGGCATCATCACCGGTCTGTGGTGGCTGGACATCGTCGGACTCATCCTGCTTGCGACGGCCTATTTCGGCACATGCCTCGCCTACATCCCGCTCGGAGTCAACACGGCGAAAGAGGCTGGGGACGACTGAGGCAATCGCTGCCGCTCCAGCCCTGAGGCTCAGCACCTCCCATCCTCGCGGGCATGCCTGAGATTGACGGCTCATTTGCGCTGTCCTACCTCTGGTCTGTCGGCGGGGTGGAGGCCATCGACACACCAAGGGGCGCTGTCATCAGGCTTCGGCAGCGTCTCCAATGGCAGCATTCGGCGGGAGTCATCGTCCGAGGCGGATGATCCACAGGCCACTGCACTTCGCTGTGGCTTGCGATCCGCGAACATCAGCGATGAGTCCCGCACTTCCCCGGGGCGCTTTGGCCGATCTGCCTGCTATCGACGCCAAGCCGGGCCGGCTCTAGATTCCCTCGGGCGCTCGTCTCGGATCCTTCCCGTCCGCCCGTGCTCGTCCCATCTTCGGGCCCGAGCGGGCTCACCCCCGCATTCAACGAGGCATTGATGTGGCCTCACCCCGCAGCTTCAGCATCAAGACAGGGCAGGCTCGATGCGTCCACGCTGCCGTCGACAGTTTGCGGAGCTTCCGCCGCGGCGGCGTGCTTCGACCTGTCGACCTCGCCTCCCCGCGCGATCGAGCGTCCAGCGATCAGGGGCATCTTGTCGCAGGGCGCCATGGGCTCCAGCCTTGAAGAGACAGCGGTTTCCGTGCAGGCGCCAAACATCTGGAGGAGAGCGCATGAAAGTTATCGTCATGGGTGCCGGCTTGGCTGGACTCAGCGCAGCCATCTATGCCCGGGCTGAGGGATACGAGGTCCAGGTCATCGAAAAGAATCCATTGCCGGGCGGGAAGGTATGGCAATGGCAGCATGGGGCTTTCAATTTTGACATGGGGCCGTCCATGATTATAGAGACATGGACGATCGCGGAGGTGCTCCGTATCGCAGGGCAGGAGCCGCTCGAATTCCAAGCGGTCTCACCCCTCTTCTCGGTTTGGCTCGAGAATCAGTGCTGGACCGTGGACGCAGACTCTGCCGTCGACATGGTACGCAGCCTGGCCCCGGAAGATGCTGAGAATCTTTCTAGGATCGCCCGAAAAATGGAGACGGTCATCTCCGACGTCCGGGCATCATTGCTCCAAAGGCCCGTAAAAGGCCCGCTTGGCATCATCAATCGACATCTTCTGAGAATCGCCAGTATCATCGATCCGCGACTGAGCGCCTCGGAATATGCAGCGAAGAATTTCAGAAGCGAAATTCTTCGTGCCCTGCTTTCGACCTATCCATCCTACACCGAGCACCTCATCTGTAAGTCGCCAGCAATTGCTGTCTTCGTACCTTTCCTCATGCTTCAGGACGGTATCCACTACCCCAAGGGCGGCGTCTACGCGATTGCGGAGAAGCTATACAAAGGTGCGTTGGAGATGGGAGTGGAGTTTGTGTTTGACTCCGAGATTGAGCACATAGAGACCGATGGTGCTCGGGTGATAAGCGTTGGTGATATGCACACCGCCGATGCCTTCATCTGCACTGCCGATTTCAACCATGTCCAATCGCTGCTCGGCAGAAAGTCAGATGGGAAAGCGGCACACGCTTACTTCGCGGCGGCCGTCGCCGTCGATAGAGAGCTGCCTTTCACGCATCATACGTTTCTTATCCCCAAGGACTATCAAGTCGCGCACCAGTCGATCGATGCGGGGAAGGTGCCGGATGAGTATCCGCTCTATCTGTGCATCGCCTCAAAGACCGACTGGGATTGCGCTCCCAAAGGATGCGAGAGCCTATTCATCGTTGGGGTGCTCCCTAGTACACAGGATCATGATTGGTCCGACAAGGAGCCTGTCTTCGATAACGCGCTGAAGCAGATCGAGCGCATGACAGGCGAGAGGATCCTTCCATCTGCTAAGAAGATCGTCGCACCCGACGACTTCGAGCAGCGCTTCAACAATACTGGCGGGTCTGTCTTCGGTCTTTCCGGGATGCATAATCCCTTGATGGGATTCAGAGAATACAACAAAGACAAAGAAATGAAGAACCTGTACTACGCGGGTGCCACCGTTCAACCCGGGAGCGGCGTACCCCTTGTGATCCGGTCAGGGAAGTTTGCGGTCGACTTGATGAAGGGCTCCTGAGCGGAGCGCTCCGCTGTTCGGTCAGGGGCTGCCGGGTACCCAAGCCTTGGGGTCCACTTCAGTCTGCACCGCCCTATTGGCCAAGACCTTGGCCTCGAGAGTCTGGACCTTCAGGCCGACATCGGTCGACTTGGAGGTCAAGGCGGCCAAGGCAGCCAGGGCAATCGCATCAAGCTTTTCTAATATTGGCGCCCTCTGATGCTTTTGCTTTCTCCTTGCTCTTGGGCGGCTCGAAGAACAATTTCGTCAGGTAGTCCTCGTCGGATGCCGCTTTCAAGCGCTTGTTCTGGAGAC
>NZ_JAAIJQ010000068.1 GCF_010820565.1 Thiorhodococcus minor | reverse complement strand
GCGCTAGAGCGGATTTTCCTTGCTTGAGCAACAAGACGCACTCGTAGGGTGGACAAGCGCAGCGCAGTCCACCAACTCCGGAGCGGGCTCTGGCGGACTTCGCTCTGGAGACTGTGAGAGTATCCAAGCGCACCGCGAAGATCGCAGATTGGTGTAGAAACTATGCAGGGCCACGAGGGTCATCCTCCAACGAGTGGTTCAAACAACACCGGAGGAAGCGCTATGCGCCCTGAGACCCAAGTGACCCTGCCCAGAGACGATACGACAACCGAGGCGCGCCTGTACATGGCGATCGAGATGGCGGAGAAGAGCTGGAAGCTGGTCTTCAGCGACGGTGTGGTCAAGCCCAACGGACAACTGCGCCTATCGCAGACGAGCGTGCCAGGCAATGACTACCTCGCCGTGGGTGAGGCCCTCAAGCGGGCCAAAGCGCGCTTTGATCTGCCCGAAGCGGTGGTGGTCATCAGCTGCTACGAAGCGGGCCAGGACGGCTTCTGGCCACATCGGCGCCTGGCGGAGCTGGGGGTGGAGAATCGCGTGATCGACTCTGCCAGCATAGAAGTCAACCGTCGCCATCGCCGTGCCAAGACTGACCGTCTGGATGGGCGCAAGCTCGCCGAGATGTTGGTGCGTGCCGAGCGTGGTGAGCGCGGGGTGTGGCGGGTGGTCAACGTGCCGAGTGTCGAGGCCGAAGACGCGCGTCGCCCGCACCGCGAGCTCGAGCGCATCAGGAACGAAGAGAAGCAGCACCGCACCCGCCTACGCTCCTTGCTGAAGCTGCACGGCGTACGCCCCGCGGTCATTCCCGGTGGGCGCGGCTGGGAGGGCTATCTCAGCGAGCTTGAGCGAATCCTGCCGCCGGCGGCATTTGCCGAGATTCGCCGCGAGAGTGCGCGCCTGGCGCTGGTGAAGAGCCAGCGGCGTGCTCTTGAGGGTGAGCAGCGCGAGCGCCTCGCCGCGGCCGAGCAGGACGACACCCTCCTGCAGCAGATCCTGATCCTATCGCTGCTCAAGGGCGTCGGGCGCACCAGCGCCTGGCTGTTGGTGATGGAGTTCTTCGGCTGGCGGGAGTTTAAGAACCGCCGCCAGGTCAGCGGCTGCGCCGGGCTCGATCCCACGCCCTACGACAGTGGCGAGAGCCGCCGCGAGCAAGGCATCAGCAAAGCCGGCAACAAGCGCATCCGCTGGCTGATGGTCGAGCTGGCCTGGAACTGGCTCCGCTACCAGCCCGAGAGCGCCTTGAGTCAGTGGTTCGCACAGCGCTTCGGAGGCGGCAGTGCGCGCCAACGGCGCGTGGGGATCGTCGCGCTGGCGCGGCGGCTGCTGGTGGCCTTCTGGCGTTATCTCGAGCACGGGATCGTGCCGGAAGGGGCGCAGTTGAAGGCGTGAGCCAGGGCGACGAGCCGCGCTCGCCTCACGCCCCAGAGCACCCGCGTCGCGGGAGGGTTTGAGCATTGCCTTGCAGGTTTGGTGAAAGCGCCCGGGGCCCAACCTGGTGGCCACAACAGACCACCGTTTTCGTAGAAGGGGCGCTTTCCAATGGGTCAGCCAGCGCGTTCAACGCGCATGCGGTTTCTGGTGACTGGCGATGACCGGCACGGATAGAAGGTGGCGTACGCTCTGTCGTGAGCGTCCCCTCCAGACCCGCCAAGCACGCGCGTAGGCCGATGATGATGACACCGACCGGGACAGGGCGCGAGAGAGGCACTTTGGCGTGAGGATGGGCTCGGCGATGAGCGCTCGGCAGCGCCATTCGGTGCAGCGGCGTGATGCCGAGCACCGCGCGGGCGGACTGCGTGTGGATCACGCGTGAATGCCGCGAGCGGACGTGTGGACAAGCCGGGGACAACCCGCTTGAAGCGGGTTGCCCCCACCTTGCCCACACTCATTCACCCGTGACCCACACTTCGCCGCACTGGCCAAAGCGGTTATCCGATAACGCCTGCGGCGCAATCACAACAGGTGATTGAGAAGAGGGAATTCTTGGGATGGGACCGGTCTCGACAGAGGGCGTGCGCGCCCGCGACGAGCAATCCACCGCTCCGTGACGACGACGAGGACGGCGATCAGCAACAATATCGACAGCGGAGGCTTGACACGTGAATCCTCATAGAAGGTTGGGCCGACGCAGGAGGCCTAACAATCAAAGCGTTAGGCTAGCCGCCATGTTGGGCTTCGTACCTCAGCCCAACCTACGCAGAGTTTCTTCACAGTCTCTCTGGCTCGTCCACCCTACGATGACTTCTGCTGCTTGGCATCTGCGCTCGGCCAGCGGCGAGCAGCGCATTGCGATGACGGACCGCGGGCCCTATCCCTGTCAGACGTGGGCAAAGGTCACGGCTCAGTATGTCACCGCGGACCTCCCGGTCGGCCTCGGCGACCTGCGCTATTTCATCGAGGCCGAAGACCGCCGCGGCAATGTCTCGCGGGGTGCGCTAGAGCGGATTTTCCTTGCTTGAGCAACAAGACGCACTCGTAGGGTGGACAAGCGCAGCGCAGTCCACCAACTCCGGAGCCGGCTCTGGTGGACTTCGCTTTAGCTCGTCCACCCTACGGCGACGATCGGTATTCATGGGGATACAGAATGACCTGGGCAGCCGATAGGCGTACTCCTCTTTTTCCACTTCTGCTGCTTGGCGCGCTTTCGCTTTGCTGCCTCCCGGCGCTCGCCGAGAAGCCCGCGATCGCCGTCCTGGACTTCGAGCTCAACGACCTGACACCGCTTCCAGGCGGCCCCGAGGAGGTGAGCCGGGCGGCGGCGATCCGTGGGCTTGTGGAAACGGCGCTCCGAGAGACGGGCAAGTATGAGATCCGCCCGGTCGACGACGTCGTCTCGCATGAGGCCAACGTCTCCTTCGGCTATCTATACGACCATCCCGACAAGGCCGCCGCGCTCGGCAGAGGCTTCGGCGCCGACTGGATCCTGGTCGGGCGTCTGCACAAGCCGAGCTTCCTCTTCGCCTACCTCATGGGGCGGCTGGTGGAGACGCGGAGCGGCGACGTGATTGCGGACCTGGTGGTAGAGGCCAAGGGTCAGACGGAGCCCGTGACGAGGCGCGGCGCGATCCGGCTGGCGAAGCAGGTCGACACCGCGCTGGATCTGGAGCTCGGCCTCGAGCCGGCGCCGCCTTGAGGGGGCCCGAGACGCCAAAGCGACCGCATGACATCGCCTTGGGCCGCCTACCCCGGCCCAACCGACGAGCCGAGGCTATACTTGCCGGATCAGCTCAGGAGACATCCAATGGCGACACAGCCAAGACCCTATTACAGCTTCGAGGATTACCTCGGCGCCGAGCGCGATTGCGTGGACGAGAAGCACGAGTATGTCGCCGGCCAGGTCTTCGCCATGACCGGCGCCTCCTTCGATCACAACCTCATCACGACCAACGTCGCAGGCGAGCTTCGTCAGCAACTGAAATCGCGACCTTGCCATGTGCTCTCCAATGACATGCGCCTGCGGATCGAGGCAGCGGACGCCTGCACCTACCCCGATGTCCTGGTCCTCTGCGATCAGCCCAAGTTCCACGACGACCGCCGCGATGTCATCACCACGGCGACGCTCCTGATCGAGGTCCTCTCACCCTCGACGGAGGCCTACGACCGAGGCGATAAGTTCGCCCTATACCGCACCCTGCCCGACCTCGCGCAGTACGTCCTCATCACCCAGAACCGCATCTCCGTCGATGTCTTCACACGACAGCCGAACGACAACTGGCTCCTACGTGCCTACACGGATTCGGACGGACCGATTCGGCTGAGCGCCATCGGCTGCGACCTGCTCGCCAGCGAGATCTACGCCGGCGTCGACCTCAATCGCACAGCATCCGACGAAGGCGCGCCCCGGCCCTAGCGCACGACCGTAGCAGCGAGCCCGAGCCCGGCCCCCAGGGCCAAGCCCCCGCAGAGCGCGATCAATCGCAATGCCTGGCGCAGATGACTGGCATCGAGGTCGGCGGGCCAGTCCGGGTCGCCCATGTAGTCTTGGGTGACCAGGTTGCCGCTGCTGTAGATCGGGCCGATCAGCCGCACCCGCAGCGCCCCGGCGCAGGCCGCCTCGCTCCAGCCCGAGTTGGGGCTGGGCAGCATCCCGTGGTAGTCCCGGGCCGCCCGCATCGCCAAGCGCGGATGCAGGCGCAGCAGCGCCGCCGCAACCGCGATCAAGGGGACGGACAATCTGGCGGGAATCCAGTGGACGAGGTCGTCCGAGCGCGCGGCAGCCCAGCCGAACTGGGCATAGCGGGCGTTCTGGTAGCCGACCATCGAATCCAGACTGGATACGGCCTTGACGAGGATGAGACCAGGCAGCCCGAAGAGACAGAGCGCCCAGAGCGGCGTCAGCACCCCGTCCGTAAGGTTCTCGGAAAGGCTCTCGATGGTGGCCCGCACGACACCGCCGCGGTCGAGACGATCCGTGTCGCGGGCAACCAGCATCCCGACCTGGCTGCGCGCCTTCGCCAGGTCGTTCAACGCCTTCAGCACCCGCTCGCCATGGACCAGAAGATCGCGCATGCACAAGAGGCTGTACGCGATGAAGACGTCCCAGAGCCAGACGAGCCTGGGATCGAGCGAGCCCAGACCGACACGCACGCCAAGCCAGACCAGCAAGGCTCCGCCGATCACCAGCAGCCAGTGAGCGATGCCGCCGCGACGACCGTCCCAACCGATGGCGAAGAGCACACGCTCGCAGACCAGACTCCAGGCGCCCATGAGTCTGACTGGATGAAGGCGATAGACCGGGTCGCCAAGCAGTCCGTCCAGAAGGAAGGCGATGAGAACGAGGGCGATGTGCCCCGTCAGCTCCATCGGGCCGAGAGGCCTGCACTCGGGACCGCCAGCACCCCTAACGCTTTCGACCGACTGGCCCCAGACGACGCGACTGACAGACGGGCGGAGCGCGGTCGCAGCGCGGTTGGTGGGAACATCTAGAAGTCACTCCTGATGACTGGAATCATTCGGAATAGCTGCGGTCTTTAGACTAAGGCGGTTCCAAGGAAATGTCATACCAGAGAGAGCCGAAACGCGCGCTTGATGACTCGACCGAGCCGCTTCGGATCGGGTTGGCCGCTCGATCCGTGGGAGCGGGGCGCCGCCGCGACTGTGGTGGTCGAAGCAGACCTCGTCGCGCCGGGGCGGCGCTCCCAGGCGACGCCCGCCTAGCGCAGAGTGATCGAACTGCCTTCGGTATGAAGACTCTCGGAAATCGCCTAAGTGATGCCTCACTTGGACCGCAATCGACATGCAATCCCCGCCGGCGTAGCAGGTCGTCCCAACCTGATGCTTAGGCCACCAAACGCCAACCGGGTGATCATCATCAGGGTTGACGGCCTCGAGCCAAACATAGCCTTGGCGCGGGCGCTAAGCGCGCGTAACATCTCGACGTCACCAGAGTGGATCGGACGATCATGAAGTCCCTAAAGTGGGTGGTCATCAGCTTTACCGTCGCGGCACTCCTCGCGGTCATCGTCTCAGGATCCTGGATCCTGACCGAGAGCGCGCTGCAAGCAACGTCCGGAGAGGCCTTCTGCTCCACATGCCACAGCATGACGCCATTTGCCGAGACCTATGCGGCAGACGTCCACGGCGGCAACAACCCGAAAGGCCTCGCCGCCGCCTGCGCGGATTGCCACCTGCCGCACGACAGTGAGTCGGGCTACCTCATCGCCAAAATGAAGACAGGGCTCTACGACCTCTGGGCCGAAACGCTCACGCTCTTCAAGGAGCCGGACTGGCTGGCCAATCTGGAGCGCCGCGCGCAGTTCGTCTATGACTCCGGCTGCGCGAGCTGTCATTCGCGTCTCGCGGAGGCGCAAGGTCAGACGGAAGCGGGGCAGTTCGCCCATCGCGCCTACTTCGAGGGCGGCACCATGAAGTGCGTCACCTGCCACGACCGCGTCGGGCATGCGGGCCTGCGGGACCGTCTCGCGTCCGGCACTGCGTCACCGGACGGCGATGACGCCGAGGCCGGAAACGAGGAGACCTCCCAATGATCCTGCCGCCTCGCCTCAAGACCTTGGGGCCGCTCATTCTGCTGACGCTCTGCGGCCCGGTGCACGCCCTCGATGGAGAGGCTGCCGCCGGCAAGCAGATCTACGACGAGCAGATGTGCAATCTGTGCCATCGGCTGGCGGGCGAGTCGGGCCCCATGGCGCACGTGGGTGGATCCTTGGACGGCCTCGCGCAGAGACGGGACGCGGACTGGATCCGGCGTTATCTCAAGAATCCGCAATCCGTGATCCCGGAGTCCCAAATGCCACCGTCGCCGCTGACGGATCCGCAGATCGACGACCTCATCGCCTTCTTGCTCTCGAAATGAGCCGAGCATCAGGGTTCTCTCATGCCCGGAAGCGACGTTCAATGCCCCAGCTGCGGCACCCGGATGCGCTGCACCCGGGATAACGTGGAGACTTGCGATTGCGCCACCCTACGGTTCCCAGGGCAGATTCTCGCTGAGATTCAGGCACGCTATTAGAGCTGCCTCTGCTCTGCCTGTCTGGCCGCCTTGAGCACCCAGCCGGGTGCCGCCTCGACTCGCGATGACTCCGCCGTTCGGGGCGGCGAATAGCCCTCTGGCGGTTTTTGGCGGCCGGTTGTCACGTTACAATGGCGCTTTAAGCTCTGGCACCGCCAACTCCGGCGGTGTTTTCTCTACGTGTCGATCGACCACGAGCAAGACTCACTCATGTCCAAGAAGCAGAAGCGCCGCGCCGCGAGCAGGAGCCGCAAGCCCTCGCAGCTCCCGCCGGAAACGCTCGCGGAGCAAGCGCGGCAACATCTCGACGCCAATCGCTTTCGCGATGCCATCGCCGACTTCAAACAGCTCCTCAAGCAAGAGCCCCGTCCGGAGTGGAGAGATGGCCTCGCGGACGCCTATGCGGGGCGCGCGAACGAGCTGGCCGCGAAGGGCATGCACAAGGAAGCCATGGTCATGTGGGACAACCGCGCCGCGCTAGGCGCGGACGTGCCCCCTTCCGTCGACCACCTGATGATGCTGATTCGCACCGGCCGCTTGGAGTCTGCCCTGGATCAGCTCGCGGAATCGAGCAAGATGGCGAAGGCGGACCAGGACCGCCTGCGCTCGGCCATCGCGGCACAGACGCTCGCTCAGGGCGCCGACATCGCGGACCGGCTGCCCGCGGAGGATCCGATTCGACGCCAAGCACCAGCAGCCTCCGCGGCACTGGACGCCTATTGCGCGGGCAACGACCCGGCACTGCGCGAGGCTCTGAGTGGGATCCCCTTCCGCTCGCCCTATCGGGACCTGGCGCAGATCCTCAAGGCCCTTCAGATGCTTCCCGACAGCCCGAAGGAAGCCACCAGGGCGCTCGAGCGTGTCGCCGACGACTCTGGCTTCGCGCCGCTCAAGCAGGCCGCCGAGCTGGCGTTGCTTCCCGAATCCGCCTTTCTGAAGGAGGCGTTGCGAGCGCATGGAAATCGCATGCGGATGGCCTGCATGCTCAGAGGCTGGCCGGACGCACGCATCGCGCTGCTTGGGGAGCTCAGCCAGCTCGGCGACCACGCTAAGCCGGACGCACTCCTAGCCTTCATACACAAGCGCGGCAGCCAGCTCGGCGAGGGCTGGGCGATTCGCAAGACGCTTCGCCTGCTGCTGCCCAATTTCCCCAATAGCATACAGCGCTTCAAGGCGCTGGGTCCGCCAGGCCTCTCGGACCTGGAGGAGATCCTGATCGATTGCTGGTATTTCGAGGAGATCGAAGACCTCCATAGTACAGCCCATGGCTGGAGCGGGCTCGCCGGAGAGCTCATCTATCGGGCCAAAGAGGGCTCGGCGACACAAGAGGACAGGCTGCGCATCGCGCTGGCGCTGCGCCGCGCCGACCGGTTCAGCGACATCCTGAGCGCGAGCCCAGACGAGGATCATGTGCCTCCGCACGTCCAGCAGATGATCCTCTCCGAGGTCGAGCAGAGCCTCGACTGGGACCCCGAGGATCGCGACACCTACCTGCGGCTCATCGACTTCTACCGCGCGCGCGGCCGTGCCAAGGACGCACGCCGCATCCTCGCGGCCGCCAGCGAGCGTTGGCCCGAGGACATGCGCGTGCTTCAAGCGAGCATGGAAACGGCCATCGACTCAGGCGCCTTCAAGAAGGCCAGCACCATTGCCCGCCGCATCCTCGAGATCGACCCCATCAACACCGAGGTGCGCGATGCCTTGGTCGACGCCCATCTCGCGCATGCGCGCAAGCAGATGCTCAAGAATAGGTCCGACCTCGCGGCCAAGGAGCTGGACGCGGCGCGCGAGTGGGCGCGTAGCACGCACGCCTCGGAGCAGCTGGACATCACCGCCGGACTCAATCGGCTCGACAACGACCTAGAGGCGGGCTTGAGCGAGCTCGGACGCGTCGCCGAGCGACTCGGCAATGGGCTGGACGCTCAGGTGGCCATGGTCCTGGCCGCCGATGCCGTGCGTCGAATACCGTCCAGTTTGCTCAAATCCCTGAAGCTGAGGCAGATCACGCGGCCCGATGCCGACGACCTCCTTGCGGCGCTCGCCAGGCTGCGGCGGTTTCTCGACCGCGGCGGCAAGCCTTCCGAGCGGGTCAAGGACACGCTGAGCAAGCCACTTGCCAAGGCGGTTTGGGGGCAGCTGCAGCGTCAGGATGCAGAGTCCGCCTGCGAAACCCTGCGTCGCGCCGGCCTGGACGACGTCCGCCAGAAGGCCGCGAAGGCGGCGCTCAAGCAATGGCGCGGCGCCCCCATCTTCGAAATGCATGCCTTCGAGGCCAAGTATCCCCACGGCTGCTACGACGGCTTCAACCACGAGGTGCTGCGCCTGGAATCCGCGCTGGACCGTGCGCGCCAGGAGGGGGACACACGCACGGCCATCCGCATCCAGAACGTGCTCGACCGCTCCTTCGGGCCCTTCGGCCGCGGGCCTAGCCCCTTCCAATTCTCACCGGACGACTTCGAGCCAGAGCCCCTGATGGACGAGAGTCCTCTGGACCCATTCATCGAAATGATCGAGGAGGTTGGGCTGGAGCAGGCGATGGAGGCCATCCAAATGCCCAAGCCATTGCGCAAAGACCTGCGCAAAGTGGCGCGCGAGCAAGGCGAGGGCGCGTTGATCGACCTCCTCGATATCCTCTCCGAAGGCCTCCTGGCCGGCGGCCTGCCCGGCGGGCCTCCGCCGCCGCGGAATCCACCCCCCAAAGGCGGCAAGCCGAAGCCCGCATCCAAATCGGACGACAAGCCGGACGATGAGGATCCACCGACACAGCTGGACCTGTTCTCATGAGAGACCCCTACCTGCTCCTCGGGATTGCCGAGGATGCCGACGACAGCGCGGTCGAAGCGGCCTATTTGGCCGCCATCAAGGCCTGCCCGCCCGAGCGCGACGCCGCACGCTTCCAGGCCCTGCGACATGCCTACGAGCAACTGCGCACCCAGCGTGACCGCGTCGCCCATGCGCTCTTCGACCGGACACCGCCCGAGCCCGCGGATCTGCTCGACCGCGCCGCGCCCGTCGGGGCGCCGCGCCGGCCTGATCGGGCGCTCGTGAACAGCCTGCTGCGCGGGGAGGATTGATGGACGCGCACCTCAGGGATCAGCTCACGGCCAGCTTCCGCGACTATCTGGATGCGGCCGACGATGCGCGGCACAGCGCGCCGGACGCTAAGGCGACCCCGGATCTCTTCACGCTGCTCGCGGAGGTCTCGGCACTCAAGAACGAGGTCAAGCTGGAGTCGCGGCAGGTCAAGACGGCGCTCGACGAGTTTCGCGGACTCTTCGAGCTCCTGCGCGACAAGCAGGCGCAGCTCGACGAGGAGCAGGCCCAGCGCCGCTCGGCGGAGCGCACCAGAGAGCAGCAGGCGCAGAAGGATCTGCTGCTCGAGCTGCTCGAGGTTCGCGACCGCTTGGAGGCCGGACAGCTCCAAGCACGCCGCTTCAAGCCCGGCCTGCTCGGACGCCGCAAGGCCAAGCCCTTCGTCGCCTCCATGGCGGAGGGCATGGTCATGAATCTGCGCCGGCTGGACGAGAGCCTCACCCGCCGCGGCGTGAGCCACCTGCCCGTCGTCGGCCGCCCGTTCGACCCTCACACCATGCATGCCACCGGGGTCGTGGCAGATCCCGAGATCCCCGTCGGCCAGGTGGTCGAGGAGCTGCGCAAGGGCTTCCTGCACGGTGACACGCTCCTGCGCCCGGCCGAGGTCGTCGTCAACCGCGCTCCCGCCAAGAGCAGACATGAAAAACCTCGCCTGAACACCTAGGGAAACGGGCCGTCCTCAGGACGATCCGTTCCATCCGGTGCTGCAGGAGCCGGTGACTCTGGGAGTGTTGACCTCTAGGTCTACAGCTGTCGGCCCGGAGGCCGACACTCCCAGCACACCAGCACTGAGAACGCAATGAATCAGCCGGAATAGGGCTGTCGAGCCGCAAGAAGTCTCGAGCCCGAAGTAGCACGAGGAGTGGGAAGGATTGCCATGCGCTGCGAAGCCGATGTTCCGCACACAGTTGGCAAAGGCTGTGAATCGGCCAAAGTGTTGTTCTTCTTCGCGTCCTTTGCGCCTTTGCGGCTCGATTCGCAGATTCTAGGATCAGCGCTTCACCAGCGCGCCTTTACGAACCCACTACCCCGGAAGTCAAGACATTGAGCGATATCATCATCGGCATCGACCTAGGCACCACCAACTCCGAGGTCGCCGTCGTGAAAGACGGCCGGCCGCAGATCATTGAGGTGGACGACGCCAAGATTCTGCCCTCGATGGTCGGGCTCGCGGATGACGGCAGCCTCTTGGTGGGCCGCGCCGCGCGCAATCAATACGTCCTCTACCCGGAGCGGACCGTCCGCTCCGTCAAGCGCAAGATGGGCGAGGACGTGAGCCTCGACATGGGCGAGCAGAGCTACCGGCCCCAGGAGATCTCGGCACTCATCCTGGAGCGGCTGAAGCGCGCCGCCGAGGAGCACCTTGGCGAAAGCGTCGCCAAGGCGGTCATTACGGTCCCGGCCTACTTCTCCGACGCCCAGCGCCAGGCCACCCGGGACGCCGGACAGCTCGCCGGCCTAGAGGTGGTGCGCATCATCAACGAGCCGACCGCGGCCGCCCTCGCCTACGAGGCCGATCACACCACGGCCAAGACCATCCTGGTCTACGACCTCGGCGGCGGCACCTTCGACGTCTCCGTGGTGCGCCTCAGCCAGGACGTCACCGAGGTGCTGGCCAGCCATGGCAACAACCACCTCGGCGGTGACGACTTCGACGCCAAGCTGGTCGCGCACGTGGTCGAGCACCTGAAGCAGAGCAAGGGGGTAGATCCCAGCGACGCGCGCGCCGCCATGGCCCGCATCGTGCGCGCCTGCGAGGACGCCAAGATCGCGCTGAGCGACGCCCCCTATGCGCACATCGAGGAGGAATACCTGCTCGAGAAGGACGGCGGCCCGGTCAACCTCTCGCTCGAGATCGACCGCGAGACCTACGAGGACATGATTGCCGGCTACATCGACGAGACGCTGGAGGCCGTCCACATCGCCCTCAAGGGTGCGTCGCTCGCGGTATCGGACATCGACGAGGTGCTGCTGGTCGGCGGCGCGACACGGACTCCATTGATCCAACAGCGCTTGGAGGAGACGCTGGGCATGCAGCCGAGATCCGAGGTGGACCCGGATCTCTGCGTCGCCGCCGGCGCCGCCATTCAGGCCGCGGTGATCGCCGGGGATCAGGTCTCCGGCGTGCTGGTCGACATCACGCCCTACACCTTCGGCACCAGCGCCATGAGCATCCTCAACGGCGAGCCCTACCCCTACACCTATGTCCCGCTGATCCGCAAGAACACGCCCATCCCGGTCACCAAGACCGAGGCCTTCGAGACGCTCTACGACAGCCAGGAGGCGATCGACGTCAAGGTCTATCAGGGCGAGGACGCGGACGCGCTCAACAACACCGAGATCGGCTCCTTCCGGATCGAGGGCCTGCGCGACGTCGCAGCCGGCAACATCATCCTCACGACCTTCTCGCTCGACCTGAACGGCATCCTCCAGGTCACGGCGCGCGAGAAGAGCACCGGGCTCGAGCAGCGCATCACCATCGACAACGCCACCTCGCGCTTCGAGACCCAGGAGCTCGACGCCGCCCGCGAGCGTCTGTCCACCTTGATCGAGGGCGAGGCCCGCGACGTGACCGCAGAGCACCGTGGATCCGTCCAGGCCAAGGCCCTGATCGAGAAGGCCGAGCGGCTGATGGACACCGCCAGCGCGGAGGACAAGGAAGACTTGGTGGACATGACCGAAACGCTGCGCGACGCGCTCGACAGCGGCGACACGGGTGCCATCGACGAGGCCACGAGCGCCCTCACCGACCTCATCTACTACTTGGAGACCTGATGGAGCGCTGCCCCAACTGCTCCGCTCGCAGCAGCGGCGCCCCCAGCTGCCGACGCTGCGGCATGGACCACGGGCTCCTGCTCGCGGCCGAGCAGGGCGCCGAGCGGCTCGTCCGGCAGGCCATCGCCGACCTGGCCCGCGATGATCAGGAGGCGGCGATTCAGGCGTTGCAGCGATCGCTTGCGCTGCGCAGGACCCCGCTTGCCCAGCACCTGCTCGCCTTCGCCAGCCTGCCGCCGCGCGACCTCTCCGAGGTGCCGGTGAAGACCGCGCCGAACGAGCCAACCTTCGACGCGCTCGACGACCTGCAAGACCGGGACGACGCATTGGGCGAGCACGGCCCAACGGCGGCGCTCTGAGAGGAATCGGTAGGCTGGACGAGCGCGAGCGAAGGCCACCGAATCGTGCCCCGGCGCTGGCGGACTGCGCTGGGCTTGTCCGCCCTACGGGCGATGACTGACTTGTCTTCGCAGGTGGGTCGTCAGGCGCCGAGCGCGTCGCCCGCGAGCGGGCTCCTACGGTGGCGGCACTCGGACAAGGGCTGACCTTTTTCTCCCGCCATTGCGGGTCTAATCGCCTGCCTCGGACTCAAGCGCCTCGGCCAGCAGCACTGCCAGGTGCCGCGGGCGGTCATCCCCGAGCGCCTGCATCTGCTGGCGACATGAAAACCCATTGGCGACGACGCGCGCGCCTGGCTTCTCGCGCAACGCGGGCATGAGGCCGAGCTCGGCCATGTTGCCGGCCATCTCCGCGTGCTCGGCCTCGATGCCGAAGGTGCCCGCCATGCCGCAGCAGCCGGCATCGATCATGGCGAAGTCGTGCTTGGGGATCAGCTTGAGCACGCGACGCATGGACTTCATGGCACCCACGGCCTTCTGGTGGCAGTGGCCGTGGACCAGGGTCTCGCCCTCCGCGAGCGCCTCGAGCGACAGGTCAAGCCGACCGGCCATGGCCTCGCGGGCGAGAAACTCCTCGAAGAGCAGCAGTTGTTTACCGACCCGCTCCATCGGCTCGCCAAGTCCCAGCGCTTGGGCGTCCTCCCGCAGACCCAGTACGCAGGAGGCCTCGAGTCCGACCAGCATCCGGCCGGCCTCGACGTCCGGGAGCATGGCGTCGACCAGCCGTTTGGCCTCGGCGCGCGACGCCTCGACCATGCCCTGGGCGAGATAGGTCCGGCCACAGCACAGCGGCCGATCGGAGTCCGGAGTATGGGCATCGGGCTCCGCAATCCGCACCTGATAGCCGCCCGCACGGAGCACGCGCATCGCCGCGTCGGCGATCTCCGGCTCGAAATAGCGGGTGAAGGTATCGACGAGGAGGACGACTTCCGGGAGATCCGCAGGCTCCTTCTGCGGCGTCGGCATGTCTGACTTCGGAGCGCGAAAAGGCGCGTCGACAGGCTCCGGCAGCGGCCGCTGCGCGCTCAGCCCAAGGACCCGCTCGCTCAGTCGAGCCGGCCACGCGCTCCGATTGCGCCAGCGGATGAGGCCGCGCAGCCAAGGCGCGCGGTGGAGCCAGAGCGGCGCCTGGGCGAAGAGCCGGCTGCGCAGGCTCGGCCTGGTGCAGGCCCTGCGCTGGGCCAGGTACTCGGCCTTGATGAGGGCCATGTCCAGGTTGGCCTCGCACTCGCGCTTGCAGCCCTTGCAGGCGACACAGAGGTCCATGGCCTCGGCGAGCGTCGGGTCGGCCAAGGCGGCTTCGGTCATGTCGCTGGAGAGCGCCGTCTTGAGCAGGCGCACGCGACCGCTCGTGGAGAGATTGGGATTGCCGCTCACCTTGAAGCTCGGGCACATCACCTGCTTGCCCTGAGTTTCGCACTGGCGGCTGTTGATACAGACCGCAACGGCCTTGGCGAAATCGCCCCCGTGCTTGGGGATGTCGGCATAGGCGTCGCCCATGCCGGCGTCTCTATAGGCCGACCAGTCGAGGTGGGTCTTCATTGACTACTGCTTCCGTCGAATGGACTTGGAAAGAAGGGTTGAGCCGCCAATCGCTCGAAACGCTAGTCGGTGTCCGACGCCATGGCGGCTACTGTCGCCTTGGAGGGCGACGCTCCCGGGGGTCACTTGGGCAGACTCGCGCGGACTTCACCCCAGAGGCTTTGGTAGGCGACAGCGGCGGGGCTCAGGGGCGCATAGGCCGGGAGCGGCATGCGGTGCACGCCCATGCGCTCGACGTCCGAGGCATAGGGGATGCTGGTCCTGAGGAACTGAGGCCAGCGTATCGGCAGCTCGGCCATGGATTCAAGGTGAAGCCGTTTGCGCCGATCGACCATGGAGAAGAAGGGAAGCACCTTCAGTGTGGCCAGCCGCTCCTGACTTGCCAAGAAATCGAGCAGCTGCTCCAGGGTGCGGGCCGACAGGGTCGTTGGAATGACGGGCACCAGAAGCGCGTCGGATGCACGGAAGGCACTTTCGGAGACTAGCGAGATGCTTGGCGGGCAGTCCAGGAAGACGACGTCGTAATCGTCTTCGAGCGGTCGCAAGAGCTTACGCAGCTGCTTGGTGGAGCCCTTGGCCTCCTCGAGCATGAGGTCCAGATTGCGGAACGAGAAATCGGCCGGAACCAGGTCGAGGCCGGGGAAATCCGTCCCCTTGATGACGTCATCCAGCGCGCTCCCTTTCTTGCCTCCCTTCAGAAGCCGCTGGCCACCGCCGACAACTTTGGGCTCGACGCGAAAGTAGTAGGTCGCGGCCGCTTGCGGATCCAAATCCCACAGCAGCGTGCGCTCGCCACGCCGCGCGGCCAGATAGGCCAGATTCACCGCGGCCGCCGTCTTCCCCACTCCGCCCTTGATGTTGTAGGTCGCGAGGATCCTCATGTGCCGGTCTGATGCACCTCTGACGTCCAAAACAGGGCCTTATACTGCGCCCATTGCTGCGGATCATCAAAGGCCGCGAAGACCTCTGAGAAGCCATCCCGGGCGGCTTGCTGGCGTTGGAGCAGCCCCCCGACCAAGGCGCCCATGGCGAGCAGGGTCGCCGGAGCCGCCCTACCCTCCGCATGCATCCGCTCTGCGACGTCCTCCAGGTGATGGGCCTGCACGGCGAGATCCTGATAGTCACCGAGCTGATCGAGCAGTACCTTGAGCTGCTTGATCAGCGGCTTGATCGCGCCGCCAGGGTAGAGGCTGCGGAAGAACTCCATGAGGTAGCGTAGCTTCTTGCAGCTCTTGCGCAGCTCGTGCAGCTCCTCGGGATGCGAGTCGTCGCGGATCGCCCGGCCCTCGCGCCGCACCCGCTTGGCCATACGCCGAATGCGCACGTCGGCGACCGCCTTGATGGGCTGCATCGCGCCCGGGACGATCGAGGTGCTGGGAACAGGGGTTTGCAGGAAGTCTCGCCACGCGCCGAGCAGCACCCTGAAACGCTCCGATTGGAGCGCCTGAGCCAGACGCGCCTGCTCTTGATCATAGTGGGCGAGCAAAAATTCGCGCAGCGGCTCGAGCTTGGGCCGCAGCTCGGCCGGGAGACTCGCTTGATAGTCGTCGAACGCGAGCAGATAGACGTCGAGATCCCGCACTTGGCCTGTCGCTTGCTGGACCCAGGCGAATTCCTCCTTGAAGCGCGCCAGGATCTCCTCCGGGAAGACCGGCTTGATCTGACTCAGCGCCGAGCGCGTACGCCGGGTCGCAACCCGCAGGTCATGGAGAAACTCGGTGTCCCATCCCGCGATGGTGCCCTGGATGTTGGCCTCCAGGGTCTCGAGCAGCGTCGCGAGGATCTGCTTGGTGACGGCATCCGCTCGCTGCGCGCCCTCGAGCTTCAGGTCGAGCTTGGACGAGTAGTCGCCCGGCACGCGCCCCACCCTCCTTAGGGCCTCACAGAGGAGCGGCGTTTCGGCCTTGACGAGCCCCAGCTTGCTCTCGACGAGCGCGACCAGCAGCTCGCGATCGTCGTCATAGCCACGCACGCCCTGGACCCGCAGACGCGCAGCGAGGTCGCCGGATCGGCCGCTCGTGGGGTCCTCGAAGGAGTGGCTGCTCACGAGCACACGGACGACGGTCTTCTCATTCTCGTCGAGCACGCGCAGCAGCCGAGCCGTGGTCTGGATGCGCATCATCGGGAGGAGGCGCCGAATCGCCGCCTCGGGGGGGAGCTGGTCCCGCACCGGCCCGGATGGCAGGTCGCGCGCAAGCCCCGGCTGGGCCTCGAGTGGCTGCGCATAGGCGCTTGCGTCCTTCCGCGACGTCCAGCGCAGCGTCTCGCTGCTCTGGGAGAGGAAGCCCCCGGCGGCGTAAAGGGCCCAATCGAAGGTGTCGTAGTAGCCGATTTCCGAGTCGCCGGCGGACTCGGCGCGACAGGATAGATGCGCTCGGAGCTCGCCCTCCAGCGCCTCCGCGGACAGCCCGTCCGGAATGAGATACTCCATCGCGGATACTCTTCTCGCAGCTTGGCTCTTTGCAGCTTAGCCTTTGGATCCTAACACCAGGGCGCCAGGATCCATTGTGAACCTTTGATGACAGGCCCGAGCGCGCTTCAGCGCACCGCCAAGGCATCCCAGACGGACGGCGCGCGCCAGGCATCGCTTGGCGATGCCCCACCAGGCCGAGGCGCCCCCGTGCTCCGGGAAGCCGCTCCGCGTCGGGTTGACGGCCGCCCAATCCAGACTAGCATTGTCAGGTACTAGGCGAGCTGCTTGCAGTTCTCTGCTCGTCACCATCAACAGGCTCGATGACGCGATGAACAGAGGAGCACGATGGCATGACATCCCCAGCAACACAGCAGCAGGCGGCCGCGGCACGGCGCGATCTCCCCTTGGATGCAGAAGGATTTCTGATCTCGCCCGAGCTCTGGAACCGTGGCATGGCGCGCTTCATCGCCAAGCTCGACGGCGTTTGGCCGCTGACCCCGGATCATTGGTCGATCATCTACTACCTCCGGGAGCACCGTCTCACCTATGGGTCCCTGCCGCCGATGTCGCAGATCTGCCGAACACACGGCCTCGACCGCCACGCCGTCCAACGTCTCTTCGGCTCCTGCCGGGAGGCCTGGCGCATCGCCGGCCTGCCGCACCCAGGCGAAGAGGCCCTGGCCTATATGGTCTAGCCTGGACCGGGCGCCGACGCCAGCCGCGAGACGGCGGTCACCCTCTTCCCAGTGAGCGATCGTCGGCGAGACCTCGATCGTGCGCGCGCCGCCTGGCGCTTTCGTGGCCAGCGGCGCCCCGACTTCGCGATGGATCCAGGTCCGGGCCAGGAATCCGTGTGGGACTATCCGCGCCCGCCCGCCATGGAGCCCGAGGCCCGGCGGGTCGAGGTGAGATGGGGATCGCGCCTGCTCGCCGAGTCGGCAGGCGCCATGCGGGTCTGCGAGACCGGCAGTCCGCCGACGGTCTACGTCCCGCCGGCCGACGTCCACCTGCGGGGCCTTCAGGAGACGTCGCGACGCACCTTCTGCGAGTGGAAGGGAGAGGCGGCCTATCTGGCGGCCAAAGGCCCCGGGGCCACCGATCAGGATGTCGCCTGGCGTTACCCCGATCCCTTCCCGGAATTCGCGGCCATCGCAGGCTGGATCTGCTTCTATCCGGGCCGAGTGGCCTGCTTCCTCGACGGCGAGCGCGTCTGTGCCCAGGCCGGCGGCTATTACGGCGGCTGGATCACCAGCGAGATCCTCGGCCCCTTCAAGGGCGAGCCGGGAACCGGGCACTGGTAGGGCGTGATCGCGGCCAGCCCGTCAAGCCGAGACTTCGATCGCAACGCCACCGCGCCGCGGATCGCCAGCTCCAGAAGCGCAGCCTCGAGCGTCCATCAGAACCGTGTGCGCGCCGCCGAAGAAGACGCTCTTCTGGCTCCAGGTCTTGATGCTGGGCCAGCGCCCGGCGAGCTGAGCCAGTGTCTCCGCCGCCAACGGGGGCTCCAGGTTCAGCAGGTCGCCCTCGAAGTGGAGCCGTGGCGCGGCGACCGCCCGCTCCACATCCAATCCGAAATCGACCAGGTTAGTGATGACCTGAAGGATGGCGCTACGGATACGGTTCGACCCCGACGATCCCGTCACGACCCAGCACCCCTCCGGCAGGGCGACGAGCGTCGGCGCCATCATGGAGCTGATGCGCCGATCGCGCGGCCAGCGATGGAAACCCTGCGGATTGACGTCTTCCTCGCCGAGCATGTTGTTGAGCATGATGCCGGTGCCGGGAAGCACATAGCCGCAGCCCTCTCCGTTGGAAAGGGTGAGACTCGCCAGGTTACCCTCCGCGTCCGCGACGCTGATCTGAGTGGTGCCCCGCGTGAAGACGGCGGCCTCTCGCATCAGCGCTGTGAAACGGTCGAGCGTCTCCGGCTCCAGCGCGGCGGCCCAATCCGCATGCTCGAAAGCGCCGTCGCGACGCAGCCGCTGGGTCAGCTCCTGGGCGCTGGCGAGGGCATCGAGGTGCTCCGCGCTGCCCTGCCCCCAAGCACTCGGATCGACCTGCTGGAGGAGCGCGAGCGTGAAGGCGATGAGACTGCCGCCCTGCGAAGGAGGCGGATTGGTGTGAACCACAGCCCCGCGGTAGCGGCGTGACAGCGCCGGTCGGCGCACGACAGCATAGCTCGCGAGATCCTCCAGCCTCAGCTGCCCTCCGCGCTCGGCACAATCCCGCGTGAGACGATGCGCCCAATCGCCACGATAGAAGACGTCCGGGCCATCGCTGGCCAAGACACCCAAGGCATAGTCCAAATCCGGCATGCGCATCCGCGTGCCGACCGGCGCGAGTCGATCCGGATGGTCGGGGTCCGCGAAGAGTGCCAGGGCTTGCGTACTGGCACGAAGGATCGGCTCGACGATGCGATTGATCCCATGCTGGAAGGCGGTCATGGCGAGGCCCTGTCGCGCCATGTCGCGGGCGGGGGCGAAGAGATCTGCAATCGGCAGACGGCACAGCGCCGCATGGATCGCGAAGACACCCGCGACCGCGCCCGGCGTGGCCGTTGCGCCCAGGCCGATGTGAAATTCCTGCGCGGCATCGCCGAAGTCCGCCACGATGGGGCGAAAATCCGTTTCAGCCGCGGGACGACGCTGCCTCGGCGTCTGCGCGAAGAAATCGAAGACCTCTGGAGCACCCCCTGCCGGGCGCGCCAAGAGGAAGCCGCCGCCACCCAAGGAGGCTAGCACCGGCTCTGCCACGCAGGCTGCGCAGAGCGCGGCAACGGCCGCATCGAAGGCATTGCCGCCGGCGCGAAGCGCCTCCGCCGCGGCATCGGCGGTCAGGGGGTGGCCCGCAGCGACACTCCCAAGGGTCATGGACGATCAGGCCGCCCGGCGTGCAACTGGGCTCACTCGACGGACCCACCCTGCAGCAGGTGCGTCCGTATGGGTGAGATGCCGTAGGCGAAATCATGCACGTGCTGCAGCAGCGTGAGCTCTTCCCAGACCTCGACGGGCCAGCCGCCGAGCTGAAACCTGTCACCCAGGGCCAGGTCGCGGAAGCGCGCCTCGAAGGCTTGCGCATCACCCCAGCCAGGGATGATGAAATTGAGCACTTCCGGGAAGCGTCTCTCGAGGGCGGAGCTGAGGTCGCCATCTGCGCACTCCTCGGTCGGGGCCGAGCGTCCGAGCGCCGGCCAGATCCTCGCATCCCGCCAGGTCTCGCTAGGGTCAGGCACCGGGACGACAGGATCAGAGGATGTCTCTTCACCCTGAGCCAAGAGGCGCTGAGCCAGTCCCTTCATGGACTCCCGTGGGTGCTCGAAGCCCAGTGTCACCTCGTAGAGGCTCGCCCAGTCGCATCCTGACATCGAGACCGCTTTCACCTTCCGCACCAGGGCGCGCAGACGCACGCCAATGCCGTGCTCGGTGCCGGCGATGGACAAGCTGATGCTCTGCCCGACCGCGTAGGCGTCGAAGAGCGTCAGGGTCAGACGGCCGCGTGCCACTTGCTCCAGCATCCCCTGCAGCTCATCGCGCTCGTTGGCCATCACCTCCAGCTCGCGCACCAATGCGCGCGGACCTGACTTGTCGAATGCGGGCACCGTCGCATTGAGCGCCGAGAGCAGCTGCTCTAGCCGCGATTGGCTGGTCGGCGTCAGACTGACGAATCGGGTCGCGAGCTGATAATGGCCATCGAGCAGGGGACGCGCCCGCAGCACGCGCGCCTCGGCGCGGACCTGCGCGTCTTCGGCCCAAGCCAGCTCGATGCGCAGGGTTTCGACCTCATCGGGAAGACAGCGCGCGACATTGAGCAGCAGCCCTCCCCAAGACAGCTCCTCGCAATCGACGCCGATCGCCTCGTCCTCTCCTGGCAAGGAGATCCTGGCCGGAATATGGACGCGAATCCGTACCTGCGTCCGCCGCTCCTCCTCCACGATCGAGGGTGCTCGTGCCTGTATCATGAGTTGTCCATCCTTCAGCCGTCCTGCGGACCCGCTCCTCGAGATCAGCCCGCGCTGCCAATGGTCGATCGGTCTCCCTGAATGTTAGCAGGGCGGTCCGCTTCCATGGCTGATGATTCCCTGACATCCCCCTTCAGATGTCGGTCAGCGGCCGCTCCCTATGCTGTCCGCAAGTCGCGACCCAGCGCGGCTTGACCAGCAGAGCCACAAAGGAGCGAAAATCATGAGAATGCCGATCACCATCGCATCGAAGCAAGGTCGATTCGCAGCCCCCGCAGTTTCCGTCCGACGCCAGATGTCGACCGTCCGGACACGGCCTCATCGCCGCAAGAGCGCAGCGGCGGCTGGCGCGCAACGCCCCTCGAAGGCTCGGATCCAAGCCGAGAGCATCGCAGCGCGCATCGACGACTATATCGCCAGCCAGCCGCCACAGCTCTATCGGGGCGGCAGCTGATGACCGCCGCGACCGATGAGCGCATCGCCAGGCAGGGTCCTGCGGCGCCTTTTGCCGTTCGAGCCGCCGACCTTGCGGTCACTGGTCCAGCAGCACCTCGCGCGAGGACGGATAGAGGACGGCGACCTCGAATGGCTCGACCGCCCCAGGGTCGACGCTCACCCACAGTCCCCCGACCCTGGGCGAGCCCGGCACCTCTGCGCGCTCGAAGCGGTCGATCCTTGCCCCTGTGTCTCGATCCCGCAGCGGCCGATCATGCCTGAGCCTGTGGGTATCGCCGTGAATGAGCAGGACGCGCCCGGAATAGGCAGACATCAGATCGACGAGCGCATCCAGGATAGCGGCGAAGCCTCGGGTGGTCCGGGAACGCTCGAACAAGGGGTCCGCGTGCATCAGGATCACCATGGCGCCCAGGCCTCGCGCCTCGGCATCCGCACCGGCACGCGCGAGCAGCCTGGCATTGGCCCGATCCCGGGCGCGCATCTCCGCAAGGGCGCGCCGATCTCTGGCGCGGTAGTTGTTGTCGCTGCCCACGACGTGGAGCGCGACGATCATGACGCCATCGCGGGAAAAGCTGAAGATCTCGGGATAGGTCCGCGCTGAGCCAACGTCCTGCTCGAGAACCGCCCCAAGCCTGTCGAGGCGCAGCACGCTCGGGTCTTGGAAGAAGACCTGGCGCACCCGGGCGAGACGCTCCAAGGGGTCGAGCCCGCCCGCTCGCCTTCGGTGGCAGTCCGTCCATTCGTTGTCTCCGGGCGTATAGAGGACTGGAAGGGGCTGCGCCCGAAAAAGCCCGGCGATGCGCCCCAGCTGCGCGTCCGTGCAGGGCGCGCTGCCGCTCTTGATATCGCCGAGGTGGACGAGAAAGGGCGCGCCGCCCACGGAAGCCTCGTCGAATAGCAGGCCGAGCTGACTGAATTCGCTGTCCCGGTAGGGCAGATCGCCGACCGCGAAGAAGCGCAGCCCTTCCGCCTCGGCCGTGGCCGACGGACAACAGAGGAGCGTGCACAGAAGATAGCCCCAGATCGACGCCCGAAACCGCATTGGAAACCTCGAGAAGAAGCGCGCCTTGGAAACGGCATCATCCAGGACGCAAGCTCGGACCGCCACCCGCGATCTGCACAAACCCGGCCGAAGACCGATAGAATCCGCCCATGACGCCACCCAGCCCAACCCCATACGCCGATCTCGGCCCGGATCGCATTCTCGACGCCGTGGAGAGCATCGGCCTGCTGACCGACGGACGCTTGCTCGCGCTGAACAGCTACGAGAATCGTGTCTATCAGGTCGGCATCGAAGACGCGACCCCGGTCATCGTCAAATTCTACCGACCCGGCCGCTGGAGCGACGCGGCGATCCTGGAGGAGCACAGCTTCACGCGCGAGCTCGCCGAGCGTGAGATCCCGGCCGTCCCGCCGACAATCGTCCAAGGCCGCACCCTCCATGAGCACGGCGGCTATCGCTTCTCCGTCACGCCCCGTCGCGGCGGGCGCACACCCGAGCTCGAGGACGCAAGCGTGCTGGAATGGATCGGCCGTTTCATCGGACGCATTCACGCCCTCGGCGCGGTGGAGCCCTTCCTGCATCGACCAAGGCTGGACATCGCGAGCTTCGGCACCCGACCGCGCGACTTCCTGCTCGCCAACGACTGGATCCCCGCCGAGCTGCTGCCGGCCTACACCAGCGTGGTCGATCAAGCCTTAGACTGCGCTCGCGCCTGCTTCGAGCGCGCCGGCCACCTGTGCGCCATTCGGCTGCACGGCGACTGCCATCTCGGCAATCTGCTGTGGACGGATGCCGGACCGCATTTCGTCGACTTCGACGACGCGCGCATGGGACCGGCGATCCAAGACCTCTGGATGCTCCTCTCCGGCGACCGCCACAGCATGAGTCGCCAGCTCGCAGACGTGCTCGCCGGCTACGAGGATTTTCGCGAGCTCGACCACCGCGAGCTGCACCTGGTCGAGGCGCTGCGCACGCTGCGCCTCATCCATCACGCGGGCTGGCTGGCGCGGCGTTGGCTGGATCCGGCCTTCCCTGCCGCCTTCACCTGGTTCGGGACACACCACTACTGGCAAGACCACATCCTCCAGCTGCGCGAGCAGATCGCAGCCATGGAGGAGGGACCGCTCTGGTCCGCCTGATGGGAGCACGCGACACATGAAGACAGCGGCTTGCCCTTGCGGCTCCGGGAGCGCCTACGCGGATTGCTGCGGCCGCTTCATCGACGCCCAGGCGATCCCGGAGACCGCCGAGGACCTCATGCGCTCGCGGTACGTCGCCTATGCCAAGGCGCGCACCTGCTACCTCAGTGCGACCTGGCACCCCTCGACCCGCCCCGCCGACCTCAGCCCAGATCCCGCGATTCGCTGGATCGGACTCAAGATCTTGAGCAGCGAGGCCGGAGGACCGGCAGACAGCCAAGGCTGGGTGGAATTCGTCGCCCGCTACAAGGTGCAGGGGCGCGCCCACCGGCTCCAGGAGCGCAGCTACTTCCTGCGCGAGCAGGGGCGTTGGCTCTACGTGAGCGGTGATTTCGGCGCGGACTGACGCGACCGGCCGTCTCGACCGGCTCACGCATGCGGTCGGAACCCGGTTAAACTAGTGGATTGGCTTCGAGCCAAATCTCCTGGATGCCATCTGAGGGATTGCCCATGAAACACCATCGCGGAGAAGACATGCGCGACGAGATCAACGTCACTGGATCGGCCTTGCTGGACAAGGTGAAGGACCTGATCCAACAAGGCAATGTCCGCCGCCTCATCGTGCGCCGCCCGAACGGCAAGGTGCTGGTCGATATCCCGCTGACGGCAGGCGTGGGCATCGCCGGCGTCATGACGCTCCTGGTGCCCATGCTCGTGGCGCTCGGCGCCATGGCCGCGCTCGTCGCGCAGTTCCGGATCGAGATCGAGCGCGAGCCCAAGGTCTACCCGCACGACCCATACGAAGACTGAAACTCTAAGAAGCCCGAAACCCCAGGACGACTGCGGCAGCCCGCCCAGCGTCTTTAAGATCCAGCCCCAAGCATCGACTAGAGAAACGCCATGCAGCAAATCAAGAAGACCGACGAGCACATCATCTTCCAGAAGAAGTCCGGCCGCTACGCCGTCAAGACCAAGAAGGCCAAGCAGTGGGTCAATGGCGAGGAAAAGCAGGCCATCCTCGTCGCCGAGCAGCTCATCACCCTGCCCGATCCCAAGGCCGCGCCGGCCGAGGCCGAGCCAGAGGCAGAAGCGGCTGCCGAATAGCTTGCCGCCCAATGCCCTTGCCGCGAGCGCAAGGGCATCTCACTCCAACCACACAGAGCAGCCTCGCGCTCAGCCAGACGCAGTCGCCCACAAGCGGGCTCCTGCGTGAGCCTCGCCGTGGGAGCCCGCTTGCGAGCGACGCACACCGCACCAGGCACAGCCATGTGCGAAGACACCTCAGGACCGCCGCCCCTGATAAAGGGGTGAGGCTATTGCCGAGCGACCCCCGGGCGCCCCACGCTCAATCTGTACCTGAGTCGCTTGACCCAGAAGCTCTCGGGCAGCATCACCGCATAGACGACTGCCAGAATCGCCAGCTGATACCAGAGACTGCCGAGCCATGGTGGCGTGGCGCCGGTCTCGAGCCAGCTCTCCGCGAGGCGCTGCAGGTTGAAGAAGCTGAAATAGGCGACGAGGGCGAGGATAACGCGGCCCGAGGTGCGCTGCCGCGGCGAGATGTCGACCAGCGGGATGGCCATGACCGCGAGGGTGAAGATCGCCAAGGGGGCGGCCAATCGATGCTCCAGCTCCACTCGATCCGCAAGCTCAGACGACTGCAGCAGCTCGGCGGTGGGGATGGTGGAGCGTTTGGTGAATGACCGCTGTCGCGGCCCGCTGCCGGTGATGCGGATCTCGTACTCCTTGAAATCCCCGATCAGGTAGGCGCCCGAGCCCGGCACGCCGTCGAAGCGATGACCTCTGCTCAAGGTGACCAGGTGATCGCCCGTCGCCTCCTCGACACGATGCCGACCGCCCTCGCTGACCACCATGCGGCTCTTGCCGCCGCGCCGATCCAGGATGAAGACGTCCCCAAGCGACTTGCGGCGATCGATCTCGCCGATGTAGACGACGATGTCCCCCCCCTCCTCCACATAGAACCGCCCTGCCTGGAGGCCGGCCACCTGGGTGGCCTGCTCCTTCTGCTGCAAGCGAATCTCCTGGATCCCGGCAGCCGCCTTGGGCTGCAGGAAGAGGGCGAGCCAGGCCGTGAGCAGCGCAACCGGGATCGCCAGCAACAGGAGGTTGCGATAGATGCGTGGCGGACCGATCCCACAGGCGTTCATGGCGATCAGCTCGCTGTCGCGCGAGAGACGACTGAGCGCGACCAGCACGGCCAGGAAGAAGGCGGGCGGGAGCAGACTGGAGGTATCGCGCATCAGCTGCAAGCGCATGTAGCGGAAGACCACGTCGACGCCCAGGCCGCCGACGTTCACTTCCTCGAGCGTGCGCAAGAACATGAGGCTGACGACGATCAGCATCAGCACGACAACCATCGCGAGGAAGACCTTCGCGACCTCGCGCAAGATGTAACGATCGACGATTCCCAGCATTTGGCGCCCCAATCCGAGCCACGGCGCATTCTCGCACGAGCCCGGCATGCCCAGCTATCCGAGACGGCGCCGAGCGTCGTCATGCTGCCGCAATCAAACCCTCATCTCAGCATCATCTGGCTCACCGATACTTGAGCTTCGACCTGTGACAGAGGCAGGAGCCCAGATGGAGAAATTCGCCGATGAGCTCGACATGGCGCAAGCCCATATCGAGCGCGAGATCGAAATGCGCGTCGACGCGATCCAGAGCCACGCCAACCTCGGCCATGGCCGCCGTTTCTGCATCGATTGTGGGGAGGCAATCCCCGAGAGCCGGCGTCGGCATGTCCCCAATGCGAAGCGCTGCGCCGAGTGCCAGGATGCCAAAGAGCGTGACGGCTCGCCGGTACGCCGCTGCGCCGCCTAGGCAGGGACTCGCGACCCGGGACTCGGCGGCCGCGCCAGGTCCGGAAGCATTGGCGTCCGGGTCGACAGCTGTCGGCCTGGAGGTCGACACTCCCGTCGTCGCGATCACCATGAGACCGCGACTCGAGGCGATGTGCCGCGCTAGTCGCCAAGGGCCTTCGAGGCGACCTCGTAGACGTCCGCGGACAACGCCTCGGCGTCCAGGATCCGCGCGATCTCGGCGCGCATCAAAGCCTGGCGTCCCGCGTCGAAGCGCCGCCAGCGGACCATGGCCTTGAGCAGGCGCGCCGCGATCTGTGGGTTCAGCGGATTCAGCTCCAGCACCCGGTCGGCGAGGAAGCGGTAGCCGCGTCCGTCCGACGCATGGAAGCGCACCTGATTGGCATTGCAGAAGGCCCCGATCAGGCTGCGGACCCGGTTCGGGTTGCGCAGCGAGAAGTCGGCATGCCCCATGAGCGCGATCACGCGCTCGAGGGTGTCCTCGCGCGGACTGGTGGCCTGGACGCTGAGCCACTTGTCGACGACCAGCGGCTCTCCGGACCAGCGCCCGTAGAAATGGTCGAGCGCGCGCGTCCCCGCCTCGCCGCCGTGGTCGACGAGGAGGCGCAATGCCGCCATGACGTCCGTCATATTGCGCGCGGCCTCGAACTGCGCTTGGGCCGCCGCCAGGGCCTCGGCATCGCCGGCCTTCGCCAGATAGCCGAGGGCGAGATTCTTGAGCGCGCGGCGCCCAACGTCATCGGGCATGAAGGCATAGGGCTCGCTGCCGTCATTGGCGCGATAGACCTCTAGGAGGGCATCACGCAGGCGCTCGCCCACGCGTCGTCCCAAGACGCTATGGGCGCGATGGATGCCATCGACGTCCACCACCGCCATCTGATCGCCCAGATAGCCCTCGGAGGGTGGCGTCAGCACCTCGGCGAGCAAGGCCTTGTCGCTCTGCGCATCCATGAGGGCTTGCTCGAAGGCGGCGAAAAAGCGCTCCGGAAGCTCGGCCTCGGCGTCGTCGACCAGTGCCAGCAGCAGACGCTGCATCAGCGTCTGTGCCGCGTCCCAGCGATTGAAGCCGTCGCTGTCGTGGGCCATGAGGAAGAGCAGGTCATCGTCGCTCGCTTCGGTCTTCAACTTGACAGGTGCCGGGAATCCCCGCAGCAGCGAAGGCACCGGCTTGGCCTCGAGACCGACGAAGGTGAAGCTCTGCTCGCTGTTGGTCAGCTCCAGCACCCGTGTCCCAGGCGCCGAAGGCGTGGTGTCGCCCTCGAGCTGCAGCGGCAGATCCTCGCCGTCCTGACCGAGCAGCCCGACGGCGATCGGAATGTGAAAAGGCTCCTTGAGCGGCTGACCCGGGGTTGGCGGCGTATGCTGACGGACGCTGAGGCTGTAGCGACCGGAATCGGCGTCAAAGGCCTCCTGCACGCTCAGCTCGGGCGTGCCGGCCTGCTGGTACCAGAGCCGGAACTGCTCCAGGTCGCGCCCGCTCGCGTCCTCCATGCAGCGCACGAAGTCGTCGGTGGTCACGGCCTGCCCGTCGTGGCGCTCGAAGTAGAGATCCGTCGCCTTGCGGAACAGCTCGGGGCCGAGCAGGTTGGCCTGCATCCTCACCACCTCGGCCCCCTTCTGATAGACGGTCGCGGTGTAGAAGTTATTGATCTCGATATAGGAATCCGGACGCACCGGATGCGCCAGAGGACCTTCGTCCTCGGGGAGCTGGTGGGCGCGCAGCAGGCGCACGTCGCCGATGCGCTTGACCCCGCGCGAGCCGACGTCGGCGGAGAACTCCTGGTCGCGATAGACGGTGAAGCCTTCCTTGAGGCTGAGCTGGAACCAGTCGCGGCAGGTGATGCGGTTACCTGTCCAGTTGTGGAAATACTCGTGGGCGATGACGCTCTCGATGCCGTCGAAGTCCACGTCGGTCGCGGTGTCGGGGCGCGCCAGCACGAACTTGTCGTTGAAAACGTTGAGCCCCTTGTTCTCCATCGCGCCCATGTTGAAGTGACTGACGGCGACGATCATGAAAATGTCGAGGTCGTACTCGCGCCCGAAGCGCTCCTCGTCCCAGCGCATCGCCTTCTTCAGCGAGCGCATGGCATGGTCGCACTTGTCGAGGTTGTGCGGCTCGACATAGATCTTGAGCGCGACCTCGCGGCCCGAGGCCGTGCTGAAGCTGTCCTCCACGGCCTTGAGGTCTCCCGCGATCAGGGCGAAGAGGTAGCTCGGCTTGGGAAAGGGATCCTCCCAGCGCATCAGGTGACGGCCGCCATCCAGATCCCGCGACTCGACCGGATTGCCGTTCGACAGCAGCACGGGAAAACGCCGCTTGTCGGCCACCAGCGTGGTGCTGTAGGTCGCCATGACGTCGGGCCGGTCGAGGAAGTAGGTGATGCGGCGGAACCCCTCAGCCTCGCACTGGGTACAGAGCATCTCGCCGGACTGGTAGAGACCCTCGAGCGCGGTATTCAGGCTCGGATGGATACGGACGCGCGTCTCCAGGCCGAACTGGTCCGGCACCCGATGGAGCGTCAAGCCCTCCTGATGCACCTCGTACTCCGAAGGCGTCAGGGGATGGCCGTTGACGGCGATCCGCTCGAGGTCCAGCTGCTCGCCGTGGAGACGCAGATCGCCGTCGCCGCGCGTCGCCGCCGGATTGCGCCTCAGGGCGAGCTTGGCCTCCACCGTCGTCCGCTCGGGATCGAGGTCGAAGCGCAGATCGACGGCGTCGATGAGGAACTCGGGTGGCCGATAGTCTTTGAGGTGAATGGCGTGCGGCGTATCGCGGTACATGGAAACCCTGTCGTTGCAGTGAAGCTGAGGTGAGCGCCTTGGCAAATCGCTCATCGACCAGATGTCTGGTCGGGCGGCTGCAAGGGCAACGTCTGAGCTGCGGCGGCTTGACGCGCTTCGCCGACCCGGCGAAGCTCAGAGGCCAGAGTAACGGCTCAGGAAAGAATGACAAGATGCCTCAGGTGACGATGTATTCGACCCGAATCTGCCCCTACTGCACCCGTGCGCGAACGCTTCTGAAGCGCAAGGGTGTCGTGTTCGAAGAGATCCCGATCGATCAGGATCCCGGGCAGATGGCGGTCATGGTCGAGCGCAGCGGCCGGCACACGGTGCCGCAGATCTTCATCGGCGATCGCCACATCGGCGGCTTCGACGACATGGCGCTCTTGGACGACCGGGGCGAGCTCGACCCCTTGCTGGACAGATGACGGACACAGCCTCTTCCGCCGAGATCCGCCTCGACAAATGGCTCTGGGCGGCGCGCTTCTTCAAGACCCGCCAGCTGGCCATCGAGGCCATCAATGGCGGCAAGGTTCAGGTCGACGGCCAGCGCGCCAAGCCGAGCCGCGCGGTGCGACCGGGCAGCCGGCTGGAGATCCGCAAGGGCAGCCTGTCCTGGGAGATCGAGGTCCTCGCCGTCGACAAACAGCGCCGCTCGGCGACCGAGGCCGCCAAGCTCTATGTCGAGGACGAGGCGAGCCGCTTGCGGCGTCAGGAGCTGGTCCGCGAGCGTCGCGAGCTGGGCGCCAGACCGCACGAAGGCCGCCCGACCAAGCGCGATCGGCGCATGCTGCAACGCTTCACCAGCCGCAGCGACCCCTCCAGCTGAGCCCAACGTGGACAACGACGCCTTTCGCACCACCTACCGCGCCGTCAACGAGCGCTTCTGCCCCTACGAGAAGAGCATTCTGACCAATGGTTGCGGCTGCGCCCTGGCGCAAAAGTTCTGCATCGCCGAGCGCGAGGGCGTCCAGTGCAGCGACGAGGCGGCCCAGGCGACCTGTCTGCACCTCTTGGACCTGCTGCGCCAGCAGGCGAGATTCGCACTCAAGTCGACGGACACCCAGGCCGCCCTGCCTCATGCCAAGGCCATGCGGATCCAAGTCGGCGGACTGCGCGGCATCCGCGCCGCCTTGGCGCCAGAGGAGCCCGTACCCAATTTCGTCGAGGACGTTCGGGCAACCGTCCTGGACGCCATTCGCACCTTCGGATCGCTCGAGCAGCTCCCATTCCCGCTCGTCATGCAGCAGATCGCCGCCTACCAGGGGCGTAAGCGGATCCGCCGCCGCGGGAAGTGAGCCGGATCCGGATGTTGTCGACCAACTGCTGAGGGCAAGCGATGGAGAAGACTGCTACGAAGACCGCGCTAGTGACAGGCGCGAGCTCCGGGCTCGGGCTCGCGGCTGCGGAGGCCCTGGCCGCAGCCGGGCTGCGAGTCGGCCTGGTCGCACGCGATCAGAGCCGCGGACGCCAGGCCCTGGAGGCGATTCGCGAGAAGACCGGAAACGGCGACCTCGCCCTCTTCATCGCCGACCTGGCCGATCAGTCGGCGGTTCGCCAGCTCGCTGAGGCGGTTAAGGACAGATTCGATGCCTTGCACCTGCTGATCAACAATGCGGGAACGGCCTTCAAGGAAAGACGTCTCACTCCGGACGGCATCGAGTCGGCGCTCGCCGTCAATCATCTGGCGCCCTTTCTGCTCACCCATCTGCTGCTCGACCGTCTCGAGGAAAGCGCGCCCGCGCGAATCGTCAACGTCGGAACCCGCATCGACACGGCGATGGACTTCGCCGATCTCAATTGGGAGCGTCGCCCCTACCGCATGATGCAGGCCTACGGCCAATCCAAGCTCGGCATGCTCCATTTCACCTTCGAGCTGGCACGCCGTCTCGAAGGCACGGGCGTGACCGTCAATTGCGTCTTCCCGGGCGTCTTCAATTCCAACCTCGGCGGCACGGACGGCGCCCAGGGGGCGTTTTGGAAGCTGCTCAAGCTTGGCCTCGGCTGGGCGCTGCCCTCCCCCGCCAAGGCGGCCAGGGGCGTCCTGCGTGCGGCCCTCTCTCCAGAGATGGCGGGCGTCAGCGGCAAGTATCTGGCCGGGGCGAAGGCGCTTGAGGCACCCCGCCAAGCGCGCAGCGCCGAGACCAATCGGCAGCTCTGGGAGATCAGCGAGGGGTTGACGAAGCTGCGCTGACGGCCGAATCGGGCCCCAACCGGCAGAAAACGCCGGGGCCCCGGCGGTGACCGCCGCCTGCGGGGGACGGGAGGGGGGACACCCCGCGGGCCCCGCAAAAACCGCGAAAATATGAT
>NZ_JAAIJQ010000067.1 GCF_010820565.1 Thiorhodococcus minor | reverse complement strand
TGGGCCGCAACAAGGAGTTTCCGATTCGCTTATCCGTCCGCTATCTTCCTCTCCTTCCAGGCTTTGCCTGGCGCAACCAATCGATGATCGATGCCAGCGCCGCCGAGTCCGCGCTCTGGTCGGCCCCTGACGCGGAGAGCCTCACCGCGCCCCTGGACGCGCTCTACAGCCATTACCGTGAGTGCTATTCCCAGGACGGCGCCTGGGAGGCGCTGCAGCGCGGCAACCCCGATACGCTGGACTGGCTTCCGCTCGACGCGCTCCACAACCCAGGCACGCCGGAGCAGCGCGAGATCGCCCAGCGGGTCGGCGCCATCGCCGCATTCCTGCAGCGCTACACCAGTGACCACGGCTATCGGCAGCAGGCGCGCGCTGTCCTCTTCGCCCTGGACGAGGGGCACGAGCAGCGCTTCATGCACCTGCTGCTGCCGCTGCTACGCAAGCTGGACTACCACAGCGTCATGCTCGATCTGCTCGGCGACATGGTCGGTCCGATCCGCGTCAGCGACGCCGAGGGGCGGGCGCATGACCCGACGCTCAAGGCCGCCCACCAGGCGGCCATCCTGGAATTCAAGCAGGAAGTCGTCGCCACTCAGGTCTTCATGGCGGTGAAGCGCGGACTCGAGATCCTCTACGGCGCGGAGGCCGTCGTGCCGCGCGACGAGCTGGCCTTTGTCTCCGGCATCGCCATCCCCTGTGCGGCGGACGTCCCCGCCTTCGTGATGGGCATCCCGCCCTCGGCCCTGGACGCGCGCCGCTTCGTCCACAGCCGCGCCATCGGCATCTATGGCGTGCTGGTGGTGGACCGCGAGCGGCAACAGGCGGTGAAGATAGACATCATCACCGGCGTGCTGCCCAAGGACACGGAGCTACGCCGGCTGCGCAGCGCCGTGATCGTCAAGAAGCGCGGCGCCACGCCCCAGGAGCATCGCCGTTTCTTCGACCGACTGAGCGAGCTGATCGTGCAATTCGCCCGTGTCGGCGACGACAACTACGTCATCACCGGCCCCATCGCCTTCCCCTGGTCCGAGCACAGCGACAAGCTCGCCTTCGTGCCGGCGAGCCGCGAGGACTTCCAGCACCATCTGCGCCGGGTCCGGCCTTCGGCCGCGCTGCTCGACGCGCTCGTCCGCCTGAGCACGGAGCCGTCAGCATCCGCTTCGTCGGCAGCTGCGCCAACTGTCCCTATTCCATGCTGACCCTGGAGAATCTCATCAAGCCAACCCTCGCCGGCATCCCAGGCGTGGAGCGCGTCGAGCACCGCAGCTTCATCCGTGACGGCGAGGCCGCACGCATCGGTGCTCGCAGGGTGGATACCTCTGGGCTGGCGCTCGGCACTCCGGCTCCAGGCGTCAAGACGAGAGATGCAGCCGAGCTTCCGGCCTGACCACTAGCGGCGCGCGAGGAGGCAAAGGGCGGGCATCGGCCAGGCCCTCGTTTTCTTGGGGTCCTTGCGCCCTTGCGGTTCGAATGACCGAATCTCAGGCCCAAGCTGGCTGCTTATGGCCGCCCGATCTTGGTCCTCCCGCCAACGAGAAAGGGGGCCGAAGCCCCCAGCTGCAGTCTGTCTCGAGCATTTGCCTCGGTCTCAGGCGGTTTCCGTCAACGCCCATCCCATCTCGCTTGCCTTGACCGCCTTCTGTGTCCCGCCGCCAGTCACATCGTCTGGCGATGCCCCTGCCGGCCCCCCTTGAGGGAGGGTCTCAATCCGGCACAAGCTGGGACAAGAAGTTCCGGCAATCGCCTTAGAACAAAGAGACCTGGCCGCTGATTCCGTTCTGCGTCTGGCTGCCGCCGCTGATGTTGAAGCCGCCGGTCGCGCCGCTCTGGTCGACCGCGATGGATTGGCTCTGGCCCAGCTCATGCGTGCCGAGATCGAGCGTCGGGCTGTTGAAGTAGCCGAAGAAGGCGCTGAGATCGCTTCCGGCGACGGCGAGGCCGCCGCGCACCCCGCTCATGGCAGCCTTGTCGAGGGTAAGGTCTGCGGTCAGGTCGGTGATGGTCAACATGGTTTCTCTCCCGTCTCTTTTCAGGGCTTGGCTCAAAGGGCTTGGGACGGACTTGCTCAGGTGACCTGACCGGCGATGCCGCTCTGGGTCTGATCCGAGAAGACCAGGTTCAAGCCGCCGATGTTGCCGGACTGGTCGACGGCGACGCCTTGGCTCTGCAGCAGGGCATGGGTGCCCAGGTCGATCTCGGGGGCATTGACGATCGCGGTGCCGAACAAGGCGTCGAAGTCGCTCAGGGCGAAACCGCCGCGAACGTCGCTCAGGGCCGCTGCGTCGAGGTCGTTACGAAGGGCGAGGTCGGTGATGGTCAGCATGGTCGTGTCTCCTGTTGGGCATTCGCTGTTTCGTGACTGGGCGCTGGGTTTGCGCTTGCAGGGGACAAAGCAGACGCTGTGCCAGCTTCGTAAAACAGGCCCCGAGACCCTATAGACGCTGGCTCTGGCGGATATCCCAAGGGGCAATGGCTAGCGAAAGCCAGGCTTTCGTTCGAAAGAAACGAACAAAGACAGGAAAAGTGTTTGGAGCGAGCCGGAATCGGCCCTGCCTGCGGCTGTCATCAAGCGCGCCGGCCCGGCCGGGCGCCACGCCCTCGCCTTTCCAGCGACCCGGAAAACGGCTGGGGCGAGGAAAGCGGAGGGGTCAAGACACTAGATGCCCGAGAGCGGGCGCAAGCTCGCCTGGATCGGCCTTAGGTGATTTCCTGAAATGATCCTACCCAGAACAGCGCCTCCAGAGGATGGGCAAAGCCCCTGGCAGGCCGGCGCGCATGGGGAAGCCGTTTGTGGGGCGTGCCCACCCAGTCGCTCAGGCGCCTGGACGATGGGCACGCTGCGCTTTGCCCAGCCTACAGGGAATCCGTTTCCCGGAAATCACCTTATGCCTTCCTTACAAACTCAGACTTGAGCTGCATCGCGCCGATCCCCGCGATCTTGCAGTCGATGTTGTGGTCCCCCTCCACCAGGCGGATGTTCTTGACCTTGGTCCCGACCTTGACGACCGAGGAGGAGCCCTTCACCTTGAGATCCTTGATCACGACGATCGAGTCCCCGTCGAGCAAGACATTGCCATTGGCGTCCTTGACCCCGGCCTCGGCTTCCGCAGCACCCGCCTCGCCATCGATCGGCCATTCGTGGCCGCACTCCGGACACAGGTACATGGCGCCGTCTTCATACGTGTACTCGGAATCGCATTTTGGACAGGATGGCAAGTGACTCATGGGAACATCTCTTCACGTCTGATTTCTCGACGGGTCGCCGAGCTGGCTGCTTCACAGCGACCGCATTGAACCTAGATCCGGAGCTGGTCGGGGATGGGGCCGATCCCGCATCCCCTGCGGCCTTTCGGGCCGCTTGGGCCTCGAGAGAGCGGCAACAACCTGCGCGAGGCATCGCACCCAATGGGCGCAAGCCCGCTAATAGGGTGATCGTCCGACAGGGGCCAGAGCAGCGGGGGCGCGCAGTCTCGCACAGCTGGGGCTTGCCGTCGCGGGCAGGGCGCCCGAGAGCCGGCGTTCGGTCATCAGCCGAGGGCGGAAGAAAGGGCGCCGATCATCGATTGGCCCAGCCTCCCGCGAGTGGACAACCGCAGACACCGTGAAGAAATCTTCCGTAGGCTGGGCTGAGGCACGAGGCCCAGCATCGCAGCTGGCCTAAGGCGCTGCAGGTTGGGCGTCCTGCGTCGACCCAAGCTGCGGCGAGACACCGAGCTCGTGGTGCGCTCGGAATACTTCCAGGGTCTCGCAGCGCAGTCCATCAACGCAGGCGCGGGAGCCGGTGGACTTCGCTCTCGAGACTGTGAGAGTCATCCAAGCGCACCGCGAAGATCGCAGATTGCTGTAGGTTGGGCCGACGCAGGAGGCCCAACAATCAAAGCGTTAGGCTAGCCGCCATGTTGGGCTTCGTACCTCAGCCCAACCTACGCAGAATTTCTTCACAGTCTCTCTCGCTCGTCCACCCTAGGGATCCAACTGACGATCAAGGCCGACACGCGTCGCCAGGCGGACATGGCAAGGGGCACCGCCGCCACCGACGCCCGCCTGGTGGAGACCGCCTCCCGAGGAGCCTGGGCGGGCCGCTTCGTCAGTCCCTCGCGTTGCGCTTCACGAGCGCAACGACCATGCCGCCACAGAGCAGGCTGGAGGAGATCCCGAGGATCGTTAGGGCATCGAACAGCATGGCGACGTCTCCTTACCGAGCGCACAGCTTCCTTCTTCGAGGGGCAGAAGTCGTGCAGGATGCAATCTTGGGCTTCCCGCACTGAGAGGCAAGGATCACGGCCGAGGACCATCCGCGCGCATCCAGAGCGGGTCGAGACCCGGTCTCACGGCCTATTCGAGCGACGCTGAATGCGGCCCTATGAGATTGGCTCTCGAACGCCGCGAAAACTTGAAGCCGCTTCACATCCTGGCCATCGAGCCGCTCATGGGAACAGGGTCTGTGACCCGATGCCCGAGACCTCGGATAGATCCAATCACCTAGCCAGTCAGGATGGAGACGCTGCCGGTCGCGCCGTCCAGCCGCACCCGCATGCCGTCATGCAGCAGCCGGGTGGCGTTCTCCAGGGCGACGGCGGGGATGCCGCTCTCGCGCGCCTGGCAGGCCGCGTGGGCGAGCACGCCGCCGACCTCCACCACCAGTCCGGCGCAGCCGCGCAGCAGCGAGGCCAGTCCGAGATTGGCGGAGCGGGTGACCAGCACCTCGTCCGCGCCGAGATCGAGCAGCAGCGCCTGGGGATCGTCCGCGTCGAGATCCAGGATGCGGACGCGACCGACGCTGCGCCCGGGGGCCATGGCGCGTCCAGACAGGCGCTCGGCCTGGGCCTGCGGCTCCTCGGCGCCCAGCGCGGAGATCCGGCCCTCATGGATGACGGCCGGAAGGCGCCCCTGCCGCAGCAGCCGGCGGCCGAGCTGGCGCTCCTCCCGCCGCGTCTGCAACTGGACCAGATTGGGCGCCTCGGCCAGCTCGTCCAGTCGCAGATAGAAGGCCAGCTCGGGCTCCAGCCCCCGCAGCTCGGCCAGCCGCAGCAGACCGCGACGGAAGGCGGCGTGCTGCGCGGTGTAGTGGAGCTTGATCGTCTCGCGCAGCGGCAGGAAGGCGCGCGCCAGCCGGATGTCCTGCCGGAGCTTGGCCGCCCTGGTGCGGCCGAGGAATCCGAGCAGCCCGTCGAGGGTCGCGTCGGCCCGCGCGCGGTCCTGGCGCTGCTGGGCATGACGCGCGCTCGGCGTCGGGGTGCTGGTGGCGAGACGATTGGCGAGGCCCTCGATGGTCGCCGGCATCTCGATGTAGCGCGGCGAGCTCAGCTCCAGCTCGTTGGGCGCCAGGTGGCCATAGTCCGCCAGCCAATCCGCCAGGCTCAGCTCACCGCGCCCCAGCCGCTCCAGGTCCAGCGAGAGGTCCGTGATGCGGCTGCCGTCGAGCCCTTGCAGCAAGCGGCTATGCAGGCCGTCGGTCTCGGGGACCTGGAGGCCGTCGAGCGCGACGCGGATGCGCTCGGCGAAGAAGAAGCCGAGCCGGGCGGCGACCACGAAGTCGACACAAGCGACCTCGCGCAGATAGCGCACGCACCCGCGCAGCTGGCCGACGACCTCCGCGACATCCATGCGCGGCCAGTCGATGGCGCTTGCCCTAGCGGCCTCGCGCTCGAGCTGAACCCTGTCGTGCCGATGCCAGCGGTCGAGGGTGACCTCGGCCTTGCGACGCAGCCGGTCTTGGAAGATCACGGCCTTGCGGTAGAGCGCGGAACCCCCAACGCGCCCAAAGCGCCGGCACGCCTCGGCAAGCGTCGGGACCTGCTCGTAGAGCCCCAGCTCGGGATAGCTGGCAAGGGCGGGATCGGCCTGGACGCTGGCCAGATAGCCGGCGATGTCGAGCGGATAGCCGGCGTCATAGGTCCTGGCGTCGACCTCGACGTTGAAATAGGGCTGGCCGCAGAAGGTCTCCAGCAGGGCCTCGGCGCCCGCGTCCGGGACGCGATAGCCGAGCCGCTGGCGCCCGCGCGCGATGGCGCCGCCGTGGGCGGTGAAGATGCCATTGAAGAGGTCCAGGCTGAGCGGGGTCGCGTTGGGCAGGAGCTCGGCGATGTTGCCGTTTGATAGCACGGCCTCGCCGACGCGCAGGATGCCCTGCGCGCGGAGGTCGTCGAGCCTGGCGCGCAGGCGCGCGCGCTCCGCATCCAGATAGCGGTTCAGCCGCGCGGCGCAGTCCGCGGCGGCCAGCTGACCGATCGCGACAGGCCGCGCCTGCAGCAGACGCAGCCTGTCCCCTTCCAAAGCAAACTCGATGTCCAGCGGGCCGCCCAGCTCGGTCTCCAACAGCTCCGCGAGGGCCGCGAGCGCCCGCCGCGCCTCGGGTCCGAGCGCCGGCTCGACAGCGCCCGGATGATCGCTCGCGGCGAGCGCCCCGGCGCGGTCCGTCAGCAAAGTCTCGCCGCTGACGTGTCCCGAGGTGAGCGCATCGCCGAGCCCCCGGTTGACGTTGAGACAGAGCCGGTCGCGGCGTCCGGTCACGGGGTCGAGCGTATAGGCGACACCTGCAACATCGGCCAGCACCATGCGCTGCACCAGGACACCCATGGCACCGGCCTCGTCCGCGCGTCCCTGGGCCAGGCGATGACCGCAGGCGGCCGGCGTGTCGAGCGAGGCGAGACAGTGGCGCACGGCGTCCAGCAGCGCCTGCTCGCCCATGACATTGAGCAGGCTGTCATAGATCCCGGCCGCGCTGGCCAGGGCCAGATCCTCGTCGCGCGCCGAGCTGCGCACCGCGACGGAGCCGCCTCCAAGGTCGCGATAGGCCGAGAGGATCTGTCGCACGACCGCCGCATCCATGGGGTCATCAGGATCTCGCGAGAAGGCGTCGCCCCGGATGCAGAATCCGTCCGGGACATCGAAACCGCGCGCCTTGAGGTGCCCGAGGGTCGCGGCCTTGACCCCGAAGTCGCGCTTGCCGTCGAGCGCGATGGCCTCGAGCGGCCAGACGCAGCGCCCCAGACCAGCCTCCCGGATGTCTCTCATGCGTCAGTCTCCCCCAAACCGATTCCGTCTCTTGCTCCGAGGCTGGACAACCCCGGGAGTGTTGACCTCCAGGTCAACAGGTGTCGGCCTGGAGGTCGACACTCCCAGGCGAAGCCACCAAGGTCGTCGATGAGAGCGCGGCCAAGGCAATTCCAAGACCCTGGCATCAGTCGCCCGCAAGCGGGCTCCTAAGGAAACGGGCGGGTAGGAGCCCGAGCGTCGATCATCCTCTGCGCCAGTCGTCTCCCGTAGGGTGGACAAGCGCAGCGCAGTCCACCAATGCCGGCGCGGGATTCGGTGGACTTCACTCGCGAGACTGTGAAGAAATTCTGCGTAGGTTGGGCTGAGGTACGAAGCCCAACATGGCGGCTAGCCTAACGCTTTGATTGTTTGGCCTCCTGCGTCGGCCCAACCTACACCAATCTGCGATCTTCGCGGTACGCTTGGATTACTCTCACAGTCTCTCGCGCTCGCCCACCCGGCTGGGCGCCCCTGGGAATGTTGACCTCCAGGTCAACAGGTGTCGGCCTGGAGGCCGACACTCCCGGGCGAAGCCACCAAGGTCGTCGATGAGATCTCGGCCAAGGCAGCTCCAAGACCCTGGGATCAGTCGCCCGCAAGCGGGCTCCTCCGGGAACGGGCGGGTAGGAGCCCGCTCGCGGGCGATTCAATATGGGCCACTAGGCCGCCAGGGCGCGGCGCGCACGGGCCGCCTGCTGCACGCGGCCTGAGTCGCGGCGCAGGCGCTCGCGCGTCCAGCGGTCCTTGATCTGCTCCCAGTCGTCCGCGAAACCGGAGACGTCTGCATCGCCCGCGAGGACATGGTCCAGCACGCGCCGGTAGAAACCGACGATGTCCCCGACCAGCTCGGCCGAGCGCTCGCGCCCCGGAATCTTGAAGCGCTCCACCCCCAGCGCGACCAAGGCCGGGATCTCCCAGAGCAGCAGCTCAGGGCTGCTCTTGAGGTGCGGCCGGCCGACAGGCCGCTCGGCGCCGTCCCCGTGCTCCCAGTCGCCCCGGCAGATGCGATAGCAGCTCCCGCCCCGGCTGGCGGAGCCGACGAAGTGGTCCTTGCCCTGCGCGTCCTGCTGGTGGCAGATGGCGAAATAGCTGGACGCGTAGCAGCGCCCGGGGCAGATCCAGCCGCGGTGCGGCGTCTGGAAGAGGAAGGCCTCCAGCGCCATGCCCTCCAGGGCGCGGATCTCCTCGATCTCGGACCGGCCCCAACGGTAGGGGACGACGATGAGACGCGCGCCCAAATCGCGGTAGAAACGGATGTCCTCGACGTTGAAGATGCCGGTCGTGACGCTGACGTGGATGGGTAGCTCGGGCAGGCGGCGCCGGATCAGGGCCACGCAGCCGGGATCGCAGACCATGACGCCGCCCGCACCCCAGGCGGCGTAGCGCTCGACCCGACGCAGCAGGACCTCGAATTCATGCGGCTGAGGCATGACGTTCACCGCAACCCGCACGTCCTTGCCCTGCGGGCGGGCCTGCTCGATCAGCTCCCGGATCTCGCCCTCTTCCAGCTCGTCAGAGGCGGGCCGGCGGCTCCAGCCCTTGGGGCCGACGAAGACCGAGTCGGCGCCGCGCGCGAAGGCGGTGACCGCCATCTCCAGGGTGCCGCCCGGGGCCATGAGGATGGTCATCGCGCCACCTCCGTACGTGTGAAGAAATCCTGGGCGAAGGTGCCCTCGGGGAGGGCATCCAGGCCCATCGCCTCGGCGCCCACATAGCCCTTGAGGGTGACTGAAAACTCGTCCAGCCGCCGACGCAGCTGCCCCGGCCACGCCAGGCCGATACGCCTCAGCCAGGCCGTGCGCAGCGGCTGCGCCAGGCCGTTGAGCGCCATCTCGCCGGCGCCCTGCCGCCACACCGAGGTATCGGCGCGCATGGCGGCGACGGCGGCATCGAAGGCGCGCGCGAAGGCCCGGAACAGCTCGGGCTGCGCCCGCAGGCACGCGTCCGAGGCGACGAAGAAGGTCGTCGGCAGGGGCTCCCCCGCCAGCGACTCGACCGCATTGAGGGCGTCGAAGACCAGCTCGAAGGGCTCCTCGGTCACGGCTTCCGCGGCGAGGTGCCAGAAGAGGATGGCCCCGTCCACCTCGCCCTCGCTCAGCAGGCGCAGGGCCTCATGCTTGGAGCCGGTTTCGACCAGGTCGACCGTCCTGGCGGGGTCGGCAATCCCCTGCTCCACGGCATAGGCCCGGAGCAGCAGCCAAGTCTTGTCGAAGCGGCTGACGACGGCGATGGTCCGGCCGGCGAGGGCCTTGAGGTGGGATTGGAAGGCGGCGGCCGGCCGCGACGCCTGCGCCTCGGCGCCAAGCGGCGTCTCTGCAATCCGATTGCCCTGGCTCGCCCAGCCCAGCGGCTCGGCCGAGAAGCCCGGCCCGGCAACCGCTCGGCCCTCTCCGGAGAAGCGCCTGCGGTCCACGACCAGACCGCCCATGATGCGGCCGTAGGGATGGAAGGCCGAGACGCTGTCGCCGTCCTCACGCATACGGCCGATGCTGATCCAGTCCGTATCGATGAAGTCGACCTCGCCGGAGCGCAGGGCCTCCAGGGTCGCCTGGCGATGCCCGCGATCGCCGTCCCCCGTCAGCGCGACCTGGAGCCGGAAGCCCTCGGCGCGATCCAGCCCCTTCGCTTGGATGACGCGCATGATCCAGGCCGGCGTGCCTGTGCGCTCGAAGGCGGCCCGCAGGGTTCCGAGCGGGGCCTGTGCATGCGTCTCAGGCCGCATGAACGCTCACCTGCCGCGGCTCGGCCACCTGGTCTTGGGTCGCCTCCCCATAGCGCACCGCGCGCCCCATGAGGGTCCCGACCCGTTTGCGCTTTTCGCTCACCCAGCGGTGCTCCAGCACCCGCATCTCCTCGGCATAGGCCGCCATGTCCGTGCAAGCGCCGTCCAGCACCCCGTCGATGACGCGCCGGTAGAAGGCGACCAGGTCGCGGATGATGGGCGTCGGGCGCTCGCGCCCGGAGAGCTTGAAGCAGCGCACGCCGGCCGAGATCATGCCCGGGATCTGCTCCAGCATGAGCTGGGCGTCCCGGCGCAGCTTGAGCGACGGCGCCGCCTGCTCCACGTCAATGGGGCCGAAGTCCCATCGGGTCTGACAGACCCGGTAGCACTCCTTGGCGCCGCGGTTGGCGCTGCCGTGGAAGGCGTCCCGGCCCTCCATCTCGGTCCAGTCGCGGAACTTGAGATAGCTCGACATGATGCAGCGCCCCGGACAGAGCTTGCCCGTCTGCACCGTCTCGAAGAGAAAGACCTCGACCCCGATGTCGGACTGGGCGCGCACGGCCTGCACCTGCGCCTCGCCCCAGCGGTAGGGGACGACGATGAGGTCCGCACCCAGCGCGCGGTAGAAGGCCGCATCCTCGGCATTGCTGATGCCGGAGCCGACCGAGACGTGCAGCACGGCCTGCGGCAGACGCGCGCGCAGCCTGGGGATGGCGCCCGGGTCGCTGAGGATGAAGCCGGAGCAGCCCCAGTCGGCATAGCGCTCGGCCGCGTCGAGCCAGGCGTCGTACTCGAAGGGGCTGGGGAAGGTGTTGAGCAGGATGCGGACGTCCGCGCCGCGCGCGCCGGCATAGTCGATGGCGCGGCGGATGTCCGCGTCGCCCATCTCGGACTCGTAGGGACGGCGACTCCAGCCGAGCGGACCCACGTAGAGGCTGTCGGCGCCGGCGTCGACCGCCGCCCGCGCCATCTCCAGCCGGCCGGCCGGTGCCAGGATGGTCGGCCGCGCCATCAGGGCCTCCCGACGTAGTGCTGGCCGGCGCTCTCGAAGTAATAGCCGTTGCAGAGCCCCATCTCGGCGAAGGCCGACAGCGCCTCGACCAGGCCCTGGGTCTCGCAAGGCTCGCCACCTGCGATGGCATTCAGCACACGCCGGTAGGCCCGGCCGACGGCGGCGACGCGCGCGCGCTCCTCGCCGTGGCCATGGACGAAGAAGTGCTCCAGCCCCGCCTCCGCCAGCCTGTCCATGTGCTCGATCATGCAGAGGTCCTTGCCGCTCAGCGTCATGCGGCCCGCGTCCTTGAGCGACCAGTCGCCCTGAGAGCGCGTCAGCCAGTGGCTCTTGGAGCAGAAGAAGCTGCACGTCTCGGCACCCTGATGGGCGTTCTCCATGATGAAGCAGGTCTCCGAGATCACCAGCGGGATCTTGCCGTGGACCTGGACCAGGACCTCGATCGGCGTCTCGTCCTTGATGTAGCGGATCTCGCGCAGCGACAGCTCGGGATTGGGGTAGACGCGCGTCACGCCATAGTCCTTGAGCACGCGCGCCGTCTCATGGGTGTAGAGATTGCCGAAGACGCCCAGGTGCAGCGGCTTGGTGCAGCCCATCTCGCGCAGGACGCGCAGCAGGCCCATGTTGTGGACCTCGAAGGCGTCGAAGGGCAGTCCCATGGCCGCGTCGATCGTGCGGCGGACGTCGTCCAGCTCGTGATTGCTGGGCACGGCGTAGAGCCGCAGATAGCAGCGCTTGCCCTGATCCCTGGCGATCCGCACGCCCTCCGCCAGCGTCTCCGGATGCGAGGAGAAGTTCTTGGGGTAGTCCGGACAGGAGAAGTCGCCGAGATAGAGTGCATCGAAGGCGTCATAGTCGCCGCCGCGCAGCGCTTGGAGGTTGGGGACGTCTGTGCTCAGCTCGAACATGAAAGGGCTCCTGGAATTCTGAATCTGGTACCGCGAAGGCCCGAAGGACCCCGTAGCCGTAGGGTGGACAAGCGCAGCGCAGTCCACCAACGCCGGCGCGGGATTCGGTGGACTTCGCTCTCGCTCGTCCACCCTACAGGTCGCTTGAAGGGCCCAAAGAAAGGCTCGGTCTTGCACGCATGTCCATCGCAGCGGAGACCCCAACTTCGCGCCCTTCGCGCCTTTGCGGTTCAAGGATCCGGTCTTGAGATCAAGCCACCTTGGGCATGACACGGGCGATCTGCTCCGCCTGGCCGATCAGCCGCACATCCCGCCGGCCACGCTCGGTGCGCCAGCGCTCGCGGCAGGTCGCCAGCGGCTCGGCGAAGGGCGAGAGATTCGGGTTGTCGGTGGACAGGATGAGATCGACCGCGCGGCGGTAGAGCCGGGTGATGTCGCGCACCAGCTCGACCGAGCGATCCCGCCCCGGCACCTTGAGGCAGTTGACGCCCGCGCCGAGGTAGGCCGGCAGCTCTTCCAGCCAGAGCGCGGGGTTGCTCTTGATGGTCATGTCCTCGAGCAGCGAGACCCCACCCGCATTGAGCCGCCAATGGCTCTGGCAGACGCGCAGACAGTCGCCGCCGCGGCCGGCGGAGCCGTGGAAGAGGTCCTTGCCGTGCTCATCGAGCTCGCGCTTGAAGGAGAAGTAGCTCGACATCATGCACTTGCCGGGGCAGATCTTGCCGCCGGAGGGTGTCTTGAAGAGAAAGACCTCGATGCCGACACCTGTGGTCGCCCTGATCTCGGCGATCTCCCGCACGCTCAGCCGATAGGGCAGCACCACATAGGTCGCGCCCTGCTCGGCGAGGAAACGCACGTCCTCGACATTGGTGATGCCGCAGCCGACGCTGGTGTGAACCTGCGCCTCCGGCACCTGGTCGCGCAGCAGCCGCATGCAGCCGATGTCGCTCACCATGAAGCCGGCCGCGCCCCAGCCCGCGTACTGGCGCACGCGCTCGATGAACATGGGGACCTCGGTCGAGCTGGGCATGGTGTTGACGACGATGCGCACCTCCTTGCCCATGGCGGCGGCATGGTCGATGAGGCGGCGGATCTGCTCGTCCGACATCTCGAAGACCGCGCCGCGCCGCGACCAGCCCATGACACCGATGTAGACGGCGTCCGCACCCTCCGCGAGCACGGCGCGCGCCATCTCCTCGGTCCCGCCGGGAGCCATCATCAGGACCATTCCGTCCTCCTCCGTCTCTTCTTATCGTTCGTTCGACATTCAGTGAATCGAACCGCAAAGGCGCGAAGGGCGCTCAGGAAGACAAGGGCTTGTCGTCGTGCAAGCCCCACCTGCGGAGCCGAAGCGACAGCCTCCGCAGCCCATGCCAACCCTTCGCGATCTTCGCGCCTTAGCGGTTCGGCTCATCCACCAAGCACCGGACACGCGGATCGAACCGCGACGACCCCTTCGCTCTCACCCAGGACCCCATCCAGCGCCTCGAAGAAGCGGCAATGATCCTCCGGCATTCCGGTGCTGACGCGGACGTGGTCGTCCAGGCCGTAGCGCGCGAGCCGCTTCACCAGCACGCCCCGCTCGGCCAGCCGCCCCGCCAGGGAGGCCGCGTGCGCGACGGGGAAGAGGATGAAGCTGGCCTGGGAGGGGACCGGGTTGAGCCCGCGCGCCGCCAGCCCCTGAAAGAGCTCGCCGCGCCCGACCCGGTTGAGCCCGACCGACATCCACAGGTGCGCCTCGTCATCGAGCGCAGCCAGGGCCGCCGCCTGGGCCAGGGTGTTGGTGTTGAACTGCTGGTGCCCGGTCTCGATACGCGCGATCACGTCGGGGGCGGCCACCGCGTAGCCGACCCGCAGACCGGCCAGCCCGTGCGCCTTCGAGAAGGACCGCAGCGCGATCACCGGCCAGCCCGCGCGCTGCAGATCCACGGCGTCCGGGTACTCGCGGGTATCGACATAGTCGTGATAGGCCTCGTCCAGGATGAGGGTCACGCCCGCCGGCAGTCGGCGCAGAAAGCCCATGAGCCGCTCGCGTCCGGACAGGGTCCCGGCCGGATTGGTCGGATTGCCGAGCACGACCAAAGGGGTCGTCTCGTCGATCTGCGCCAGCATGGCGTCGAGGTCGTCGAAGTAGCTGCGCGCCGGCACCAGCCGCACCTTGCCGCCGGCCCGCTGGACCACGCCTCGGTAGGCGGGAAAGCCCGGCGTGCCGATCACCACGGACTGCCCCGGCCGCACCAGGGCGCGCACCGCCAGCTCCAGCAGCTCACAGGAGCCATTGCCGATGGCGAGCTGCTCGCGGTCGACACCCAGCCGCTCGGCCAAGGCCGCCTTGAGCCGGGCGCAGCTGCGGTCGGGATAGCGGTTGAGGCCGACCATCGCCGACTCGATGGCGGCCAAGGCCTTGGGCGAAGGCCCGAGCGGGTTCTCGTTGGCCGAGAGATCTGTCGTCACAGGGGTCTCGCTCATGGCGCCATCCCCTCCCGCGCCGAGGCGGCGCGCCCGGGGGCAGGCTGGAGATCGCTCGGAGCCCCGTCGTAGTAGCCGATGATCGAGGCGAGCAACGCCGGGTGCGGCATGGACTGCGGACGCGCCTGCTTGAGGGCCCGCAGCGCGTCCCGCATGGTCATGCCGCAGCGCTCGCGCAGGTAGCAGAGGACGATGGCGGGCGAGCGCGACAGCCCCATGTGGCAATGCACCAGCACGCGCCGGCCCGCATCGACCTCGGCGGCTATCAGCTCGACCGCCCGCGCCATGGTCCAGGTCGACAAGGGCTCGCGATCCCTGACCTCGAGCCGCACCTGCCGCACGCCCGGCGTCTCCATGTCGAGCACCAGACTGAGCACAAAGTCGATACCCGCCTCTGCCAAGGCATCCGCCGACAGCGCATCTTCCCGCGCCCCGACCGCGACCTGATCGGTGATGAAATCGATCGCCATGGACCCTCCCCTCCTCGGAATCTGATTCTTGTTCTATCCGCGGGCCTGACCGAGATCGGCCAAGACTCACGGCGAGGGGAAAAACAGCAGGAAATGTACCTGAATACATTGGTCGGGCATTCTGCGGGCAGGGGCGATGGATCCGGACACGACAGGAAACGCACCTCGTCGCGCCTGTCGACGGCGCTAGGCGGCGCGGACTGGCGAGGTTTGCCGGCTCGGTGGCCCGAACCGCAATTGCGCGAATTTCTCCAACTTAAACAACGGGTACTAGGCTCGCCTTCTCCGTCCTTGTGGCGATGACGGCGACAGGCGGAGACCACTGGAGACCTCTGAGCCACCCACGACTCTCGAGCCGTCGCCCAGATGAGAAAGCAAGCGGGCCAGAGCAAAGGCAAGATGAGGGCTCGGCTTATCCGAGCTTTTCAGTCGTTCTCTTCAACAAGTGGAGGTGTGCCGCCCCTGACACAGGGGCACGGCCAGGAGGAATCTGAACTGCGGGAACTGTCCGGTCGCGCCAACAAGCGACGGCAGGCCGGGCGGCCTCCCGGCCGGATCGCATTCCCCCAACACGAATAGCGATGCGAGACTCGACCCTAGCGTGAAGTGACGGAGCCCCTTCGAGCAAGGCCCGCCAAGATCGCGTGAGTCCTTACCTCTGCGTCATCCCCAACACGTCCGGATTCTCGTAGGTTGGGGCGAGGTATGAGCCCCCAACCTAGGGCCCTTGGTCAGCGTTGCGGCCAGCCAGGCGGATGGGGGGCGAAGCCGCCATCGCCCTCCGGCCAGAAGCGGTTACGCGGGGGGCGCGGGCGATGTCGTTCGCAATCCATGATGCCCTTGCGGCACAGCGACTCGCGCCACTCGTACTTCACGAAATACTTGGCGACGGGATGGCGCACCGGATCGAGCTCGACCTTCCGGGACGGCGACCACTCCGAGTCGCCGAAGCCCGTGCCCGGGCCGGCACTTCTGGGTGCCATGGCGCGGTCAGCTCCGTCGGAGAAGGGCTCCGCGAGCTGGGGTTTACGCCGTGGCTTCTCCGGATAGGCGGCGACGGCGATGACGCCCATGGCGCTGTGATCCCCGAAGGCATCGGCATAGGAGTCCTCGGCATCGGTGAAATAGAAGCGGTTGACTCGGTTCTTCGATGTGCGCCAGCCCTCGTAGACGGCGCTTTCATGGGGGCCCAGGATGTACATGCGCTCGTCGTTGGCCAGCTCGGACCTGCGGCCGGAGATGATGTTTCGGCCATCGACCGCGATCACCACGCCCATACGACGGCCGGTGTTGTTACGCACGCGAACCGCGTAGTTGCGCTCGGGTTTGGCCTCGATATAGGCACGGGTCAAGGTGGTGCGAGCCTGGCCGCGCACCGGCACCTCATACTGGCGAAACTCCCGACCACGGTTGTCCACGATCTGCACATCGATCGGATCCCGGTCGTCGCGCGCAAAGGAGGTCGCCGGCAAGCTCACGATCAAGCCGATCAGCCCGACGGAAAGGGCGCTCAGAAGGCTTCGGCGCTTCATCTGGATTCTCCTGCTCACAAGTTGTTGGCGGGGTGGATCGGTCCACCATCGCGAAGATAGCTTATCCGGCCCTCCCTGAACTGCCCCTGAACGCGCGAGGGATGCGTCTGCGCCTTGGTTTCGACTTCGATCTGACTGCCCTACCTGCGGTTGGCCTCGGGCAAAGGGGCCGGCGGCAAAACAGGCCGAGCAGACCCGTAGCATGGACAAGCGAGAGCGACGCCCACCGAATCCCGCACCGGCGTTAGCGATCCCCTGGGGCGGTGCGGCAAAAGACAAGACCTGACACTGTTTTTCTGTTCTGTTTTTCTGTTTTTTTCTCTCACCGAGTGGACGCCGGCGCTGATCCGCGACGCCCTCGAGCGCGTGCGCACCGTCGATGTCGATCACTGGATCAAGGCGCATCTCGGCGACTCGCTGCTGGCGAGGCGACGACGCGCGCTCATCCCTGTCCGCTCTACACTAGACACGAAAACTACATGAACGGGTTGGAGCGGAAAACGGGGAAATCGCACATCCTAGATCCAGCGCATGCCGCTGGTGGCACGACCGATTAACATGATGGTCTCTGCCCATCCCCGCGTTCGCCTCACCTGATCCTCGCGTGGGCCGGTGTTGGCGTTACCGAGGTGCAGCGCAGGTCCGCGACGAGACTCTGGTTTGACTGCTGGCGGCCGGAGCCTGAAAGCTAACCGCTTCCCCCCAACCCACCCACCCACTCAAATACACAACAGACACATACCGCACCCCCTTCCCCAACCCGACTAGCACCAAGAAGATCCACAGCCGGACCCGCATGATCCCGGCGATGAGCGTTAGGGCATCCCCGCCGACGGGCATCCAGGCGAGCAGCAGGGTCCAGTAGCCGTAGCGCTGGAACCAGCGCTGGGCGCGGTCGATCTGGTCGGGGCTGAAGTAGAACCACTTGCGGTCGCGGAAGTGCAGCAGGTAGCGGCCGAGGAGCCAGTTGACGACGGCGCCGAGGGTGTTGCCGGCGGTGGCGGTGGCAACCAGGGCAGCGGGGTCGCCGCCTTCGCGCAGCAGGGCGAAGAGCACGACCTCGGAGTAGAAGGGGAGGACGGTCGCGGCGAGGAAGGCCGAGCTGAAGAGGACGAGGTAGGCGGTCATGCTGGAATCGGTGATTTGAACCGCGAAGGCTCAAAGAACGCGAAGAAGATGAAAGGGCTGACCGATATGCAACTTTCAACCACTGGGTGAGCAGGATCAGATCCGTAACGCATCGAAACCCTTTGCGCCCTTCGCGCCCTTCGCGCCCTTTGCGGTTCAAACCGTCTTCTGAGGCCCATCAGTCGGCGGCGGTCACCAGCCAGCGGAAGATGGCGAGCTGGGAGGGGAGATAGGAGAGGTACTCGGGGTGCCACTGGACGCCCAGGATGGGGCGTCCGTCGGCGCTCTCGATGGCCTGGGCGAGCTGGTCGAGGTCCCAGCCGACGATGCGGATGCCCTCGCCGGGGTCCTTGACGGCCTGGTGGTGCAGGCTATTGACGCGCAGGTGCGGCTTACCGCAGATCTCGACCAGGCGCGCATCCGCGCTAAGACGCACCTGCTTGGTGGGGAGCAGGCCGGGGCGGTTCTTGGTGCGCTTGCGCAGCGGGCGGATGTCCTGATGGAGACTGCCGCCCAGGACCACGTTGATGAGCTGGGCGCCCCGGCAGATGCCGAGCAGAGGCATGCGTGCGTCGAGCGCGCGGCGGATCCATTCCATCTCGAGCGCGTCGCGCTCCGGATCTGTCTTGACCTTTTCCAGGATGTCGCCCTGGTAGTGCTCTGGGCTGATGTCGTTGCCGCCGCCGATGATGAGTCCGCGCAGGGGCTTGCCGCTGGGCGGGTGGCGCACGCTGATGCGCTCTGCAGTGCCGCCGGCGAACAGCACGGCGAGCCGCGCACACCACCAGGCCGGCGCCCAGCGCCTGCCGTTGCCGGTTATGCCAATCCTCGGTCGTTCAGCCATGTGTCCATCCTCTCCACCCAGTCGCTGCGGCTGACGCCCAAGATCGGCCGCGAGGCGGCCAGGAATTCATCGCCCAGGGCGCGCAGGTCGTCGGGGCGATGGGCCAGCGCCTCGACGACGCACCAGAGGTTCCAGGAGGCCGCGAGCGACCAGTCGGGCCGCTCGATGTGGCAGTTGGGCAGCCGGTAGTGGAAGGTGGGGCGCGCGCCGATCTTGGGGTCGTCGACCGCGCGGCGCACCCGCTCCGCGTCCAGCTCGGCAAGCAGGGGCAGCATATCCAGGGAGCGATTGCGGCTGGCGTTGTGCTCCAGATAATCGCTGAAGATCTGATCGAGGTCAGGTGCGTCGCGCGCGAGGAGCTGGACGACATAGGCCTCGGAGTAGAGGTCGATGTAGGGGCTCACCTTGCGCGTCAGGTCGACCGCGTGGGACTCGACCAGCCACCACTGCAGCAGGGCGAAGGCGCGCAGATAAGCGAAGAGGGTCTCGGCCTCCAGCCGCGGGATCTCGGGGTTGATGTGCACGCCATAGGCTGCGAGCAGCGACTCGTCCGTACCGACCGCCCCGGCGCGGCGCAAGGCTTCGGTCATGGGATGCAAGGCGCCCAGCTCCGTGATCGGAATCGGCGGACAGACCACCTCCACGGGCACCAGGACCGCCGCCGCCTGGCTCACCAGCTCGATCCACTCGGCGTCCGACTTGTCCTCCGCCGCCTGCGCCGCCTTGCGCTTGAGGTAGCTCCAGTCCAGCTCGACCTTGAAGCCACCAAGCCCCTCGACCTCCAGCCGCTGCTCTGCCGCCGAAAGGGGCTGACGCTCGCCGCCCAGCCCCGACTGGAGCGCCTCCAGGGTCTGATCGAGCGAGAGCCCGGAGAATTCCAGCTCGAAGCCGACGGTCCGCAGCGCGCCATCGGCGTTGTGCAGACTCGGCGGCTGTCTGAACCCGTCTCGCCCGGAAGGACCGGACGCCTGCGCAAGACTCGGGTCTTGCCCTTGCTGATTGGTCATTCGCTCAGCCTGTCTCCGTGAAACCTAGATTCGGCGATTCGAACCGCAAAAGCGTCAATAACGCCAGAAAAACAATAGCTTGCCGAGGATGCCCGTAGGGTGGACAAGCACAGCGCAGTCCACCAACGCCGGCGTGGGATTCGGTGGACTTCACTCGCGAGACTGTGAGAGTCATCCAAGCGTACCGCGAAGATCGCAGATTGGTGTAGGTTGGGCCGACGCAGGGGGGCCAACAATCAAAGCGTTAGGCTAGCCGCCATGTTGGGCTTCGTACCTCAGCCCAACCTACGCAGAATTTCTTCACAGTCTCTCGCGCTCGTCCACCCTCATGGCCCAACTGACAATCCGGGGCCGAGCCTTGCTTCACCCTCTCGGTGAGCATCGCTCGGCAGACAAGATGTTGTAATCCTTCGCGCTCTTTGTGTCCTTTGCGGTTCAACTCCTCTTTGTCCGGTGAAATCCTCTCTGGTGCTCAGTGCACCTTGGCCCGCATCTGGTCAAGCAAGTCCCGTGACACTGGGACGAGCCGACCGTCGTCCTTCAGCGTCAGGCGCCCGCTCTCCACGCTGCCGAGCAGACCGGCGCCCTGAGGCGTCAGCCTGCAAACGTCGCCGTTGGCCATGAGTCGGACCTGGGGGATGTGGCAGGCGTCGGCGACGGCGGCGTTGGCGGCCAGGTGCCTGGGTGTGCCGTGCGCCGGGATGAGGAGGGGTGGTTGAATCCAGCCATAGAGCCGGGCGAGATCCCCCTGCGCCGGATGGCCGGAGACGTGGATCTCTGCGTCCAGGTCGGTCGTGACCTCGATGCGCAGCTCACGCAGACGCGCCTGGAGCCGCTCGACCGAGCGCTCGTTTCCCGGGATCAGCTTGGAGGAGAAGATGACGCTGTCGCCCGGGTCCAGCAGCAGATGCCTGTGGCTGTCCGCCGCCATGCGCACCAGGGCCGAGCCCGGCTCGCCCTGACTGCCGGTGCAGGCGGCGAAGACCTCCTCGCGCGGCAGGAAGCCGAGGTGACGGGCGTCGACCAGCTCGGGCAGGTCATCCGGCCAGTAGCCGGTGGCGCGGGCCACGGCGACCATGCGCTCCATCGCCTGACCGACGACACCGAAGCGCCGCCCGACGGCCTCCGCCACCCGCGCCAGGGTCACCAGGCGGGCGACGTTGCTCGCGAAGCTGGTCACCACGACGCGGCCGGTCGCGTGCTCCGCCACCTCGCGCAGCGGCGCGAAGAGATCGCTCTCCGACCCTGTCGTTCCCTCGACGACGGCGTTGGTCGAGTCCCCGACCAGCGCCAGCAGGGGCTCGCGCTTCAGGGCGTGGAGCCGGGCGACATCATAGCGGCGGCCGACGACGGGGCGGTCGTCCAGCTTCCAGTCGCCCGTGTGCAGGAGGGCGCCGGCGGCGGTGCGCAGCAGGATGGCGTTGGGCTCGGGGATGGAGTGGGTCATGCCGATGTACTCGACATCGAAGGGGCCAACCTGAAAGCGCTCGCCGCAGGTCACTTCTTCGACGACGGCATCCTCCGCCCCAGCCTGCGCCAGCCGGTAGCGCACCAGCGCCGCGGTGAAGGGCGTGGCATAGATCGGGCACCGCAGCCGCCGCCAGAGATGGGGCAAGGCACCGATGTGGTCCTCGTGCCCATGGGTCAGCAGGATGCCCGCCAGGCGAGCGCGCCGCGCGGTGATGAAGCTCGGATCCGCCATCATGACGCGGTGGTCTGGGAAGTCGTCGCCGCCGAAGGTGATGCCGATGTCGACGATGAGCCAGGCGCCGTCGTGGCCGTAAAGGGCCAGATTCATCCCGATCTCGCCGACACCGCCGAGCGGGAGGAAGAGGATTTCGTCTGATTTGGGGATGAGGTCGGAGGGGTCGTCGACGGCCATGGAATAAGGATAAGGGCAGAGGGGGATGGTTTCGATTGGAGGATTGCGCGTTCGGCCCGCGGAGCGGGCGGAATGGGTTGCTATGCGGAGTGTGGGGACGAGATGGAAGGCACCCATCGAATCCGTGCCTGGGCTGGTGGACTGCGCTGCGCTTGTCCACCCTACGCGGCTGATTTTATTTTGCTTTCTCGCTCCCACGCTCCGGCGTGGGAGCAGGTCAGCGACGCTCCAGCGTCGCGTTTGGCCTGCGGATCGGGGGGACTGCGTTGTTGCGCGGAGTGTGGGAGCAAGATGGAAGACACCCATCTCAAGCTCGCAAGGATGATTCCGCTGAGGGCGGCTCGCCGACATTCACAGTTGATCTCGGTCCGGCTTTTGAGCAGAGTCGGCCCTGCCCCCTTCACACACTCACCGAGACCCCCAGATGTATGCGCAAAAAGCCGCCCTCGCGCTCGTTACGCCCTTGCTCTGCGCCTCAGTCCCCGCCCTAGCTGTCGCGTCGGACCTCTCGACGGGCCTGGCGCGCTGTGCCCAGCTAGCGGACGCGGGCAAGCGCCTAGCCTGCTTCGATGCGCTCGCCGGGTCCAAGGCACCAGCCAGCGACGCCTTAGCGCTCACGCCAGCCCCAAGCGAGTCTGCGCCGGCCAGCGAGCCGATGACCGCGAACGCGGTCCCGGCCACGGGCGAGACCGAGATGCAACTGGATGAGTCTGACAAACGCCGCTTCCTTGGCGTGCGTCTCTATCGGCCGAACTATCTGCTGCCAGCGACCTACAACGACAATCCCAACCGCAATGTCCCGGAGACGGAGAGTATCGACATCCCCTTCCTCGGCGACGCCCTGGACAACGTCGAGATGAAGTTCCAGATCAGCTTCGAGGTCCCCGTCTGGACCGAGATCATGGACCAGCCGCTCGACCTCTACTTCGCCTACACCCAGCTCGCCTTCTTCCAGGCCTATAACCAGGAGTACTCCTCGCCTTTCCGTGACACCAACTACGAGCCGGAGGTCGGCTTCAACTGGCAGCCGGATCTGTCGGCCTTCGGCTGGACGCTGCGCTCCGTCCGCGCCATGGCGAACCACCAGTCCAACGGGCGCTCGGAGCCACTGTCGCGTAGCTGGAATCGGCTGATCGGTCAGTTCGAGGCCGAGCGGGGGGATCTCAGCCTGGGGCTGCGGATCTGGGCACCGCTCGAAACCAGCCCCTCGGACAACCCGGACATCTACGAATACCTCGGCTACGGCGAGCTGCACGCGAGCTACGACCTGGAGAAGCATCACTTCGGCGTCATGTTCCGCAACCTGACGCACCCCAGCGTCCAGCTCGACTGGAGCTACCCGCTTGGCGACACCATTCGCTTCTACGTCCAGTACTTCAATGGCTATGGGGAGAGCCTGCTGGACTACGACCAGTCGGTGAACCGCATCGGGGTGGGCTTCATGGTCAACGAGTGGCCCTAGCCCCTCGCGCCGAAAGCCTGGCGGGAGCGCTCAGGAGAGGAGCTGTGGCGGCCGATCGCGCTCCAGCGATTCCGGCCGCCGCATGAGGGCGTCCACGGAGGCCGGCTGACCGGAGGCACCGCGCGCCTGCGCCTGATCCCCCGGCCGCGTCGACAGGCCGTATTTCTGGATGCGGTATCTCAGGGTCTCCCGCGTCGTCCCGAGCGCGCGCGCAGCCGCGGTGACGTTGTAGCCGCTGCGCTCCAATGCGGTGCGGATGATGTAGCTGTCCATCTCGTCCAGCGCCATGCTGCCGTCCAGCGGGATGATGAGGCGGTCGCCCTCGACATTGGGGCCAGCCGGCTCCTTGGGGCGACCGTGGTCGAGCTGGAGCCACTCGATGGGAAAGACCTCGTCGCGCGCCAGGAGCACGGCGCGCTCGACGACGTTGCGCAGCTCGCGGACGTTGCCGGGCCAGTGATAGGCACGCATGCGGTCGTAGACCTCCTTGGGCACCTTGCGCACGGCGCGGCCCGAGCGGGCGTTGTACTCGTCGATCAGGGTCGTCACCAGCTCTTCGAGGTCGTCTAGGCGCTCGCGCAGCGGCGGCAGGTCCAGACGGAAGACGCTGAGCCGATGGTAGAGGTCGCTGCGGAAGGCGCCCTCGGCCACGCGCTCCTCGATGTCGCGATTGCTCGCCGCGATGATCTCCACATCGACCTCGATCTCCTTCTCCGAGCCAAGCCGACGCAGACGCCGATCTTCCAGGACGGTCAGCAGCTTGGTCTGAAGATCGAGGTCCATCTCGGCGATCTCGTCGAGGAAGAGGGTGCCCTCGTGCGCCTGCTCCAGATAGCCGCGATGGCGCCCCTTGGCGCCGGTGAAGGCACCGGCCTCGTGTCCGAAGAGCTGGGACTCCAGGAGCTCGCGCGGCAGCGCGGCGCAGTTGACCTCGATCATGGGCCCTTCGGCCCGAGGCCCAGCGTGGTGCAGAATGCGGGCGACCAGCCCCTTGCCGGTGCCGGTCTCGCCGCCGATGATGAGAGCGCTGATCGGCACCTCGGCGAGACGCGCGATCATGTCGCGCACCTGCTGGGTGACCTCGCTGCCGCCGATGTAGGATGCCGGGGTGTACTTGCGGATCTTGTCGCTGGTCTGCGAGCGCAGCCGCTGCTGCGCAAGCCCGGCGCGGCGGGCGCCGGCGACGACCAGCTCGAGCCGACTGAGCGGACAGGGCTTCTCGAGGAAATCGAAAGCACCCAGCCTCAGGGCGCGTACCGAATCGGAGACGCCGCCATAGCCGGTCAGCAGGATCCACTCACCCGCCGCGCGCGCGGCCCGGGCCTCTTCGAGCAGGTCCAGGGTATTGCCGTCGGGCAGGCTCATGTCCGAAATGATGACGAGCGGGTCGACACCCTCCTCCAAGACGGCCTTCCTTGCCTGTGCCAGCGTCTTGGCGGCGTGGACCTCCCAGCCCTTGGAGGCGAAATAGCGGCCGAGCTCGCGGCCAAAGGTGGTGTCGTCTTCGATGATGAGCAGGGAATCGGCCATGACTCGCGGTTCCTCCTGTTCGGCGCGATGAGCGCGCTGAAGTGGCGTCGCGGGGTGAGCAGCCGAGACACACTCACCCCGAGGTGGAGGCGCGCCTGGCTGGCTCTAGAGGCTGTGCTCGGCCGCCTGAGCACGGGGGGAGCGGGACACCGCCGGTCATCCAGCAAGACGCCCGGCGGGAGCGCCCGACCAGGCTCAGCCCCAACGACCGCCGCGGGCGAGGAAACTGCCGTTCAGCGCGGGATTCGTAAAGGTGGCGCCAGCGAAGCCTGTGAACAGACTGCGGATGCGCGCCTCCAGCCGCGACGGACCGTCCGAGACATCGGCGTGCCCCCAGCCGTCGAAATCGGCCTCCAGCAGAAGCCGGGCGTCCGTTCCCCTCTGCATGAGGGCGCGCGCGAAATCTTCGAGCCAAGGACGAGAATGGCGATCGTTATGCATGTACAGCGCTTTTTTCATCTTGGGTTCTCGGTCGCTTCCAGTTGGGAGATCGACTGGCTCTGTCTCTGAGCGCAATCGGCTCGGTGCCCGTGTAAGTACCAATGACCACGCGGACGCGAAAGAATTCCTGACGAATTGACTGAGCAATGCGAATGCCAGTGCCAGTGCCATCTACCCTCTTCCTTCGCCATGCCTTAGTAGTCGATCGCGGACCTTGACCAAGCGCGGCGGCGCGTGCCGAAACACCATCTGCACGCACGGATGATGCGGCGGCAGCTATCGGGGGCAGAGACACGCTAGCACAAAAGGTTGACAGGCTGTTTTCCACCGGCGGCGGTTGAAAACCACCACCAAAACCAGCGAACACGTGAAACGCCCAAACGGCGGGACGCGAGTGGAGACGGCTGGTTGCGCTGACTAAGGAGCTGTCCATGTTTTGTTTCCCGATTCGGGTCTCTGGTGACGCAGCTCCAGCTGCGTCACCCGCGAGGCGAAGCTCCGCTTCGCGAGTCTGAGGGTAAGCCCGGCTTTTGGCCTGGTGCAGGGGTCGGAAGTGCTCGGCGTCGTGAAGCAGCGCTTCGTCGCCGAGGTCACGAAGCAGGAGCTTCGTAACCAGAACAGCGGGAGGCAGTTGACGGACACTCCCTAAGCCGGCGCGCCTGGTCGCTCGAGCGCCTTGACGGCCTCGATCACGATGTCTTGGAGGCCGGCACCGCCCTCCGACTCGACGTAATCGATGATCTCGACGCGCATGCGGGGGTCCCAGAAACGCCTGAGATGACCGGCAATCTCCTCGCGCGCCTGATCGCGATCAGGCCAGGCGCCGAAGAAGTCGCCGATGCGATTCGCCATCTTGACAAGGTTTTGCATGTCCATGGGCAGCTCCGGGTAATAGGGAATTTGAACCGCAAAGCGCGCAAAGAGCACAAAGGATTCCAATGCGTTGCGGCGCGGATCTTGTGCACCTAGCTCCATCCCATCTTGTTCTTGAGGAGAGCGGGACGCTGGGAGCGTTGGCCTCCAGGTCAACACCTGTCGGCCTGGAGGCCGACACTCCCAGCATTGATGGCGCTCACATCAGTACCCGGATCGCAGCTCGGAGTCGAGCGCGGCACTCACGGGTGAACGACACGGAACAGGCAAGACTCGTTTTTTCTTTGTGTCCTTTGCGCCTTTGCGGTTCGAATTACCGAATCGACGCTAAAGGATTTTCCGGCCAGCGAGCACATCCGAGACCGGCGCGGCACCTGCCCGTAGAAGCCGCGTCAGTCCAAGATCGGCCCCGGATGAGTGTAGACGAGCATCCGCTCTCCACGTGCGAAGCCGACCAGGGTCATGCCGGCCTCGTCCGCCAGGCGCACCGCGGCGCCAGTCGGCGCGGAGACCGCGACCAGCAGGCCGATGCCGGCGGTCATGGTCTTTTGCACCATCTCGAAGCTCGCCCGGCTGGTGCAGATGACGAAGCCGTCGTGCGGCTTGAAGCCTTGCCGGTAGAGCGCACCAATGAGCTTGTCCAGGGCATTGTGTCGGCCGACATCCTCGCGCACCAATTCGACGCAGCCGCTGGCGTCGATCCAGGCCGCGGCGTGCCCGCCGCCGGTCTCGCGGAAGAGGTGCTGGTGCCTGGGCAGCTCCGCCAGGGCGCGGCCGATGGCGCCCGCAGCCGGGCGGCAGGTGCGCCGGACGCGGGTCGTCGGCCGCTCCAGCGCCTTGAGACTCTCGACACCACAGAGACCGCAGCCGGTCTTGCCGGAAAGGGTGCGCCGCCGCTCCTTGAGCTCGGCGAAGCGCCAGCCAGAGATGGAGAGACGGATCTCGATGCCGGCCTCGCCAGCCCTGCCCGGGTCGCAGTCGAGCATCTCATCGGCCGAGCGCAGGATGCCCTCGGTCAAGCTGAAGCCCAGGGCGAAGTCGATGAGGTCCGTCGGCGTCGCCAGCATCACGGCGTGCGAGATGCAGTTGTAGACCAGGGCGACGGGGACCTCCTCGATGACCCGGTCGGCACGCCGCACCACCTGTCCGCCGTCGAGCTGATGCACCTCGACCGGGCACTGGTCGGGCCAGTCCTCGATCGGGGCGTCATCCTCTGGTGTCAGGCTCAATGGCAGTGGGCATTCCATCAGTGGTCTCTGGGCTCAAACCCTTGACTGACAGGCCGTAGGGTGGACGAGCCAGGGCGAAGTCCACCGGATCCAGCTCCGGCGCTGGTGGACTGCGCTGTGCTTGTCCACCCTAGGTGATTGATTTGTTGTCCTTTCTGGCTCAAAGATCAGCCGCAGCCCGTTTCGACTTGCGCGGCAAGAGGTCCAGCTGCTGCTTGGAGAACTCCCGGTAGCGCTCCTGCCACTCGGACGGCTGATTGACCAGGACGACTTGCACCGCCGTGACCTTGTACTCGGGACAGTTGGTCGCCCAATCGGAGTTGTCCGTGGTGATGACGTTGGCGCCGGACTCGGGGAAGTGGAAGGTGGTGTAGACCACACCCGGCTGCACGCGCTCGGTGACGGTCGCGCGCAGCACCGTCTCGCCTGCCCGGCTGCTGACGCCGACCCAGTCGCCCTCGCGGATGCCGCGCTCCTCCGCGTCGTGCGGGTGGATCTCGATGCGATCCTCGCCGTGCCACTCGACGTTGGGCGTGCGCCGGGTCTGGGCGCCGACGTTGTACTGACTCAGGATGCGCCCCGTCGTCAACAGCAGCGGGAAGCGTTGGTTGACCCGCTCGTCGGTCGGAATATAGCGCGTCACCATGAAGCGCCCCTTGCCTCGGACGAAGGCATCGACATGCATGATGGGCGTGCCCTCTGGCTGCGCCTCGTTGCAGGGCCATTGGATGCTGCCGAGCTGTGCGATGCGCTCGTAGCTCACGCCCTGGAAGGTCGGCGTCAGACGCGCGATCTCGTCCATGATCTCGGAGGGATGGCTGTAGTCCATCGGATACCCGAGCGCCTTCGCCAGCTCCACGGTCACCTCCCAGTCCGCCTTGCCGCCCAGCGGCGGCATGACCTTGCGCACCATGGAGATGCGCCGCTCCGCGTTGGTGAAAGTCCCGTCCTTCTCCAGGAAGCTGGAGCCCGGCAGGAAGACGTGGGCGAGCTTGGCGGTCTCGTTGAGGAAGATGTCCTGCACCACCAGGCACTCCATGGCCGAGAGCGCCGCCTGGACGTGCTGGGTGTTGGGGTCGGACTGGACGATGTCCTCGCCCTCGCAATAGAGGCCCTTGAAGCTGCCGTCGAGCGCCGCCTCGAACATGTTGGGGATGCGCAGGCCGGGCTCGGGGTCGATCTGCACGCCCCACTCGCCCTCGAACAGGGCGCGGGTCGCGGCATCGGACACATGCCGGTAGCCGGGCAGCTCGTGCGGGAAGGAGCCCATGTCGCAGGAGCCCTGGACGTTGTTCTGGCCGCGCAGCGGATTGACGCCGACGCCCAGCCGCCCGATGTTGCCGGTCGCCATCGCCAGGTTGGCGATGGCCATGACGGCGGTCGATCCCTGGCTGTGCTCGGTCACGCCAAGGCCATAGTAGACGGCCGCGTTGCCCGCCTCGGCGAAGAGGCGCGCCGCGCCGCGCAGCTGCTCGGCCGGCACGCCGATGGTCGCCTCCAGCGACTCGGGCGAATGCTCCGGCAGCGCCACGAAATCGCGCCAGGCCGCGAAGGAATCGGCCTCGCAGCGGCTGGCGACGAAGGCCTCGTCGACCAGCCCCTCGGTCACCACCACATGCGCCAGGGCGTCCAGGATGGCGACATTGGTCCCGGGCAGCAGCTTGAGGTGGTAGTCCGCCTGGATGTGCGGACTCTTGACCAGATCGATGCCGCGCGGGTCGACGACGATGAGGCGCGCGCCCTCGCGCAGCCGCCGTTTGAGCTGAGAGGCGAAGACAGGGTGCCCGTCGGTGGGGTTGGCGCCGATGACCATGACGACGTCGGCGGCGAGCACCGAGTCGAAGGTCTGGGTCCCGGCCGACTCGCCGAGCGTCTGCTTGAGCCCATAGCCGGTCGGCGAGTGGCAGACGCGGGCGCAGGTGTCGACGTTGTTGTTGCCGAAGGCGGCGCGGACCAGTTTCTGGACCAGGTAGGTCTCCTCGTTGGTACAGCGCGAGGAGGTGATGCCGCCGACGGCGCCGCGTCCGTGCTCCGCCTGGATGCGCTTGAATTCGGAGGCGGCGTAGTCCAGCGCCTCCTCCCAGCTCACCGGCTGCCAGGGGTCCTGGATATGCTTGCGGATCATGGGCGTGGTGATGCGATCCGGATGGGTCGCATAGCCCCAGGCGAAGCGGCCCTTGACGCAGGAGTGGCCGTGGTTGGCCTGGCCGTCTTTCCAGGGCGTCATGCGCACGACCTGGTTTCCTTTCATTTCAGCCTTGAAGCCGCAGCCGACGCCGCAGTAGGCGCAGGTCGTCACGACCGACGTCTCGGCCTGGCCCAGCTCGATGACCGACTTCTCCATCAGGGTCGCCGTGGGGCAGGCCTGGACGCAGGCCCCGCAGGAGACGCATTCGGAGGTCATGAAGGGCTCGTCCTGACCGGCGGCGACATGAGACGCGAAACCGCGGCCCGAGATGGTGAGGGCGAAGGTCCCCTGCACCTCCTCGCAGGCCCGCACGCAGCGGCTGCAGACGATGCACTTGGCGGCATCGAAGGTGAAGTAGGGGTTGGATTCGTCCTTGGGCTTGGCCGACTCGGCGTCGAAGTGGTTCTCACCGTCCATGCCATAGCGCACCTCGCGCAGGCCGACGACGCCGGCCATGTCCTGCAGCTCGCAGTTGCCGTTGGCGGAGCAAGTCAGGCAGTCGAGCGGATGGTCCGAGATGTAGAGCTCCATGACGTTGCGCCGAAGCTCCATGAGCTCGGGCGACTGGGTGCGCACCTGCATCCCCTCCTCCGCCAGCGTGGTGCAGGAGGCCGGGTAGCCGCGCTTGCCGGCGATCTCGACCAGGCAAAGGCGGCAGGAGCCGAAGGGCTCGATGCTGTCGGTCGCGCACAGCTTGGGGATGGGGACCCCGTTCTCCTCCGCCGCGCGCATGATCGAGGTGCCCTCGGGCACCGAGACCGGCTGGCCGTCGATGGTGAGATTGACCCAGTGCTCGCTGACGCGGGCCGGGGTTCCGTAGTCGAGGTCACGATGCAGGGACATGGATCTGACTCCCGCGAGCCGGGCTCGCGTCATTGCTATCTCGCTCCCACGCTCCGCGTAGGAATGCAAGCCGCCCGCTCTGCGGGCCGGGTCACGACGCTGGAGCGTCGCTGACGGACTCCCATGCTGGAGCCTGGGAGCCAGAGCGCCAGGTCAGGCCGCCCGCGCCGAGGGGTGAATCCCGAAATCTTCCGGGAAGTGCTTGACGGCCGAGAGCACCGGATAGGGCGCCATGCCCCCCATGGCGCAAAGCGAGCCCTTGATCATGGTGTCGCACAAAGAGTCCAGCAGGGCGAGGTTCTTGGCGCGATCCTGGTCGGCGATGATGCGGTCGATGACCTCGACCCCGCGCTGGGAGCCGATCCGACAGGGCGTGCACTTGCCGCAGGACTCGATGACGCAGAACTCCATGGCGTAGCGCGCCATCTGGGCCATGTCGACGCTGTCGTCGAAGGCGACGATGCCGCCGTGGCCGATCATGGCGCCCATCTTGGTGTATTCCTCGTAGTCGAGCGGGACGTCGAACTGCGACTCGAGGATATAGGCACCCAGCGGGCCGCCGACCTGGACGGCACGGATCGGCCGGCCGCTCGCGGAGCCGCCGCCATAGTCGTAGAGCAGCTGGCGCAGCGTCAGCCCGAAGGCCTTCTCGACCAGGCCGCCGTGGCGGATGTTGCCGGCGAGCTGGAACGGCAGGGTGCCGTGCGAGCGCCCGACGCCGAAGTCGCGATAGAAGCCGGCGCCCTGGGCCAGGATGATGGGCACCGAGGCCAGGCTCATGACGTTGTTGATGACCGTGGGCCGCCCGAAGAGGCCTGAGATGGCCGGCAAGGGCGGCTTGTAGCGGACCAGCCCGCGCTTGCCCTCCAGGCTCTCCAGCATGGCGGTCTCTTCGCCGCAGATGTAGGCGCCGGCGCCCATGCGGACCTCCAGCTCGAAGGCGCGTCCGGAGCCGCAGACGTCCGGCCCCAGATAGCCGGCATCCCGCGCCTTGGCAATGGCGCACTGCAGCGTCTTCTGCGCGTGGGGATATTCGGAGCGGTTGTAGATGTAGCCCTGGGTCGCGCCCACGGCGAGCGCGGCAATGGTCATGCCCTCGATGAGGCAGAAGGGATCGCCTTCCATGAGCATGCGGTCGGAGAAGGTGCCGGAGTCGCCCTCGTCGGCATTGCAGACGACATACTTCCGATCCGCCTCCGCGTCTAGCACCGTCTTCCATTTGACCCCGGTGGGGAAGGCCGCTCCGCCGCGGCCGCGCAGGCCGGAGTCGGTCACCTCTTTGACGATCTCCGCCGACGACATCCCGAGCGCCCGCTCCAGGCCGGCGAATCCGCCGTTGGCGCGGTAGTGGTCGAGGTCGAGCGGATCGCCCAGACCGACGCGGGCGAAGGTGAGCCGCTCCTGGCCCGCCAGATAGGGGATGTGATCCGTCAGGCCATGCCCGAGGCGGTGGGGTCGTCCGTCGAGGAAGCCTTTGTCGAACAGCTCGGGCACATCCTTGGGTGTCACCGGGCCATAGGCGATGCGTCCGGCCGGCGTCTCGACCTCGACCATGGGCTCCAGCCACATGAGGCCGCGCGAGCCGTTGCGGACCAGCTCGACGGCATCGCCGCGCCGCTCGGCCTCCGCCTGGATGGCCCGCGCCACGGCGTCCGCGCCGACCGAAAGCGCGCTCGAATCGCAGGGGACGAAGAGACGCATGCTCATGCCGCCGCCTCCGCGCCGCGCAGCTCGGCCATGAGTGCATCGAAGCCGTCTGCGCTGACACGCCCATGCACATCGTCGTCGACACGGATGGCCGGCGAGCAGGCGCAGTTGCCGAGGCAGTAGACGGGCTCCAGCGTAACGGCGCCATCATCCGTCGTCTGATGGAAATTCACGCCGAGCTCGGCGCGCGCATGGGCCTCGAGCGCCTGCCCCCCCATCGCCTGGCAGGACTCGGCCCGGCAGATCTGGACGACGTGCCGGCCCGGGGGTGTGCGGCGAAACTCGTGGTAGAAATCCAGGACACCCTGCACCTCGGCCCGTGACACATTGAGGGCGCTCGCGACGAGCGGCACCGCCTCGGCCGGGATCCAGCCGAGCTTGTGCTGAATGGCATGCAGCGTCGGCAGCATGGCGCCCGGCAGGTCGGCATGCTCGCGGATGATGCCGGACACGGCGTCCAGGTCGATGGGCTGGGCAGTCGGCATGGGGTCTCTCTCGGTGGTCAGTGGTCTGTGGTCTGTGGTCTGTGGTCAGGGGTGAGTTGGGTGGGCGGAGGGCTGTCTTTGGTGGCGGGGCGGTGGTGGGGGGGAGCGAGGTGTAGGGCTGGCTGGGGGGGGG